>JAFLBE010000127.1 GCA_017303995.1 Bacteroidota bacterium | reverse complement strand
CCAATTCCGGTTCCGATTGAAAAAACGCCGGTTCCATCGAGATTCAGTTCAATGTGGATTTGGGTTTCTTTGGTATTTCGCGTAATGGTTGCTGTGCGCATGTGACTTTCCTTTAAAGGAGCAAAAAAAGCAAAAAAAGTTACAGAGTTATAAGTCAAGTGAAGCGATGATCCCGAACACTTTCGGGGGTTACAAGAGTTAAAAGTGGTAAGTGATAGGTTACACTCCTATTTGTGAAAGTTTTGACTTTCCCAGAACAAAAAGAAAACCACCCCATCAGTCTTAAGACTGATTCCCCCTCCTTTGGAAAAGGAGGGGAGTTTAAATCAAATGGAACTTATAACTTATCACTATTCTGAATATCGCCAAATAGATCAAAAGGGGCAAATGAAATCCATTCATTTCCATTTGCGGACTTCCTGCAGTAAATTTTTGCGCATATTACGTTTAATCCCACCGTCTTATTCCTTTAAATTGACATTATAAGCGGTTATTGGTAACTTAAAGGTTCGAAAATTGTGCCTAAAAATCAGATTGTGATTCTTCGGATAAAATGAAGTGAAAGACAAACGGACAGAGGCTGACAAAAGGGAGCAGGACGAGCTTAAAGCAACCTGTCATATTCCCGGTCACATTGCCATTATTATGGATGGGAATGGGCGTTGGGCAAAAGAAAAAGGGTTGCCCCGGGTCGGTGGTCATCATGCCGGAGTGAAATCGGTAAGAGATGCCGTCGAGGCCTGTGCTGAACTGGGCGTCAACTATCTGACGCTTTATGCATTCAGTACCGAAAACTGGGGACGGCCAAAAGAAGAAGTTGGCGCTCTGATGAGTCTGCTCATACACAGTCTCAGAAAAGAACTCAAAACTCTGAATGATAATAACATCCGGCTGCATACAATCGGTAACCGTGACGACCTGCCGGATAAAGTTCGGGAAGAACTGGAACAAACCATTGAGCTGACCCGACAAAACACACGGATGACTCTCGTTCTGGCTCTGTCTTATAGTGGCCGGTGGGATTTAACCCAGGCTGTTAAACATATTGCGGAAGAAGTTGCAGAAGGTAGGCTTTCACCTGATCAGATTTTTGCTGAAACAATTTCAGCCCATTTATCAACCCGTGACATTCCTGATCCTGATCTGATGATCAGAACCAGTGGTGAAATGCGGATTTCAAATTTTCTGCTTTGGCAGCTTGCGTATTCTGAACTCTATATAACAGACTGTTTTTGGCCTGATTTCAGGCGGCCTCATCTTTATGAAGCGATCCGAAGTTTCTCGAAACGTGAACGACGGTTCGGTAAAGTAAGCGAACAACTTAAACCGGTTTGAGAACCGGCTTTTCTGACATTTAAATAAGGTTTCCTTTGATGCAGTTTTTCCGGTTTGTATTATCCGCCGTTTTTATTCTTCTCCCACTTTTTTCACATGCTCAGTTTGGTGCTCCTTCTGGTACACCACCCAAAACTCAGAGTTATAAAATTGCCGGAATTTCCGTTGAGGGTAATATTTTTTCTGAGCCACAGAATATTATAAACAATTCCGGATTGCAGATCGGTGAAGAAATTACACTTCCATCCGATAAAATAACAGCTGCTATTACCCGGCTTTGGAATCAGCGGTTGTACAGTGATATTCAAATTCTGGAAGATCAGTTAATTGGTGATCAGATTTTTCTGGTCATTAAAATTAAAGAGCACAACCGCCTGGATACCTGGGAATGGAAAGGGCTTGATGAACTTGACAAGGAAGATCTGGAAAAGGTGATTACCTTGATCAAAGGTCAGATTCTTACTCCGGCCAACCTGAAAAGATGGGAAAAGTCTATTATTACCCGATATGAAAAGGATGGGTACTTAAGAGCGTCTGTTAAGTTTGACCAGGTTGAAAAAGTGCCCGGAAAAGTAAATCTGGTAATTGAAGTTGATGAGGGTCCTGATGTCTTTATTAAAAAGATCAGGTTTTCTGGAAATAAGGCTTTTGAAAATGATGAATTGATTGGTGCCTTCAAAGAAACCCGTCAGGATTCCTGGTGGCGGATTTTTGGTGGACCCAAGTTTAAACGGGAAGATTACGAAAAAGATAAAAACTTAATTAAAGACTTTTATCAGGAGCAGGGTTTCAAAGATTTCAGGTTGATTGGCGATTCCATTTCCTATAATCCTGAAAATGACAGACAGATGTTTATTGACATTAAAATTTACGAGGGTGAAAAATATTTTGTAAGAAATATCGACTGGGTTGGGAACAAGCTCTACTCAGACACTTTGCTTTTTGATGTTCTCGGGTTTAAAACCGGTGACGTTTATGACCAGAAAAAGCTAAACCAAAATCTATATTTTACCCAGGAAGGGAAGGACATCGGGTCTCTGTATTATGACAGAGGATATATGTTTTTCCAGGTTGATAAACAAGAAACAGTTGTCGGAAAAGATTCTGTTGATCTTACTTTTACCCTGACCGAAGGAACCCAGGTTAATATTGGCCGGGTTCATATTCGCGGAAATACAAAA
>JAFLBE010000126.1 GCA_017303995.1 Bacteroidota bacterium | reverse complement strand
TCAACCTGCTCCTTTCTGGAATCCGAAAATGAAAATCAGATCAGAAAATTCCTTGAAACTCACCCTGATTTTTCTGTTTATATCAATCCGGATCCGGTTTTCGCTGGTATGACCAACGAATTCGGACTCAGAACCTTCCCGGCGCAAACCCAGCTTGACGGTGCAAGTGCCTTTATCCTGATCAGAAAAAAATGAAAGAACTTTCCAGAAAAATTCTCGAAATGGCCGCACTTGGCGGTCCGTTTTTCTCAAGATTAAATTTGCAGATCTGGGTCGGCAGAATTTCTCCCGGTCAGGTTGAAGATGCCCTGAAGGAAGGACTTGACGACTTTGTTCTTCATCAGTACAGTGAAAATTATTACTATTTCCGGACGAAAAATAAACTGAACGCCTTTCTCGAAGGAACGACTTCTGATCAGCGGAAACGGTTTCTTCGTGACCGGATTCAGAAAGTGCTCGATACCAAACGGGAACCGTTTGATATTTTGGCAATTATGGCCATGCAGTTAAATGCAAAAGATGAAGCTGTAGATTTCTGGATCAAAGCAACCCTTTCGTATCTCGAATTTGCTGCCTGGTATCCTGCCGGACAGTCCATCGACAATGCCAAACTGATTCTACTGGACGAAACCCGGACCGAAGAGCTGAAAAAACTTGAAAGTTTGCTTAAAACCATGGTGACCGAGTTTTCCGCAATGGATCCGCTCCATGGAAAAAATATAGAAAAAGCAGGCAAATTCCGTTTCCCGGTAAAAGTTGCAGAAAAGATTGACCTGAATGTCATCCATCCTGAAGACAGAAACGTTCCGGAAATGAACGAAATGGAAAAAGCCTACATTTTACACACACTGGACTCGGTTAACGGAAATAAAACCCGGGCATCGAAACTGTTGGGAATGAACCGGACCACTTTAATTATGAAAATGAAACGATTAGGACTGATGTAACCATGAAAATGATCATCCCGATGGCTGGGAAGGGAACCCGTCTCAGACCACACACCCACACGACGCCCAAACCGCTTTTGATGGTAGGCGGAAAAATCATGCTCGAAGAAATTTTGGATACGCTGGTTTCGACTGCAGAAAACCAGATTGAAGAAGTGTCTTTTATTCTGGGTGATTTTGACCGTGACGTTCAGGCAAATCTCGATAACCTGCTGAAAAAGTATAAAGCAAAAACCAGCTTTTTTATTCAGGATCCGCCACAGGGAACCGGTCATGCCATTTTTATGGCTGAGAAAAATCTGTCGGGTGAAGTTTTGGTTGCCTATGCCGATACGATTTTTGATGCCGATCTTTCCGGACTTTCAACTCTTGATGCGGATGGTGTGATTTGGGTTAAGGAAGTAGAAAATCCGAAACAATATGGTGTTGTCGTTGAAGAAAACGGGTTCATCACCAAATTTGTTGAAAAGCCACAGGAACCTGTTTCCAATAGAGCCATCATTGGGGTTTATTACTTCAAACATGCCGAAAAACTGAGGGAAGAACTGGATACATTGATCCGTGAAAATAAAACGGTTAAAGGCGAATATCAGCTGACAGATGCACTTGAAGCGCTGGTTAAAAAGGGATTCCGGTTCAAAGCCAGAACGGTGAAATATTGGCTGGATTGCGGAAACATGCAAAGTTTACTCGACACCAATCAGTTTCTGCTTGATTTGGGCCGGCACCAGATTCAGGGTGCAAAAGTTGAAAACTCGGTAATCATTCCGCCAGTTTTTCTTTCGCCAACTGCCACTGTCAGGAATTCTGTAGTCGGGCCTTACGTTTCAGTTGGAGCCGACTCAGTTATTGAAAAATGTGTGATTGAAAATTCAATTATTAACGAAAAAACCAAACTTAACCTGATTCAGGCAAAAGATTCTCTGATCGGCAGCCATGTTACTTTGCATGGAAACTTCAGAAAATTAAATGTGGGTGACCACACCGAATCGGGTACTCTTTAAACAACAGGATTTGAAAATGGCAATTACCCAGGAACAGGTTTTATCTGCTTTGAGAAGTGTTCAGGATCCCGATTTACATCAGGATATTGTGACATTGAATATGGTTAAAGACGTGAAAATTGACGGAAATAACGTTTCTTTCACAGTTGATCTTACCACGCCGGCTTGTCCGATGAAAGAGAAAATCCAGAAAGATTCTGAAAATGCAGTTAAGTCAGGTACGGGTGCTTCGGTTGTAACCGTCACCATGACAGCAACTGTGACTTCCCGTGGAATGGGCAACCAATCCCTTCCTGGCGTTAAGAATATCATTGCCGTTGCCTCAGGTAAAGGCGGAGTTGGAAAATCTACCGTTGCAGTCAATCTGGCGGTTGCTCTTTCCCAAATGGGTGCCAAAGTCGGCATTATTGATGCGGATATTTATGGTCCTTCAATCCCGATCATGTTTGATGTGAAAGATGAAAGACCGGGAGTCATTGACGGAAAAAGATTGGTTCCGGTTGAAAAATACGGAATTAAACTCATGTCAATTGGTTTCATGATTGAACCGGGGCAGGCCGTGATCTGGCGTGGCCCGATGGCTTCTTCTGCACTGAAACAGTTTATTGGCGATACCAATTGGGGTGAACTCGATTATCTGGTGGTGGATATGCCTCCGGGGACCGGTGACATCCAGTTAACGCTGGTTCAGACGATTCCTGTTACCGG
>JAFLBE010000125.1 GCA_017303995.1 Bacteroidota bacterium | reverse complement strand
TATTGGCAAAGAATATTTCAAAAAAGACTCATGGAGAACCGTTAACAGAATACGAGTATTACGACCTGGGCACAATGGCAACGATTGGCCGCAACAAAGCAGTTGTTGATTTGCCCTTTATCAATTTTAAAGGCTACTTTGCCTGGGTTGTTTGGATGTTTCTTCATTTAATGCTTATCCTTTCTGTGAAAAATAAGCTAATCATTTTTGTGAATTGGGCCTGGAGTTATATCACCAAAGACAGCTCACTAAGGCTTATACTGACATCCAACAAGGAAAAAAGTAAATCAAAAAACATTTAATAGAAATATATGATGACTATTCAGATCAAAACCAACTTTCGAACCAAATTGTCATCCAAAGAAATAGGTGAGTATATTCTTGATACTAATCAGTGGTCTAAATTCAGAGGATATGCAATTATACCTGGAATCAAAAAAGCCAGTTTTGAAATAAGAACTAATGAAATAGTTGGGTCAAAAATAAGGGTAATCAGTGACGACAACTCATCATATATTGAAGAAATAATTGAATGGGATATTTTTAATAGAATAGCACTGAAATTTACTGATTTTAGCCCTCCGCTTAAATACCTGGCCTCCCATTTTATTGAGACTATTGAATTTCAAGTTATTTCAGATGAAACAGAAATTTCAAGAATGATTACTATGTATCCAAAAGGTATATTGGGATGGTTGATTTTAACACCAATTTCTAAACTCATGAAGAGAGCACTGATAAAACACATGGCAATTTTATATTCAAAATAAATCCCGGGCAGAAAATAGTTTTATCATATAGACAAAATCCTACTGACTTGAAAAGAACCCTGGCTACAAATTTGAATTCTTTTTTAAAACCCACATAAGCTGAACATCGAGTTCAGTTGAAATTCTGATTCTGCCAAAAAAATGTGCGAAAATAGTATAGAATTTGGGGCTGGGTTGTGAGAAGGGGATGTGCCGTTTTTTATAAACATATCACCCCGTTGGGGTGAGAGACCAATCTGAATTCCGAATTTCACCCTAACAGTTTATTCATCCTGCCCATCCTGAATATCCCTGTTTAAAAGCGTATTTAAATTCCGCCCGGATTAAGACCACCAGTTTCAAATGGGTTTGTAACCGGGCGGTTTATTTTTTGGTGGTTTATTTTCTACCAAGAGGTCACCCCTCTGGGGTTAGGAAACCCAATCCGGATTTCATTTATCCTTCACAAATCACCATTAACCAATTTCCTGTTTGTCATTGTTCAAAATGTATTTTCTGCGTGTTCTGTTTTTTCTTTTAACCCGTGTCATGAAATGACTTGGGTGTGGTTAAAAATGCAATCCATTTCCGCCCGGATTAAGACCACCAGTTTCAAATGGGTTTGCAGCCGGGCGGTTTATTTTTTGGTGGTTTATTTTCTACCAAGAGGTCACCCCTCCGGGGTTGCAAAATTCATCAACCATTAACCCCGTCAAAAGCCGTCCTTCGACTTCGCTCAGGATACCAGGTTTTCAACATTAACCATTATCCTGAATATCCCAGTTCGAAGAACCCGTGCTTTAGCTTGGGATAAAACCGTATTTTCATCCGCGTAAATCCGTGCGATCAGCGGGAGAACATTTCCCGGTTTTCAAAAAAATCTCCCCAAAATTGAATCCATTCCGAAAATCACTTACCTTTAAGATTCCTGGAGTAAGTCCTGTACGACGAGGACACACCGAACTCCGCCAGGTCCGGAAGGAAGCAACGGCAGGTAGAAGAATCGGGTGATACGGGGTCGCTTACTTCAGGAATTTTTATTTCAGCAGGTTTGGGATACAAAAACAGGAGATTTTCCCGTGAAATTTTTCATCGATACCGCTAATCTGAACGAAATCAGGGAAGCTGCAAGTCTTGGAATTCTCGATGGTGTAACCACCAATCCTTCTCTGGTTTCTGCTGAAGGCGTGAAGGATTTCAAAGGTCACATTGCCGAAATCTGTAAAATCGTTCCTGGTCCTGTATCCGCAGAAGTTATCTCGCTTGATTTTGCCGGTATGATGGCTGAAGCTGAAGACCTGCTCAAAATCGCACCCAACGTGACCATTAAAGTTCCGCTTACCAAAGACGGACTCAAAGCCTGCAAAGCCATCACAGATAATGGCAACATGGTCAACGTCACCCTGTGTTTCTCACCTGCCCAGGCACTTCTTGCTGCCAAAGCCGGTGCTACTTTTATTTCTCCTTTTGTCGGACGGCTTGATGACATTGCCCAGAACGGCATGCAGCTCATCGAACAGATCGTCACCATTTACCGTAATTATAATTTCGGAACTGAGGTACTTGTTGCTTCCGTCCGCCATCCGCTTCACATTGTGGATGCAGCCCTCATCGGTGCTGATGTTGCAACCATGCCTTTTAAAGTTTTCGACCAGCTCGTCAAGCACCCGCTTACCGATGCCGGCATTGAGCGGTTCCTGAAAGACTGGAACAAAAACAAGTAAACTTCGAACAATCTGTTCATCAAATACGACATAAGCGATGATGAATTTAACTCGGAGTAAATATTCTATGATCGGACTAACCAGTCTTCTTCTTCTTTTTGCCTGCACAGGAAATCCTGAAGGAACTCCTTCAGGCCAGTCAGGCCCTTCTGTTCTCAATGTTCAGCAAACCACCCAACTTCTCGACAGTCTGAATCA
>JAFLBE010000124.1 GCA_017303995.1 Bacteroidota bacterium | reverse complement strand
GAGGATTTTTGTGAATTCCCCGGTGGCGTAGGGGAATTTTTTTTCCTGGTCAATAAAATGCCGGTCGATAGTAATAATACTTTGAAATTTCATGGTTTGGTCCTGATTTGGTCACTGTAAAGATAGTTGTTTTCTTTCCAGCTTGAAATAGTAAACCTAAACCAACTTCATGTTTATTAATGACTTAGCACACAAAAGCGGTTCCAAACCAGCAATTGATCCTGAATGAAATCAAGAAATCAGAAAATTTTCTAAAAAACAGGAATAACTTATCAGCCAACTTCCTGTTCTTTGTACTGAAGCTGATAAAGTTTCCGGTAAATTCCGTTTTGTTCCATGAGTTGAAGGTGAGAACCGGTTTCTTTGACTTCCCCTTTGTGCAAAACTATGATTTTATCTGACTTGTGGATTGTTGACAGACGGTGGGCAATAACGATGGCTGTCCGGCCTTTCATGACCTCATCAACAGCCTTTTGGATAAGAAATTCAGTCTCGGTATCAACCGAACTTGTTGCTTCATCAAGAATGACGATATCCGGATTAAAAAGAAGAACTCTCACAAAACTGATCAGCTGCCGTTGTCCGACAGATAAATTCCCGCCACGTTCCGTCAGCAGAAAATTATAATCGCCCGGAAGTTTTGAAATAAAAGTGTCTGCCTGAACAAGTCTGGCTGCTTCTTTTACCTTTTCAAGTGGAATGTCCTTCCGGCCTAAGGTCAGATTTTCATAGACGGTGCCCGTAAACAGAAAAACATCCTGAAGGACAACCCCGATTCTTGACCGGTAAGCACCCAACTCAAAATCGGCTATATCAAGTCCATCAACCTTGATCGATCCTTTCTGAAACGGATAAAATCTGTTGATCAGGCTGATAACCGTCGTTTTTCCTGAACCTGTTGCTCCAACAAGAGCAACTTTTTCACCCGGTTTTACCGAAAACGATACACCTTTCAGAATCCAGTCTTCATCCTGATAAGCCGACCAAACCTGATCAAATTCAACTGCACCCTGAATTTTTTCTACTTTAACAGTACCTTCATTTTTTTCAACATAAGGGGCACGGTCAAGGAGAGTAAAAATCCGTTCAGATGACGCCATTGCGCGTTGCATAATATCATACTTTTCGCTGAGATCACGAATCGGCCTGAAAAACTGCTCAACATATTGGATGAACATGAAAAGAACACCAATTGTCAGATTTGATTGCACTACTTCTCCACCGCCATACCAAACAATCAGGGCAATTGCCAGTGAAGAAAGAAAATCTACTGCCGGATAAAAAACGGAGTAGTAATAAATTCCGCGGATATGGGCATCCCGGTGTTCTTCGTTGATTTTTTTGAATTTTTTAAGTTCACGTTCTTCCCGGTTAAATATCTGAACGATTGACATTCCGGTGATGTGTTCCTGGAGGAAAGACATCAGTTTGGCAACCTGAACCCTGACTTCAAGATACGATTCACGGGCTTTTCTTCTGAACAGGAAAGAACCATAAATCATAAATGGCAGAACAGAAAGTGTAATAAGACTTAGTCGCCAATCAGTAAGAAACATCAGCAAAAGAATAAAACATAAACGGAATAAATCGCCAAAAACGGCAACCAATCCTGAAGAAAACATTTCATTCAGTACTTCAACATCTGAAGTCACCCGTGAGATTAACCTGCCAAGCGGATTTTTATCAAAAAAGGTCAGATTCAGTTTTTGGAGGAAGGAAAAAACCTCAAGCCGAAGATCAAAGATTGCCTTCTGTCCTAAATATTGGGTGATATAAGTCAGTCCGAATTGAAACAGAACTTCAAAAAGTAAAATAAACAGAATAGCCATCCCAATCAGATGGAGTCCGTTCCAATCACCTTTGGCGATGTAATCATCAATGGCAATATGTGATAAATAGGGTCTTAAAGGACCCAAAAAAGAAGATGCGACAGAAAGAAGTATTCCCCAGAAAACCAATTTTTTATGAGGAAGTACATATCTGACAAGTCGTTTCATCAATCCAAGATCAAGTGCTTTTCCAGAGGGTTCATCTTCATGAAATACTGCAGCCATGATTATTCAATCCTCAGAGTTTCGAAGTCATTTCCCATGTGCGTTGCAGGGAAAACAGCAATTGCTTCACGGTAAAGCGGATTTAAATTCGGATATCGGGCACTGTAATGGAATAAAACCAATTTTTTCACGCCGGCTGCTTTTGCGATAGTACCTGCTTCAAATGCAGTAGAATGTCCGGTTTCATCAGCTTTTGCTTTTAACTCATGTAAATATGTGGCTTCATGCATTAATAAATCGGATCCTTTTGCTAGGTCTACAGACCGTGAACAATACCGGGTGTCAGTGATATAGGAAAACGATTTTGATGGTTTGGGTTCAGCTAAAACGTCTGAAGGTAAAATTGTTTTTCCTGTTTCAGAAACAACCGAGCGTCCTTCCTTCAATTCTCTGAGCAGCGGACCTTTATGAACACCCAGTTTTTCAGCCAGATCAACATCAAGTTTCCCTGCTTTCGGATGCTCATCAAACCGGTAACCAAATGCAGGAATCCGATGATTTAAACTTATAGCTGAAATTGAATACAGGTTGGAATCATAAACAATTCCTGGCTGATCCATAAACTCAAGTTCTCTGATTTCAATCGGGAAATCTGCAAAAAATTGCTGGTGTTTTTGACTAACCTCAAGCAACTCTTTAATTCCAACCGGACCAATAATGGTAAGAAAGTCAGATTTATTTGAATAATTGATACCCGAAATCAGACCGGGTAAGCCAAAGGAATGA
>JAFLBE010000123.1 GCA_017303995.1 Bacteroidota bacterium | reverse complement strand
TTTGTATAAAAGAATGAAAATGAGACTGGCAGAAAGCCCGAAACAGAGAAAATTAAAAATAAGAGTTGCCTGAATCAGTAAATCCATAACCTGCAAAATAAGTTCGTGAGTAAATTACCGTTTTTATTCCTGTCAGTCAATTAAACGGTTTTCCGTCTTCTCGATAACCACGATTCAAAAAGAAAGGCAGCAAGAGCCAACAAAAAGAACAAAATCGAAAGGGTTTGATTCCATCCGGTTTTACCAAATGGCAGTTCAGAAATATCCGTCCATTCTATAACACTAAAACTTTCAGGAAGGTTGCCGGATGAGGGCTTGAAACCGGAATTCAACCCAATAAGAGCAACGGTTTGGTTATTTCTGCTGAAGGAAATCAGCCCAGGTGCTGGCAAAGCAGCTTCTGGTAAGGTTAAAGGAAGCGTGCCAGTGATCTCCATGTTCCATTCCCTGTCAGCAATTCTTGCAGTTACCAATCCGCCATTTCCTGGATAAACCGGTCTTGAACCCGTTTTAAATTCCCACGAAGAAAATCCGCTTGAACCGGTTGATTGAGATCCGAGATATAAAATGGAGTGAAAAAGTGAGGCCAATGCCCAGGGTGGCGGAATCCGTCCTGGGTCAAACGGCTGAGAAAGAAAAACCAGAACAGGCGTTGACCGGTAAGTGGTGAGCAACATGAGCGGTTGTCGGGAAGCCGTCCAGGCAAGAAAATCGGTTGAGTTTGACGGATTCAGTTCAATCAGTCCAAAAGTGGTTGCTGATGAATTTCCGCTTTTTGCTTTTCCGTCAATGAACGACCAGAAGGGGTGATTTGCCGGTTTATCGAGCCAGGTTTCCTGCGGTTTTATCGATTTTACCGTTAAACCAAGCTGAGACAACTCACGGGCAATGGTTTCGGGGCGTGAAAAATCAGGAATCCAGACAATGCCACCCGTTTTTCCAGGAAGATCAGAAAGTGCGGATTGAGAGGAGGATTTGATCCAGATTCCATCCTCCTGAAGCTGATTCAGTCCGAATGAAACTGAAAGCGGAATGCCGGCTGCAGCAGAAGCAAACTTGAGATCTTCAGCAGAAAGTCCGGGTTGAGAATTTGCAGTTGTCAGCGTAACCGGGATTTGTTCCGGGAGGAAAAAACCGCCGTTCCATTCATTATCCGGCTGAAAATCAGAAGAACGCAAAACCAATTTTAGAGAATGCCATCCACGGGTTGTGATTTGAATGGGAACTGAAATTCGGGTTAGTGATTCATTCAGTTCAAGCCGATATGTTCTGATGAAGACTTCATCAGTGAACACATCAAGATCAGCAGAGCCCTCTGTTTTTTGGGTGGATCCGATTTCAACGGTGACCTGATTGGGTTCATTAACCTGCCAGATCAACGGTTCATAAATAACCGAAAGGATTCCCGTATTGTTTTTCAGTGAGTTGTCTGAAAGTGCAAGAACAGTTACCTGTCGAAGGGAATCCGTTTTCCAGTCTGAAGCGATTTTGTCAAGAACGGGGGACCCGGTTTTTGAAATCACCAACCATCTGCCACCGGGAGTTGTTTCCGGTAAAGAATGAAACCAGGAAACGGGACGTTCAGATTTGTTTCCGTCAAATTTATAACCCGAAAGTGAATCTGTTGAAAAAACGGAAAGGTCAGGAAATCGTTCTTTTTCGGGAAGAAGCCAGCTCTGGATGGATTTGCGGATAGTTGCAGACTGGTCGGTATTTCCCTGTGTCATCATCCAGGGAGATTCGTCAATTAAAACACCGTCAAAGGGGAGTTCGGTATTTTCTTTAAGGAAAATGGGTTGGGCAAAACCCAAAACGAGCAGAATAATGCCAAGAATCCGAAGCAGCAAAAGCCATCGTTCGGTGATTTTTACTGACCGGATTGCCGACTGTTCAATTTTTTTAAATAGAAAAAGGGAAGAAAAAAGGGTAACCTTCTTTTTCCGTTTATACCAGAGATAAATCAGAACCGGAATTGAAACCGCCAGTAAACCGGCAAGAAAAACGGGATTTAGAAAATTCATTTATTCAAGTGGCAAGTTAAAAGTTATAAGTCGAACGTAGTGAAGATCCCGAACTAGCTTCGGGATGGTAAGAGAAATCAGAAAATGGTTTGTAAATATGTAATTTGAATTGTTTTACATTTCCATTGTTATTCAAACTCTGCGATCCTCTGTGGTAATGATTTTGTTTTTCCTAAAATTACCCCGAATCACAAATTTATGCGAATTTAAAGACGCTTATGAGTTTGAATTCGATTTTTCTTTCTGAAAATCCTACTTTAACAGGATGAAAATGGGCAATTTCCTTTCAATTTTGCTGGCTGGGGTCATTTCACACGGTGTTTGCTCTGATGCTTTTGCTCAGGTTGTGGTTAAAAAAGACCAGCTTTCACCTTTTTCCTGGGAAACTCCGCTCGGACCCAAAGTTGGTCTGGTGCTCAGTGGTGGTGGTGCCCGCGGAATTTTTCAGATTGGCGTGATCAAAGCACTTGAAGAACATGATGTGCCGATTCACTTTATTGTGGGCACTTCAATGGGCAGTATCGTTGGCGGATTGTACGCAGCCGGCTATTCTGTTCCCGATCTTGAACGGTTGGCAAAAACCCTAAACTGGCAGGAATTGTTAGCGCTTGAAGGTGATATCGCCAGAAGTAATGTCTTTCTGAGTCAGAAAAAACTGTATGACCGCACCCTTATTTCCCTCGAACTTGACGGTTGGAAACCCCGAATTCCGCTTGCAGTTTCAACCGGACAAAAACTCACGACCAAACTAAACGAATTAACGCTGCAGGGAATTTATCATCCCAATCCATCCTTCGACCAGTTAAAATTTCCGTTTCGGTCGGTTGCAACCAATCTGGCAACCGGCAAAAAATTCATTTT
>JAFLBE010000122.1 GCA_017303995.1 Bacteroidota bacterium | reverse complement strand
TTGCTATTATTGTGGTCCCGGCAGCCAACGTTGTTGAAATGGTTGACCTCTGCGGAAAACGCGGGATCAAATATGTTATTGTAACTTCGGGCGGATTTGGTGAAACCGGTGAAGAAGGAAAAGCCAGGGAACGGCTGCTAAAACTGACTGCTGATAAACACGGAATCCGGCTCATTGGTCCGAATTGTATCGGTTCAATTGATACCCACACCCCTTTGAATACCACTTTTGTGATGGGAATGCCCATTCCCGGTGATATTGGCTTTACCTCGCAGTCAGGCGCAATGGTTGCTGCTGTTATTGACTGGGCAAGAGGCGCCGGCATCGGGTTTTCCAGAATTGTAAGTCTGGGAAATCAGGTTGATGTCACCGAACGTGAAATGATTGCTTCCATGGTAAATGACCCGCACACCAAAGTGATTACAGCTTATGTGGAAGGTGTTTCAAACGGACGTGAATTCATGGCGATTTCTGAAGAAGCTGCCCGGAAAAAACCACTTATCGTACTCAAGGGCGGAACTGGAGAAGGCGGCGCAAAAGCCGTTGCCTCTCACACCGGTTCGCTTGCAGGAAGTGCCGATGCCTACCGGGCTGCCTTCCATCGGTCAGGAATTCTCACCGCCACCACCATGGAAGAACTTTTCGACTGGGCACGTGCTCTGGCCTGGCAACCCCTTCCAAAAGGAAACCGCATTGCTGTTCTGACCAATGCCGGCGGACCTGCAATTCTTGCTGTTGACGCACTTGAAGCATCCGGACTCAAACTCGCACCTTTAACCGAAGCCACCCGTGCCCACCTCAAACCCAGAATACCTGCTGCCGGAAGTGTAAACAACCCTGTTGACGTTCTTGCCGGATCAGGACCAGCAACTTATGCACTTGCGCTTGATACCCTGCTTTCAGATCCGACCGTTGATGCAGCCATTGTCATTCAGGCGCCTCAGGATTGGTTTTTACCAGAATCGCTTGCAGAAGTCATTGGTGAGGTTGCTGCAAACCATAAAAAGCCGGTTCTTGCTGCTATTATGGGAATGGCTTCCGTCCAAAAAGCACTTGAAATTTTGCATCGAAAAAAAGTCCCAAACTTTGCATTCCCAGAACGGATGGCCTCAACCCTGAAAGCCATGCTTAACCGGTATCACTGGCTCGAAAGTCAGCGGGAATCGCACAGTTCCCTATCAGGAATTGACCATCTTGAAGCCCAAAGTGCCATTTATCATCAGGATTTCGTTAGGTTGATGGAAGCCTACGGAATCCATTTCCCAGCTTTTGAACTTGCTCAAACAGCAAAAATCGCTGCAAGTAAAGCTTCACAAATTGGGTTTCCGGTTGTGATGAAACTGGTTTCCCCTGACTTCAGCCACAAATCTGATGTTGGCGGGGTTTTGCTCAATCTGAAAACTCAGGACGACGTTTTACAAGGTTTTGATGCCATCATGAATATGGCAAAAATGATTAAGTCTGATGCCCGGATTGAAGGTGTTCTTATTCAGAAAATGATGCCGAAAGGCCATGAAATTCTTGTCGGACTTAAACAGGATGCCCAGTTTGGTCCGCTGATAGTAGTTGGAACCGGCGGTGTTGAAGTTGAACTGCTCAGAGATGTTGCCATGGGAATTGCACCATTGTCACATCTGCAGGCAACCGAATTGCTGAGTAAAACTATTGCCGGGAAAAGATTAAATGGCTGGCGGAATATTCCACCGGGAGATTGGAATGCGGTAACTGATGCGGTGGTCAGATTATCTCAGATTGGAGCAGATTTTCCCGAGATCAAAGAACTGGAGATTAATCCGTTATTGGTTCTTGATCCCGGGAATGGGGCTTTTGCGCTCGACGTCAGGGGAGTGATTTAACTGGGTTAGCGGTGGTTTCCATCTTTTTGGCGGTTCAGAAAAGTGGCCTGAACCTGAGACCAGTCAATTGGTTTGGTAAAAAGGGTAATCCGCGGATGGATCAGCCCAAAAGTGCGGGCTTCATTCAAAAGCTCTTTTTCAATAGATACGCCCAGTTGTGCAATTGGGTTCCGCAGGAGAATTTCTGTAATCAAAGACCTCACGATCGATTTCTGACCCGAAAAATCAATCAGGGCAATGTCCACCCATCCTGAATAATCGCCCAGAAAGCCCGTTACATTATAGTTCACACCAAAATTTATAATTGCAAAATCATCACTTAGATGTTTTTCAATTTCCCAGGCTTCGACCGGATTGTGTCCGATTAAAAAAAGTGTTTCTTTCATTGTATCTGTCATCATTTTCCACAAATAATAACAAGGATTGTGCCGGAATAGCTTTTATCTTCTCATCCCCCGTTCCTGATTCTCCTTTTCACCCCGATTTCAACCTGATAATTTATTTTAGTTCAGTTTATTGAGGTTTTATATTCAGTTATTTTTATTCAGCTGAAACACAATCAGTCTCGCCGACTTTATCTTAAATATTAAAAAGGGTTACAAAAACTCCGTTTGCTTACTTTTTTTCCGGCTTTCTGTATGCAAATACCAACTCATCTTTCACCGATTTCAGGATTTCCAGGGCAGATGCAACGTGTTTCTCTGTAACTGAAGTTTGCCCGATCACCATTCTGAGTGAATAGATCCCATTCAGTTTCGTATGCGACATATACAATTGACCGGTTGCATTCACTTTTTGCAAAAGCTCTTCATTAAAACCATTCCATTCTGATTCAGGAATTTCGTGCGGGCGAAACCGGAAGCAGATCAGATTTAAAGGAGAAGGCGCCAGAATTTCTGCATCCGCCCAGGTTCTGATTGTTTTTTCTGCCAGCCTCGCCAGACTCATATGAAGCCTGAGTTTTTCCCGGATGCCATCCACCCCAAATGACCGGATCACCCACCAAAGTTTCAAAGCCCTGAAACGGCGCCCGAGCTGAATACTCCAGTCAGAATAATTATTTACTTTGCCATGCGATTTCGTCCGGAGATAGTCGGGCAAAACAGACATCACATTGACGAGATGAGTCGTGTCTTTAATGAAAAATGCTGAACAGTCAAAATTGGTAA
>JAFLBE010000121.1 GCA_017303995.1 Bacteroidota bacterium | reverse complement strand
ACTTATAGCTGAAATTGAATACAGGTTGGAATCATAAACAATTCCTGGCTGATCCATAAACTCAAGTTCTCTGATTTCAATCGGGAAATCTGCAAAAAATTGCTGGTGTTTTTGACTAACCTCAAGTAACTCTTTAATTCCAACCGGACCAATAATGGTAAGAAAGTCTGATTTATTTGAATAATTGATACCCGAAATCAGACCGGGTAAGCCAAAGGAATGATCCCCATGAAGATGGGTTATGCAAATCGTTTTTATTTTGGACGGATGAAGCTGAAGTTTCCGGATTGAAAACTGGGTTCCTTCGCCACAATCGAAAAGAACATATTCATTCTCGTATTTTAAAACCGTTCCTGACAGATTTCGTCCTGGAATTGGAATTGCTGAACTTGTACCCAGAATAGTGATTTCCATCAGTTTATTGCCTTCAATTCTTCTTCCAGCAATTGCTTCTGGTAAAGTGATGAATAATGACCGTTCAGGGCAAGTAATTCTTCATGAGTTCCACGCTCAGCAATTTCACCATCATGAAGAACCAGAATCAGGTCTGCACCTTTGATGGTTGAAATTCTGTGACTGATAATGATGGAAGTTCTTTGTTTCATGACTTCCCTGAGGCGCTGGAGGATCAGATCTTCGGTTTGAGTATCAACAGCAGAAAGGCAATCATCAAGAATCAAAATCTTGGGCTCCCTCATCAATGCACGGGCAATTGTCGTTCTTTGCTTTTGTCCGCCTGAAAGTGTAATCCCCCGTTCACCCACAAAGGTTTCGAATTTCTGCGGGAAGTCTTCGATGTTTTCACGGATGAGCGCAGTTTCTGAAACATCCTGTATGTCTTCATCATTCGGAAATTCAACGCCGAACGTTATATTATTTCTGATTGTATCACTGAACAGAAATGATTCCTGTGGAACGTAGCCGATAGACTGTCTTAGAACCTTGAGCGGAATTGACTGAATCGGATTGCCATCTATTAAAATTGTTCCGGATTTGGTGTCGAACAATCTCATCACCAAATTGACCAGGGTTGATTTTCCCGACCCGGTATGACCAGTAACTGCAAGTATTTGACCGGGGAAAACTGAAAACGAAATATTTTTAAGCACACTTTCACGATCAGGAAAGGAAAAATCAACTTTTGAAAATTCTACCTTACCAACTATATCAACAATGGAACGGTTTGTTTTTTCATCGTCTTTGATTTCTGCTACTTCATTCATGATCAGGTTTAATCTCGCCTGTGATGCAGACGCCTGCTGAATAATGTTGATTACCCAACCCAAAGCAATCATCGGCCAGATGAGCATACCCACATACATGACAAACTGAGTCATATTCCCAAGGGTAAGTTCGTTTTGAATGACCAGATAACCCCCAACCCAAATAACAAGAACAACCGACAAACCAATCAGAAGTGACATTGAAGAATAAAAAATGGCTTGCAAACGACCCAGTTTAAGATTCTTTTTCAAATATTCCCGGTTTAAATGATCAAACTGTTCAATTTCAAACCATTCTCGAACGAAAGATTTTACAATCCTGATTCCCGACAAATTTTCCTGAACCCGGCTGGTCATGGTTGAATATTGAGCCTGAATTCCGGAATAAGTGTGATGAATGATTTTCCCGACTTTAAAAACCAGATAGGACATTAATGGAAGCGGGATCAGGGCAATCAGAGTCAATTTCCAGTTCACAAAAAACATGGTGGGAATAATGAATAAAAAACTAACCAGCGTGTTTGCTGAATACATAATTCCTGGACCCAGATAACTTCTCACTGCATTGATGTCATTTGTATTTTTTGCAAGAATATCACCAGTGCTATGAGTTTTGAAATAGGACATTGACAAGGACTGAATATGCGTGTACAGATCGTTCCGGATATCATACTCAGCTTCACGGCTTACCACGATAATAGTTTGCCTTACAAGAAACAGGAAAATTCCTCTGCCAATTGCAAAAGCAACAATTAAAAGTCCAAAATAAACCAATCCGGAAGAACTAAACGAGGATTTGAGGGAATCAATTGCCTGACTCACGTAAACAGGCCCAAGAACATTAAATAAGTTTGTTAACAAAACAAAAAATAACCCGAGCAACAGTTTTTTTCTGTACCTGACCAAATAGGGATTTAAGGATTTTAATGCAGTAAATGCGGAACCTGACTTATTCATTTTTAAATTTTCAAACTGATTTTAAATGGTGATTTTCAGATTCACGCTTTTCAATTCCCTTTTTAATCTGGTCTTTCAGACGCAGAAACTCATCATTTCCAAGAAATTCAAGAAGAATATTCAAATGAAGATCGATAACAGAAACCAAATCTGACATCGCATTCTTTTCTGCGAGATGTCTGCTCATAAGGTAAAATCTAATTGCTTCGGCGTACTTTTTATTTTCTGCCTGAAACCACGCAATATGACCCAAAACAAGTGCAATTCCCGGTTGGTTTTCAAGTTTCTTCAGATAATCAAGTGCATCACCAAAATGCGAAATTGCAGCACCGGAATTACCGATTGCCATATAAACAAGTCCAAGGTTAAGCAGACAGTATGCCTTCTCGTTAAAATTATCCATTTCTGAATTCAGGTGAAGAGCATGCTTCCAGGTATCAATTGCAGCGGCATATTTTGCCAATTGAAAATTCAACAGCCCGAGTTGAAGAAAAGTTTGGGCAAGTCCCTGATTGTCACCCAGACTTTCCCGGATGCCAATAGCCTCTTCAAATTTCTCCCTTGACTTATCAAACCGGTCCCACTCCAGGTAGATAACTCCCATCCGGTGATAATATTCGGCCTGATTGAATATATTTGTTCCCTTCATCTTTGAACATTGGTCATAACATTCAAAAGCTTTTTCGAATTCACCATCTTCAAAATAAAAATTGGCAAGCGTCTGAAGTACATTTCCAAATTCAAAAACATCCTGTTCTTTACCCTTTAAACCTGCCAGCTGATTTTCCAGGATATTTATTTTTTGTTCAATAATTTTGTGAGACTCTTTCTTCTTCATTTTGTAAGAGTCAGCCGGTGGAAAATCAAATTTTTTCTGAATTCTTACCGATTCCCA
>JAFLBE010000120.1 GCA_017303995.1 Bacteroidota bacterium | reverse complement strand
CTGTAAAATAATCCCAACCCAAATTATCACCAGACTGAAATCCCATCCTCAAAATTGAATTCTTTTGCTAATTTCTGACTATTCTATAAAAATAACGGGGCCGTCCTTTTGAGACAGCCCCTTTTTTATTTCCCCTGATTAATATTCCCAAATAATTCACTTGCCTTTTACCTGATATTTATCCAATTTGAATCCGACCGAAATATCCGCATAAAAATTGTCAGGTGACCCGATGAAAAAACTCCTTTTTCCGATTCTGCTTTTGGTGGTTTCAAATTCAATTATGGCGCAGGTTCCTGGTTTTGAAAAGGTTTTCAGGTGGGGTTACGGTCCTGTTACAACCATTGAGGGAAATGAGGAGGCGGTATTCTATACAAGTGGATCGAATTTGATAACGGGAATACTATCCGCTTCTGATTCCTTATTGGAAGTTGCTAAACTTGATTTGGGTGAGAGTGTTTCAACCTCGTTCCTTTCCGGGGATCGTCTTTACCTGCTTGGACGTTCGTTTTTTATTATTAACATTTCGAACAGATACCAACCAACCGTAATTTCAAAAACACCTGTTTCTTCAGGAGTTGAGCAGGAAATCAGTGTATTGGGATCTGTGGCTTTTCTTCGAAACAGCGGACTTCTTTCTGTTTATGATATTTCGGATGAAGCCAAGCCAAAATATTCTACCAGGGTTCCAGGTTACATCAATAGCTTTACAATTGCTGGAGGTCAGCTTTGTTATGTTATTGATAAAACCATTTATATTGCCAGTCTTCAAAATCCACTCCAACCTGTTGTTTCAGATTCAATTCAGTTAAAGCAAAATGCTTATTCCTTTTGTTTGGCCGGAAAGGATAATCATCTTTTCGTTGGATCAACGGATTATAAAAACAAAATGCTTGTGTATTCAAATTCTGAAAGCACCAGGTTTGAATTGACCGATTCTCTTGATTTGGGGCAGGGGGGAGAATTCATTAAAATAAAAGGTCAGTTTCTGGGATATTTTGAATTGGGATGGGGTGGATATATTTTAGGCCTATTTGATATTAGTGATATAAAAAAACCAACTGCAATTAATTCTCAAAACTCCTATTTCCATGGAAACAGTTTTTGTATAGGTGACAACTATCTCATTTCAACAGATGGAAGTTATGGGCTTAATTATTATTCAAAACAAACAAATACAGTTTTTAAATTGAAATTCAGAATTCATGAAGCAGGGTATATGGTAAATCCCAAAATGACAAAAGGTGAACTTCATGTTCCTGAATCAGGAGGTTATCGTTCCTTTGAATTAAAATCTCATGGCTTACCAATTGAAAAATATTTTTATTTTGTAGGACCGACTGATCTTGTTGGCAGGGAAACAATCGCAATTGAATCATTCGCAGATTATTTATATGTAGTAAGTTCTGAGGGTGTTTTTCTAAAACACAAGGAAAAACCAAACGAATATTTGGGCTGGATTACAAATAATTTTGATCATGTAACTCAAGCTACACTGGAAGATTCACTTTTTATTGTTTTAAGTGGTAAAACTCCCTGGTCATCTTTTGAGCATTCAATTCTAAGCCAGTATAGTTTGAAAGATCCCTCTGATCCGAAACAGAAATCTGATGGAGGTTATTTTTCAAACTTTCCCATCAGTAGTTATTTCAGAGAAGGAAACCGTATTTTTCTTTGTTCACCAGATTCGGGCGTTTTGGTTTATTCATTCCCGTTCACTGGGTGGGATCAAAAAACGCTTTGTTTGCCACTGGGTAAAAATGACAAACCTGAAACCGGACTTTTTAAGGACGATTTGGTAATTCTGAATTGCAAGAACAAAATCGTAATTTTCAGGGAAGTAAGTCAAAATCAGTTTGAAAGAGTTTCAGAAATTCAACTTGATGAAGCTGCCGGAAGCATACAAATTGTTAAAAATAAACTTTTTGTCTTGAGTGTAACGATCTGGGGCAGTTATATTTATGAGGATGATACCAAGATCAGAATATATTCTCTCGAAAATCCTGAATCTCCAGTTTTTGAGGGAAGTTTTGATCAGACTCTACCAGTAACCGGAATCGGAACAGAGAATGATTTTTTGGTTGTCACCCACGGTTCTCTTGGTTATACACTGTTTAAATATAAATCCGTTCCGGATGGAGTCGAAGAACCATCTGGGTTTACTCCCCAAACATTCTCCCTCAAACCCAATTATCCGAATCCGTTTAACCCGGAAACCAGAATTCCGTTTACTTTGCCAGGCAAGGGGAAAGTGACATTTAAAACGTATTCAGTTTTGGGTCAGCTGGTGAAAGAAGAAACCCTGGAAGGTAACCCGGGTTTGAATTCCTGGCTGGTGAATCTGGAAAATCAGTCTTCCGGGATATATCTGGTGAAAGGAACTTATCAGAACCGGACCGAAACGGTAAAGATTTTGCTGGTTAAGTAAATACCGGGGAAGGTTACGGGTCACGGGAATTTCGGGGTACGTTATACGCTGTACGTGGTACGCTCAAAACGGGCACTTCAACTTGGTCACTGAGCGTAGTCGAAGTGCCGCTCAGTGACCGTTTTGGTAAAACTGCAAGCGTTAAGCGCATTATTCTGAGGAGCAATTAATGAAAAAAATGAACTTGATTTTTATTATCCCTTTCTTTCTTTTTTCAGGTTGTCTGATTGAATCAGAGGATACCAATGAAAAAAGAAATCCGGAACTTGTTGGTGTATGGGTGACATCTGCATGGGAAAATGATTTGGTTCTTTACACCCGGGCCACCAAATTCAAAGATGATGAAGGCGGATATCAGTTCAAAGCTGACGGAACTCTGGTTGACCGGAAAAATGCAGGTTGGTGCGGCACTCCGCCTATCACTTATGATAATTTCGCTGGAACCTGGGAACAGAATGAAGATACTATTCTGGTAAAATCAGGGAGCTGGAATGGAGAAACTTCCTGCAAACTGGTTGTTATTTCGATTGACTCCCATTTCTTAAAAGTGAAAATGATGTATTGAGGGTTGAGTCTGTTTAAAATTCATAATTTAATTCCTGAGTTGTCTGGCGTGGTATTTCTCGATAAACCGAATCAGTTTCCCAGATTCGGCACTCATGCTTCGATACAGTCCCGATCCCGATTCTCGGGATGGGATCACTCTATTAGATTTGCATGTTCATTGAAAATATTGAAAATTAAGAAAAAGCAGAAAACAGTTTATGGACACTCTAGTTGAAAAACTATATACTGAATCAAACATTTCTGCCCCTTTGTTTT
>JAFLBE010000012.1 GCA_017303995.1 Bacteroidota bacterium | reverse complement strand
TCTTCTATAGTCCATGGGGATCTTACACCAAGGGCAAGGGCAAATAGTTCTGTTTCTGTCAACTTATTCAAACCCTTTCTTTTTCCCTAAATTAATCCTACCCACTCATTTTCACAAAGAGCCATTTGTTTTTTTCAGGGTTTGTAAAATAGAAATTCACATCCTTAAGAAAACCAGGGTTTGAGGTAAAGTATCGGCTGTCGAGAATTCGTTCTGATACGCGGGAATTAAGAATTTCCTGATGAAAAAAAGAGATCTCTTTTAAATCAGTTTTAACATGTTCAAGTGCTTCCTCAGAAATTTTGGAATGGTAAAAATAGATCCAAATGAGGAAACAAATTAGAACACCCGAAATAATCCAATAGAAAATGGATTTTACAGAGAAAAACGATTGATTAAAAATTTCATACCTTCCCATCTCATCAAAGTTCGGTTAAAACACTTTGAATGGAAATACACGAAAAACTGTAATTTCCTCAACATAAATACTTAAAAGGCTCAGTGAAAAACTACATTTAAAAAAAATCACTCATGCTTCGATACTCCGTCAGTTGCCGGATCTGCGATATCCCTATCCCGATTCTCTGGACGGGATCACTCATGCTTCGATACTATCCCGAAAGCCCGTCAAAGGCCGGGTTTAAAACATTCGGGATCACTCATGCTTCGATACTATCCCGAAAGCATTCGGGATCACTCAGCATGACAAATTTTAGTTTTGGTAATTTCTATTTTTTATCCGCCGGAGTTAGAACTAAGCGCGTGAATGTAACCCTTTAACAATCAGCTTTTTATCAAAAGCATACCGCACCATTTCTGCAGTGTTATGAACACCCAGTTTTTTCATGATATTATTCCGGTGGGTTCCGACCGTTTTAACACTCAGTGAAATCATATCTGCTATTTCTTTCGATGAATAGCCTTCAGCGATTAAGGTTAATACTTCCTTTTCCCTGACAGATAAAAGTTCTTTTTTTACCTTCTGAGGGTTTTTCTTCAGATCGAGATAGGCATTGATTACTTTTACCGAAATGGTTGGGCTCAGGTATTTATATCCGTTTGCTACCGCATCAATAGCAATTTTAAATTCCTCAATAGGAGCATCCTTTTTAAGGAAACCATGAGCTCCGGCTTCAAGGGCGGCAAGCAGATAATCTTCGGGATCATTCATGGTAATCATAATAATTCGGGTCAGTGGTTTGCTTTTCAGAATCTGGATGCAAGCTTCAATGCCATTGAGATGCGGCATTGAGATATCCAGAAAAATAAGATCAGGCTCGAGTTCAAAGACTTTATTAATGGTTTCAAGACCGTTCGCTGCTTCGCCAACAATTTCCAGATCGGGATAGGTATCCAGGATTTGTCTTAGTCCCCTTCGGGTAATGGCATGATCATCGGCAATAAGGACTCTGGTTTTTTTCATTTTAAACATTCCTTGACTGATTACATATTGTTGCAACATTTAAAACATTTTTAAAATTCCAATTCAAGTAGTGACCTTGCAAGAACGTCCATTACAGAATTTCAGGATTCGATGAGTCTCAATCGCAATGATTTATGACCAAATTCAGAATGGGACAACAGTTTTTTAATTTTATCCGAGATTTACTTTACCTTTTTCAAGTTCAATCTTTTCAAACCAAACCCTAATGAATTAACTGTGATTTAAATTAATTCTTCATCATTTGATTGGGTTTAGCAACCGGAATCATGGGCAATTGAACGGAGAAAGTCGTTCCCTGGCTTTCTGAAGATTTAAAAAAGGCTTGTCCGCCAAGATACTTTTCTGTGATCAGTTTAATACTGAAAGTACCCAATCCGCGGCCCATTCCTTTGGTTGTAAATGACCGGTGGAAAATCTCACTCTGAACATTTACGGGAATAAAACCCTGATTCTGAACGTTAAATAAAATCGTTTCGTTTTCACAACTTGCATTTAGGGTCACCGAGGAACCCGGTTCAATTGCCTCAAGGGCATTCTTAACCATATTCCCTATCACCCGGCGAAGTAAGCCGGAATCACTAAGAAAATAATTTCTGGTGGTCTGCGGATCGACCAAAATTCGCTTTTTCTGAGCCACAGTGTGAAATGTATAGAGTTCAGCAATACTTTCGAGAAATTCAAAGGCATGAATGGGTTCATTTACAACTTTAAGTTCTCCGTTTTCTGCCTGAACGAGGTCACGCTGCAACTGAATATCTTCAACCAAATTAAGCGACTGCTTAAAAAGCATTTCTGATAGATCTCTGGTTTCGTTTTCAGTGGTCTCGCGCAATATATCAGACAAACCATAAATTCCACCGGCGGTATTCAGAATATCATGAAAGAACAATCGCTCCATAACTTGCTTGCGCTTCATGTTCGAGATATCTTCAATAACAACAATGACAAAATCTTCATTATCTACATGATACGGACTTGCTGTAACTTTCAGGTCAAGACCGTGTCCGTTTTTCTTCGAAGTAATCCGGCATTCATTAACGGTTCTCACACCCTTGTGGGCACCAACAAAAGATTGTGCGGCTCCGCAAAGCTGGCAAATCTTATTGGTTCCGCAGCCACCATCTGATAGCCAGGCATTTTCACAATCTATTAATTCACCCGGTCTGACACCTATAACGGATTCAAAATCGGCGTTCCCGATAAAGTCTTTGATTTTGGAATTCATGTATACAATCTGGCGTCTTCCGTTCAGAATCAGGAATAAACTTGGAATTGAATTGGAAATCACATTCAGCATGTCATGCGATGCCAATAGTTTATTCTGTGCAATGACCTTAAAATAAGAATCACGTTCTGCAGGGAGAAATTGGGTTGCTTTGTCAGCCTTCATGACTCTGTCCTTTATAATTGTTGAATGTAAAGGTAGGCTGAATGACGAAAAGGTTTCAATCGGGAATTATATGTAAATAAACAGTGAAAATACCTTAGGCGGGTTCTGGGTTTGGGGTAAAAATGGGGGATGGGCAGGGTCTGGATAGAAAAGCCTGATTGCACAGCTCGCAATAACCAGTTTTTGCATTCAGGCTACAATAGCGTATTTTCAGATGTAACATCCAGTCGAAACCACAACTATAAAACGGTTCGAAAATGGCTTATTTGTTTCTATACTTTTTTACCTTTTTTGTCTGTCTGGGTATTCACTATTTTTCGAAAAAGATAAAAAGTGATTTGATCCTCTTTCTTTTTGTGATCATTACCATGGGTTTGCTCATTAATATGGTGGTACTCACCGGCTGGGTCCAGGATATTCGTATTGGCACTGCGATGATCAGTTTTTCAATGTGGTCTTTTGTTTGGTTTTTTCAGGATAAGAAAAATGAAGGTCTATTCTTTTTACCATTTTCATTATATAATTTACTCTTTGTTTTAATCTATTTTCCAAAATACATTTCTCCTGGAATAGATGATGTTTATCCGTTTTATCGCCAAATAAAAACACTATACTCCTTGTATTTCTTATTTCTACTTTATCCGTTTTTCACTTTCAATATCTCAAAAATGGTTTTTAATTCAACTGCGAAAAAGCATAACTATCTTGTTTGGTTGAGTGTTTTTCTTACGATTTCTGGTTTTTTATGCATCATATTTTTTAGAAAGGAAATCGTATTACCTGCATTTTCAATTTTAATTGACCTAAGCTGGATGTATTTAATTTTCATTCTTTTAAAAACATGGTCAGCTACGCATTCTAATGTTAAATTCAATCATTTGGGCATTCAAATGTTGATCTTTTTGATGATTTTAGATGATATCAGTTTATTTTTAGATGCATTTGATATCAGACTTAGTCTTCCAAATTCCAGCAATGATAAGTTGTATACTTTTTTTTATATCAATCAAATTCCGCAACTTTTTATCCTTAGTTTTTACTTTGTGGATTGGAAAATCAGATCCCGGTTTGTTTATAGGATTCAGCAGGGTATCGATTAACAATTGTCGGGAAATGTCGCCATTTCCTTGCAAATTCAAAGAAATCGGGTATAGGGATGTTTAAAAACCGATTGCCGAATAGCCACCCACCAATTATTAAGTAATTCAAATATTATTGGCCATTTTTTCTAGGGTAAATCATGTAATCTTCCAATTTGGAAAGAGGCAGACTTATTGCTGATCAGGACACAAATTTAATATTATTATGAACTTACAAGAATTAAGGAAGTGCATTTTAATTTTGGAATTTTTCTGTTTAAATGATATACTTTCGGCCTGAAACTGCAAAATTCATTAACTGAAAGTAGAATCCTGCCATGAAAAAAACACTCCTTCTATTTTGCCTTACCGCTCTTTTTTTTAACACATCCAGCGCTCAGGTTATCGGGACTCTTTTTACAGAGACAGAGGCTGATAATCTTTTTGGCAAAGCAAAAGTATCGGTTGAAATTCAATCTTTATCCCTTAAAAACCTTGTTGGACAGTCTGAACTTGTAGGTGACAAGACCTGGTTCTGGAATGATAATCAGGCAACAACTTTTATAGTTACCGGAAAAAATAAATCAATTTTATTTACAACCGGCGATACCAATTTCGAAAATAAAGTATCACATGCTTTCAGCAACTCCATGATTCTGACTTTGCTTGGTAACCATCCGGGGAAAGCTGTTTATTTACAATTAAGGGACAATGGCGTATTTTCATTACAAATTGAGGGTGAAGTTCTTGAAAGAGCATCGTCCTGCCCCCCGCTTTGTATTGACTAATTAAAGTCATGGTTTAACAATTACCAACCTGTGACTTTAGTTTGATTTATTTTTCTTAGTTACAGGAATAACAATGCCTTATTCCCTTTTTTATGTTGGAACCTGCCTGATTTATATGGGTATCAACTTTTATTCAGGTAAAATCAAAAATCCTTTTTACCTGATTCCGTTGGCTGTCATTCCAATTGGATTGTTGTTATTCTCTGTCACCTCATCAGGCTGGGTTCCTGATTTCAGGGTAGGCCTTGCTATAATTACATTGGCTATGTGGTCTTTGATTTGGTTTTTTCAGGATATGAAAAAGGATGGCCGGTTTTTTTTCCCGTTTACAGTTATTCAGCTTTTACCTGTTCCACTAATATTATTAACATTTGACGTGCCAGAAGCAATTGTCAACTATCCTGTAATTAATGAAATCCGTGTTTTTTTTGCAAACTATCTTTTTCTATTTACCTATCCGCTGATAACACGTGCCCTGCTTAAAATGCTGGACCACAATCAAAACA
This sequence comes from Bacteroidota bacterium, assembly GCA_017303995.1. Classification (GTDB taxonomy): domain Bacteria; phylum Bacteroidota; class JABWAT01; order JABWAT01; family JABWAT01; genus JAFLBE01. The sequence continues at coordinate 88,609 of JAFLBE010000012.1, read as the reverse complement.
GATTCTCAATGGTCCTCTTTTGGATTACTTGTCTAATCAGCATTTCAGGAATTATTCTTACCTTGTTTTTTCCATTTGGAGTCGTTTATTCGATTTCAAATATTCTGGTTGATTCAATCTGGCTTATATTGATATTTCAGCTTTTGACAATTGAAATTCAAACGGAATTTCAAATCTCATTTAACCGGCTTGGAATTCTTGCCCTGGTTCTTATGATGCTGGTTGATGACTTTAGTTTGTTTTTTGACACTTTCGGAAATTTGCTTGGCCTTCCATCCGTTGGAAAGGAAAACTCATATGTTCGTTTTTACCTTAATCAGGTTCCCCAGCTTTTTATACTCAGCTACTTTTTTATTGACTACAGAATCAGACAGGGATTTGGTATTAAGCTGGCAAAATCCCATTTGGATTAGTCTGATTCTGGTACTGGTTGTCGTCATCCTGATTGTCAGTTTTCTGAAGTATATCATTTTCCCCCAGCAAATGAGATTGTTTGATCAATCCCGCCAGATCGAAAAATTAAATGAGGACAAACTCGGACTTGCAAATAAAGTAACGGAGCTGAATACTCACCTTTCCGTCGAAAAAAGTCACATTCAGAAAATTGAACAGTCTTATGAAGGACTCAAGGCAACAACTGAAGCAAGTTCAAGACGACTTGACCGGGCATTGCATGATTTCAACAATTTCATTTCAACGCCGCTGATGGCTGTTAAATTTCTCATTTCAAAACTGAATCCCCAATTGAAACCGGATAAACGTGAACTGATTACTTCAGTTGACAAGGGACTTACCGATCTGAAAGAATACGTTCCGCTGATCAGAGAAGAGTTTAAAAGTGGTGTAAAAAACGGTAAATTCTGGTTACTGGATGATTTACTTCCCAAAACGCACCTGATCGAAGATTACCTGACAATTGAAGTAACCGGGAACCGGTTTATCAGAGTCTTTACTCATAAAGAAAATTTTGAAGGTTTGTTTTCAAATCTGGTGTCAAATGCACTCAGATACGGGGCAACGAAGATTTTAGTCAGCATTACCGACAAACCGAATGCCGTTTATCTTCAGATGATGAATAACGGTGAACCACTTTCATCCGATGCCGTAGATAAATTATTCCGGATTAAATTTACAACCGGCGGATCTGGACACTCTTTCACCTCATTAACCGATTTAAAATCAGTCCACAAAGACCATGATGCGTTTGTAGATCCTGCCGATCTGCCTGAACCTTACACCGTTTGCTTTGTACTGGTTCTGCCCAAATTCCAGGACCGTGACCAGGTTTAGGAAGCGATATACTTCTTGTAAATAAATGCAATTCATGAGAATGCAGAATTGGCAACCTGAGTGATCCCGCTTGCGGTATTAGTCATGCTTCGATATCCGTCAGTGGCCGGATCTACGACATTCCGATCCCGATTCTCGGGACGGGATCACTCAGCATGACAAATTTAGAACTACGTGATACCTACTTTTTCCCACCCTATAATTACATGCTTTTACCTATATCAGGTCGTTAAAGTCCTGCTTAACTTTGAATGACTTCTATAAGGGATGATTTAATCAGTTTTTTATTAATTACCTTTATAAAGAAGATTGGTTTTTTAATTTTCTGCGAAAGGAATTGAAATGTCAGGACCCTACACACTTCTGTTAGTAGATGATTCGATGGAAGATGCAGAACTTGCAATTCTGGAGATCAAAAAGGTGTTGCCTGATTGTATCATTTACCTGGCGGAAACAAAAGAGACTTTTTTCACTCAGATTGAAACGGTAACTCCCGACCTGATTCTGACTGATTATCAGATGAACGGGTTTAATGGAATGGATGTTATCAAATACAGCCGCGAGAAACTGCCATTGACTCCCGTCATACTTTGGACCGGTGCCCTTAACGAAGAAGTTGCTGTTGACTGCATTAAATTAGGTGCAACCAATTATGTATTGAAAGACAATATCAAACGCCTTGCCCCGGCCATACTGAAAGCCACGGAGGAACGGGCTTATCTTGCTGAGCGAAATGAAGCCAGACACGCTCTTGAACTTTCTGAACACAGATTTTCGGTAGTCTTTAATTCAAACCCGGCACCCATGATGCTTACCCGCCTCGAAGATGGAACCATTCTGGACTGTAATGAGGCATTTGAACGTCTTTTTGACTATCAAAAATCTTCAGTAATTGGTAAAACGACTCAGGATCTGCAATTCTGGCAAAATTTCGAAGATAGAAACGAATCCATCAAGCTGATAAAAGATACAGGTGAAATTAAGGAAAGAGAACTGATTCTGAAGACCAGGACTGGGCAGGAAAAAATAATTCTGCTTTCCATGGTTCCTGTAGAAATCAACAAAGAAATTTGCCTGATTACCTCATTGATGGATATCAGTGACATAAGAAAATCAGAAGAAAACATTAAAAACAGCGAAGAAAGAGTCAGACTGATTGCAGATAATATTACCGATATTTTCTGGATGGCTGATTTTGAGGCTAAAAAGTTTCTGTATATCAGCCCGGGTTTTGAAAGTGTTTATGGCATACCAGTTCATGATGTGCTTGAAGATCCAAATTGTCTGTTTAACGCCATTCTTCCGCATGACCGTGAAATTTTTCTTTCCCGCCTGGAAGCCCACAATCCGACAACAAATTTTACCAATTATTTTAGAATACAACGCCCTGACGGAACCATCAGAACGCTGTGGAACCGTGGATTCCCAATCAGGAACACTTCTCAAAAAGGGACATTTCTTGCTGGAATTTCACAGGATGTTACCGACTCAAAATCAGCCAGGGAAACGCTTCTGGTTCAATCTGCTGCACTTCAATCTGCTGCGAATGCCATATTAATTGCCGACCGTGACGGAGAGGTTTCTTTTCTTAATCACGCTTTTCTGAAATTAACGGGAAGCGCTCAGGATAATTTCCTACCCTTTCCTGAAATTCTTTTCAGTCAAGGCTATTCAACCAAACGCTGGAATTCTGAAATCAAACCACAACTTGAATCCGGTAATATATGGAGCGGAGTAATTGAAGAAACAAGAATAGACGGATCACCGTTTACTGCTGAACTCACCATTACTCCCATCAGACAGACAGATAATGAAATCACTCATTTCATTGCCATTCTTCAAGATATTACAGAACGAAAAAATATTCAGTCCCGAATTGAACATCTGCAAAAAATGGAAAGTATTGGGATACTTGCGTCCGGAATGGCTCATGATTTCAACAATATTCTCAGTATCATTCTTACCAATACCGGTGCCTTGCAAAGGTTGGCTCCGCTTCACCCTGAAATGATTGAGAAAACTGCTGAAACGATCTCTGATGCCGTTAAACGGGGATCAGGATTAGTCAGGCAGATTTTAACTTTCGCAAGAAAATCGGGAAGTGAGTTCGGACCGATGAATGTTTCTTTGCTGCTTTCTGATACACTTGAATTATTGCAGGGAACCTTACCCAAATCAATCACTTTGACCAGGGAAATCGGTGATTTACTTCCGCTGATCAATACTGATCCAAATCAGTTCGGGCAAATTATTCTGAATATTTGCGTCAATGCAAAAAATGCAATGCCCAATGGCGGGAACCTGACCATCAGGTCTGAAGTGATTTCATCAGAAGACCTCAAAGTACCCCAACTTGAAACAATAGCAAAACAATTTGTATCTATCAGCATTAGCGACACCGGCATCGGAATGGACAGTGCCACACTTCAGCATATTTTTGACCCGTTCTTTACAACCAGAGAATTGGGTGAAGGCAGCGGACTTGGTTTAAGTGTGGTTTACGGCATCATGAAAAGTCATGACGGATTTATTCATGTTGAAAGCAAGGTTGGAAAAGGATCTGACTTTTATCTTTATTTCCCGGTTCCTGATGATAATTCGAGTCCGGTTAGTGAGAATGCGCCTGAAGATGTGTCAGGATTTGAAGGTTCTGCAATCTTGCTTTTGGTTGAGGATGAAAAACCGATGCTGAACCTGGTGAAAATGTTCCTGGAAAGCTATGGCTATAATATATTGACAGCAACTGACGGCCAGGAAGGCCTTGCCGTTTATGCAAAGCATTCACAACAAATTGATCTGGTTATTTCGGATATCGGGCTGCCAAAACTTGAAGGCGATGCCATGTTTTTTGAAATGAAAAAGATAAATCCGGAAGTCAAACTTGTTTTTGCAAGTGGCCTGGTTGAACCTGAATTGAAGCGCAACTTGTTAGCGGAAGGTGTCATTGAAATCATCGGGAAACCCTATGACGTTGAATATCTTCTGAAACGTGCTTTTGAACTGACCACCACGAATTTGGACAAATAAAGCAAATTATCTCTAAATTTTTCTGCTATTAATTTCAGCTCACCTACCTTCAGTTAAGTGAAAACGCTATCCTTTTTGAAAAATTACATGAAATCATGTATTTCAATTTTCGTTATAAATCCCAACTTTTGTAAAACCTGCCACTGAAATAAACTCCGGGTATAAGGTGGGTTCTTTGAGAAAGTCCAACCGAGCACTGATAACATTTTTCCAGGATATTTTATGCCAACATATAAAATAGGTGCAGCAGGAGAAAATGCTGTTTTAAAGGATTTGACTGACCATGGTTTCACGACATCCCTTTTAAAATCGACTATTTCAGAACCAGCGAAAATAGAGGCAAACAAACAAAAAACCAGAATTATTGTTCATGTAAAAGTAGCAGTTCTACCCGAAAAACCACATGGAGTTTCTCAGGAGGAAGAGAACAAAATCATTATATATGCCAGCCGGATGGGTGCAATTGCTTATGAAGCCAAGGTACAACTTGATCATGCTTTGAATTCAACTGAAATCAATTACCGTATTTTGTTGTAATTCGATTCACCTTATAAGGGTTAGTGAAATTTGCAACCCCAGTGGGGTGATACACGAATAGCCCAGGGTGGAATGGAAATACGTCTCCCGCAGATCACGGAGATTACGCGGATGGGAAAATTCATTATTATCAGGGATGATTACAATAATGGTTAATGGTCAATGATTAATGGTTAATGAGGAAGACCGTTGGATTTATGTAACACCGACCTCCCGGTCGGTTGTCGTATTTGAACAGGGATATTCAGGATAGGCAGGATGAAATGCGTATGGTGAATGGGAATTGAAATTTGATATTGCAACCCCGAACGGGGTTGAATTCCTGCCACCACAGTGCCATTTTCGTCCGGAAAAGGGCAACCTTAAATTTGGTTTTTTGCCCGGACGACTAATTTATCCTTTGTATTTCCAGTTCCGTCAGCTAAAGCAGACGGCAATAAAAATCATTGAATACAAAAAATAGGATTCGTTTCCAATTGCCGTCTGCTTCAGCTGACGGAACACAGACATTTAAAATTCACTGGGTTTTAACCCAAATTTTCTCCCTCGAATTGCGCTGATTTTCGCTAAGCCACTGGCAGAGAAATTACCAGAGTTACTGTGCCGGCTGTTACATCCGACTGAAAAGAAATTGATCCTTTTAATACTTCGTTTATTGCATGATGGGCAAAGATCAGCGGAATCCCAAAACCAGTTCCTTGCCGGGCTTCCTTTTGATCTACCTGTCCTTCGATAGAAAACAGATCAGAGTTGTAATTTCCTGGTGAGGCATCCTGCCAGACTATTAAAATCTGGTTCAGCTTCCCAAAAACAAAAACCTTACTTCCCTCAGTTTTCACGTGAGAGGCAAAAAGAATAAGCCCCACAAGAACCTGATCGACGAGATCCGGAATAATCAGCAAAGGCATTTTTGATCCGGAAGGTTCAATCTGGCAGGTTTTCAGCAGGTCAGGTTCATGTCTAGATAAATAACCGGGGAAATGATTGAGCATCTCCGGCACAGAGACTTCCGCCCGAATTCCTTCCTCGCCATCGACCTGAACCGTGAATTGAATCATATCCATGAGCAACGTAAGCCGTTTCACAGATTCTGACATTGTTTCATCCAGCAAATCCAACCCCGACTCATCTCCCTTTTTTCTTTTAATCTTTCTGATCTGCAAAGAGGTTTTGATTGCTGAGAGCGGATTTCTCAGGTCATGGAGTAAATACCTGATCCATTTTTTTTCTGAAGGTGTCATGTTATTTTACCTGGAAAATTACTTTTTGGGAATCTCCGGCAGTCCTGATCTGGATGCGGGATGAACTTACAGAAAAAGATTGTTCAAAATAATCGAACAATTTATCAAAGTCAGCATTTTTTGCGCTTTGTGGTATAATCGCAGTCAACTTATGATCCGGATTGTCCTGTAAAAGAACGCCGATGAGGTTCAGTGTACTTTGAGACAGCGATATATCCAGAATTCCATCACTTCTGAGAACAAGGCTGGTAAGCGAGATTTTCTGATTATTAAAGTCAAGTTCTGCTTTTAATTTTGAATGTGCAGCCGGATCTGCCAGAATTTTTATGGTCGGCAACTGCAGAATGGGTTGAGTGATTGGTGTTTTAGCTTCAACCAGAGCCTGAATTGCCTTTTCGGGCATTGAAGCCTGAAGGAGTTGAACCGGTGAACTGTAAGTTGCGGTAAGATTGCCAACTTCGTCAACTGCCGTCATTTTCATGAGATAAGTACCTTCAAAAGCCTGCTGATAAATCTTTCTGTAAAGCGGCACGACAAGACGGGTTCTGCTTGTTGGCACATGACCGGAAGTTTTCCAGAGCGGAATCTGAACTGAATCTGACATCACTCTGATACATTCAACATACCATCTCAGTTTTCCCTGCTCATTATCTGTGGCTGAAAATAAACCACTGAGTTCTGCATGGGTTTCTTCAGGTTTCAGTTTTACCGTCGTTTCATTCCATTCAAAGGAAACCGTTGGGGCTGTTCTGTCATTTAAGGGCGAGAGAACTTTAAAATCGAGCAGATCAGTTAAACTGGTAAGTCCGGCCTGATCAGTAAACACAGCTTGGGTCTGATAATCCCCATTCGGAACCAGGATTCCTTCTTTATTCAAGCCATCCCAATTAAATAACTCATTGACCTGTTTCAATTGGGGATACAATTTTTTGATTTCCATAACCTGAAACCCGGTTTCGGTGGAATAAATATGAATCACAGCTGAACGGATTCCAGTTCCCTGATCACTTCCTGAAAACCGGACTCTAAGAGAATCTTCGCCCGAAAGTGAGGTAAAAATCACAGGTGCAGACAATAACCTCGCCGATGACATAGGTTGAATGTGATCACGAACCAGATCTAACGGATTTAACTGCCGGGCATTAAACGGATCAGTCTTGCTTTTCAGATCAATGGCAACAAACTGGCCAAAAGAACCAATGTCTGCTTTTGCAGAAGTTCCCTGATAACGGAAGGTTGATCGGGTGGTTGGAAGGTCAAGATTGACAGAGATTCCGGCTGTGTACCTGAAACCAGTTTCAGGAAAATATTGTGAAGAGCCCGAAAGCCTGACCTGATCGAAAACATCCACCCAAACTCCGCCCTGATACCCGATTTCATCTGAACCGGAAAACACGCCTTCACGCCAGATCATACCGGCAAAACCCTGCCAAACGGGTTGTAAAAATGCATATTCAGCCAAAACTTCTTTACGAAACCGTTCCCGATGGGAAACAGCACCATTATTTACAGTGATTCCTGCCAGATGATTTTCTGACAGCAGAACCATCAAATTACCCGAGACTGACCAGTTTTGGTGATTGATCACGGCTTCGGTCTGATCAGTTTCCAGATTGGTGACCGTCCATTTATCGAATCCTGACAGCGCATCAATTCCCCAGATAAAACGCTTCCCGAAATTCCCGGCGGTAATCAGGTGAAACCTGTTACCCGATTTCAGGTCTTTGTCGAAGGAAGTAACGGCAAGACGATCCCAGGCAACTCCGGTAGTCAGCCAACTTGTTGTTGGAACCAAAACCATGGCCCCGGAAGCAGCCGCTGAACCGAGATTCAATCCGCTGATAATCGGGTGATGGAAAAAGGTCATTGAAATTCCGTTCAGATAATGAGCGGATGCCGGATGGTTGGGAACCCCGGCCGGATCGGCTATGGTGAGACCTTCATCAGGAAAGGAAATCAGATCCTGTGCCGACAATGAACCAGTCAGAATAAGCGAAAAAAGTATCATTTTCGTTTTCATCGGATGACTCCAATCAGACCGGTTTTTGTTTCTGAACCAGCGGAAAGATTAAAAACATAGGTTCCCTCTTTAAGCAATTCACCCTGACTGCTCAACCCAGACCAGCTTAAGGTGTAAACACCCGGTTCAACTTCATTCCAGCGGGAATTTGTAAAGACAAGCCTGCCATCCGTTGAGTAAATGTGCAAAACCGGGATGGATTTTGAAACCACTTTGAATTTGACCGGCTGACCTTTAAAGGTTGCATTCCGGTTCAGTGAAAATCCATTCAAACCGGTAATTTCAGCCGGTCTTTCAAGGATTACGACCAACTCAGGATTATTTTCTGTGATAATATGGCGGTAATTAACCCCTGATTTGGTTGTAAAATCCATAAACCGAATGAACAGGGTATCACCGATTGACCATCCGCCATTGAAATTGCCAGCGTTCAGATACCACCTTGAATTATTGACGCCACAACCCGGTGAAACCTGAGTTAACGTATCAGTTTGATCCTGGTTAAGCCATGCAATAAACCTGATGTTCTTCCCCGGTGAAGTTCCGTCAGGCAACCAGATGGTGCCGGTAATTAACCGGGGCAACTGAATCTGTGCAGAAACTGAAAACGCAAACAGAGAAAGCATAATTGCAAATAATATCTGTTTCATAACTCACCTACTTTAAAAAAATTGCTTTTTTGGTCAGGATTTTCCCGGCGGATTCAAACCGGAACCAGTACAAACCCGATGCACCTAACGAACCGGCGGCATCCAGATTCCAGGTTGTTTTTCCGTCTTTTAACGGATGGATTGTTGACCGGTGTACTTCCTGGCCAATGACAGAATAGACGGTAACCAAAACGTTTTCGCTTCCCGAAATACTGAATGAAACTGAAGGGTTAAATGGATTTGGATAGGCATTCCCAACCTCAAAGGACTGTGGTTTTTCTGGGAGACCACTTTCCTGACTTTCACCCAGCCAGCCTGAAGTCCAGCTGGTTCCGTTTTCAAATTTTCCTGAAAAGGAGAATTGGGTTCCTGGCTTATAGTTGGCAGATTGAACAAAAACCCAATTCCGGTCAATGCCATTTCCGGTTTCATTGAGAATTGAAACACCGCTGTTTACCGAATTTTCAGCAATCACTGTTGATAAATCCAGATTTTCAGGAAGTTGAACAATAAGGTTCCGGCCTGGGAATGACGAAGATGCGTTTCCGGCAATCAGGGGTTGTGAGCCGGTTTTCTTAATCGTTTTCCCATTTTGCCCAACGGTTGCACTTGAATCTGATTCGATGAAAAAGGCACTTCCCCAGGTTAAAGGCTGACTGTTCAGCCATCCGGCACCATTGGCCAGACGGGTGGTTTCAATCCATTTCTGATCAGCTTCATTCCAGAAGGTAATCCGTTTTAGACCGGGAATGATTTTTCTAAGTGCGGAAGCAGAATTGACCTGATTCTGCCAGTTGATGAATCCGGTAAAACCGTGAGCAACAACACTTTGGATAAGCGAATCAGGGAAAGGCAAAGAAAGCCATGCAGAATTGGCTTCAGGTATAACAGCTAAACCGGCAGAATGACCCGTCAGAGAATTTAAACCTGTCCACGTTGTTTCATTTCCGGTTCTGAAGACTGAATTCCAGTTTTGGAGTGTTGAATTCCACACATTAATCTGTGCAACCGGTGTTCCTGTTGATACCCAATTTTCAATCATCAGTTTTGCGCCTGGTAAAGGCAGAATGGCAAGCTGACCTGCTTTTCCTGCCCAGGTTCTGGCTGTGAACTCAGTTTTTTCGCCGGAACCGGGATTTAAAACCAACAAACGGAAAGTTGAAGGTGATGGAAAACTGCTGAGTTTTACTAGTACAGAATTTCCGCTGACTTTGAAAAGCCGGTTAGTTCCCTTTTTGTGTCAGGAACGGCTGTGGGTAAATTCAGAAGGTAACCTTCCATTTTGTCGGTCGTGGTTCTGCTTGTCCAGCTTAAAACCAGATCCTGACCAGCCTGACGGATTTTAACATTCATATTCACCCAGGGTTGTGTTCCCGAGGTTTGAAATTTGAGTGTATCTTCCGGATGGGAAGTTGAGAAAGTGATTCCTGACGTTTTTTCACCCAGAATAAGGTGATAACGGGTTTCAGGTTTCAAGTTTGACCATGAAACTGATATCCACCGGTTTGCTGTTTTCTGGATGGCGACAACAACAGGAGCAGATGACTCTTCTTCAAGGCGGATAAACGAAAAGGATCCGGTTGAAGGTTTGTCATTTAGTAAGACCGTTAATTTCCCGGTAGAAGGATTAACCAGACCTTTTTCCAGAACCAAAAGCGGATGCAGGGAACCTGTGTTTACCGTTGTAAAAACGGAGGTTACCGAATCGGTTGCAGAAAGTCCGGAAAGGGTTCTGAAAAGGCCATAAACTGAAAACCTGTGAGTTCCGGTGTTGTCAGTCGGCCAGGCAACATCCAGCGTGGAATCATTAATCCACAATAATCGGGAAGTTGAGATTTTATTATAATCCCATGCGGCGTTAAGCTTTGTTCCTGAAGTATCCATCCGTTCACCAAAAATGACGACAAGTGAGCCGGTTACCGGTTGCTGTGAATTGGTTTTTGCAGGAAACTGACTCCAGGTTAAACCGGATGAAACAGGAACTGATTTGACTGAAAACAACAGATCAAGCGGTACGATCAGACTCTTTCCGCCCGGACTAACAAGATTCTGTGCAGTCACTTTATAAACAGTTCCCTGTTTCCAGACACCATCGGGAGTAAATGTAAATGACCCGGGAGATTGTTGTTTCCAGTTTCCGTTTATGGCCGGATCAATCCGGATTGCGTTCTGGAAGTCGGTTAAATTAATGCCAGAATTAAAAGTCAGCGTCAAACTTTGTCCGGGAAGCACTTCATTTGCACCGGTTTCAGGAACAGATGAAGCCAGATAAGGTTGCACGTCTGTAAATTTCCGGGTAGCCAGATTCACCTGACTGTCCATCCAACCGTCACCGGTTCTGTCATACTCAATAGTTCCCTCAGAATAGGGATGAGGTTGTGCCAAACCAATCATACCGTTCCCGGGAGCATAAGCCATCCAGATCAGATCAGGAATTGAGTCACCATCCGTTGAAATCAAATGAGAAAACCAGGAGCCGGAGGTGAGCCTTGCGGAAAGGATGGCGGTTGTTTTATTTCCAAGCGTATCAAGAAACGATTCAAATCCGTTTGAAACCGTTCCGTCAGCGTCAAGCGCAAATTCCAATTGACCATCGCCATCAATATCCAGAGAAAGTTTTGCCCTTGGCAATTTCCCTGAGGTGATAAACTCAAGTGTATCTTCGGAATGCTGATTTTTGAATGTTTTGCCAGTGAATCCACTACCTGAAATAAACTGATAACGGGTTTCAGGTTTCAGATTGTCCCAGAACAAAGTCATGATCCGGTGTCCTGTATAAGTAAACCGAAACGGTGCAGGATTTGATAAATTATCAAAAAGAGCTGCTTGTGAAAGGGTTGACGAATCAGGGCGGTCATTGAAAATCAAACTGATTTTCCCTTTGGCCGGACTGTTTTCATCAGTCATGATGGTTTCCAGACGTTCAAGGCTTCCTTCAGCAACGGTAGTGAACGAAGAACTGAAAGTTTGGGAAACCAAAGTTCCATCCAGTCTTTCAAAATAGCCTGTGATTTTAAACTGATGAGTTCCGGTAGGCGCTTTTGGCCAGGGCATTTCTAAAGTCGAATCATTAAGCCAGAAACGAGAATTGCCCGTAACCACTGTCCCATCCATAAAGGAATAAAAACGGGATGAACTGGTATCGACAGGTTCACTGAAAATGAGTACCATTGAACCGGAAACCGATTGAAAAGAATCAATCGCTGAAGGAAATTGACGATAGGTAAGTTGTGGCAAACCCGGAACCAGTCTCACGGTAAAACGAAGTGTCAACGGTAGGATGAAGAATTTTTTTCCAACATTTACTAATCCAGGTGCGGTTACCTGATAGGTTTGTCCCGATTTCCAATTTTCACCAGGTGAAAAAATAAAAAGTCCGGGTTCCTTCTGACTCCACCTTCCATTTATTGCCGGTAAAATCCGGATTGTGGAAAGAAAATCAAGCATGTTAATTGCCGAATTAACCTGAAGGGTTAAGACTTGTTGTTCACTTACACTGATTGCCCCATTTTCAGGAACAGTATTAACCAGATAAGGAAGAACGGGTTTCCATTTTTTTGATTCGAGATTTACCTGGAAATCAGTATATCCATCATCATTTACATCATACTCAACTTCACCTTCTGACCAGGGGTGCTGACGGGCAAGTCCGGTTTTCCCGGTGAGAGAACCATAAGACATCCAGATTTTGTCGGGTACAGAATCTCCGTTTGTAGAAATCAGATGTGAATAAAAGTCTGAAGCAGTTAATCTTGCTGACAAAATTGAGAGTGACTTCTGCCCCTTTGAATCATCGAAATCTTCAAATCCGTTAGAAAAATTACCGTCCGAATTTCTGGAAACTTCCATCAAACCGTCTGCATCAATATCCAGAAGTAAAGAATCAGGAAAAGCCACCCAGGATTTAAATGCAGACCACTGAAAAGAATTCCCGCTCAGCAGCGTCATCGTTGTCGGGAAATTTAAAGTTTGCAGTTCAAAAGATTTCCATTGGGTTTCAGGCGAAACTAAAATTAAGGAAGGCGCGAGAACGGTTACCAAAAAGGGTGAACCCGATCCTGTCGCAACCAGTTTTTGCAACTCAGCCGGCATGATCCCTTTTGAAAAAAGAAACGGAATTGACTTATTGATACCAATTGAGTCGGTTTCAAATCCAGGCGGAATCAATATTTGGGGTGGAAGTGCATCTGCAGCTTTGTAGAAGGTTGAAAATCTGAATTGGGTAGTCCCGGTGATTTTTAACTGGGAATCAGCAGATTCAACATTTGGATCTAAAGTCAGCTGAATCACTTTATTTTCAGGTAAGGACTGCAATGGAAGTAAATAAAGTCGTTTCCCGACCCAATATTCAACAAAATTCAAACCGATATCAGGAACCGTACAAGTAAAAAAGGTCCTGTCTTTTTTCATATTTTGTGAAAAATCAAACCAAAAAATACCCGAAACCGGCATCGGCTGTCTTGTTGAATCAGGATAGCTGAGCTGAACGAAAGGCCGTCCCAGATCAGTAACAGAAGTTGTTGAAAATTTCAGAACAAAATCAGTACCGGTAGAATCTGTGAGGTTATTTCTTACCCATTTTGAAATTTTCAATGTATAATGGGTCAGCGGAGTAAACATGGAATCTGGTTGGATCAGAACTTCTTCGGGAACACTGCCCTGAGCAAAATGAAGTATTTTGCCAGAAGGTAAAAGCGTCGTTTTTCCTTTCAGAGATGTTAAATCTGGCGGAAGCGAAAATCTGATTTTTACCTGATTTAACGGATTGTGACCTGGCGCAGATTGGTTTGGTGTGGAATTGATAATTGCCATTTCAGTTGGCCGGGTGGTGCCCAAATCTGGATCCCAGGCAGTTTGCTCAGAGCCTTCACCGTTTGCATCAAAAAGAAAATCTGGAGTGCCGTCTTCATCATCATCACCCGTCGTCACATAGGTAAAATATCCACCCTCACCTTCATTCGGATTCCAGTAACCGAACGGTTCAGTTTTTCCTTCGTTTTTGAGTAAAAATTTCACTCTGCCATCCCCTTCCGGATCAACAAATGCGAAAACAGACGTTTTCTTTCCTGTTAAATCTGAAAAGGTTTCGTAGCCGTTTTCATCCTTTCTATCAGAATTGTAAGCAACTTCATCTTTCTTGTCACCATCAATATCACGAACAACTTTTGTAAAACGGGTTGTGAATGACCATATCGGATCCCAGAAAAAGGCACTTTGATCGTAACCTTTTGTGTGTATATCAAAGACAAGCTGATAACGGGTACCTGATTTCAGGGAATCATGGGTCACCACCAGCATTCTGTTATTAAATTGCCAGTCATGTACCTGGTTGAAATCTGGTTTCGTAATAATTGGATAAATCGAGGCTGGACTCATTGATTTTGAAAAAATAACCACCAGTGACGAATCATGAGCAATCCGGTTTCCGGTTGGCGAAACCAATAAAATTTGCGGACTCGAATTAACAGAACTTGAATTTGAAACATTCACCTGCAACCAGACCGGCAAATTTACCGAACGGCCAGAAACAGACCCGACTTCACTCTCACTTGTAATGGTTTGAGTTTCATTATTAGGCAGGTCACTTTCAGGAAATAAAAACAACTGATTGTTAAACAAATAGGTGGTGAAAGTTATGCCTGATGGTTCTGCATGAAATTTGGGAATTTTATTCGGGTCAGGATTTTCATTGAATTCAAGTTTAATGGTTCCCCGTGAATCAATGAGCCCTTCAGTTAAAGGCCAGGATGAAATTAACCGGAAAGCCGTTTTTCCTGTTTGAAGGTAAGGAAGTGCTGCAATTCGCATCAACGGATCGCCAATGACAACGGAAGTAAAATCGGTAAAAATCAAAGATTGATAGGCTGCTTCTGCCCAGGTGTAACCTTTTACATAAGCTGGGAAAAGTACAAATTCACGTGCGATTCCCAGGTACCACGGTTCATTCACATTTCCAATTCCGCCAGAACCGCCGGTAGCAATGAATTGTCCGACCTGCCCCATTCGTTTATCGGGCTTTCTGAAACTGGCACCGTTGAATGATTCATATGAACTGAAAATGGCACCGGGTGCATAGGTAAAGTTCAGCAGATTATCAACATAATTGGCAGGTTTTCCGCCATAAATTCCATTTGAAACATAACCCAGAACTGAATCTGGTGCAGTTAGGATATTTTGCGGAGTTTCATCGAGCTGCTCAGGGAAAACTCTGGCACCAGCCTCTTTCAGTTTGTCAAACGCCTGATCAAAATCAGTGTACGTTTTTCCGTCACCATCAATGACGAAAAGTCCCCGTTGAGGATTTTCAGTTGCTGCAAGTGACCGGTCAACCAGTGCAAAAACATCATCAAGCTTGTACCCATCAAGGCGTGTCACCAGGTAGGATAGTCTAACGTCATTTAATTCCCATGCAAACGGAATAAAAGGTGAAGTGGTGGATCCGTTGCGGTCAGGATTATAATATGGATTGCTGACCCGCCATTTAATAGGGTGAATCTGAAAAAGTAAGGTAATAGCCTGATCTACCGATGAAAAATCTGCAGCTTCATAAGCACTTGAATTCAGTGCCGTTATTGCAAGCGGAATTCCTTTTGTTAAGACAATAAACCGGATTTTGGTTTTGAGAAGATTCCCATCGGCATCTGTTGTTTCACTCAGATAAGTTTCAAGATCTTGCCTGATGTGGGTCGACCTGCCGGACGCATCAAAATCAGCATCAAAAATGCTGCGTTCAATTTGTTCATTTACTGAGGTATAAATACCAAGAATATTCTCAGACGGAAGGTTTCGTTTCTGGGCGTAATAAGTAGCAATCTCAAGACCGTCACTTACGCCATTATTATTTTCATCAACCAGATAATTTTTATTAAAAACAATGAGAACCTCATCACCTGGGTTATTTGTAGCCTCGTAAACCTGGCTGATTTCACCATTTCTGATGAGAGTATAGTTAACCGGCTGGCCATTCACATAAGTTGTGACCAGCAGGAGCAAAAGAATCAAAATCAGGTTAGACCAGTTCAAGGTTTTCATTTTTTATCTCTGCATGTATCGGAAGTGTGAATTTAAATTCGGTTTGAAATTTATCTGATTGAACTGTAGCCGTTCCACCCATCAGTTTGATAATTTTACCGGCAAGGGCAAAATCTAAACCGGAACCATAATAGAGGCGGCCTTCGGTCTTCATCAACGGGTTTTCAAATGCCTTAAACAAAGCAGGAAAATCGCTGTGCTGAATCTGGGGTCCACGGTCTCTGAACGAAAACTCAATCTGTTCTTCAACCTGATTAATCACGATATCTACCTGGTCGCTTCCTGAAGAAAACCGGATGCTGTTGTTTGCAAACGTGGTGAGCAGTAACTGGAGGCGTTGGCGGTCTGTAAAGATTTTTGAATCTGCATTTGAAATTACCTTAAAGTTCACAACAACTTCATTCAATGAAGCTTCAAGGAGAATTTCTTTTTTAACGGGTTCAAGAATTTCACCCAGTTCATGCCATTCAGGTCGGATATCAATTTCTTTTCTTTCAAAACGAGCCAATTCAAGGTAATTTTCAAGAAGGAACGATGTATTTTGAATGCCCAGTTTAAGTTTACTCAGATAATTCGCAGTTTCAGTTGAACCAGATTTAATTGCACTTTCAAGCAGGAAGGTATACCCATTGATTGAATTCACGGGTGTTTTAAGATCGTGTGTCATGGCTTGAAGCAATTGGTTACGGTAACCGGCAGCTTTTAAGATTTGTCGTTTCTGCACAAGCAGGCTTCCATAAAACCTGAATTTTTCAAAAACCTGTGATAACTGAGCTGTTATTTTCTGCAACAGATCAGGATCGGCTGTCGTCCATTCTTCTTTGGTTTTACTTACAAGAGCAAGAACACCGGATGTGTTTCCGCCCTGAATTGGAAGCAGAATAAACGGACCGTTTAACACCATAACTTCTGCCAAACTTGCATAAGCCCGTTTTTTCCTGATGTCTTCTACAAAAAGCGGACTTTGGCTTACCCAAACGGCATGAATCAAACTTGAATCAGAGCCAATCAATACAGGATAATTCTTTTCACTTTTAAGACTTTCACTGGTCTTTTTCATTGATCTGGATGGCTCATCCCATTGATAATAAACGAGATCAGTTTCAGGGAAAAGTGGTCTTAGCGTTATAAAAACTGCATCCAAAAGTGATTTAAAATTTTCCTGATATTTAAACACAGTCGATAAATGGTAAAGCGTTTCAATATCACGGCGCTGATAACGAAGTTGCTGCTCAAGTTTGAGGTGATAACTCAAATCAACAAGGCTGATCAGAAACCCACTCCATTCGGGCAGGTTAAGAAAACTTGCAGAAATTGAATAAAGAACGGTTTGGTTGCCGATGGTGAGTTCGGTTTCAAATTGGCGGATGTCGCCTGAAGGTTTATCTTTTAATTGCTTCAGAAAATTGATAAAATCAGTAAGCCTGCTTACCTGGATCAGTTTCAGCAGATTTGCCTTTTTGGCAGAAATCTGATTTTCACGGAATAATTCTTCGGCCTTTCTGTTAATGAAATAAATGGACCCGTCATATTTCATAATTAAAACAGGGAGATTCAGATTCATCAGAAATTTTTCTCTTAACTCCAGTTCTTTGACTGAGAACTCAAGTTTTCCTGCCTTTTGTTGTACTTCATCGGATAGTGCTTTCAGGTTTTCATGGCTGGTTTCAAGCATATCCTTTTTTGATTCTAGCTCTTTGTTCAGAACCTGAAAATTGTTTTTCTGCAACTGAATGACCGAAAGACTTTTGGTGAGTTTGAAATAGGTGATCAGACCCATTTCAACCGTAGTAGCCACACCAAATAAAATCAGGATAAAAACCAGCCATTGAGTATTCCGGTAAGAGTCAAGACTTGATAAAACCGGTGCCGCTTCAGTTAAAAACCAGGTATTCAGTCCCGCTGCCTTCTGACGGCTTGTAAAACCGATATACCGGCCTTTTTGGGTATCTACAAAAAAAAGCAGGGAGTCACCGCCAAACAGTCTGACCGCCACAACTTCACCTGATCTTGGAAAAATTACTTTTTGGTTAAGATCGCTGACTACAATCGGGTTTCCGTCGGTTTCAAGCAGGGAGAACTTTAAAAATTCTGAGGTTGCTTTTCTGTCAAGATAAAAAACCCAGATTCCCGATATTTCATTCTTTTTATAATAAGGCACAGCAAAAGCGGTTACCGCCGGAAACGGGGCAACAGGCAATTGAAAAACGGGAGATACGACCGGTTTCCAGGATTTAATAATCTGTCTGTACCAGGAAGTGGTCATGACGGATTGCTCCCAGCGGCTATTTTTTTGATTGGTTGAAAAAATCTGTTTTCCATCTGTTGAAACAAAATCAGCCTGAAGGTAACCTGTTTCTCCAATCAGCGTTTGTAACCGCTCAGTGACCTCAGGTGAAGGCGTTTCTTTCGGATCAGGCAATCCCTTACTTTTTTGTTCAAGAAGTGAAAGCGCCTGATTTACCGTTGCATCGAGAAAGGCTGCACGGGTTTCCATTCTTTGGCGGATACTTACTTTGATGAGGTCTTTTTGATCCTGATAAGAATCAAAGAGTAACCAAGCCAGCGGGGATGTTAAAACAGCAACAGCACCCAATGAGAGGAGGGTTCTTTTTATCATTTTACACCTGAAACTGTAAAAAATTGATGAATCAAGTTTACCATTCCTTCGGGGTTTATTGGTTTTTCGAGATAACCAAATGCACCCATTTTATTGGCCGCAATAAAATCTTCCTTTTTATGGCTTCCTGATGTCACGATGAAGGGGATTGAGCTTCCCGCTTCTTTTCTGGCTTTTAACCAGTCAAGTCCGTTCATTCCAGGTAAATTGATATCAGTGATCAGCAAATCTATTTTCTTTTTAAAAAGGAGATCTTCAGCCAAATGGGTGTTTTTTGCTGTGACTACATCAAAACCCTCTAGCGTGAAGAGGTCTTTTAACAGGTTTGCATTCAGTGAATCATCTTCGAGTATTAATAAACGCTTCATTGCATTTCTCCTTTTTTTCTACAAATGCAAGTTCCGGAAGATGGTCTTTTCATTCAATCGGGTATAAAATGCATTCATACACAGGAAATCATGTAGAAAAATTTTGGGCAAGGAAGAAAGATGGGATTTGAACCGGGTTACCTGGAGAGAAATAAAAAAATGAGTTTTAGCTCAACAACAAGATAAACTTAACTTTACATTTATCTTGTTATTGTCACATGTATTAAGTATATTCAAGCATACTTCGATCTCTTAGTACTAATTTATCTGTTTCACATGGAAATCAAATGAAAAAAATAATTTTCTTCCTGTTAAGTATCTCTCTTTTTGTGTCCATTACCTCCTGTTCTGAAAAATCAGATTCTGAGGAAAAGGTTCCAAACGCTGATTTATTCCCGGTGGGTAATGGTTTCAAATGGATTTACCTATATACAGACAATACGTCTGGTCGTACGAATACACGTACAATTGAATTGGATAAGGTTGGTTTTTTTGATGTTGTAAAGCAGGAAGTTTATAACGTTGATTTCTTTCGGTACCCCATTGTTAAGAAAAGTGCTGAGGTGTTTTATTCTTCAACGGGTTATATAGGGTATGTGAGATCTGATAGTGGCACGTACTCGGTCTATGATGTGATATTACCCAAACACCGGTCTGAAACAATACCTCTAAAACCGATCACGCCGGGAGATACACTTCTTTACGGAAATTTCTATCGCAACAACCCCATTCCAGAAACCAGGGAATACACCTATAAGGATAGTGAAAACAGAGAGTTTGCAGTTCTTCAAACGAAATCAGTAGTTGCATCGCTTATTGTAAATAAAGTCACCTATACCAATGTCTTCCTTGACTATTATAAAATAACGGGACCTGATTCTTACAGTGATGAAGGATTCACTTATTATGTCAAGGGAATTGGTATAGTAAAACGTCATAGCGAAGGGTTTTTACCCTAAAAGCTATTCCGGCTATAATGATATGTATTTTGATTCTGATGAAGATCTGCTCAGCTACAAAGTTGAATAATTTGTTCCTGAGACGATCATTAACTAGTTAACTTTATTTTTTGAGTTCACCTTTTTACTGGTAAAGCACTGTATAAGGTGGGCTCAAAAGAACACGATCCTACGTCTCTACCAGTCAAGCCACATCTTAAAATCTGCCACCTTTTCCAACTGAAAAAAACCGGCAAACAAACCCAACTTCCTTCATAATCTCACCAAACCTGTGTGTCAATTTGTTTTAACCTAAGGTAACTTTTTAAAATCCCTTCCCGTTCATTGAATCTTTTCATCGGTTCAACCTGTAAAACTGACACTTCAGTCAGATTTACCTGCCAGCTGACTCAAAATACCTGACCTTTGTCATCGAGGAAATCACCAGATTTCCCATTTTTCCTTTAACTAATCGGAGTGATTTGTGAAGTCCTTTTTTCTTACCGGCCTTTTACTTTTTGCGTTTTCGGCATTTGCTGAATTCCGCCCTGACCGAACCGTTGCAGGTTTTGTTTACGATAAAGAATCAGGTGAAGCCCTGATAGGTGCCAGTATTCTGGTTTCTGGAACTACCCGTGGAACCAGTACCAATACCTCTGGTTTTTTTTCAATTACTGGCCTTCCCGATGGCGAACTGATTCTGGAAATCAGGTACATCGGCTTCCTTCCGCAGCAGAAAAAAATCAGAGCCAGCGAACTAAAAGCAGATAAACTTAATATTCAGCTGGAATCTGCCATTGTTTCGATGACTGAAGTTGTCGTTTCCGCTGATTCCATCAGAACCATAAAAAGACTTTTCGATGAACCGGTTTCTCAACTTGCCCTTTCCGGACTTGATATCAAAAAAATTCCGCAGATTATAGAACCAGACTTACTTCGCTCGCTTCAATCTCTTCCCGGAATTGTTTCTGCTTCTGATTATTCTTCCCAGATTTACGTGCGTGGCGGAACACCCGATCAGAATCTTTATATGGTTGATGGAACTGATATTTACAATCCGGAACATGCATTTGGCTTATTTTCAACTTTTAACACCGATGCCATCAAATCTGTCGTGATTTCAAAGGGCGGATTTGGTGCAGAATATGGCGGAAGATTGTCGTCTGTGATTGATGTGACCAATCTGGACGGAAACCGGAATTCATTCAAAGGCACCGCCAACATCAGCCTGCTTTCCGCAAAAACCACGCTTCAGTTTCCCATGGGAAAAATTGGAAGTATATCCGGTTCAGTTCGCAGAACTTACTTTGACAAAACCGTTGGTCAGGTGAAAAGTCTGAAGGATAAAATACCGGATTATTATTTTATTGACGGAAATGTAAAAGCTCTTATCGACATCAACGAAACCAACAAGTTAACGGTGAGCTATTTCGGCGGAAGGGATTATCTCGACTTTAAATTCAACCCGGATGCAGAAGATTCAGATAAACTGAAGTATGACTGGGGAAACAATACGGGTTCCCTGAAATGGCTTTCGGTTCTGTCACCCGAATTATTTGCCAATTTCTGGCTGACTTACAGCCGGTTCGATTCTGAGTTGAACCTGAAACTAATCCACATGAAAGAAACAAACGAAATTAACGATCTGACTTTAAAAGGAAATCTGGAATATACGTGGTCGGATGCAAATTCAGTAAAATTCGGTTTTGAAAGTAAATTTCTGGATCCCCATTATCTGAGTGAAAACGACAATGACGTGATTGATGTACAAGGAAAACGGACGCACCTTTCTGGTTATGTTCAAAACCAGTACAAACCTGATGAAACCTGGATGATCGAAACCGGACTCCGTCTCGACCATTTCAGAGCAGATGAAAATTTTACAGATTTTTCACCAAGACTGACGGTAAAATATAATCTGGATGCCGTTCAGAACATCAAATTTGCTGCCGGTGTTTACCGCCAATATCTACAGAGAATCCCCCGGTTTTTCGTTGGCGATATCTGGGTGACTTCCGATAAAAACATCAAACCTTCAACTTCAAACCATTTCGTACTCGGGTACGAACGTGTTCTCGATGAGGCCTTCACACTTCAGGCAGAACTTTTTTATAAAACTTACACCAACCTGAATTCCTTTAAAAAATTCGTGGTAACTGATATTATTCCGTCAGGCACGGATGCGAAAAACCGCACACTTTTCACAAATACGAAAAATCTGTTTTATACAGGTGATGGGAGCAGTTACGGAACTGAGCTTTTATTGAAAAAAGACATGGGCTTAGCCACCGGCTGGTTAGGTTATACCTATTCACACACTGAATACCAATTTTCTGATATCAACAGGAACAAATCATTCTCTCCCCGTCATGATCGCTCACACACCATTAATGCGACTCTAAACACCGAACTCGATGAAGCATGGGCAAAACTCTGGAACTCAACCCCCGACGATGATCATGCCAAGTGGCTTTTTGGTATGAACTTCATCTATTCGACGGGGCAACCTATTACAACTCCCGGCTCTGCCTATATTTCTTCTGAAATACCGGATGTTGGCTCAGATCCGCTTTCTGAAAATGGTGGAAATCTCGGGTTTTCACTTTATCCGGGTGAAATCAATGCTTACCGGCTCCCAGATTACATCAGAATGGACATCAGTTTAACCTGGGAAAAGAAATTCACAACCTGGACGCTGGCTCCCTACTTTCAGGTTTTCAATATCGGGAACCGGAAAAATGTTTGGTTTATCCAATATCAGGATGACAGCAATACGGCCGGAAAAATCAAACCTGAAATCAAAAAAATCACCATGTTTCCGCTGCTGCCCACAGTTGGCGTCACTATTAATTTCTGAGGATGATCATGTCTAAATATATATTATTATTGCTTTTACCGTTTACGTTTCTGTTAGCTTCCTGTGGTGACCCTGATGTGGAACTCGAATCTTCATCGTATCAGCCAAAAATTGTAATTGAAGGCTACTTATATCCTGGAACGTCACCGGCCAACATCCGGATTTCACGAAATTTCAGACTGAATTCACCACTGGATGCCAGTTCAATTTTACTCCCGGATGCGCAGGTCAAACTGACCCGGCTTTCTGACGGGAGGCAGGCAACCCTGGTTTTTAATCCTATTTCCTTAGCCTTTGAATATGCAGGAACCGACTGGATTGTGGGTAATCAGGAACATTACAAGATTGAAGTGACCGCCATTATCGACGGTAAAACCCTTTCTGCTGCTGGAGAAACAACCACGCCTTCTGCAGGATTTGCACTTGATCTTGCATCAACTATTGCGGGTTCCATTACCTACAATGAGAAGAACCCGGATGGAACGTATAAAACCTTTAAACTGGGATACACGCCAAGCCCTGGAGTCGATTTCTATGCAATCGGGGTGACCGCACTTGATGCCAAAGTTGATCAATTCATCTATACTCCTGTTAACCGGTATGGTTCTGTTGAAGAAAAAGATTCATCAGATATCAGAGAATCGCTGAATTCGCTAAAATACTCCAGAGAAGGAATTTTAAACTATTCGACTTCAGGATTGCAAGAATACGATCTTGAGTGGTATCTGTTTAATTTTTATGGAAATTACCGTATTGTGATTTTTGCAACCGATCTGGCAGCAAAAAACTTTCTGTTAACTCATAAAGATGTTCAGGATACTGATGGAAATTTTGTTGAACCCAAAATGAACATTTCCGGTGATGGAATCGGGGTTTTTGGATCAGCTATAACCGATACCATGTTCATTGAAATCAAAAAACCGTAGAGTCAATATTATAGATTTACAGGAAGTTGGAAACCAAGTCTTAAATTTTGACGATTTTCATACTTGATTTCCCTTCTTTTTTCTTCTACCTTTGTAGTCCTTAATTCAAAACTCACTTCACAGTGAAAATGATATGCACCCGTAGCTCAATTGGATAGAGCATCTGACTACGGATCAGAAGGTTTGGGGTTCGACTCCCTACGGGTGTACAACGATTGGAGATA
The DNA here is from genome assembly GCA_017303995.1 of Bacteroidota bacterium. Classification (GTDB taxonomy): domain Bacteria; phylum Bacteroidota; class JABWAT01; order JABWAT01; family JABWAT01; genus JAFLBE01. The sequence goes on along the minus strand of JAFLBE010000012.1, from coordinate 64,879 downwards.
ACATGTTTACATTAGTTATTGTTTTAACTTTAGTTCTTGCTGGTTTACTTATTGTCACAATTTTGCTTCAGAGTTCAAAAGGATCGGGTCTTGCCGGATCAGCTTTTGGAAGCGGGGCATCTGCCGTTATGGGCGTTCGCCGTACCGCTGACTTCCTAAGCAAGTTTACCACTATTCTTGCCATCATCATTGGTGTTCTGTGTATTTCTTCGAATTACCTGATTCCACGTGGTGGACAAGGACAAGAATCCTTTATCGAAAAAACAGGTACTGCAGCTCCGGCTTCAACGCCAGCTCCAGCTCCAAAACCTGAGCTTCCTGTAAAATAAGCTCGAATAAATTCTGCACCATTAGCTCAGTTGGTAGAGCAACTGACTCTTAATCAGTGGGTCCACGGTTCGAGTCCGTGATGGTGCACTTCCCCTTTTAAAAGTCCGGCAACTGCCGGACTTTTTTTGTTTGGTGGAAACCGCAATTATATTCCAAAACTGCGATTTTAATTCCGTGTTTTGTAACTTTGTGAAAAGAGGACAATATGAGAAAAAAAATTAGCCACCAACCCATTACCGCACTGACCATCATTTCGAATGAGGATCTGGAGAATTATACACTAATTTCTTCAATCTTGAAGAAAATGAATATTAATCATCTTCAGCTTTCAGGTGAAGATGCTGAAGAATTTTATTTAGGATTAATCATGGAGAAAACGGATCGGGAAAATACAGTTAGCCGGTCAACCATTATGAAGAAACTTAAAAAATGACAACTGAGTTTTTAAAATCCTTTAGTAAAGATATCGATAAAATAAAGATTGAAAGCGTTTTATCTGATATTGAATCAGCCATTTTAAATGCAGAAGAATCGTTAAATCAGACAGAAATCAGAAATCTAAAAAAACTAAAAGGTTTTCAGGATGCTTACCGAATCCGGATTGGAAACTACCGGATTGGAATTTTTATCGATGGTGAAAAAGTTACATTTGCCAGGGTCATTCACCGGAAAGATATTTACAAGGAATTTCCTTAACCCTTTTACAAAAAATACAATTAAACCCAATGGGCACTAGATTTTTTGCCACTACTGTTCCGAAAGCCCGTTAAACGCCGGGTTTATAACGTTCGGGATCTTCGCTTTGCTCGACCTGCTACCTATGGTTGCTGAGCCTGTCGAATCACTGTGTACTTTCCTCCATATTTCCTATCTTGGCACTTCTTTTTCAATCAAATCTGCCAAAAACTTCAATGAAAACTATACCTACTCTCCTGATTTCGATCCTGATTTCTACATCCGCATTTTCTCAGATCAACACTCTGATGCCGGTTCCGGCTTCGGTTACACCTCAAACGGGGAAATTCAACCTCAATTCAACTTTCTCGGTTTCTGTTTCCGGAAATCCTGATCCGCGGTTAACTAAGGCAATTCATCGGTTTCTGAAACGACTTAGCAAAAAGACAACTTTGACTTTCGATCCGGATACGGTTATAAAATCAAACGAAAATACAACTTTCACCCTTTCAGTTGACCGTCCAGGATTGGTTCGGCTTGGTGAGGATGAAAGTTATGCACTTTCGATTTCTCCTTCAGCAATTTCACTTTCTGCTCCGACTGATCTTGGGGCTTTGCACGGATTGGAAACACTTTACCAGTTAATTGAACGTGATGGATCCGGATTTTTCTTCCGGTCGGTTCAGATAAAAGACCAACCCCGTTTTCCCTGGCGCGGACTCATGCTCGACGTTTGCCGGCATTTTTTCAAAGTCGAAACGGTTAAACGCCAATTGGATGCCATGGCTTTGGTGAAACTCAACGTTCTTCATCTTCATTTAAGTGAGGATCAGGGATTCAGTATCGAAAGTAAAACTTTCCCAAAACTTCACGAGCTGGGCTCAAACGGAAATTATTTCACTCAGGATCAGATCAGGGATATCATTGCTTATGCAGCCGATCGTGGCATCAGAGTCATGCCCGAATTCGATATTCCCGGGCACACTACCTCCTGGATGACCGGCTATCCCGAACTGGCTTCCGCACCCGGATTCATCAAACCGGAAAAACGATTTGGCATTTTCGGATCTACAATGAATCCGGCAAAGCCTGAAACCTATACCTTCCTTGATCAGTTTTTCGCAGAAATGTGTGCCCTCTTCCCCGATGAGTATATGCACATTGGCGGTGATGAAAATAACGGTGAACAATGGGATGCAAACCAGGAAATCCAAAAATTCAAATCTGAAAACAATCTCAAAACCAACCACGATCTTCAGGCTTATTTCAATTTGAAAATTTTGGATATCCTGACTAAAAATGGAAAAAAGATGATGGGCTGGGATGAAATATATCAGCCAACCCTTCCGAAAAACATCGTTATTCATTCCTGGCGTGGCCGTGATTACATGGATGATGCGGCAAAGGCAGGATTTCAATCTGTGCTTTCAAACGGATTTTACATTGATCTTTTTCATTCAGCAGCAGAACATTATCAGAACGATCCAATTCCAACTGGAACCAAACTCACAGATGACGAGAAGAGCCGGATTCTGGGTGGGGAAGCAACGCAATGGGCAGAACTGGTAGATGAAGAAACTCTGGATATGCGAATCTGGCCAAGAACAGCTGCCATTGCTGAAAGACTCTGGTCGTCGGGTTCGGTCATCAATGTTGATGACATGTATCGCCGGTTGCCTGAAATCAGTCTTCGTTTGGAAGAAATCGGTTTGAATCTGGTGACCAACAGGGATGTGATGATGCGCCGGTTGGCCGGTAGTGACACTATTTCGGATTTAAGAAACTTCCTGAATGCAGTTGAACCTCAGGAAGGATACAAACGCCACAGTATCAAACCAGGTTACACGACCTTTTCACCATTTTCCCGTGGGGTTGATATTGCTCTTTCCGATGCGCCAGATGTGATTTCTGCTTCCCTTTTGGTAAATTCGATGATAAAATCTGGTAACCGGAATCCAGATAAAAAGCTGTTTGAACTGGCAGAAATCTGGATTTCCAGCAAAAAGAAATTAACCCGTATGGCAGAAAACAACATTGCCATCAAAGAACTGCTGCCTGTTTCCAATCAGGTTTCAGAACTTGGCCGACTATTTAAATCACTTTTGGAAAAATATAAATCCGGAAAAACGCTAACCAAACAAGAGTTACAGAAAATTGAAGCGGAAGTAAAACTTCGTACAAAACCGGTTGCAGAACTTGAACCTGCCATGGGTTCAGTCATCCTGACTCTGGCAAAAAAAATGACACCAGGCCGTTAAAGGATAGAATCTTCGGCTTTTATCTTTTATTTTTATTTTTTCATTTAAAACCAATCACTTCCAAAAACAAAAACCCTAGCTACCATGAAATCAAATTACCTTTTTACCCTCTTTTCCTTTGTCTTTATCGTTTCCGGTTGCGGAACCATGAAATTATCGGACAACACACACTACCTTTCTAAACCCGTTTTTGAACGAAAATACTGGACGGTTAAAAGTCAGGGAAGACCTTCGGTTGTTCTTAATTCATTGGAAACAAGCTGGATTGCAGGGGATTCCTTAAAGTTGGATGAAAATAACGGACGGCTTACCCTTCCTGTTTCTGACATTCTGAGTTTGGCTCAATCTGGGCAAACCAAAAGCCAAAAGGAAATTGAAGAGTTAAAAGATATGAAACGTGAGGGCGGGTTGCTTATTGGCGGAATTATTGGAGCTGGAGCAGGTTCTGCTATTGCTGGAGATGATTTTGGCGGAAAAGGGGTTCTCCTCACCCTGAGCGGAACTGCCGTTGGTGCAGGGCTAGGCTATTGGTTTGGGAGCAAAATTGTTCTGAATTCTGAAACTCCGACAATTACCCTAACCAATTTGTCAGGAATGAGTACTGAAAAGAAAATTCAAATTCTTTCGGGTCTTGTTGGAAAGAATAAGTAAAAAAATTGTTCTGGGGTTCACTATGTTGAAACGTTTGTGGTTTCTTTCGCTAATCTTTCTTGTTGGATGTTCTGAATCAGAAACCAAAATGGAATTTTTTAATAAAACTGCTCTTTCCAATACTGAAAAAGCGTTTGCAAAAACCATGGCAGACCGGAATTTTGATGAGTTTGGTTCATTTATTGCAGAAGATGCAGTCTTTCTGAATGGTGGAAAACCTCTCCGTGGAAAAGACGAAATATTAAATCACTGGAAGTCATTTTTCAAGGAAGAGGCAGCCCCTTTTTCCTGGAACCCAGAACAATCCGAAATTGGTGGTGGAAATCTCGGAACAACCGAAGGTCCGGTTTTGGATCCGACCGGAAAGATTATCGCCAGATTTAATTCGACGTGGCAACTTCAAGCTGATGGTAAATGGCTGATCATTTTTGACAACGGATCAGATGTCTGCAAGTAAAATTTAGGTTCACGAAAAGTCCCAATAATTTCCCAAATATTTCAAAATTTACTCTGCGAACTTTGCATTCTGGCGAAAATTTTATTTCCCGTTTTTCCGGAAAGCAAACAAAGCCGGAATAATGAATAAGGTTAGAACAAGTGCATACATCAATCCGCCAATGATCACAATTCCCATGGCAACCCGGCTTTGAGAACCAGCACCCAAGGCAAATGCAATCGGAACTGCCCCTAAAATCGTCGCCAGACTTGTCATCAGAATCGGGCGGAAACGCTGAGCAGCCGCTTCAACTGCAGCTTCAAACCGATTGTAACCAAGAGCCAGTTTCTGATTGGCAAATTCCACAATTAATATTCCGTTTTTCGTTACAATCCCAATCAGCATAATCATCCCGATCTGACTGAAAATATTTAAAGACTGGTCAGTGATGAAAAGAGATAAGATTGCCCCTGCTATTGCCAGAGGAACAGTTAACATAATAATCAGCGGATCTTTGAAACTTTCGAACTGGGCTGAAAGAACCAGATAAATCAGTATCAACGCCAGTAAGAATGCAAAAAGAAGTGTGTTCGTACTTTCCATAAAGTCACGGGAAACTCCAGATAAACTCGTCGAAAACCGGTCATCCAAAGTTGAATCTGCAATGGTTTCCATTTTTTCGATGGCTGCACCCAATGAAACACCCTCGGCTGGTGAAGCAGATACAGTAGCAGAAACGTATCGGTTAAACCTGAAAAGTTGTGGTGGATTGCTTCGGTAAGAAACCGTCACCAGATTATCCATCGGTATCAATTGCCCTTTTGAATTTCTGACCGAAACTGATTTCAGATCAGCCGGATCATCACGAAATTGCCTTGATGCCTGACCAATCACCTGGTATTGTTTTCCATTGAGAATAAAATAGCCAAACCGCTGCCCACTGAAAAGAAGCTGAATAGATTCAGCAATATCCTTAACATTCACACCCATCGTCCGGGCCCGGTCACGGTCAATTTCAATTACCATTTCAGGCTTGTTGAATTTTAAATTCAGGTCTGAAATTTGAAAAGTTGTGTCCCGCTGAACTTTTGCCATAAAGTCAGGAATCACTTCACGGAGTTCATCCATGTTTTGTGCCTGAATTACAAACTGAACCGCAAGTCCGCCACCACGGCCCCCACCTGTTGAAATCGTTTGCTCCTGAGTGACAATGGTTCTGGCAAAAACATCTTTTCTAAGCGATTTCCCCAAATCGTCTGCAATCTGTTGCTGGGTTCTGGTTCTTTTTTCAGGTTCTACCAGAGTAAGTCTGATAAAACCAGAGTTTACTGAACCTGAAGAACCAAATCCCGGGGCGGTAATACCAAAATACGCTTCGGTTTCAGGTAAGGTATCCACTTTGCTGATGAGCTGTTTCATGTACTCATCCATCAATTCATAAGACGTTCCTTCAGGAGCAGTTGCACTGATCTGAAGGCGGCTTTTATCCTCAAGCGGAGCAAGTTCGGCTGGTACAAACGACCACAATCCAACGATGAGCCCAACCGAAAAAAGCATGAGCGCCGGTGCCATCCACTTCCGTTTCATAAATCCGGTCAGGTACCTCGTGTAACCATTTGCCAAACTGATAAATTTTTTCTCCGACCATTCAAATGCTTTATTTTCATGATCGTGATGACGAAGCCATTTGGTACTCATCATTGGCGTCAACGTTAACGAAACAAAGGCGGAAATAATCACCGATCCGGCCATTACAATTCCAAATTCCCTGAAAAGTTGTCCGGTCAAACCCTGAAGAAAAATGATTGGGAGAAAAACGGCAGCAAGAGTTATGGTTGTTGAAATAATCGCAAAGAAAATCTCTGACGTTCCTTTATGTCCGGCTTCAACCGGATCCATTCCACCTTCAATCTTGCTGTAAATATTTTCAAGAACCACAATGGCATCATCTACCACCAAACCCGTTCCCAAAACGATGGCAAGCAGAGTCAGAATATTGATGGAAAATCCGGCAAGATACATGATAAAGAAAGCACCGATGAGGGAAATCGGAATTGCAAACACGGGGATGAGTGTCGTACGCCAGTGACGGAGGAAAATGAAAATGATAAGAATAACAAGTGTGAAGGCAATGAGTATTGTTTCACCGACTTCAGTGATTCCTTTTCTGATGGGAACGGTAGAATCGAGGGCAACACCAATTCGAATATCATCCGGCAAATCTTTTTTGATCCGTTCAACCCGTTTGTAAACTTCGTCCACAATGGAAATATGATTGGCGCCTGGCTGAGGTGTAATTGCAACCCCAATCATCGGGATGACGCCTTTACCACGAAGAATTCCCCGTTCATTTTCTGGAACCAGCAAAGCAGTTCCCACATCTCTGAGTCTGATCAGACTGCCATTGATTTCCTTAATAATCAGATCGTTAAACTCATCTTCTGTTGACAGTCTGCCAAACGTGCGGATGGAAAGTTCCGATTTATATCCTTCAATCCGGCCGGATGGAAGCTCAATATTTTCATTATTCAGAGCCGTTCTTACGTCTGCCGGGGTAAGTCCGTACCCGGCAAGTTTTTCAGGATCAAGATTCAGTTTGATGGCATATCGTTTTTCGCCCCAGATGCGAACTTCACTCACGCCCGGAATCGTTTGTAATCTTTCCTTGAAAATATTGTTCCCGATATCAGAAAGTTCAAGCAGAGACTTGGTCGTACTTTGAACGGTTAATGTGTAAATGGGATTGGCATCCGCATCTGATTTTGTGACGGATGGCGGGTTCACATCGGGTGGCAAAGAACGGATTGAACGGGAAACCCGGTCGCGGACGTCGTTGGCTGCAGCTTCCATGTTGGCACCAACTTCAAACTCAACGGTAATGTTACTTGCTCCGTCACGGCTTGAGGAAGTGAGCGTTCTGATGCCCTGAATCCCGTTGATGGATTCTTCAAGGGGTTCTGTAATCTGGGATTCGATTACGTCAGCATTGGCGCCCGGGTAAGTTGTTGAAACTGAAATTACCGGCGGATCTACACTCGGATATTCCCTGACTCCCAGAAATAAATATCCGATAATTCCAAAAAGTACAATGGTAATTGATAAAACGGTTGCCAGAACCGGACGGTCAATAAAAACAGAGGAAAGATTTGCCATGGTGATTTACTTTCCGTCTGCCGGTTTGGATGGTCGTGCAACAACTGACGATCCATTTCTGATTTGCATGAGTCCGGAAATAATAACAGAATCACCCACCGAAAGTCCAGATGTAATCTGGACCTGAGTTTCTGTTCGCACACCGGTTTGAACCGGGACAGGTTTTACTTTTCCGTTTTTAACGGTGTAAATCAACTGACCGGTGAGATCTGGTACAATGGCGTTGGAGGGAACAAGGAGTGCATCAGAAAGACGTGAGAGTCCGATTGAAACTGAAACCAGACTGCCCGGAATCCAGCTTGAACCGGCACCGGTAATTAACGCTTTTACTGTCAGACTTCGGTTAACCGGATCAACCCTCGAATCGGTTGCAAAAACTTTGGCAGTTACTTGTTCACCTGTTGAATTCAGAGTCAGCGAAACCGGTGTTCCTGACTTCACCACAGAAGACAGCCGTTCAGGCACAGCAAATTCGACTTTCAGCGGATCGACATCGACCAAAGTAGCAACGATTGAAGCCGTTGAAAGAAACGAACCGGGACTTACCATTCGAACGCCAATTTTCCCGCTGAATGGTGCACGGATTTCAGTTTTGGCAATTTGAGCCTTGAGTAAATTCAGATCAGCATTCAACGATTCAAAAGCAGAAGCTGATTTGTCGTATTCTTCCTGGGAAATCATGGTTTTGCCCAATAATTCCTTTTTTCTGGCTGCATCTTCGCGGGCGAGTTTTTCCTGAATCTTATTTTTAGCAAGCTGAGCCTGCAAATCGGCATCATTCAGTTTAACAAGAAGATCACCCGATTTTACAGTCTGTCCTTCAGAAAAGGAAATCGACACAATTCTCCCCGATGTTTCAGGGTGAAGATCGACTTCTTCATTAGCTTGCAAAACTCCCGACGTTTTATAGGAATCGGTCAATGTGGATGGCTCAAGAACTAAAACTTCAACCGGGATTTTAGGTGCAGATCCGGCCATTTTTTCGGTTTTGGTTTCCGAACAGGAAAGAAAAAGAATAGGTAATAGTAAAAGCAGATATTTCATAAGTTCATTCATTAAGTAAATTAAAGACCGGTTTTGTTGAAGTAAACAGTTCATTGGTTTATTCTGTTCCGGTAAAGAACCTGTAAAGATAAAAGAGTCTTATGAAAGAAACTTGGTTTGGGTTGTGAAAAATAATTTAAACGATCTAAGAGAACGGTCAGAGGCAGTTAATTGTGACAGAAGCTCCATTTTTTAAACTACTAAAAGCCACTTTTTGGATAAATAAAATCCCGGCCTTATCTTGACGATATCTAAACAATAAAATGTACTTTTAAAATTAACCCAATCAGAAAAGGTTAGAACGATGAAGAAGATCAATATTGCTTATTGGATTGTTACCGGTATTTTTGCGGCCTTTATGGCAATGTCAGCAATTCCTGATATCCTGAATGACCCTGAAGCCGTTAAAATGATTGCTGGTGATCTTGGGTATCCGGCCTACATTATTCCATTTATTGGTGTTGCCAAATTGTTGGGTGTGATTGCCATTTTGGTACCTGGATTTCCAAAAATCAGAGAGTGGGCTTATGCCGGACTGTTTTTTGATCTTGCAGGAGCAACTTATTCAGCATTGAGTGTGGACCCAACTCAAATTGGTATTTTATTTATGATTTTACCTTTTACTTTCCTTTTCACTTCCTACTTTTTAAATCAGAAAAGATCAAAAGAAATCAGTGTCATTTGAGTTTATGAAAAATTAAATAACCTGCTTTGTTTTAGATAAAAAATGACAATACTCCAGATTCGTGATTCTTTTAAAAATGCGTTTTCACTTTTCAGGCAGTCACTGAGAAGTGAACATCAGGATTTTACCCAGGGAAGCATACCCAAAGCTGTTGTCCTGCTATCAATCCCCATGATTCTGGAGTTAAGTCTTGAGAGTGTTTTTGCAATTGTTGATATTTTTTTTGTTAGCAAATTGGGTGCAAATGCGATTGCGACCGTTGGATTAACCGAATCGGTCATCACCATTGTTTATTCTGTGGCGATTGGATTAAGTACAGCTGCTACTGCTATTGTGGCCCGAAGAATTGGTGAGAAAAACCCCGAAGCGGCAGCCCATGCCGGTGCACAAGCGTTGATTATTGCCCTGATTGTCACCGTTATCGTAAGTGTGACGGGCGCTGTTTTTGCCAGTGATTTACTTGAATTGATGGGTGCAAGCCCTGAAGTCGTTGCCGAAGGGACAATTTTCACCCGGATTATGCTGGGCGGAAGTGTGGTCATTATCCTGCTTTTTCTCATCAATGGAATTTTTCGTGGTGCCGGTGATGCTGCCATGGCTATGAAAAGTTTATGGATTGCCAGCCTGATCAATATCATTTTATGTCCGGTTTTTATTCATTTCTGGGGTTTGAAAGGTGCTGCAATTGCAACCGTAATCGGAAGGAGTACAGGGGTTGCTTACCAGATTTATCATCTGTTTAAAGGTGATGGCGTTTTACGGTTTCAGAAACACCACTTTTTCTACGACCACGTACAGATAAAATCAATTATTTCAATTGGCTGGCCGGCAACTTTTCAGTTCATTATTGCCAGCGGAAGCTGGATTGTTCTTACCCGGCTGGTTGCAGAAACTGGAGGAACCGATGCCTCCGCCGGTTTCCAGCTCGCCATCCGGAATTTTGTCTTTTTTATTCTTCCTGCATGGGGATTGAGTAACGCTGCAGCAACTCTTGTCGGACAAAATCTGGGTGCAGGTCAAATTGACCGGGCGCAGCAAAGTGTTATGATCACCGCCAAGTACAATGCCATTTTTATGGGTTTTGTGATGCTCCTTTTCCTTTTTGGAGCCCACCCCATCATACATTTTTTCACAAAAGATGAAGCTGTTGCTGCCTATGGCGTACTTTCTATGCAGATAATCGGGACCGGATTTATTTTTTATGGGATTGGGATGGTAATGGTTCAGGCATTGAATGGTGCAGGCGATACAAAAACACCAACACTAATAAATTTTTTCTGTTTCTGGCTTTTTCAGATACCATTGGCCTATGCACTTTCAACCGGATTAAACCTGAATTCCACCGGTGCATTCATTGCAATTCCTGTTGCTGAAACTCTCATTGCCCTTTTGGCGTGGTATTATTTTAAAAAGGGAAAATGGAAAGAAGTAAAAGTTTAAAATGAAATAGAGGTGTCATCCCGTCTTCCGTCCCCGATCCCGCAAAGCGGGACGGGATCTTCGCTTCGCTCGACTTCTGTTTTCTGTTTTCTGATCTGAGCATCAACATGTTTCAGTAATTTTTTTTATCTTTCTCAAAAGCGTAAACCAGCCATTTTCAGTGGTCATAGAACGGAGTCAAAAATGAGATCCACCCTTCAACTTTGTTTTATCCTGATATTTGGATTTGTAACCCTTGAATCCTGCTCTGAAAAAAAAGTCGCTGATCCTTTTTCCAATAGCAATCTGTCATCCTTTGATCCCGGAGGATACCATCTGAAAGACGAACCGGGTAAACAAGTCAGAGGACAAATTTTATATCTGCCGGTTTACTCCAGTTTTCCTGATTTCAAAGATTCCTCAAAATTTGATATGAGCGCCTTCCTGGCTTTCCATAATACAGATTTCAGACGTTCACTCACCATTACCAGAGTTCAGTATTTTAATTCAAAAGGTCAGTTGGTACATGATTTTTTAAAGGATCAGCACATTGAAATCAGTCCGCTCGAAACAGTTGATTATTATATTCCCTATCGTGATCAAAGCGGAACCGGTGCAAATTTCCTGATTGAATGGATGTCTGACAGTCTTGTGAATGAACCTTTGGTTGAATCGATCACGTACAGCCTGAAAAATCAACAAACAGCAGCTGTTCTCAGCCACGGAAAAGTCATCAACGAAAGAAAATAGATGTCTGCCTTTGGCAGGAAGGTAATTGATAAAAGCGAATGGTTAATTGTAAATGGTTAATGAAATTGCTGGTTTTAATTTTGTAACCCCTCCTGGAAGAAATCAGGATTTACAACTGCCGTACACCGAGTTCCCGGTTTTAGACGGGCGTATCGAGGTGACCGGAATGGTTTTGTAGACAGCAACATCCCCCATCAGTCTTACAACGGATTTCCCCTCCCGATCCCGAACGCTTTCGGGACGGGATCTTCGTCTTCAAAGGGTGACTTTCAATCCAAATTTCCTTTTCGCAACTTGACTATTTTAAATAAACCTGAATTTTATTTACCAAATAGCTAATAGCTAACAGCTTCCTAGCCTTACGCCTTCCTGCCCTACCCCGCTTGCTTTTAAGCACTTTATTCCCCTATCTTAGGCTTACCCTGACAGACCGGAGAATTTGCGTGTTTATCCTCAAAAATCTCTTTTATTTCACCCTCCTTTTTTCGAGTCTGAGCCTTTCTGCACAATCTTCCTTAAAACCTGGTCTTGATCCTGAAAAACCACTGTCTGAATTTATTATTGATATCTGGAAAGTTGAGAACGGACTTCCGCAAAACACAGTAAAAAATATCGTTCAATCTCCCGATGGTTATTTATGGATGGCTACCCACGAAGGTTTGGTCAGGTTCAACGGAATTGAATTTGTAACCTACGATAAAAAATCACACCCCATTTTTAAAACCAATTCGTTTAATTACCTCCTGGTCGATTCTGACAGCAGTCTCTGGCTGGGTTCAAACGGTGCAGGATTGTACAACCTGAAAAATGGTACTGCAAGTCAGTTTTCTCACCAGGACGGACTTCCCGTTGATTTTGTTAGAACCATTCTAAAGGATAGTAAAAACCGGATTTGGGCAGGAACACTTGGCGGCGGAATTGGTATTTTAGAAAACAAATCATTTAAAACAATCAGCATCAAAGACGGACTTCAAAGTGATTTGATTTATTCACTTTATGAAGATAAATCTGGAATCATCTGGGTCGGAACTTCAAACGGACTAAACCTGATTCAGAACGACAAAGTGATTTCAAATCCTTATAAAAAAGAAACAGATGGTCTTTATATTTATTGTTTTCTTTCCGCTTCTGACGGTTCAGTCTGGCTTGGAACCAATCAGGGCGCATTGATAATTAAAGACGGAGTGATTAACCATCTTGGAAAAAACGAAGGATTAAAGAACCCCGCAATTACCGAACTTTATGAAGATTCCAGAGAAGCTATTTGGCTCTCAACATCTGGCGGCCTACATCGGTATGTTAATGGAAAAATGGACGTTTTGTCAAACATAGACGGACTTTCACACACCAATGTTTGGTGCACTTTTGAAGACAAGGAAGGAAGCCTCTGGATTGGAACAACAAACGGACTAAACCGCCTGAGTAACCGCAGGTTTGCTTCCTTTACTAAAGCAAATGGGCTCCCAAACGATTTTATCCGATCGATTTATCAGACAAAATCGGGTGATATCTGGATCGGTACAGATGGTGGTGGAGCAGCAAAACTTAAGAATGGAAATCTTACCCTTTACAATTCAGGAAATGGCCTTCCCGATGACCGTATCTTTTCCATTTTTGAGGACTCAAAATCCGGTATTTGGCTCGGAACCGGCAATGGGGTTTCACATCTGCCTGTAAATGGTAAATCTGAAATTATCAATTCTAAAAACGGGCTTTCCGGAAATGTAGTTCTTTCAGTTTGCGAAGATCAAACCGGGGCACTTTATTTTGGAACCGCAGGCGGCGGACTTAACCAGTTAGTAAATGGAAAAATTAAGGACTTCAGCAACTCTTCAGCTTTATCGAGCAATAATATCAGATCTATGTTTATTGACCGAAACAACCGGTTCTGGGTTGGTACAAATGGGAATGGCTTACATGAATTTAAAAATGATTCACTGCTCGCCAACACATTACCGGGATTTGATACGACAGCCATTGTATTTGCTTTTCATGAAGATGCAGACGGGCTTCTCTGGATTGGGACAAACAATGGACTGTTCAGAGTAAAAGGAAAAAAAGTTACACAATTTACTTCCGCTGACGGTCTTCTTGATGACCTGATTCTTCAGATTCTTGAAGATGATAAGGGAAATCTGTGGCTGACCTGCAATAAAGGACCCTATCAGGTTTCAAGAAGTGAACTCAACAATTTTGCTGACGGTTACGTTGCATCCTTTAAAATCAGAAAATTTGACAAAACCGACGGGATGAAAACCATTCAGTGCAATGGGGGTTCCCAACCTGCCGGCTGGAAAATGAAAAATGGTCAGATCTGGATTCCAACAGCTGAGGGAGTTGTCATTGCAGATCCGAATGATCTTGGTGCTCCAGCCAGAATTCCGACAGTGCTGATTGAAAATATGATTGCGGGTAAAACAGTTTATTCTGGCCAGAACGAAATTACTCTTGAACCCGGAAATGATAAACTGGAATTTCATTTTATCGGATTTAATTTTCAGGCTCCCCTAAAAGTCAGATATAAGTACAAATTGATTGGCTTTGATGCTGAATGGACGTTTACAGAAACCAGACGAACTGCATTTTACACCAATCTTCCACCAGGAACCTACACGTTTCAGGTGCTGGCATCAAACCCTGAAGGTATCTGGAACGAAACAGGAGCCTCACTAACTTTCACTCTAAAGCCTCACTTTTGGGAAACCATCTGGTTTTATCTGTTTCTGGCCCTCCTGATTTCTGGATCAGCTCTGTATTACTACAAACGCCGGGTTAGAAAACTAAAAGAATCAGAACGAAGATTGCGGGCGGTTATTAAAGAGCGGACTCAGGACATAGAAGAACAAAAAGACCGTGCAGAAACGGCTCTTGCAGAAGTCGAGATTGCCTGGCATGAAGCAGAACGTGCCGCAAAAGTAATTGAAGAACAAAAGCAAAAAATTGTGGAAATGGATCAGGCCAAATCCCAATTCTTTTCAAATGTCTCCCACGAATTCAGAACTCCGCTTACCCTTACGATTGGTCCGCTTGAACATGCGCTGAATGGCGGTTATGGCCCCATTCCACCTGGTCTGATGAGTCAGCTTGAAATGATGCTCAGAAATTCAAGACGGCTGCTACGGCTGATTAATCAGCTTCTTGATATTTCAAAAATGGAAAGCGGGAAAATGACTTTGAAAGCATCAGAAGGAAACCTGGTTTCTTTCCTGAAGGATCTTTCGGCTGCTTTTTCTGCCTATGCAGAAAGACGAAAAATCCACCTGATTTTCAATAGTTCTGCTGAAAATGCACTTCTCTTTTTTGACCGTGATAAGGTTGATAAAATATTCTATAATCTGTTGTCAAATGCCTTCAAGTTTACAAACGAAGAGGGTACCATCACAGTGGATCTTCAAAAATCACCCGTGAATGAAGCCCCGGGCTGGGTTGAAGTTTCAATATCCGATACGGGTGTTGGAATTCCTGAGCAGGATATTCCCCACATTTTTGAAAGGTTCAGGCAAACCTCAAATGTTTCAGTTTCAGGAATGACTGGTACAGGAATTGGTCTGGCCCTGGTACGTGATTTTGTTGATCTGCATGGCGGAACTATTTCTGTAATAAGTAAACCGGGGATTGGCTCAACGTTCATTGTCAGATTCAAAACCGGCAAAGATCACCTTCCGCCTGAATATATCATCGAAGATGCCCCGCATATCTCCGACCTGATGACGGAGGAGAATCTAAAACTTGAGATTTCAGATCTTGAACAGGATGACCTTAACAATCATCCCAATCAGACACAAAACCAGGAACCTGCTCATCGCCGGCAGGAAATGATTCTTGTTGTTGATGATAACCGTGACATCCGCAATTATATCAAAGATATTCTGAAAGATCAGTATCTGATCAGGGAAGCAGGAAATGGTGAAGAAGGCCTTGAATCGGTTAGAGAACATCAGCCTGATCTGGTGATCAGTGACGTTATGATGCCGGTAATGAATGGATATGACTTTTGCCGGATTTTAAAAACTGATCCGTCAACAAGTAATATTCCTGTCATTCTGCTCACCGCTAAAGCAACCGGTGACATGAAGGTTGAAGGACTTGAATCTGGCGCCAATGACTACATGTATAAACCGTTTTATGCAAAAGAACTCATGGCCCGGGTAAAAAACCTGATCAGTTTATACCGCCAGGAACTGGAAGTAAAATGGATCAATCAGGAGCTTTCAACAAAAAATGAACAGCTCAGAGAAGCCAACGAACTTAAAACCGAATTGCTGAACATCGCTGCACATGATCTTAAAAATCCGCTTCAGGCAATTACGGGTTATGCCGAAATGCTGACGTTGCAAAATCCCGGAAATGAACTCATTGCCAAACGAACCGCCCAGATCAGTCAGGCGGCCCAGCGAATGCTGCATCAGGTCAATGAATTATTGGTTTCTGCAACAATTGATGCTGGTAAAATCGAGTTGAAATATGAAAAAATAGGGTTGAATCAGCTGGTGGAATCAATCACTCAGGATTTGATTCCTTCTGCAGAAAGCAAAAATCAGAAAATCAAATTAAGTCTGAACGGAAATAAATTCATTTCTGGTGACAAAGGCCGGCTCGGTGAATCTATTGAAAATCTGATCGGGAATGCAATTAAATATTCTGAGCACGGATCAGAAATCATTGTTTCAACCGAAAAAAGTGAGAACTCCGTTTTGGTAAAAGTAACCGATCATGGTCCTGGTCTTTCTGAAGAGGATTTGAAAAAGATTTTTGGGAAATTTCAGCGGTTAACGGCAAAACCAACCGGCGGAGAAACTTCTACCGGTTTGGGTTTATCCATTGTAAAGCAACTGGTAGAATTACACGGTGGAAAAGTTGGGGTGACGAGCAAACTAAATGAAGGCAGTACCTTCTGGATAGAATTGCCCGTTGTTGAATGACCGAATCTCTATTTGGAATCCAGAACTTTCCTGGCGATAACGATCCGTTGAATTTCACTTGTTCCCTCGCCAATTGTACAAAGTTTTACGTCTCTGTAAAATTTTTCTACCGGAAAGTCTTTCACATATCCATATCCGCCAAAAATCTGAACCGCTTCATTGGCCACTCTAACCGAAACCTCTGAAGCATAAAGTTTGCACATAGCAGATTCCAGAGTAGTCGATTTTCCCTGGTCCTTCATCGAAGCAGCCTGGTAAGTCATCAGTCGTGCTGCTTCAATTTCCGTTTTCATATCAGCAAGCTTAAATTGAATGGCCTGAAAATCCTTGATTGGTTTCCCGAAAGCTTTCCGTTCATGAACATATTTCAGACAGGCTTCATAGGCACCTTCCGCCATCCCGAGGGCCAAAGCAGCAATTGAAATCCGGCCACCATCCAAAACTTTCATGGCCTGAGCAAAACCCTCTCCTTCATCACCCAACCGATTGGCAACCGGAACTTTTACATTGTTAAAAATCAGTTCACCGGTTTCTGACGCACGTAATCCAAGTTTATTTTCCTTTTTCCCGTGTGTAAAACCAGCCATGCCTTTTTCGAGAACCAGTGCAGTTACGCCTTTTGTTCCCTTTGACGGATTTGTATTTACCAGGACAACAAAAATATCAGCAGAGTGAGAATGGGTAATAAATTGCTTTGAACCGTTGACGATATAATTATCACCGTCAATAATGGCGGTTGTTTTCAACCCACCCGCATCTGAACCCGAGTGAGGTTCAGTTAAACCCCAAGCCCCGATTTTTTTCCCCTGAGCAAGCGGGATCAGCCATTTTTGCTTTTGTTCTTCGGTAGAATTGAGGTAAATATGATTTGCACAAAGTGAATTATGTGCCGCAATTGAAATCCCGACAGAGCCATCAATCTTAGACAATTCTGCAATAGCAGTTACATACTCCATATATCCCATTCCGGCGCCACCAAATTTCTCAGGAAAAATGATCCCTGCAAAACCAAGTTCACCCAATTCATGAAAAATGTGTGTCGGAAAGGTTTGTGCTTCATCCCAAATCATAAATTCGGGTTTGATTCGGCGTACAGCAAAATCGGAAAGGGTTTGTTGTACCAACTTCATTGATTCGGTCATCTCAAACATGGGTTCTCCGTTTGGTCTTCAATGGTTTTTATAAAACAAAAAAGGCGTGTTCTCTAATTTTTCAGATGGTCAGCTAAAAACAGAACAATTTTTCTCTAATGTAAACAAAATATTGATAAGAACGATAACAGGCTTTGAAATCTAATGATGGATTCGTTATGTTAGAAATCATTTTGATATTTTTCTTTAGAACTTAATATAAAAGGCAACAAATAAAAGGACAACAATGAAGCAAATCATTACCATTTTATTGGCCACAATTATTTTATTCGGTAGCTGTAAAAAAGATGATCCGTCAACCGGGCCTGAAGATACATCGAAAAATTTACCAGTTCTAACCACAACGGAAGTAACAACTATCACGTCCACAACTGCAAAATCTGGTGGCAATATTACTAATGACGGAGGGGAACCTGTAACAAGTCGTGGGGTTTGCTGGAGTACAACTGAAAACCCGGTTGTGAGTGGTAATAAAACAACCGACGGTGAGGGTACAGGCATTTTTACAAGTACGATTACTGGATTAACTGCGGGTACGAAGTATTATGTTCGGGCTTATGCTACGAATCGGGTTGGAACTTCATACGGAAGTCAATATAGTTTTACCACAACAGAAGGTACCGGTGGAACGCTTACTTATAATGGTTACACCTACAACATTGTTACCATTGGAACTCAGGAATGGACCGTTGAGAATTTAAGGACAACAGTATTTAATGATGGAACAGCTATATCCAAAGTTACCGAAGCTGCAACATGGACAAATTTGAAAACAAGTGCCTATTGTGCTTATAACAATGATGAAACTATTGCATCATCTCACGGCTACCTTTACAATTGGTTCGCAGTATTTACAGGAAAACTTGCCCCTGCAACCGGCGGTTGGCGTGTGCCAACAGACGAAGACTGGACAAAGTTATCCAATTTTATTGGTTCAAATGCCGGAACGAAATTAAAGGCAAAATCGGGTTGGAATTCTAGCGGGAATGGTACAGATGACTATGGGTTCAGCGCACTTCCTGGTGGGTATCGTAACTTCGCTGGTCATTTCAGCGATCTTGGCAATTTCGGTATTTGCTGGAGTTCTACTGAAAAGGATACCGATTACGCCTGGAGCCATGCGATGTACCACAATAGTGCCGAGGTGATAAGATACGGCTACAATAAAGGGTATGGTTTTTCTGTCCGCCTTGTTAGAGATAAGTGACTGTTTAATAGCTAATTTATTTAGGTCAGGACCTTAAAATACGGAACCATGCAAAAATGTTGGCAAAATTGATCAGGTTGATTGCAATTGCCAGATTCAAAACCAATATCTGATTATTCCTTCGGTAAACAGTTCACCAAAAACCTTGGGGAGAACTGTTGAACGCCCGCCTGATTCTACTGCAATATCAATATTTCCGATGGGAACAGATACGCCACCACGAATTGAGGCACCGGTGTACCAGGATGGAAACTTCTCTGAAAGGGATTTACCTTTTCCTGAAGATTTTCCGACAAATGCCCCATGTGACCAATAGAAGAAAATGGTGTACTTATCAATAAGTCCGCTGAAATGCCAGGAATAGTTGAGATCAACAAAAGCAAATTCCTTTATCGTGTAGGATAAGGTGCCATCGATGGAATTGATATTGTTTGTCCAGTGTTTAACAGTAAATCCGTTTACAGTTCCCCAACGGGCACCTACACCTGTTGTGCGCTGTCCATAGGAACTTACTGTAAGGCCAGAAATAAGAACAAAAAGAAGAAAAGCTCTGATCATCAGGTAATTTGGTTAAATTGAGTTGAAAGTAGAGAAAAATGGGTACAAGTCAAAACAGGAAGGTTTTTATAGAATGAAAGATAATTCTGAAATAGAACATCATCTTGCTGTTTTAAAAAGGGTTTATGCCAATCCGGAACGGTATAATCAACTCGAAATCAATAACGTCATTTTTGATTCAAAGGATTTCTTTTGCCTGAATCCAAATATTCCGGCATCTCACCGGACCTGGTATTCGAATTTTCAATGGCACGAACTTTTTTCTTCAGGTTTTCAGGATTTTATAGAAATGGCAGAAAAAACCCGGAATGAACTGCAACAACAAAACCAAAGTCTATAATCATGCCACCCTTTTAACCCGCGGCGAAGCCTTGGGCTTCGGGGTTTTTATTGTTTTGTGGGTTATGGTTTCTCTACAATCCTGTCAGCCTTTCAGGCTTTTAATACAAAATGAGTTTTAAATTTTGAATTGAAGAACTTACCTTACAAAGCTAAAATTTTCTGACTCCTGACTCCTGACTCCTGACTCCTGACTCCTGACTCCTGACTCCTGACTCCTGACTCCTGACTCCTGACTCCTGACTACTGCTTCCGCTGCAAAATCATTTGAAACCCGATTGCATACGTTTTAATTTTTTTCACCATTGAGGCAAGTCCGTTAGTACGGTTTTGAGACAGGTGCTGATCGAGACCAATTTGTTTCAGGAAATCGGGTGGAGTTGAAAGGATATCGGCAGGAGATTGATTTGAATAAACCCGAAGGAGAAGCGAAACCAGTCCTTTTACAATAAACGCATCACTGTCTGCTTGGAATACAACCTGTTGACCATCGAGTGTAGCTTTAAGCCAAACCTGAGACTGACAGCCGTTGACTTTGTAATCATCAATCTGAAATTCTACGGGAAAGTCGGGCATTGCCTTTCCCATTTGGATTAAATGACGATATTTATCTTCCCAATCATTAAATTGTGAGAATTCGTCGATTACCGATTGTTGTGCTTCTAAAATTGTCATGGTGATCCAGTAAAATAATCTTCAATTTAGTTATTTTCAGGTTTATTACCGAACCGGAAGGTTTGAGAATTTTGAATGATTAATTTTAAATTTTGAATTGAACGACCTATTTTAAAAGACTAATATAAATTGACCATTGACCATTGACCATTGACCATTGACCATTGACCATTGACCATTGACCATTGACCATTGAGGTTCCATTTGCTTTCATCCGGCTGGCTTTTTCTCATCATTGCAGGAATTCTTGAAATTTCCTGGGCAATCGGACTCAAATATTCTGAAGGTCTGACCAAATTAAAACCCACCATTTTCACAGTTATTGCTATGATTCTGAGTTTTGTTTTTCTAGCGAAGGCAGTTGAAAAAATGCCGGTTGGGACGGCTTATGCAATTTGGACGGGAATTGGTGCAGTCGGGACTGCAATTCTGGGGATGATTTTATTTAAGGAACCGGCAACAGCCATCAGAATGGTTTGCATGCTTTTGATTGTTGCCGGAATTGTCGGACTTAAATTTTCAAGTTGAACTGCCGATTCTTACAAATTGGCTTTAATCACTTCAATCAATTTTTTCACATCTGCATCAGACAATTTTCCAGCCTTTTGGAAAATCACTTTTCCGG
Organism: Bacteroidota bacterium; assembly: GCA_017303995.1. Classification (GTDB taxonomy): domain Bacteria; phylum Bacteroidota; class JABWAT01; order JABWAT01; family JABWAT01; genus JAFLBE01. Next base: position 44,001 of record JAFLBE010000012.1, on the reverse strand, counting down.
TTTTATCAAAGGTGATCACATGGTAGTTATCGTCTGCCAATCCCCATTTTTTGACCAGAATTTTGTCCTTATCCATCACATAAATTGTATGCGGAAAGTCTTTTTGCTTTCCATCAATAACCATTTTAATGACCGCATTGGGTTTCCAGCTGGCATCCATATTGATCATTGCGATTGAGCCATATTTATCCCTCGGGAAATTCTCGGCTTTCAAAGCTTGCTCAACATGTTCGTTGATTCCCTTTTCATCAGGATCAACATACATCATGGTATAGACTTTACCCGTAATTTCTGTACTGCTCCACGATTGGCCGTTTAAACGTCCGCCATTATTACCGCTCAGATCAGCCTTTGGAAGCATCACACCGTTCGCCACCTGCGCAGACGCCATTAACGGAAGACTAAAAAGTGATAAACATATCAGCAGTGATTTCATCGTTTTTCCTTATTGGTTGTTGTAAAAATGAAAAGAAGGTTATTTCAGACGGAGATTTATGATCAGGGCAACTGCACACAAAAGAGCCATGATGGTGGCAAAAATCCAAAGTTGAGGAAACAGAAAAATATAAACCGTAAATAGCGTTGTTAACACAATAAAAATGGCGGTTCTGATTTTCCGTTTTTTGGTAATTGCCTTATTATCTGATGTCATATGTGCTCAGCTCCTTCTGTTTTGCTTACTCAAAAATAGGTAAAGTTTGGTCATTTTCAAGAGGGAGGTCGTTTGTAACCTGATATAAAACCAATCAACCACCGGTAAGGTGCCTGGGTAAATTCCGGGTGATACAAACACAGGCCTGGCAATTCGTTTTGTTTTTAATCAGGTAAACCCTTAAATTAATTAGCCTTTACAGATTCAGTTTTCATCATCGACCATTTTCAACTTCCAAATTTTACCTTTTCCGTTATGAAAAATTTACTTCTCATTTTTAGCTTTTTAGTCTTAACCGGTTCAGCATTTTCACAGACCTCAAGTAAAGCCTATTCGGTTCAGGCGGTCAATTATTTTCAAACTGCTGCAGAAGTGAAAGCCCTTCAGATTCAGGCTTACAATTTTGCAAAGGTTAGTCTTGATTTTGCCCTTATTACCCAGCCAGTCACAAAACCATTCGCAATTATTGTGGATATTGACGAAACCCTGCTCGACAATTCGCCCTACCAGGCCAGACAAATCCTGAGTGGAGAAAGTTACCCGAAAGGCTGGAAAGAGTGGGTTGAGGAAGCAATTGCAATTCCCATTCCGGGGGCAGTTGAGTTTTTAAACTATGCTGATGAAAAGCATGTTACCATTTTCTATGTCTCAAACCGGAAAATTGCAGACATCCCGGCAACCATGAAAAATTTGACTTCCGTTGGTTTTCCACAAGTTCTGGAATCCCAAATGGTTTTCAGAGAAAAGGAATCGTCTAAGGAACCAAGACGGAAAAAGATTGGTGAGAACTATTCAATTACCCTTTTGATCGGCGATAACCTGGCTGATTTTTCAGATATTTTTGACGGAAAGTCTGTTTCTGACCGTGACCAAGCTGTTGAAAAACTAAAAAGTGAATTCGGAAGCCGGTTTATCATGCTTCCAAATTCACTTTATGGTGATTGGGAAAGTGCGTTATATCAATGGAATAATGCAGCAACTGAAGACGAAAAATCGGAATTCAGATTAAAAGCGCTCAAAAAATAAAGTTTAAGCGCCTTCTCTTGCCTGTCCGTCACGTTGCGGATTAATCGGGAGATTAAATACTTCTTCATCGCAAAAACTGCAGATGAACGCAATACAATCCCTGATTGACAGAACAGAAACGGGTTTTCCGTTTTTGTCTGTGATTGGAATGTGACGAAATCCGCCCACAACCATTTTATTCATGGCATAGACAACCGGGTCAGTATCCATTAAGGATTCAGGGTTTTTGGTCATATAAGCTGATACTGGCGTACTATCCAGTTCAAGTGTTGCACCAATAAGCCGGTTCAGAATATCACGTTCAGTGAAAATACCCGCCAACTGATCGTTATGCGTAACAAGCAGAGCACCGAACTGTTTGTTTTGCATGATCCCAATGGTTTCAGACAAGGGTGAATCTTCATTCACAAGCGTTGCCGGAATCAGTTTCAGATCTTTGATTGGTCTGGATAAAATGTCTGCAAAAGAAACATCAGACAGTTTTTTTGCAATGGGTTCAAGATAGTGTTGCATTTCTTCCTCGAGATACTCAGCCATTAATCCCTCCAGCTATTTTCATTCGTCTTCAAAGTAATCACTCAGAATTGAATTGGCAAGAGATCGGGTTTTTCCGGATAAAAATTTAATGTTATGGGAATAATTCGGAAAAATGATTTTAGTCAATTTCTGTTGCAAACAAAAAAGGAAAGCCTAAAAGGTATAATGCTGGATCCCGGATCCCCGAACGCTTTCGGGGCAGGCTAAGTCCGGGATGACAGCGGAAAACCCAATGGGTTGGAACTCACTCCAAACAATAAAAAACCCGCCTTTTAAGCGGGTTTTCTCAGTAATACAATAATCGAAAGATCATCCATCCTTTTTACAGGAATCAATAATTTCCCTGATTTGACCGGCAACATTTGATCCGGTTAGCTGGCAGGTTCCTGCGCCACGATGTCCGCCACCACCAAATTTAGCCATCAACGAACCAATGTTCGTATTGCTGGTGCGGTTAAAAATGGAATGACCAAGGGCGCAAACAACTGTATTTTTATCACGGCCATAACTGATGCGAACCTGAATGTTGGCATTCGGATACATCGCATAAATTTTAAACCGGTTTCCGGTAGCTGCATCATCCACATCACGAAGGTCGGTCACAATAACATTTCCTTCAATGACAGAATGCTTTTTCATGGATTCTTCAAATTCTTTTTCGTGAGCAAAATAACGGTCAATCCGGGCTTTAACATCAGCCTGAGCCATTATTTCATCAACGGTTTTGGTACGGATCCAATCAACCAGATTATGCATGAGCTGCATGTTTGAGATTTCATAATCTCTGAATTTTCCCAGACCGGTTCTAGGATCCATGACATAAGAAAGCAGAATCCAGCCGGTTGGATTTAACACATCTTCCTTCGAAAGCTGAGCTGCATCCGATTTATCAACTTCAACCATGAGTTCATCATATTTTTTGAACTTGGGAGAGTTGTAATATTTATAAACAACTCTTGCAGCACTTGGTGCAACTTCAAAAAGACCGCGGAAGTTTGCATCCAGATCCAACCGTTCACCTTCACTGGCATGGTGATCAAACCACATGGCACATTTGGGATTGTAAGGAAGGTTGGTAATAATATCCTGATCGGTAATTTCAATTTTGCCATCCTGCATATCCTTCGGATGTGCAAAAATAACTTCGTCAATTTGCTCTACATCTTTCAGTAACACTGCACAAACCAGCCCGTCGAAATCTGACCGGGTAACTAATCGCATAGATCCTCCTCTGTTATTATTGTTCTGACAAATTTTCTCAATATCTGACGATGACACTGCCCCAGGTAAATCCTGCCCCAAAAGCAGCAATTCCTACAAGATCGCCCCTTTTGATTCTTCCGTCCAGAACGGCTTCTGACCAGGCAATCGGAATGGAGGCAGCAGTCGTATTTCCATATTTATGAATGTTGGAAATAACTTTAGCCGGTGAAATTCCCAGCTGATTGCCAACCGCTTCGGTGATGCGAAGATTGGCCTGATGCGGAATAAACCAATCAAGATCGTCAACCGTTTTCCCGGCTTTTTCAAGCGACTCCTTTAAAACTTCAGGAAATCGTGTCACGGCATGTTTGAATACATAACGGCCGTTCATGTAAGGAAAGTGTTTCCCTGACTCAATACTTTCAAGCGTCATTCGAACTTTATCCAATGGGGTTGGGCCTTCGCACCAGAGTTCTTTGGCATATTTACCTTCCGCATGAACTGATGTGGCAAGAATTCCTTCTTTTTCATTTTCGGAAGGAATTAAAACAGCTGCACCGGCACCATCACCAAAAATAACGGCTGTATCACGCCCGGCAGTGGTTTTATTCAGGGAAGTTGACTGAATTTCAGCACCAATCAGCAAAATACATTTGTATAATCCTGATTTGATAAATGAATCTGCCATCTGCAACCCATATACAAAACCCGAACATTGAATTCTGATATCATACGCAGGAATATTTCCGGAAAATTCCATAAAGTTCTGAACAACACAAGCTGACCCGGGGAAAAAGTAGTCACTTGAAAGGGTTGCAAAAATAACACAGTCGACATCAGATTCCTGAAGGCCAGCCTGAGCCAGGGCAGCTTTTGCAGCCTGAGCGCCCATAAAACTCGTCGATTCTTCGGGGACATCTGCCCACCGCCGTTCCTTTATCCCGGTTCTTTCTACGATCCAGGCATCTGTTGTATCAATAATTTTTTCCAGATCGGCATTGGTTACCACCTGCTTTGGAACGTAATGTCCCAGTCCGGCGATTTTGGCATTTAGCATGTCGGGTTCCTGTTGATTGCGAATTCACAAATTTAGGCATTTCCACAACAAAGGCAAGCAGATAAAAATATCCGGAATATAATTTTCTGAATATTGTGATTTTTCCTGCACAGATTAGAAAATATTTCTGGCCAAAATAAAATCGAACGCTTCAGTAAGGTTCACTTTTTTTAAATTAAGTTTCAGTTCCCTATCTTTAAACCAAATCAAATTTGCATCTGGAAGGAGCATTTATTTTGTTTATTGTAACTGGTGGCGCCGGCTTTATCGGGAATGTAATGGTCTGGAAATTAAACCAGATGGGGATCACTGATATTCTGATTGTTGACAATCTGGGTGATGGCAATAAATGGAAGAATTTGGTCAGAAGAAAATATGCTGACTACCTTCACCGGAATGACTTTCTGAAATTAATTCAGGACGATAATTTGGGTGCAAAGGTTGAGGGAATTTTCCACATGGGTGCCTGTTCAGCCACAACCGAGAAGAATGCCGACTTCCTCATGGCAAATAATTTCAGGTACACAAAAATTGTGGGTGACTGGGCGTTAGCCAACAATGCCCGGTTTATTTATGCCAGCAGTGCCGCCACCTACGGAAACGGTTCACTCGGATTTAAAGATGACGATGAATCGATGCTGAAACTTGTTCCTCTGAATATGTACGGTTATTCCAAACAGATTTATGACCTGCATGCCCATCGCCAGCATATTCTCGACAAAATGGTTGGAATTAAATTTTTCAATGTTTTTGGTCCGAATGAGTATCACAAAGGGGATATGTCGAGCGTTGTCTATAAATCTTTTAACCAGATCACCGAGACCGGAATGGTGAAGTTGTTCAAGTCTTATCACCCGCATTATAAAGATGGTGAACAACTGCGTGATTTTGTCTATGTAAAAGACTGCGTTGATGTGTTGTGGTGGCTTTATGAAAATAAAAATGTAAACGGCATTTATAATCTTGGTACCGGTGTCGCCCGCTCCTGGAAAGATCTGGTCAATGCAGTTTTTTCGGCGATGTCACTTCCGCCAAAAATTGAGTTTGTTGATATGCCCGCCGGTTTGAAAAAAGCTTACCAGTATTATACGCTTTCTGACATCACCAAACTCAGAGATGCCGGTTGCCCCGTTCAGTTTCGTTCTCTTGAAGCCGCCGTTCATGATTACGTGAGTGGATATTTAAGTCAGCCTGACCCGTACCTGTAAAATGGAATTTGTCATTGTCGGGTTGGTTGCACTGATTTCATCTCTTTTGACGTTGTACTCTGGTTTTGGACTGGGTACATTGCTGCTTCCGGCTTTTATTTTGTTTTTTCCCGCACCGGTTGCCGTTGCAATGACGGCAATTGTTCATTTCCTGAATAATCTGTTTAAACTTGGGCTGATGGGAAAATATGCCGATAAAACGGTAACTCTCAAGTTTGGAATTCCCGCCCTTATTTCTTCTGCACTCGGAGCCTGGCTGCTCAGTTTTCTGGTCGAACAATCCACTTTATTTTCATGGTCACTCGGTTCAACCATTTTTGAAGTAACCGGGTTGAGTTTCACCATGGCAATCCTGATGTTCTTTTTTGCACTTTGGGAAATAATCCCTTTGCTTGCAAACTTAACCGTCAGTTCAAAATTTCTACCGGTTGGCGGATTTCTCTCTGGCTTTTTTGGCGGACTTTCTGGTCATCAGGGTGCATTTCGCAGTGTTTTTCTTGTACGCGCCGGTTTGTCAAAAGAAGCCTTTATTGGGACAGGTGTTCTGATTGCCTGCATTGTGGATGTAACCCGGCTCGGATTTTACTTTAACCAGTTCTCTTCAACTCTCTTCACCGACCACATCGGCATTTTACTTACCGGAATTCTTTCTGCTTTCCTTGGCGCCTGGATAGGTTCAAAAGCCATCAAAAAAATCACACTTGATTCAGTAAAATGGATTGTAGCGGTTTTACTTATCTTCATCTCCCTTCTTCTCGGAACCGGACTTATTTAATAGAAAAATAGCTCCCGGATAAATCTTCCTTTTAACAGTTCAAAAATTACTTCACTTCCTTCAGCTTATCTGCAATCCTGACTTTGATAATGGATTGACGGGTGACGCCGAGTTTTTTGGCTTCCTGATCCAATTTCTGAACCATCCAGATAGGAAAATCAACATTGACCCGTTTTTGTCCCTGTTGCAACCGGGCTGCCTGTGATAAATCGAGATGCCCGGCGATGTCTTCACCCTCATCAAATTTTGTATCAAACTCAAGGGAGTGAATGAATTGGGCTTACAATAAAAAAGGGGCAACAGCCCCCCAAATTCATTTCAAATTAAAAATCAGGTTTTGTCATTTATCCCGAACTAAACGAACTGAAAAACCACCTCTTTGATAATAGCTACTCCGGTACACGCCGTTATCATAATAGTAAATGTTCCGGTTCCAGGCGAGAGTCGCACCGTAGCTTGAGGAACTCCACCAGCCACCAGAGCTTTCAAGACTGCTGAATAAACCACTGTCACCCGAACGCCCCCCACCCGGAAGAGCATTGAAGCCATACTCATCTGTCCCATTTTTGTTATTGAACCAGCCTGATTTTGCTTTTAGTTTGGTTCCTGCGGTTGAACCCCCACCAACAAAATTGATCAATTTAGTCCAGTCAGCATCTGTTGCCACCCGCCAGCCAGCCGGAGCAAGTTTTCCGGTGTTTACCGCATACCAGTTGTACAAATAGCCATAGGTGGCAACGGTACCTTCATTATTGTCATTAGCACAACGGGCACCACTGTTTGCTGTCATCCAGGCATTGTTATCGGTTATATTGGTTATTTCGGTTCCATCATTATATTTCTTAGTCCTCAGGTTCTCTACAGTCCATTCCTGAGTACCGATAACGACCGTTTTATACGTGAATCCGTTGTAACTCAGGGTACCGTTTCCGATTGGTTTTGTACTGTCGTTATCTACTGAGTTTACACTGTCTTCGTTACAACCGGAAAACATCTGAAACATTAAAATAGCTGTTAAAGGGAACTTAAGATAACTGAACATTTTTCTTTTCCTCTCAATTTTATACCACTTTTTACCGCAAAAATGCTTTGATTTTCAAAAATTTTAAACCGTTTTGGATTGAATAATGGGATGCAAAAAGATTAACAAAGTTAACCATGTGTAAATAACCATAACGCCAACCACCTGTTCACAGCATGAAAATCAGTTTTGGAAGGTTTTCTAAAGATAACTAAATCAAAATTAAATGAGAAACCCGCTTCACCCCGTACCCCGTAAAACCCCGAAAGCTTTCGGGGCAGGCAGTACAGCGTAAAACCGCCACCCGTTCTCTCTTGTTCCTATCCAAATATTACTGTATATTTGTACAGTTATGTTTCCACTATTAAACTTACATTCCAATTTTTCTTTCGGATGGGGTGCTTCTGATATTGAAGGACTCTGCCGCCGGGTCCGTGATCTGGGTTATGACACCATTGCCCTCACGGATATCAATAATTTGTATATCCTGTTTCTCTATTACGAGACGGCCAGAACGTTCGGACTCCGGGCCATCACCGGCGCCCATCTGAAAGATTCCGTTCAGGAAATTTCGGCTTACGTGAAAAATGCCGAGGGATTTGCTAATCTCACTCAGCTCGTTTCCCGGCTTCAGGAGGATAAAAAAGCCAATCTCAGGCTGCTGCTTCCCCTTCATGCGGGCGGACTTATTTTCATGACGCCGTCGGTAGAACTGGCAGAATTCCTGAAAGTGGAAGGCGGAATCCATGACGTCTACCTGCAGATTGATTCGTTCCACATTCCCCTGATCAAACTCCGCCGTGCGAAAAAGAGCGGAGTCCGCCCCATTGCTGCTCACCCGGTTTACATGGTCAAAAAAGACAACTTTCTGCGTCATCAGGTGCTGAAAGCCATCCGGGATAATAAAACCCTGTCGCAGCTGAGTCCCACTGACCTCATCAGCGAAGAAACGTATTTGCTTCCCCCTGACGAACTGATCCGGCGGTTCGAGATTCTCCCCGAAGCGGTTGAAAATCTCACCGCAGTTGCCCGTGACTTAACTTGGTCGTATCCCCCGAACCAGTTGTTCAAGCCCAGGTATCTCGGACCTGCCGGCAGTTCCCCCTTCGATCATCTCAGAAAACTGACTTATGAAGGTGCCGTGAAACGGTACGGCCGGCTTAATGAAGCCATCGTCAGCCGGATCGAAAAAGAACTGACCATCATCGAAGCCAAAAGTTTTTCGGAATATTTTCTCACCGTCAGTTTTATTGTGAAGCAATCGTCGTCGCACTGCGGCCGTGGATCTGCCGCCGCCAGCATCATCGCCTATTGTTTAAACATCACCGATGTGGAACCCATCCGACATAATCTTTTCTTCGAACGGTTTCTCAACATGCGCCGTGACGATCCGCCCGACATTGACGTGGATTTCTGCTGGGATGAACGGGACGACATCATCGACACGCTGTTCCAGACGTACGGAACCGACTACTGTGCCATGGTCTGCAATCACGTGCTTTACAAAGACCGGATGGCCATCAGGGAAGTGGCAAAGGTTTTCGGCATCCCCGAAATGGAAATTCAGGCATTTTTTCACCGGATCCCCATGTTTTCGCAGTATTACGGCTCGCACGGAGTTGAAACGTTTATGACCTCACCCCAGGCAAAAGGACTTTCGAACCAGTGGAAGTCGGTCCTGCAGATTTCGTCGGATATTCTCGGGTTTCCACGGTACATTTCGGTGCACGCCGGCGGATTTGTCATTACTGAAGCACCCATCCGCACGCATGCTCCGCTCGAACCGGCACCGAAGGGCATTCCCGTTGTTCAGTGGGAAAAAGATCAGACCGAAGATTCCGGACTCATCAAAATTGACATTCTCGGCAACCGGTCACTGGCCGTTATCCGTGACATCAAACGGTCGGTTTACCAGCATTACGGACATCTTGTCGATTTCGAAACGTTCGATGTGTTCACCGATCAAAAAACGCTTGACATGCTCGGAAACGGGAAATCCATGGGCGTTTTTTATGTGGAATCTCCCGCCATGCGCCAGCTTCAGGAAAAGACACGGCTGGGCGATTTCGACCATCTCACCATCCACAGTTCCATCATCCGGCCGGCGGCCAACAAGTTCATCACCGAGTACGTGCGCCGGGTAAAAGGCGGCGACTGGGAACCGATTCATCCGCTTCTGGCCGATCAGCTCAGCGAAACCTACGGCATTATGTGTTATCAGGAAGATGTGATCAAGGCAGGAATGACGCTGGCGGATATGGATGAGTACGACGCCACCAAACTGCTGAAGTCTCTCAGCCGGAAGAACGACAACGAAATGAAAATCCGCTACAAACAGCTTTTCATGGACGGATGCCGGAGCAAAGGACTGACGCAGGCAAAAACCGATGAAATCTGGGACATGATTCACAGTTTCGCCGGATATTCGTTCAATAAACCGCACAGCGCATCGTACGTGGTGGTTTCCTTCCATTCGGCCTACATGAAAGCCCATTTTCCAGCGGAATTTATTGCAGCGGTGATCTCGAATCAGGGCGGATTTTACTCGCCGTTCGGGTACATTTCAGAAGCCCGGCGGATGGGTATTTCCATTCTCCTGCCCGACATCAACGACAGCATGTACGAATACAACGGCTACACCTTTTCTCCTGGCACCTTTCATCCTGAAAACGGAAAAACAGCCGGACTCGATTCCCTGCTGAACGAAAACCGGATCAGCTACGAAGTTAAAAAGCCCGAACGTCCGAAACAGGCTTCACCGCAGCTTGTCAGCCGGGATTTCCCGTATCTGCGGGTCGGATTCATGCAGATCAAAAATCTCACAAAAGACTACATCGTTCGGGTTCTGGGTGACCGGCAGAAACGGGGAAAATTCACGTCAATGTCCGATCTCATTAACCGGACCAGTCCGCAACTCAGTGACCTTCAGATTCTGATCAAGTCGGGCTCTCTCGATTCCATCAATCAGGGCAAAACCCGTCCGGAGCTCATGTGGGAGGCCGAACTTCACTATTCCCGGTCATCCGTTCAGGTGGGTGATTGTTTTGATCTGTTTGAAACGCCGGCTTTGCCGCCGCCGCCGGTTCCTGACTATCCGTACGAAAAAGTGATCGAAGATGAAATGCTGACGCTGGATTTTGTGCTTTCGGTTCACCCGCTGTTTTTGTTTAAGAGAATTACCGACCGGCTGAATCACATTCCGGGCAGCAAACTCCATTTATTTGTGGGAAAAAGAGTCAGAACCATCGGCTGGATGATTACGAGAAAAGTGGTTTACACCAAAAATGATGAACCGATGCAATTTGTGAGTTTTGAGGATACGACCGCCATTTACGAAACGGTTTTCTTCCCCGAAGCGTATGCGAAATTCTGCACGATGCTCAGCACGGTTAAACCGTACAAACTCTACGGACTCATCATGGAAGACTTTTCAGCCATCACGCTTCAGGTGGAAAAAGTAGAATTTCTGGACGGATGAAATCCAGGGACGAGGGACCGGTGACAAGTGACCGGAAGGATAAATTTTGAAACGAGGTTCTGCGGAGCAAAAAAATAAAAGGGACGAAAATACTTTTGGCTGTCACCCCCGTGCAGACGGGGGTCCATCCCACCGGGTTTTCTTAGAACGAAATGGAAACCTACATCACTTATCGGAAGACAGATATTTTATTAAATGATTAATTTCAATGCATATACTTTCATATTTTTATGCATATCTTTATTTTCATGTTTATGCATTAAGGAGTTAAAGATGAGAACAACACTCGATATTCCGGAAAACCTTTTGGCGGAAGCCATGGAGCTTACCCATATTTCAACCAAAACAGAGGTGATTAAAGAAGCTCTGATTAACCTGATCCAGAAAGAAAAAGTCAAATCCCTGAAAAATTTCCGGGGAAAAATAGATCTGAGCATCGATCTTGATCAACTGAGAAAACGATGAGTCTGATACTTGTTGATTCATCAGTCTGGATCGATTATTTCCGTGGAAGCGGAGAGATTGATGCTGATCGTTTCGAAGGGCTGATTGACACAAACCAGATTTGTACCAATGAACTTATTCTTGCTGAACTGATTCCGGTTCTCAGTCAAAAAGGTCAAAGTGAGGTTATTCAGGCACTGAAATCTGTCAAAGTAATTCCATTAACTATTGTTTGGCCGGATATTATTGACCTTCAGTTCATGAATCTGAAATCGGGAATAAACAAAATCGGCATTCCGGACCTGATTATATTGCAAAATGTCATTCAAAACGGATTATCCCTTTTTACACTTGATTCTCATTTTCAGTTAATGAAACAGAATATTGAATTCAGGCTTCTTGAAAAATAGACCGAAACTCAAAACCAACCAGATCAATTCAGGAGCGCTTATGTATCCCGTTGTCCATTTTGAACTGCCTTACGCCGACGGTAAAAGAATTGCCGGTTTTTATCACGATGTGTTCGGATGGAAAACACAGGATCTAGGGGAAGAAAGCGGACATTACATTCTTGTCACGACCACAGAATCCGATGCCAAACCCGGACTTCCGGCCGGCGCCATCAATGGTGGACTTTATCCTGTTAAACCAGACTGGCCGGCACAATATCCTTCTGTCGTAATCGGTGTGGATGATATAAATAAAGTATTATCAAAAATTAAATCTCACGGTGGAAAGGTTCTTGGCGAACCCATGGATATTCCCGGCTTCGGACTTTACGTCTCATTTCTGGATACGGAAGGAAACCGGAACAGCATCATTCAGCCAGGCGGAATGGAATAAACGGCTGGCCGAATTTTGAATGGAAAATTTTAAATTTTGAATGAAATTGAATTTTAAATTCCCCTCCTTTTTAAGGAGGGGTGTCCCGTCCCGAAAATCGGGATCGGGACGGGGTGGTTTGCATTTTTCTTGCGTCTTTCGCATCTGCAAATCCTTGTGCAGAAGATGAAACATTAACAAAACGTGATTTTTCAAAAATAATTACAGATATTTGCATCCCAGATAGCCCGAAGTACAAACATAAACCAACTTTTAAACTCCGATGAAAAAAATATTTTTATTCCCGATAAGCTTGTTATTTATTTCAGTCAGTGTTATCGCCCAGGATACAACCTATTTCGATTCAAATTGGAATCGTTCAGAAAAATCTGAAGCAAAATATTACCGGGTTGAACAAAAAATAAACGAATTGTTTAACCGTACTGATTATTTTCTTTCTGAAAATCAGATTCAGATGACAGGAAATTATGTATCACTGAATCCAGAAATAAAAACCGGGGAATTTAAGTGGTATCATTCAAACGGAAAACTAAGACACACCGCCATCTATACTGAAAACCTTGAAACCGGAAAACATTTCTGGTATTTTGACACTGGTAAAATTGAAGCTATTGAAAATTATACTTCCGGCAAACTGAACGGAGAATACTCAGAATATAATAAAAACGGAATGTTGGTTTTGAAATCTTCCTTTTCAGAAGGAATTCAGTCCGGCTTCACAACCTTTTATGGTGAGAACGGATTAAAGCAATCTGAAGGATATTTTAAAAATGGCGACAGAAATGGAGTTTGGAAGTTTTATGATGAGTTTGGAATTTTATCAGATTCAACAGATTTCAAAACCGATTACGCCATTGATGAAGCAAATTTGTTTTTAAAGCTTCCAAATTCTCATTGGTACCTGGCGGAAAAAGATACAAACGGATTTACCCAGTATATTTTTAAAAGAGCACCCATAACGGATAAGAGTGGAAATAATATCGTTCCTGCAATTATGCTTTATTGTGAAGATGCATCAAAGTATGAACAGGATGTCACTCTTTTTTCAATCGAAAAAAGAATGTCGTTTAGAAAACTGGGTTTGAAAATCGAAAAAGTTTTAATTCATGAAAATGAAGACTATCCACTATCTTATAAAAATGCCTTTTTTCTAAAATGTAGCTATACGACAAAGGGCCTCGACCACGTTTTTTATATGATCCACATCATTAATAAAGAAAATGTTGGTATCCAGATCTATCTCGACATGACAAAAAGTATTGCAGAGGAATATGAACCTGAATTCTTTACGACAATAAAGTCCTTGAGAGAGCATTAATTGCATATTAAATATTTGTCCGATGGTTAAGATGCCCAACCTGAGCGTCTCCGGTAATTTTAATCCAAATCAAAATCAAATTTCAAATACAGAGACTCCCGAATCGTTTTAACCCGCGACCATTGGTCTTGGGGTCGTCTCTCAATGGAAACCGGGTTAATTGGGCGTTATTATAAATCAATACAAACGGGCAGTCACCCTCTCCGCCCGAAAAATTAATGCAGATTTTTCATGGCAATCCCGTTTTCACGATAAAATTATCCGGCATGAAAATGAATTTTACCAAATCCGGTTTTACATTGAACCCAATCCAATAAAATCAACTTAACCCCACAGAACCATGAAACTGGAAGACCTCGGGTACAACCCCAAATTTGAAAAATTCAGGACTGAAAATAATCTGACCGGATTTGAACCCGGGCGGATTATCGCCGAACACAAAGAACGGTATATTGTGAGAACAGCGGACGCTGAAGTTGAGGCTGAGATCACCGGCAACATGCGTTTCACAGCTTCCGGCCGTGAAGATTTCCCGGCGGTGGGCGATTGGGTTGCCCTTTCTGTTTATGACACCGATTTCGGAATCATCCACAAAATCTTTCCCCGGTATTCTCTGATAAAACGTCAGGCAGTCGGACAGTTTGGTGAAATTCAGATAATTGCCACCAATATTGATTTCGCTTTTCTGGTTCAGGCGGCTGACCGTGATTTCAACATCAACCGGCTGGAACGATACCTCACCCTTTGTCATTCCTCAAAGGTTGCACCCATTATCATCCTCACCAAAACAGATTTAATTGAACCTGAAAAAGTTTCTGAAATTGTCGATCAAATCAAAATCCGAATTTCCGACGTCCCCATTTTTGCCATCAGTAACGAAACCCGTGACGGATTTGAGGCCATCATTGCAACCCTTCAACCGAGAAAAACTTATTGTATGCTGGGTTCTTCGGGTGTCGGGAAATCGTCCCTGCTCAATAATCTGTCAGGGAAATCAGTGATGCGGACGGATGCCATCAGCCAGAGTACTCAAAAAGGCCGGCACATCACCAGTCACCGGGAATTGATCCTGTTGGAAAATGGCGGACTGCTCATTGATAATCCGGGAATGCGGGAAGTCGGTATTGCCGATTCTACCGGCGGACTGGAACAAACCTTCGACCGGATTCTTTCCCTGTCTGAACACTGTAAATTCAAGGACTGCCGCCACATCAGCGAGGTGGGTTGTGCCGTTCTTGAAGCCATTGAAAAGGGTGAAATTGATGAATCGTCCTACAAAAACTATCTGAAGCTGGAGCGGGAAAAAGCCCATTTCGAAACTTCCGCCACAGAGAAAAAGAAGAAAGATAAAATCATGGGCAAAGTCATCAAGAAATTTTACCAGCAGGATTTTAAAAGGAAACAGTAAGGTAAATTTGGGGACATAAAACAATGGATCCCGGATCCCCGAAAGCGTTCGGGGCAGGCTAAGTCCGGGATAACAACCCCATGACATCAGTTTGATCCAAATAGTCTCAAACATAAAATGACAATTTTATCCGAAACACACTTTTGACGAGTTCCGTAGAACCCACCTTTTCAAACACAATTCCAAAGGTGAAATATGATCATCCAAAAATATAACCGGCCTGTTCTTTTCTATTCCCTTTCCCTGTTTATCCCCTGGATGATCTGGAGTTATGTGGCTTACCTGAGTCACCTGCCTGAACAAACGCCTTCTCTACTTCTTTTACAATCGGTTTTGGGAATGGCGGGACTCGTGGCTCCGTTTTTTATCGCACTTGGGTTATTTCTATCCAACCGTGTGATTCTTGATGATTTCAAATCCCGGTTTCTGAACATGACCAGTTTCCCGGTTATTTATCTTCTGATTACGTTATTGCTGATCTTTTCTTCGATGGTTCTGGCTCAGTTGATTTCGGTCTTTTTCGGACACAGTCTCAGTCAGTTTGTGATTACCGGGCAACCTTCCTTCACGTCCATGCAATTTTCACCGTGGTTTATTCTTCTTTTTGCTCCCGTCGTTGAAGAACTCGCCTGGCACTCTTATGGGACGGATACGCTGCGCCGGTCGTTTAACCTCTTTACAACCTCCATGATTTTTGCCTTTTACTGGGTGTTCTGGCATCTTCCCCTTTCGATGATCAACGGATATTATCACAGCAATATGGTTGCGGATGGATGGATTTACGCCCTCAATTTTGTGTTCAGTCTGTTCGTTTTCGTCATTCTGATGAACTGGTTGTATTACAAAACCAACCGGAACATCCTGATTACTGTCGCCTTTCACCTGACTGCAAATGTATCGAATGAGATTTTTGCAACTCACCCCGACAGCAAAGTCATTCAGACCGTTCTGCTTTTGATCGTGACAATTATCGTGCTGATTAAGGAAAAGGACATGTTCTTTTCGAAGACACTTCCAGAAGACAAGCTGGTCAACCAAGGTAACTTATAGAAATAAACGCCATGTCTGCTGTATTCGAACAGATTTTACTGACCTTCAACAAAGAGGCCATGCTCGATTTTCTCCGGACTCATCCGGAGGAAATCCCGGAAGCTCTTTCGCTGGCGTTGGAGGACCGCCAACCGTTTTCATGGCGATCCGCCTGGGTGTTATGGAGTTATTTCAGTGAAGGATTTCCCTTCCCTGACGGATCATCAGAAAGAATACTGAAGGCAATCCCGGGGAAAAAAGACGGACATCAGCGGGAACTGCTAAAACTGCTTTGGATTTCCGGTTTGTCTGAGGAAGGTGAAGGCGAAGTTTTCGATTTGTGTGTCACGCTTTGGGAAGACATCCGAAAAAACCCATCCATCCGGGTTACTGCCATGAAATGGATGTTCCGCATTGCAGGTCCGCATCCCGAACTGGCTCATGAACTTCCCTATTATCTTCAGGATAAATTTGTTGATCCGCTCTCTCCCGGCGTAAAAAGATCGTTGCAGCGATTGGCGAAAGAATATTTGCCGGAAAAATGAATTGCCTTTTTCCTCACACCACTATACCTAATCGCTCGGCCACGAATCTTTTACTGGGTATTCCCTCTAATTACGCGGAATTGTTCAATTTCTATTGTCTTCTACAAATGACAAGGTTAAAACACCAAATTCCTTTGTCTCCGACGGCTCCCTTTTTCTAGAAAAAGGGGGGGGGGGAAAACTCGCCAGGATCCGAACACAAAGGTTCCTTGCCTTTGAAACCTTCGGTTTTAAAAATCCCGCTCACCGCGGAAACTGACCGGATCAGGATTATTCTTAATACTAAAGGTAGTCTGGTTTTTCGGTCACTTTCCGGAACGCATGAACCTTCTCAACCGCACATGCCCGGATTCTGGCAGAAATACAGATAATCAACAAAAACTTCCAGAATATTTGTATCCGATCCGCCGTCAACCGGGCACAGAGTAACTTGTTGAGCCTGCCGAACCATGGTTGTCCCGAGAATCGGGAACCGGCTGACGGCGGATGTAAAACGAAATTTAAACGGTTGTGGTGTAAAAAGAGATTCAACATTTCACCGCCATTATTTCCATCGGCGCCAATGACAAGTGCAATATCGGCAAGAAGCCAAAAATGGAAACCAGCGGTGCGGGGTTGGGGTTACAACTTGTGGCGGGTTTTAAACTTCAGCGGGAAATTCAGGTGTTCCTGTTTGTTTCTGATTTTTCATCCGATTTAGGTTGGAATTTCATAAAATCTTTGTCAGAACGGGAAATGTGAAAAATTAGCCATTTCAGCAGAAAAGTATAAAGGTCCTGCGGTTGTTGAAAACCGGAGGAAAGGTTCAGGCGAAACTGAACAAGGTAATCGATGAATATATTGTGTTGCTTTTGGTGGCCTTTTAAGCCCGGATATCCAAAATATTTAATATAAATTTCTTCAGTGGTAAAATGAAGACGCGTATAGTCCTCAAGCTTATACAAAATACGACATAGAGTTTTGGAATCACTCCCGGCCAGAATAGCTGATTGAAGCTCGTTTATAATTGACACCAGTGATTTGTGTTGTGAATCCAGTTCACCAATTCCCAGTTCCCAATTTGAATTCCATTGAATCGTACTTCCTTTTAAATCAGAAAGCTCAAGTGTTTTCTCAGGAAAATAAATGGGTTCCAGAATGGATAAAATAGAATCAGCGGTTGCGAATACTTTTTGCAAAAGCTCAAAAACTTTTTCTTCATTTTCTGCAGGCAATAGGAAAAGAATAGTTGCGATATCAGATTTAACTACCTCTGCCAATTCCAACAGACCCGAGATATCTGCCTCCAAACCGGGAGTAATCAGGCTTTCAAGATGGCTATTGGTTGGATCGAAAGGATAGGATTCAAACTGCGGAATCGGTTGCTTCCTGATTAAATTGCCAAAGTTTATCCGCCACAACAAATGGGCAAGCTTTGTTTGTTCAAAATCCAACGAGAGATCAGGTGAAATCATAAAAAAGTTCAGAAAGTGTAAAAAGTATCGTTAAATTGCATGGGTTTTCCGGCTTGAAGACTTCCCATATTCCTGCAGATCAAATAAAATCGGATTTGCCAGATTCGATAATCTGATCAGTACCTCGCATTCTTTTGAAGAAAGAATACTTCCTCTGAATCCCCAGAAAAATCCGGCAATTCCTTCAGTTTTTCTATTGGTTCCAGAACCGATTTTTCCGTTTCCCAGTTCATAATAGTGAAAAGGCAGAATTACTTCACTGATCAGGGAAAAGTGGTTTGCCCAGCTTTTTATTATGGGATTCGGATGCCGCAGAACATCATTGCTGAAAACAGGACCACTTCTGTTGATCATTTTTAAATGATTGGGTGTGAAGTCTGCGGGAACAAAACGAAGGTCTTCAAGAAAGGAAATGAAACCGGTTTCAGAGATCAATTCAAATTTGGATGGCGCTGTTTTTTTAAAAAAACCAAATGCAGAAAAATCAAATATACGGTCAACAGCATCCAAATAATTTGGAATGGAGGTTTCATAGTTTAAAGCAATGGAATCTTTGGTGAGAACGCCGGTTACCTTTTGCATTTTTCTGATGAAATAATCATCAGAGATAGGTTCCACCGATTTATTCTGATCCAGATACGAAATAGTACTGATTAAATTGGTCAGTTTTGATTCTTCAACAGGTTTCGTTAAAAAACCAACTGCGCCCTGACTTACCGCAATTTTCTCTGTTTCTGGATCTGTGTTGCTTGTGATTACAATAACCGGAATGGATTTAAAATCACGATCCCGTTTTATCAATGAAAGAAATGAAAGTCCGTCAATTCCATCCATGACAATGTCAGTAATAATCAGGTTAATTTCATTTGTCTTAAGTTTATCAATTCCTTCCTGAATAAAAAAAGCATGAATCAGGTTAATATCGTGATGGGCCAGAATTTTTTTTACCAGTAGATGAATTTGTTTGTCATCGTCAATCAAAAGTACATTCATACAAATATCCCGTAGATCAGAAAAGAAGGCAGAACAAAGTTGTTCTGCCAAATAGTTAGCAAAGAATTAAAGGGAGCTGGCAGATTCTTCGGCATTGATTTTTGCAGTAAGATTTTGCTCAGCATACCATTTACCATATTTTTTATCAACTTTCTCAATATGCCCAATCAGCCAGCCCATTGAAATGGCATAAACTTCCATAAACGCTTTAGGGTCACCAGCCTGAACTGCAGGTACCAATTCCATCACAACTTTTCTGAAAAGCGTGTGGGCTTTTAAATGCTGTTCAAAATCAGGATAATTGTTTTTCCGCATGATGTTTTCTTCATGGGTTAAATGCTTTTCCACATAATTGAGAATGACCGTGTCAAAATAGGTATAGGCCTGATGTTTATCTGTTCTAATCAACTCATACGAGTGGTTAATGGCATCGAACAAAAACCGGTGTTCACTGTCCATAGCATCAATGCTGGTCTGCAGATTTTCTGTGAAATCAAAAATTGCCATATTTGAATCCTTGTTGGTTGGGTTGGGTACGTTCATAGAAATTCCTTTAATTATTTTATTCAAGATTTTGGATGACTTCGGTTAACAGTGTTAGCAGTGCGGTTTTAACATCTTCCCTTATTGTTGTGTTTATTGGAATTATGGTTGTATTCAAGTCTATAAACAAAGAAACTACTTTTTCGAAACCAATTGTTTCAGTTAAATCCAGTTTTGTAACACAGATGATATAAGGAAGGTTAACGTGGATATTAAAATATTCAATAATCTTTTTAGTATTTTCGATATCCTCATGACTGGTACTATCAGCAAGGAAAATTGCACCAAAAGCCTTTTCTGAAAGGATTTCCCACATGAAGTCAAATCGCTTTTGACCTGGTGTTCCGTAAATATTCAGAATCAGACTTTCGTCTACAGTGAGCCGACCATAATCAAGTGCAACGGTAGTCAGACTTTTTTTTTCCTTAACTGATTCCTCTGAAGCCCATTCATCAGTCGTAATTGGTTCTATTTCGCTGATCGTACGGATAAAAGTTGTCTTCCCGGCATTAACCGAGCCACTGATAACCAGTTTCAGATATTGAGTTGGGGTTTCTGTAGACAATGTCAGATACTCATAATTTTGGTGAAAAGACGTTTAAGAGCATTTGTTTGTAGACTCTCTTGTTTTAAAATCTGGGGAGAAACTGAATCAGTGATATTTTGAGGAGATTTAATTTGCATATCATTGAAAGGTCTTTCAATCCCATTCATTTCTATTGGGTTAATTTCTTCGATTTTCAAAAACCCAAGTAAACTTAAAATAAGAGCAGACCGGTATATTGATACAGGATCAAAATTTGGCAGACTTTTCACAATATCACTTATTTTCTTTTTGGTCCGGAAACAATAAGAATAAATAAGGACATCAATTTGAGTTCTGAATTTACCGAACCCAAGGTGTTTTCTGTTTTCAGGCTGGAATATGACAAAGTCATTTTTGCCACCAAAAACATTTATAAGTTCGGCTTCCGAAAAGGAGCGACAAGTATTTGAAACCAGTGTCTCAAAATCCATGGCGGTTTGATATGAGATATCAAATCCTTGCTTTTGTTTAGAAATACCAATAGAGCAATTGCTTAAAAGATATTCGTAGAATGCGACCCGAAAGCTTGTTTCTTCAGTTTGAAAAAATGCCATATTCTTTGAAATGAAGAAAGAAACAACATCAAATCTGCCAGAATAAGTTGGATATAAATGAACCGATAGAAAATTATCAGAAGAGAAGTTTTCTGATATCCGGTTAAATTGGTAAATGCGATTAAATCTCAAGTGAATGGCTCCGCATGTAAAATGTCCAGCCTTAAAATGCAGTTACAAATCTCTGACATCAAACTGGATTTTAATTCAGGTCGGTTAAATCAGTAAAAATGCACAGGTGAAAAAAGTTCACCTGTGCATATAAAAATCAGGCTAAAGTTATCACAATCCGATCTTTCATTCTTTTTAATTCATGAAAAATGATTCCAAGTTTGGCATTTGAATTGGTTGCAACAGCCAACACAGCATCTTCACTTGCACTTTCAATTACAACATAGCCTTTTGCACCTCGAACCAGAACCTGCTCGAGATTACCTCTTGACAATTCAACCGAAGCCCGGTTTCCAAGTGAAAGCAAAGCGGAAACCATTGCACCAACACGGGATTCATCATACTGAGCAGATTGACTAAAAGTTGAAACGAGTACAAGCCCGTCTGAAGAGATAATGGCGGCAGATTCAACATCTGGTATATTGGATTTTATTTCACTGAGGATTTTTTCAAGTTCTGGAACGTTCATGGTTTCTCCGTTTTTTGTGGTTGTTTTATTTTTAAAAGAATTCGTTCTTATACAAAGATTATGCCAAAGTATTAAGAAGTTACAGGAACTGAGTTTATAACCTCTTTCCTGTCTTACTGGAGTTAAATATAGCATATAAAGTCTACCCAAAAAATGAGCGCAGGAATAAAAGTAACATGCAATTGGGCTTTTGGTAAGGAATAATAACCGATGAATACTGCTTTAATTGCCTTTTTTTAGGTTCAAAGGAAATAAAAGCCCAAGGGGTATCAGTTTTGATTGAAATCCAATATCAAAATTCTAATCTATAATTAATATTCGGCTTGGGAGCTAAAAATACACAAACCGCACTGACCAAAAGTTTACTTAATTTCGGATTTCCCTTAATCGGTACCGAAAATAGGCAAACACCATTGGTTCAAGTTCCGCCCGGAATAAGATACTGCCTTGATTCTAGTATTGTGGTCGGGCGGATGGGTTTTAGAGGTAACATATTCTACAAATAGGTCACCCCTATGGGGTTGCGAAATGCCGTTTCCTAGACCATGGTGTGGTGATATGTTTGTCGCCCCGCTGGAGCGAGGAAAGGTGGAAACAATTTCAATAATGTGTGGTTGAGGTAAGCCTTTTACCGCCATTCTTTCCATCGGCGCCAATGACAAGTGCAATATCGGTCAGAATCCAGCGTTTTTGGGGTAGAGACGTTGCATGCAACGTCTCCGGGTTCCGATATGAAACGTAGTCATAAGCCAAAGATGGAAAGCGGCGGAAAGGCATTTTGCTGATCCCGAAAGCGTTCGGGATCAGTCCCCGAAGGGAAAAAAAATTCGGCGAAACGGTGTCCTTCGATATCCGTCGAAAGCCGAATCTGCGAAATCCCGACCCCGATTCCCGGAGCGGGACACTCAGTTCGACACGTCCAATGACCAGGGTTACCCAGACTTCCCCTTCCTCCTGCCTTAAAAATCCCCCGTCACTGGTACAAAAATCAACCACTCTTTATCTTTGAAAAAAGAGACGTAACTTTCAGTCGTCCTGCTACCCTTTTTACAAAAAAAACCTGAACATAAAACTTAACCCATGATTGACAACGATACCAAGCGCCTATCCCGTCTGATCGCCATTCTGACCCAGCTTCAGTCGAAACGGCTGGTGACGTCAACCAGTCTCGCCAAAAAATTCAATGTCAGCACCCGAACCATTTACCGGGATATGAAGGCGCTTGAACAGGCCGGTGTTCCTGTTTTTTCTGAAGAAGGAAAAGGATACTGTCTGACCGATGGTTACCGGATTCCGCCCGTCATGTTTACGGAAAATGAAGCAAACGCCCTGATTACCGCTGAAAAATTGGTTTTGAAGAACAAGGATGTCTCCCTGATTCAGGATTACACTGACGCCATCACCAAAATAAAATCCGTTCTGAAAACATCCTCGAAAGAAAAAACCGAACTGCTTTCTCAAAGGATTTTGGTCAGACCCCAGATTCAGTACACCGATACCAGTCACTTCCTTTCAATTATCCAGACCGCCATCACCGAATATCAATTGGTGAATCTGGTTTATCAGTCAGGAACAAAAAATGAACTTACCAACCGGGTTATTGAACCCTTTGCCCTTTACAACAACACTCAGGAAAGTTGGAATTTAATCGCCTTCTGCAGATTACGGCAGGATTTCAGGCTTTTCCGGCTCGACCGGATTCTGAAATTTGAACCAACCGGCGAAACGTTTCAACCCCATACTCTCACACTTGAAGAATATGTCGACATGCAGAGAAAAAAATTTGGAACCCCTGACATACCGTTGTCACTCTGACGGGCAATCTTTGTAAAAAAAGGAGGAAAAATGAAACTTCACACCACAAATTACTTGAACACCTTTATTGAAATTGCAGATGACTCGCCGGTTTCAGTCAGCGAAATCCCTCCCGTAAAAGGAGATAAATTGTCAGTTGCCAATCTTCAGTTTAACATGATTTCACGTCATCCGTACAAGTTCACGTCTGATGATGTTTTTTTTCAGGTTTATGCCGATAGAAATGACCTGACAGAAAATGAATATGAAGGAGCGAGAAAACAATTCTTTTCTAAAGGACAACCCTGCTTCCGGGCATCGCCGCTTACCAAAAGATACGGCTGGGGAGTCCACAGTGATCAGGATGGTAAAATTGCACTTTACGGATGTGAAACTGAGGCTTACCACCGGCTTTCATCTGATCCGGCATTGACCACCGTCAAAGCCATGAAGTCTGCCAGGTAAAATGTCACCCGCATTGATGATCACTTTTTCAGAACTCAATCTGCCGGCAATCGGTGCTGCAGCTCTTGCCTATTCTGCTTTTTGCGGCATGTGGCACCGGCAATTTGCTTTTGGTAAAAAATGGGAAAATGCAATGGGGTTCTCACGGCCCGTCCACTGGAAAGAAACTGCCATTTATTATGTAGTTCCGTCCCTATCGTGCTGGATTACCTCATTTGCACTTTTTATTTTATTCGATCTGGTAAAGGTTACAACACTGAGTCAGGCCTTTTATCTGGGACTGCTTGCCGGTATCGGATTTGGCTCTGCTGTAACGTTTACCAATGCGGTCATCCCGACAATGAAACGCCCGCTTGTATTTGGTTCGATAACCGGATCGGGACACGCCATCGGAATTGTAATAGCTGCACTTCTGATTTTTCTGATTCCGGATTAACCGGCCCCGTTCATCAATAAAACAAAAACCCGGGCTTAACTCTTAACAAAAAATCTAATCACCAGTATACTACTATTTTTATGCTTACCACAACCACCAGTAAAATCAACATTCAGGTTCGCCGGTTTACTATTTTCGATATTGAGAATCTTTACACCTATTTAACACACCTTAGCCCAGAAACCAAAAAGCGATTTGGTCCGCACAAATTCGACAAGCAATCCATTTTTGACTTCTACCGGGAGTCAGACAAAAACATCGGTTACATCACCCTCGACAACGAAAATCATTCTATTATCGGCTATTTTATCATCAAAAGAGGCTTTCTTGCCCATGATCGTGAACGCCTGGAAGGTTACCGGCTGACATTGGATAACCAAACAGATTGCACATTTGCCCCTTCATTGGCTGATCACTGGCAGGGATCGGGTGTCGGTAAACTGGTTTTTCAGTTTATCCTTTCCGATCTGAAGAAGATGAAATTCAGCCGTATCATTTTATGGGGTGGCGTTCAGAGCGACAACACAAGAGCGGTCAATTATTATATTAACCTTGGTTTCAAAACCCTGGGTCAGTTTAGTCACAACGGGAACAATCTGGATATGATTTATTCCATCGATCAGTCCACAGGGAAAACGGATGGAGGTTTTGACCAATGAAATTAGACCATGTGGCGATCTGGACCACTCATCTCGCCACAATGAAAACCTATTACGCCACCTACTTTGGGGGTGTTGCGGGAAAACGGTATAAAAATTCGGAAACAGGTTTTACCAGTTATTTCCTTTCCTTTTCATCGGGCGCACGGCTTGAATTAATGGCGATGCACGACATCCCCGAAAATAAAAATGATACCCGCATCCGGCAGCATCAGGGACTTATTCACCTTGCTTTCGGTGCCGGATCTATTAGTGACGTTGAAGAAAAAGCTGGATTGCTTCTCTCGCACGGGTTTCAGATTTTAAGCGGACCCCGGCTGACCGGCGACGGATATTTTGAATTTGAAACTCTTGATCCGGATTCAAACCGGATTGAAGTCACCTATAAAATTAAACCAGACTGAAAGGCATCGTATGAAACTCACTTTTTTACCTGTTCTTTTGTTGCTTTCAACCGGATGCAGCCAAATGAGTGAATCGGTGATGGATGATAAAACCGGACTCAATGGCGGATTTGAGACAGTTGTAAACAGCTTACCGGTCAATTGGCTTGTCTATACTGAAAAAACAATTGGTAACGGTGATTTTGATATCCTGCCCGATTCTGAAGACGTCAGGGAGGGAAAAAAGTCACTTCGGTTCACCGTCAGGGAATGTTCTGCACAGGGTGGCCGGTTTTCACCGGGTGTGGCCAGAGAAATGGATGCCGTGGCGGGTTCAGTTTATCGCCTGTCCATTCAGGTAAAAAATGAAGGAACCCTTTACAGAATTTCTGCCGGTGGTGTTACCGGGGAAACGGGTGAAGTGAAACTGCTGATTGAAACCAGCGAAACCAACAGTACCTGGACGATTTTAACTTTTGATGTTCCCGTTTCCGCTGACTATAGCCGACTAAGATTTGAAATCAGCATTCTCAGCCCGGGAACACTTCGGGTTGATGATCTTCAGGTGATGAAAGTGGAATGACGGTGAAAGCAATCATTTGTACGCAATACGGTCCACCTGAAGTCCTCCAGATAATGGAAATTGGTAAGCCGATCCCGAAGGACAATGAAGTTTTAATTAAAATCATGGCGACAACGGCACATATCGGTGATACCCGTATCAGAAGAGTTGATCCGTTTTTGGTCAGAATTATGTTTGGATTATTCAAACCGAAAAAAAATTTGATCCTGGGGTTGGAGATTTCAGGAATCATTGAAAGTGTTGGGAAAAAAGAATAGGGATTGTATTGTTGTTCAGACGATATTTTTGTTTTGTCATGCCCGTGAAGACGGGTATCCATCCCACCAGTGTAATTTGGATTCCACTTTAAGACCCAACCAATCAATCACATTCCAAAGCTTTTTCCTTTCTCTTCACGCAGAATTGGTAATATGTTTGAAGCCCCGGTCACTGAGGAGGTTGCTGAGCATGTCGAAGCATTCTCGAAGTACCCGGGGTAAACGATCCAAAAACATAATCCGCACGGCCACAAATCTCTCTTATTTCTGTGCCCTGTTTCCGTGCGGAAAATAGCCAAACACCATTGGTTCAAGTTCCGCCCTGAATAAGATCCTTCCTGGATTCAAGTAATGTGGCCGGGCGGTTCGGTTTTGGGATTGTATTTTCTACCAAGAGGTCACTCCTCTGGAGCGAGGAAAAATGTAATTACGCAGCCGTACCTGCCCTGATTCTGGCAGAATTGCAAATAAACAAAAAAAGTCGGGAGTTTTGGTTTCCTTCCGCCGTCAACCGGTCGACGCAGCAACAATGCTTCGGCAGGCTCAGCAACCTACTTGGTGCCCGGTTAAATCGAATCTGTGTTTGAAGGAGGCTACTGCCGACTGAGTTCAGATTCGATCAGGGCCGGAGTGCCAGTTGCAAGTCTAAAAGCGGTTGGGCGGTAAGGCATTTTGCCCCCTTTTGTGCCGGAGAAAGTCTTAGATCCCGAACACTTTCGGGAGGGGTCGTCGAAGACAACGGAAGTTATGGGAAACGGCAGAATGGATCCCTCCCGATGGCAGGACGGGAATGACAAGGCAAAAAACCAAAAATTGAATCCGTCACCTTTTCATCTTACTTTTAACCTTGTCATTTAACTGACCATCCTTAACATCCATCATTCCAAACCAACTAGTTTATGACCACACCTTCTTCCCTTTCCCGTCTGTCTGTTGTGGATGCCCTTCGTGGATTTGCCATCGTTTCCATCATGCTGCTGCACAACATCGAACATTTCGATTTTTTCTTTTTCCCTGCTGGATTGCCTGCCTGGATGGTCACCTTAGATAAAGGCATCTGGGAAACCTTATTCTTTCTGTTTTCAGGTAAATCTTATGCCATTTTTGCCCTGCTGTTCGGACTTACCTTCTTCATCCAATCAGACAATCAGGAGAAAAAAGGACATGACTTCCGGGGACGTTTTGCCTGGCGGCTCGTGCTTTTACTCGGATTCGGATTGGTCAATTCTGCCTTTTATCAGGGCGATATTCTCACGATTTATGCGCTGATTGGTTTTTTTCTGATTCCGGTTTCCAAACTCAGCAACCGGCTCGTCTTTGGAATTGCCCTTTTTCTCATGCTTCAGCCTTATGAATGGTTCAACCTGACAAGGGCAATTCAGCATCCCGATGTGCACCTGGGTGATCCGGTATCCTGGTCATACTTCGGCAAAATGGGTAGCTACATCACCGGAACTTCTTTTTTCGATACTGTTACCGGAAATCTTACCAACGGAAAGCCAGCGGTTTTTCTATGGAACTGGGAAAACGGCCGGGTCTTCCAAACGCTTTCTTTATTTATGTTTGGCATGCTGGCCGGGCGGATGTCCTTTTTTGTTCTGAATGACAGAAACAAAAAGTTCTGGCGGATGGTGTTTTTCTTCGCTACCCTAGCTTTCCTTCCACTTTTTCTTGTTAAAAATGGACTCGGGCTCTGGATTGATAGTGAAGCTATACGCAGACCGTTGCTCACGATAGTTTCTTCCTGGTCAAATATGGCGTTCATGATGATTCTGGTTTCCGGGTTTGTACTGGCGTTTCAATCGTCCTTTTTTCACCGGGCACTTCATTTGCTTTCCCCCATCGGCCGGATGAGTTTATCCAACTATGTCATTCAATCGGTGATCGGATCAACCCTTTATTACGGATTCGGGTTCGCCTTGTATCTGTACACCGGAGCTACTTATTGCCTCCTTATCGGACTTGCTCTTGCCCTCGTGCAGGGACTTTTCAGTACCTGGTGGATGAACCGGCACGCTCAGGGTCCGCTCGAAACTTTATGGCATCGGGGAACGTGGATCGGCGCAAAATAAATGGATCAGTTTGGGATCATGATCTTTTTCGTACGGATGCCGTAGAAGGTGGGTTTGGGGTGATGGCGTTTCTCCGGCCCCTTCGAGAGCCTCAGGGTCCGTTACGGAAGTTAGCTTTTCCGATGTCATTCCCGCGAAGGCGGGAATCCAGTATTAATTACCCGAACACGGGGGATGGATTCCCGCCTTCGCGGGAATGACAACACTTAAACACACATTTAAATCAAACACATTTATTTTTATCAAAAACCAACAGAAAGCAGCAACCATGAGTAAAATAGTTAATTTCGGTGAAATCGTTGAAGGATATTCCATTCCGGTTTTAAACGAACGTGAAATACGGGCAGCAGCAGGGATTTTGTTTTTAATGATGTTTATTTCCATTCTGCAAGTCATCTACAAAGGTGATTTCCTGATGCTGAAATACGCAACCATGCTTTTTCTGGTGGATATTTCAATCCGGGTTTTTATCAATCCGAAGTTTGCTCCAACTCTAATCATGGGTCGGTGGATTGTCAGAAATCAGACTCCTGAATATGTCGGCGCCAAACAAAAAAAGATTGCCTGGATCATCGGGGTTATTCTGGCACTTACCATGTTCATCCTTTTAGTTGTGGTGAATTCCTTCAGTCCAATCACCGGAATTATCTGCATGATCTGTCTGATTTTTCTGTTTTTCGAAGCAGCTTTCGGGATTTGTCTTGGATGTAAATTTTATGCCATGATTTACAAGGACAAAGCACAATACTGCCCCGGTGAAGTTTGTGATATCAAATCGAGACACGAGATTCAGAAATCCAATTTTGGTCAATTCCTGATTGTTCTTGCCTTTATCGGGTTTG
The DNA here is from genome assembly GCA_017303995.1 of Bacteroidota bacterium. Lineage (GTDB taxonomy): Bacteria > Bacteroidota > JABWAT01 > JABWAT01 > JABWAT01 > JAFLBE01. The sequence continues at coordinate 15,196 of JAFLBE010000012.1, read as the reverse complement.
CAGTTTTACTTGTATATCTGTTCAATGATATTCTAAGTATCAAACCTTTTGATTTGTTTGGACTGGAACAACCAAAGTAAGCCTATTTTATGACTTTACCGTCTTTCCGTTTAAAGAAGGAAAGACGGTAATTCCTCTCAAATCCCACCTCATTTCAACCTTCCTTTTACCCATCCAGTTCGGACCCAGTTTCCCATTTGAAAAAATAAAAATTATCTTTAGCCAAATTAAACGGCAAATCCGCTATCCATTTTCCAGCTAAAATCCAAGAAAGGACACTCCAATGCTTTTCCTGAAAAAAACCATTCTTCCCATTTTTGCAGCCACAATCTGGATCAGTCTTTCAGAATTTGTAAGGAATCAGTTTATCCTTTTATCTTTTTGGACGGACCACTACTCAAATCTTGGTCTTAACTTTCCATCCGAACCCATAAATGGGGCAATGTGGGGTGTTTGGTCTTTATGTTTTGCTATCGTCATTTTTATTCTCGCCACAAAATTCTCACTTACAGAAACGTTCCTGATTTCCTGGGGAATCGGTTTTGTATTAATGTGGCTCGTCATCGGAAATCTTGGCGTGTTACCCCTTGGAATTTTGCCGGTTGCAATTCCGTTGAGTTTATTTGAAGCCTTTTTTGCTGCATTTATCATTAAAAAACTAAGTTAAAACCCGTTTCCATGCAGGATTTACTCGCAAAAAACATACTCAGGGCCATTGGTCACACGCTGACGGATGAGGAATTTGCTCTTTTTTGCAGACATTCGTTTGTGAAATCCTTTGATAGAAAGACCCTTCTTTCTCAGGAAGGTGAACATTGCAAATATGTCTATTTTCTGGTAAAAGGATCAGCCTATTCCTACATCGTCAATGATCATGGAGACAAACATGCCATTCAGTTTGCTCTGGAAGGCTATTGGATAACCGATCAGTACAGCTTTTTCTCAAACCGGCCGGGCATGTATTCCATTGAAACTTTAGAACCCACCGAAGCTTTGGTGGTGAACAAAGAAAACTTCGAGAAAATCTGTCAGTCGAGCCACATGTTTGAGCATTTTTTCAGAATCCTGATACAAAATGCCTTTGTTGCCCTGCAATACAGACTTGCCCGAACCAATAGTACCGATGCCGAACACCGGTATCTTGAATTCTCACAACTTCACCCTGAATTCGTTCAACGGATTCCACAATACCTCATCGCTACTTATCTGGGTATCAAACCGCAATCCCTCAGCCGCATCAGAAAAGAACTGGCTGAAAGGAAATAAAACACCTTTTCACTTATTAACATATGTGAACGAGTCGCCAGAAAATAATCCGGAACTTTGTAGTGTTACAAACAGAAAACAAAACAAAGTAAAGGACCATAAAAATGGAAAATCTTCAAACCTGGGTTATCGACCCGTCACACAGCGAAATCATCTTCAAAGTTAAGCATCTGATGATCACCAATGTTAAAGGTGAATTCAAGTCATTCAACGGAACCATTGTTGCCGCCGGAAATGATTTCAGTAAAGCAAAAATCAATCTCACCCTTGATGCTGCTTCCATATTCACCAACAGCACCGACCGTGATGCGCATCTTCGCAGTGCCGATTTTTTTGATACGGAAGTTTTCCCGGAACTGGTTTTCGAAGGAACTGCCTTTTCACGGCTGGACGATGAGAATTTCAAATTAACCGGAAATCTCAACATGAAAGGCATCACCAAAGAAGTAACGTTGAATGTTGAATTCGGTGGATTGATGAAAGATCCCTGGGGAAATGAAAAAGCAGGATTTTCAGTCAGCGGAAAATTGAACCGTAAAGACTGGGGACTCAACTGGAATGCAGCCCTTGAATCAGGTGGCGTATTGGTCAGCGAAGAAGTTAGAATCAATGCAGAAGTACAGTTCGTCAAGCAAGTTGCTGTTAGTGCATAAGAAACTGTTTTTTGGATGTCATGCCCGGACTTGATCCGGGTTGACAATTCCCTTAAAAATGTTCATTAAAACAACACCTGTAATTTCAGGAAAAAACATGAAAACGATTTTACACAAAGCTGAAACCCGTGGTCATGCTGATCACGGCTGGCTGAACAGTCACCACACGTTCAGTTTTGCAAATTATTACAATCCTGACCGGATGCATTTTGGGGTTTTACGGGTATTGAATGATGACGCCGTTGCTGCCGGAATGGGATTCGGAACCCATCCGCATGACAACATGGAAATCATTTCAATTCCGCTCGAAGGCGACCTCGAACACAAAGACAGCATGGGTAACACAACTGTCATCCGCCATGGTGATATTCAGGTGATGAGTGCCGGAACCGGAATCAGACACAGTGAGTACAATAAAAACACCGACAAGGCTGTAAAATTCCTGCAAATATGGGTTTTCCCTGACAGACGCGGCGTTAAACCCCGGTATGATCAGATTTCGTTGAATCCGGCCGACAGACAAAATAAATTGCAGCAGATTTTATCTCCAAATGCAGATGACGCCGGCGTCTGGATTCATCAGAATGCCTGGTTTCATCTGGGAAAACTGGAAAAGAATTTCACCGCGGAGTATGCGCTGAAGGCAACCGGAAACGGCGTTTATGCATTTGTGCTTTCCGGAAATGTGAACATCAGCGGACACCAACTCTCATCCCGTGATGGACTTGGCCTTTGGGAAACCGATAAAATCACCGTTCAGGCAGATTCAGAGGCAGAAGTTTTATTGATGGAATTACCGATGGAATGATGATTGGAATCTTATTCTTTTTTCGCATTTTGTGAGAATTGTCATTCCCGCGAAGGCGGGAATCCATCCCTCCTGTCTTTTGAAATTCGAATTAGTACCAACCGTTAGACAAATCCTTCCAATCTGGATTGGATGATTCAATCAGATTGATTTTCCATTGTCGGTTCCACTTTTTTAATTGCTTTTCCCTAATAATTGCAGATTCCACAGAATTTGTTGAATCAAACCAAACTAAAAGATGAACCTTGTATTTCTTGGTAAACCCATCAAGTGTTTCATTTTTATGGTCATAAACACGACGTATCAAATTATTGGTTATTCCAATATATAGGGTTCCGTTTGGTTGGGTTGCCATGATATAAACGTAGTAATTGTTCATAAAAAATTATAAATACAATGTTGAAGCTATCGGGTTAGGGTCAAAATTGGGAATCAGTCTAAATAATTCAAATTTCAGGTAAAATTTCGGAAGGATCGGATGGATGGATTCCCGCCTTCGCGGGAATGACATTGTTTTTTTCATGACCCGCCTTTCAGTCAGTTGACAGATATGTAACGCGGGAATGACATTACTTATTTTTCCCGTGTTGAAAATCCCCCCAAATTCCATCGTGTTTTTTCAACATTTTTACTTGTCAGCTCATTGAACTTGAAACCAATTTCAATTTGAGGTACATTAAATCCGTCGAAACATTCAAAAAGAAAAAGCTGAAATATCACCGAATTAAATGATCACAAAACTATCTTTATATAAAATAATTTTTGAGAACGATACCAAACCCGGTAAACAATTTGATGTTGTTCTTCTCTGGACCATTCTGATCAGTATTGTTGTGGTCATGCTTGACAGTATCCCCTCCTTTAATGATCAGTTTAAGACTGAATTTTACATTTTAGAATGGATTTTCACCCTTTTATTTACACTCGAATATGGATTCCGGATTTTCGTAAATCCTAAACCACTTAAGTATATTTTCAGTTTTTGGGGCTTTGTTGATTTACTCTCAATCTTGCCAACCTATCTGAGTTTGTTTTTATATGGGTATCAATATCTGCTTATTGTCAGAATTATCAGATTACTCAGGGTTTTCAGGATATTAAAACTCATCCGGTTTACCAAAGAGGCACAGTTTCTGATTAACGCACTCAAGGGAAGTGCCTACAAAATCGGGATTTTCCTTTCTGCAGTTGTAACCATCACGGTTATTCTGGGCACGCTGATGTACGTAGTTGAAAGCGGTGAAAATGGGTTTTCAAGTATTCCACAGAGCATTTACTGGGCCATTGTTACCATTACAACAGTGGGTTATGGTGATATTACCCCCCAAACGGTTCTGGGGAAATTCTTTGCCTCAATTGCAATGATCATCGGTTATGCCATTTTAGCTGTTCCAACTGGAATAATTACTCTGGAAATGACAAAATCAAATGAACCAAAAAAGTCATGTCAGAAATGTGGCTACAAGAATCCTGAGGATGCAAATTTCTGTTCTTCATGCGGAATGAAAATAAAAGAGAAAGTGGGATAACTGCCAATTTACTCAGACAATAAACTCCCTTCCCGAAACCTTTTCTCCCGGTTAACGCATAACTTGTCTTCCAAAACCCAAAAAGGAAATCAGGATGAAAGCCATTGTTTACACCGAATACGGATCTCCCGACATTCTTCAACTCAAAGACGTCAAAAAACCCACCCCGAAAGACAATGAAGTCCTCATTAAAATACATGCAACTACAGTAAACCGCACCGATTGCGGGTTCAGACAACCTGAATATTTCATCGTCAGGTTGGTTGGTGGTCTTTTTAAACCAAGGAAAACCATTTTGGGAAGTGAACTTGCTGGTGTTGTGGAATCTGTTGGAAAAGACGTCAAATCCTTTAAACCGGGTGATGAAGTTTTTGGTCTGAGTGCGTACAATTTTGGGGCACATGCTGAATACATTTGCATCCCGGAAAAAGGCTCCATCGCTATCAAGCCCTCAAACGTGTCATTCGAAGATGCTGCTGCCGTTTGTGACGGATTATTCCTCGCCTTAAACTACATCAGAAAAATAGATTTCAGTAAAAATCCGTCTATCCTGATCAACGGTGCTTCCGGATCAATTGGTTCTGCCGGGTTACAACTTGCAAAATATTATGGTTCTCATGTTACCGCCGTGTGTGCCACCAAAAACATCAGTCTGATGAAATCATTGGGCGCTGATGAAGTGATCGATTACACCAAAGAAGATTTCACCCAAAACGGAAAAACCTATGACGTCATTCTGGATTCAGTTGGGATGAGTTCATTTTTCAAATGCAGAGCCAGTCTGAATCCGGTCGGAATTTATTTTTCTTCTGAGCTTGGATATATGAGCCAGAATCCGTTTCTCGCTTTGATCACACCTTTATTGGGCGGAAAAAAAGTTTTGTTTCCCATCCCGAAAGACACCAAAGAAGATATTGTCTTTTTTGGTGAACTTCTGAGTTCAGGTAAATACAAAGCCGTAATTGACCGCACTTATCCACTTGAAGAAATCAAAGAAGCCACCCGCTATGTTGAGACCAAACAAAAGACGGGAAATGTGGTTATCAAGGTTTTGTGAATGTTAAATTGTAAGTTCAGTTAAATCGCAAAAAGGCCTTTCACCCCCGTGTAGACGGGGGTTCATCCTACCTTCTTTTGTCTTCGACGACCCCCTTTTGACGGCACAAAAGGGGGCAAAATGCCTTATCGCCCAACCGCTCTGTGACTTGCAACTGGCACTCCGGCCCTGATCGAATCTGAACTCAGTCGGCAGTAGCCTCCTTCAAACACAGATTCGATTTAACCGGGCACGAAGTAGGTTGCTGCGTCGACCGGTTGACGGCGGAAGGAAACCAAAACTCCCGACTTTTTTTTGTTTATTTGCATTTCTGCCAGAATCTGTGCAAGGATGACAATCTTTTTGCATTTTCCTCGCTCCAGAGGTGCGACATCCTGGTAGAAAATCCAATCCCAAAACCCAAACCGCCCGGCCGCAAATCTGAAATCCTGGAAGAATCTATTTCCGGGCGGAACAGATACAAATGCAGTGTTTCCCCTTCCTCACGGAAACAGGACATAGAAATAAAAAAGATTTGTGGCCATGCGGAATTTGTTTTCGGATCGTTCACCCCGGGTTTCACCGGGGCTACAAACATATCACCCCGCTGGAGTGAAGAAATTCCATTTAAGTAGAGCCACGATGCATCGTGGCTCTACCGAACAATTTGTAAATTTTAAAAAACGTTTGGTCTCTGCAAAATACTTGAAAAAGTCCCCCCGTTTAGCGAACCCAAAGATTTAACTGGCGTCTTTGCGTTTAACGCGGTTTCTTCCCTTTTTCACACCTAACTAAAAATCATCTGCATTCCAATTTTAATATTTCTCCGGTTTTATGACATTTGGATAGAGTAGACGGAAGAAGATTCCCGTCTGCCAATAACTATCCGGAGTTTGTCGTGAAAATCTTTTCTTTTCTTGTAATTGGAATTTTGTTTTCCCTGTCTTCCCTTTCCGCTCAAACAGTACCCCAAACTTTTTCTTACCAGTCAAAATCAGCAAAAACAGTTTCCATTGCCGGAAGTTTTAACAATTGGTCAGCGTCAGCCCACCCTTTTCAACCACAAGAAAATGGTTTGTGGTCAATTACCATTGAACTGATTCCGAATTATTATCAATACAAACTGGTTGTTGACGGAAAATGGATTGCCGATCCGGCAAACGACTGGAAAATAAATGACGGTGGTGACGGATTTAATTCGATCATCAAAGTTGGAAATCCACCCGTTCCGCAAAGAAAAAAGTATTCGAAACCACTGCCGGTTTCTCTTCTTCCCGAACCGGTTATTGACTCTCATCCGGAATATGTTGCCCTTTATTACAAAGCTTGGGAACTGGCGTGGAATAAAATCCAGCACGGAACGCCGGAAAATGGATTTGAACCTGCTTATATGGATGAAGGTTTCAATGAGCTGATTTACCAGTGGGATATTTGCTTCATCACCAGTTTTGGGATTTACGGTCGGGATGCTTTTCCGGTAATGGCGTCGCTTGATAATTTCTACAACAAACAACGCCCGGATGGTTACATCCAACGGGTTTATTGGGAAACGACGGGCAAATTAGCCAACGAACCTTCTGTAGATGAACCGATGGTGAATCCGCCTCTTTTCGCTTGGGTGGAATGGCGGTATTACGAAATCAGCGGTGATGCCTCACGGTTAAAAAGAGTTTTACCGGTTTTGACCCATTATTTTGAGTGGACGGAAAAAAACTGCCGGACCGAAAAAGGAAAAGGACTTTTTTACACATCGGAATTGGGCAGCGGGATGGATAATACGCCCAGAAAAAACGTCGGGAAAGCTGGATGGATCGATTATTCTGCACAACAGGTTCTTGCTGCTACCTGTATTTCGAAAATGGCATCCGTCATCAATGATGACAAAACCAAAGCAACTTACCAGGCAAAAGCAGCAGAAATCAATCAGTCCATAAATGCCCATCTCTGGGATAAAAAATCCGGATTCTACTATGACCTCACCGAATCAGGGAAATTAAGTACGACTATGCACATTGGTGCTTTCTGGACCTTGCTGGCCGGAGTTTGTCCGCCAGAAAGAAAAGCATCATTTCTTGCGCATCTGAAAAATCCGGCTGAATTCTGGCGGCCAAACCTTGTTCCGACACTTGCTGCCAACCAGCCAGAATATGACCCAAAAGGACATTACTGGCTTGGAAGTGTCTGGGCGCCGACCAATTATATGGTGATCAAAGGACTTGAATCGGTTTCAGAATCCAATATTGCAGATTCCATCTCCCGGAATTTTCTCGAAAACGTTTCAGGTATTTACCAGAATTTCAAACCCGATCCAGAGAAAATCGCATTTGATGAACGTTATGCTGATGAGTACAAAACCCTTTGGGAATGTTATTCTTCAGAATTGAATGAACCTGCAACCCGATGGGACAACACCTTTTATTCCCGGCAGGATTTTGTTGGATGGACGGGCCTTGCTCCCATTTCCCTGCTGATTGAAAATGTTCTGGGTTTCGATATTTCAGGCAAGGAGAACACGATAACCTGGACGATTAAAAGATCAGACCGGCACGGTTTAAAAAATATCCGATTGAAAGATCAGGTCGTGTCTCTTCTTTTTGAAAAATCAGGTTCAAAATCAGAAGTGATGGTGACCTGTGAAAAACCTTTTACCCTAAATCTTAGTTCCGGTGGAAAAACAGTAATCTTAGCTATCACAGACAAAGAAAGCAGGATAAAAATATAAGTACTTGCTTTTTCCTTTTTGGTTGAATCATGAATCGAATAACGTTAACTTATCAAAGGACAATAAAAAAACCTTTTTTATACAGAGGCATGTTATGGATGAATTCATGCAGGAAGCAGTCAATCAGGCGAGAAAAAGTCTGAACGAGGGTGGAATTCCTATCGGTTCAGCTTTGGTTAAATCAGGCAAACTGATTGCAAAAGGACATAATAAGCGGGTTCAGGAAAACAACCCAATTCTTCATGGTGAAATGGATTGTCTGAACAATGCAGGTCGGATTGGCTCTTTTAGAGATACTGTTATTTATTCTACGCTCATGCCCTGTTACATGTGTGCCGGAACAATCGTCCAGTTTAAAATCCCTAAAGTGGTTGTGGGTGAATCAAGAACTTTCCCCGGTGCTAAAGAATTTATGCAGCAGCACGGGGTTGAAGTTACCGACCTTAATCTGCAGGAATGTGTTGATATGATGAATGAATTCATAGCAAAAAGACCGGATGTCTGGTTTGAGGATATCGGCGAAGTGGATAGTCAATAGTGGAAAACCACAACCTGTCATTCCTGCCTTCGCAGGAATGACAGCGCAACAGCTTAGACATGGGAAGTTTACCCAAAAAAAATTAAATCCAATTGGTGGTTTTGCCAACAATCTGACTTACCCACTTACCTATTAAATTATGATTTCACTCCTGCGGTTGCTTCTTTTTTTACTTTTGTTACAACTGATTCCTTCCACTGGAAAAACTCAGGAACTTACACCAGTTACCCTTCAATTGAAATGGAAACATCAGTTTCAATTTGCCGGTTATTATGCTGCCATTGAAAAAGGCTTTTATGAAGATGCCGGGCTCGAAGTTAAATTAGTAGAAGCAGTTGAAGGTCAAAACTCAAATGAAGCCGTTTTTAATGGAAAAGCTGAATTCGGTGTTTGTACATCTGATATTCTGATGATGAAGGCCAAAGGTCATCAACCGGTTGTACTTGCCACCATTTTTCAGCACTCACCTCTCATTCTTCTTGCTTCCCAAAAATCGGGAATAAACCATATTCAGGATCTGCCCGGAAAACGAATTGCGCTTGAACCCAACACGGCAGACATAATCGCTTACATGAGTGATGAAGGGGTTCCGCTTGAAAAATGTATTCTTGATAATCACGAATTTGACGTGAATAAACTGATCAGGGGTGAGGTTGATGCCATTTCAGCCTATTCAACTGATGAACCCTTTGCTTTAATTGAACTTAAAATTCCTTACACCATTATTTCACCTGTAATGGGTGGAATTGATTTTTATGGTGACGGACTTTTCACCACCGATTCACTGATGAGAAATAACCCAGATCTTGTTTCACGCTTTCGGGAAGCTTCACTCAAAGGTTGGACGTTTGCAATGGAACATCCCGAAGAAATAATTGACCTCATTTATGAAAAATACAGTCAACGTCATAGCAAAGCACACCTTCTTTACGAAGCAATAAGAACCAAAAACCTGATTATGAGTAATGTTGTCGAAATTGGGTATACCAATCCGGGAAGAATTGCCTCAATTGCAGAAACCTACAAAAAAGTAAAAATGCTTGACCCAGAATTCTCTGTTTATGGTTTGCTGTATGCTGATTATAAAACCCCCGAATCCAAAATTCCCTGGAACCTGATTCTTATTTTTTCTGGAATTCTTTTGGTTGTGGGTTCAGCTGCCTGGTTTTTTTACGTCACTTCTATAAAACTGAAAAAAGAAATACAAAACCGTGAACAGGCCGAAAATGAAAAACGGTTGGCACTTGATAAATTAAGAACACTATCCCTGGCAATCGAGCAAAGTCCGGTCACAACTGTTATAACCGATATGAATGGAAATATTGAATTTGCAAATCCAAAATTTACTGAAACAACAGGTTATTCAATTGAAGAGGCCATCGGACAAAACTCAAGGATTTTCAAATCGGGAAATAAATCTAAGGATGATTATAAATCACTCTGGGAAACTATTCTTTCTGGCAAAAACTGGCAGGGTGTTTTTCAGAACCGAAGAAAAAATGGTGAGCTTTACTGGGAATCGGCCATTATTTCACCGGTCAAAGATGAAAACGGAACCATTTCACACTTTCTGGCTGTAAAGGAAGACATTACTGAACGGAAAAAAGCTGAAACTGAAATCAGTTTAAAAAACGAAGAACTTCAAAAACTGAATGCCGAAAAAGACAAGTTTTTCTCAATCATTTCACATGACCTTCGGAATCCATTCAACGGATTTTTAGGATTGACTCATCTACTGGCTAAAGAACTTCCTCACCTAACAACTGAAGAAATTCAGGATTATGCAGTCAGTCTCAACCATTCTGCTGAAACGCTTTACAAATTGCTTGAAGATTTGCTTGATTGGGCAAGAATGCAGCAGGGTCTTATTCCCTTCGCACCTGAAAATCATCTGGTCTCTCATCTTATTGAAAGAAGTCTGGGATCAGTAAAAGAAGCAGCTTCCGCAAAAAAAATAGGAATTACTGTTTCTCATCCTGAAAATCTTATCATTTATGCAGACGAAAACAGTCTGATGACTATCCTCAGAAACCTGATTTCAAATGCCATTAAATTTACACCTCCGGGTGGAAAAGTAAGTGTTACAGCAACCGAACATCCGCAAACAAAAATTGAATTCTGTATTTCTGATTCCGGTATCGGAATGAGTCAGGATTTGATTGATAATTTATTCAGTTTAACAGCAAAAACCGGGCGAAAAGGTACAGAAGGTGAAGCCAGTACCGGACTCGGTTTGTTGCTTTGCAAGGAATTTGTTGAAAAACATGGCGGCACAATCCGGGTGACAAGTGAACCTGATAATGGATCTTCATTTTATTTCACGATTCCTATTCGTTGAACATGTCAATTGTTAACCAATCGGATTCAGACCGGCTTTTTGAACTTGATCCACTATTTTCCAGGATTTATGACCAATACGGTTCACCCCCAAACTGGACACGACCGCCTGGTTTTATTTCCCTGTCGAAAATCATACTGGAACAGCAGGTCAGCCTGGCATCTGCCAATGCCCATTTCCTCAAACTGAATTCCTTCCTGAAGGAATTCACTCCGTCAGAAATTCTTAAGTTAACCGATGAAGAAATGCGAACCTGTCAGATCAGCAGACAGAAGGCAACCTATCTTCGTGAACTTTCTGACGCTATTTTGTATGGAAATCTCAGCTTTGATTCCTTTGGAAATATGGCTGATGCTGAAATCAGAAAAGAACTTACCCGAATAAAAGGTATCGGTGACTGGACAACTGATATTTACCTCTTGTTTTGTCTTCAGGCAAAAGATATATTTCCGGCTGGTGATATTGCCGTTATCAATACCATCAGGGCACTAACGCCGGCACAAACCAAAGAAGAAATTCTCACCTTATCAGAAAACTGGAAACCACTACGTTCACTGGCAACTTACTATCTCTGGCATTATTATTTAAGGAAACGGAACAGGGTTTAGAGATCTAATAAACAGAAGAAAAGTTGCAATTCAATTAAGCATTATTTGTTTTTTCTAATATTTTATTGCAGTGAAGTGACTATTTTCTTATTATTATTTTATTTCGTACCAAATATTACGTGAAGTTCCAAATGGTTAAAAATGAAATCAATCTTTCAAAAGAATTTAAAATCCAGACAACCCGTGCAATTATTGCACTTTTCATTTTTTTCATTGCCTACCTGGCAATTGTAATTGTTACTAGTCTGATTACTATTTTGTGCATTTGGCTTGGAGTTTATTGTATAATCAATATTCACAATCTGTTTTTCATAGTATTTGGAATTGGCATTTCAAGTTTTGGCCTCATTATTCTGATATTTCTTTTTAAATTTTTATTTAAAACCAGCAAATCAGACAGATCCCTTTGGGTTGAAGTAACACAAAAGAACGAACCGGCCCTTTTTAAACTAATTTCTGAAATTGTTAATCAGGTTGGAACCGAATTTCCAAAAAAGGTTTATCTTTCCTCAGACGTAAATGCATCAGTGTTTTATGATTCAAATATATTGAGCTTATTTTATCCCGTTGGAAAAAACCTTCAGATTGGAATGGGGCTTGTTAATTCAGTTTCTGAAATGGAACTAAAGGCTGTTCTTTCCCATGAATTCGGTCATTTTGCACAAGGTACCATGAGACTTGGAAGTTTTGTTTATGGTGTCAATAAAATGATTTTTGATATGATTTATGAAAATGAATCATTTGATAAAATAATACAGGAATGGGCGGACTTCAGTTGGATTTTTTCAATCGTTGTTCAAGGTGCAAATAAAGTTATTGTGGGGATTCAATGGTTAAGCAGGAAACTTTATGAAATTGTAAATTTGAACTATCTGGGGCTTTCAAGAGAAATGGAATTTCATGCTGATGAAATAGCTGCACACGTTGCAGGTTCAGAACCTTTAAAAAACTCACTATTAAGGCTAAATTTGTCCGACCACGCCTATCAATCGGTTTTAAACTTTTATGATTCACGGATAAAGGATAATATAAAGACTGAAAACATTTTTTCAGATATGGAGTTTGTATTAACACATATTGCAGTCGAAAACCGAATTCCGGTTATAAATAATTTGCCCCAGGTTTCAGCTGAATATTTTACCAAATACAATAAATCAAAATTAGTCATAAAAGATCAGTGGTCTTCACACCCGACACTGGAAGAACGAATTCAAAGATTAGAGAGACTTGGAATTAAAATTGAATCTGGTTCAATTATCCGTGCAAATAATCTATTTTCAAATCACATTGAGATACAAACCAAATTAACAGAAAAACTTTTCGCAACAATTAAATTCGATGGAGAAGTAAATTTACCCGGCGCTGATTTTTTTAAAACCAATTTTATTGAAGAATTTGAGAAAAATAGATTTGAGCCCGTATTCAATGATTATTACGATAACTGGAATCCTTTAAATATCGATATTAAAAATATACCACCTGATTTAGTAACTTCTGACCCTGAACAACTTTACTCACAAAAGAAGGTCGAATTGGTCTATTCGGTATTTTCACTGCAAAATGATATAGCAATTATGAACCAGTTATTAACCGGGACCACGGGTATTAAAACTTTTGACTACGACGGAATCAGATACAAAATAACTGACTGCAAAAAACTTTTAGCTCAATTAGAAAAGCAGAGTAAAGAGCTAAACCAGCAGTTGCATGAAAACGATACCCTTATTTACTGGACTTTCAAACAAATTGAAAGCAGGTTAGACCTTCCATCCAAAATTGAAGATTTTTATTCTGATTTCTACAATTTTGACCAGCTTTATGATCAGAATTTTGAGTTATTCAAACAATTAAATGAGTCACTCCAATTTGTAAATATTACAACCCCATTTGAAACAATCAGAATGAATTTCAAAAATATGCTTCCCCTTGAAAAGACCTTGAAAGAGAGAATTAAAAATATGCTGGCTGATGAATTATTTCAGGTCGAATTCAATCCGGAAATAAAACAAAAGCTAAACACTTATTTGGAAAAAGACCTGAATTATTTCATGAAGGAATCTTATATTGATTCTAATCTGGAATTATTATTTTATGTCATGAATATTTTTCAGCATTTAAATTCAAGGGGCTTTTTTCTTCATAAAAAAAGAGTTCTTTCTTATCAGGCAGAACTTATGGAATTAAGTAAATGGCATCCACAACATGATTCCTTAAACTAACCCAAAATCCATTTTGCATTTAGGTTAGTATATTTTTATAATTTTATAATTTTATAATTTTATCCCACCATAACTATCCCATCCAAAAAAGTGGGAATGATGCAACATTTCCAGAAAAATCTGTAACACAAATCTGATGAAGAAACCGCACCTTTGAGGGTTCATATTACCCTATTCCAAAAGCAGGATTGGTAAAACTGAACAGGAATCAAAGGCCGGAAAATGAAGAAAAAATATATTGTCCTCATCAGCATCGTAGTCCTCCTGGTTGTAATCAGACTCATTCTCCCCTACGTTCTGTTACATTATGCAAATAAATCGCTTGGAGAAATGAAGGGGTATTACGGACACATTGAAGACATCGATTTGTCACTCTACCGGGGTGCTTACATTATCAAATCCATGCATATGGATAAAATTGATACTGTTTTAAAAAAGGAAACCAAATTTTTCAACTCAGAAAAAATTGATGTGTCGGTTGAATGGAGTGCGCTCTTTAAAGGTTCAATTGTAGCCGAAATAGTTTTAAAATCCCCCGTCCTCATTTTTACTAAAAACAAAGTTGAGCTTGAGGATCTCCAAAAAGATTCCAGTTTTTTCAAGGTTTTGTTTGATGACTTCATGCCGTTAAAGGTAAACCGGTTTCAAATAAACAATGGCGACATCCACTATGCCGATAATACCACAACTCCCAGGTTTGACCTTGTTTTAAAGAATCTAAACCTGCTTGCTCTCAATCTTACCAATGTAACCAATGAAAAAGTTGAACTGCCGGCAACCGTTACTGCAACCGGTTCTGTTTACAAAGGAACCCTGACTTTCAACATGAAAATGAACCCTATGTCAAATCAGGCGGCGTTTGACTTGAATGCTGAGGTCAAAGGTACCGAACTGAAGTTGTTAAACAACTTTTTAAAAGCCTATGGAAATTTTGATGTGAACAAAGGAACCTTTGGCATGTACACTGAAATGGCAGCAAAAAACGGCAAATTTAAAGGTTATGTAAAACCATTAATTACCGATTTGGATGTTGTTGGTCCCGAAGATAAAAAAGACACTTTTTTTCATCTGACCTGGGAAGCCATTGTGGGCACTGTTGCAGAAATTTTCGAGAATCAGAAGAAAGATCAGCTTGCAACCAAGATCAGGATTGAAGGCAATTTTAAAAATCCGGGAACTAACACTGGCAATGCAGTCTGGGAATTGCTGAGAAATGCCTTTGTTCATGCTTTAATGCCAATTGTTGATAATGAGATCAATATAAAATCACTTAAAAAAGTATCAGCTAAGTCAAAATAATAATTTTGATAAAAACACTAATGCTTCGATACGATCCCGTCCCGAAAGTCTTCGGATCGGGATCACTCTATTAGATTTGCATGTTCATTGAAAATATTGAAAATTAAGAAAAAGCAGAAAACAGTTTATGGACACTCTAGTTGAAAAACTATATACTGAATCAAACATTTCTGCCCCTTT
>JAFLBE010000119.1 GCA_017303995.1 Bacteroidota bacterium | reverse complement strand
GGGATTTTTTCTTCTTCATCGGCTTCTCTTTGTTTTTCTACAAATTTCGCCATTTTATCTCTTTTATGCTACTTTAAGGGAGGTTTCTAGAGATGCCCTGTAGGTTTAATAATTACGAATATTCAGGATTTGTGAAATAATCAGTCCAACGGACTGAAACACGAATAGCCCCGGGTGATAACCCGGTGGTAAATTCACCAATATGAATCAAAACCCCGAATGGGGTTTAATGATTGAATCTTACCACGTACAACGTATCACCTATCACTCTTTTTTCCCCATTTGATCAATTTCTCCTGCAATTCCTGAATCTGGAATGGTTTGGAAATAAAATCATTCATTCCCGCATCCAAACAATCCTGATGATCTTTTTGCTGGGCGTGAGCTGTGAGTGCAATGATAACAGGCTGAACAATAGGTCTTATCCGAATTAGCCGGGTTGCTTCAAATCCATCCATTTCCGGCATTTGAATATCCATCAAAATCAAGTCGAAGGATTTTAATTCAATTGCTTTTACAGCTTCAATACCGTTTGAAACAAAATTGGGTTTATATCCCAGTTTTTCAAGGGTTTTTCTGATCACTTTCTGGTTGACCTGATTGTCTTCAGCAACAAGAATTTCAAGGGGAAATTCACCAGCAAGGTTATCTCTGATCGGGACGGAAGGTGTGAGAGACGGTATCTTTAAATTGACTTCATCAGACAGAATCAGTTCCATGGTAAAAGTAAATTCAGAACCAAATCCTTTCTTACTTTTCACTGAAATTTTTCCACCCATCAGTTTGACCAGATCCGCTACGATTTTTAACCCTAGTCCCGTGCCGGTGAACCGTCGTGTCTGAAAATCATCAACCTGAGAAAAAGGTTTAAAAAGCCGGTCAAGTTTGTCGTTTGGAATGCCAATTCCGGTATCCGATACTTTTCCTTCAATTACCAACCGGGTTGCTGTTTTTGAGGCAATTTTAATTTCAACATGAACCTCACCGGCATCGGTGAACTTAACTGCATTGCCAACCAGATTGAAGAAAATTTGTCTGATCCGGGTTGCATCACCAATCAGAATTTCCGGAATTTCATCAGAAACAGTCTGTGTGAGTTTAATGTTTTTTCCCTGGTTACCGACCAGACTGAAAACTTCACCAATTACCACAGGAATTGAAAACGGTGCAAGTTCAAGTTCCATTTTTCCCGCCTCAATACGGGAATAATCTAGAATGTCGTTGATAATGGTCATCAGGTTTTTTCCCGAGGACAGAATAATTCTGATCTGTTCAAGCTGTTCGTCATTTTGCTTGGACAGAAGGAGAAGATTCGCCATTCCCAAAATTCCGTTCAGCGGAGTTCTGATTTCATGACTGACCATTGCAAGGAAGTTTGATTTTGCCCTGCTGGCAGCTTCCGCCTCTTCTTTGGCTAGAATAAGGGCAGCTTCCGTTAATTTCCGGCGGGTAATATCCTGTGAAATCACCATGATGTAAGAATTTCCGTCTGGCAGATCAATTTTGATTTCGTTCAGTTCCAGGTGTGCAAAACTGCCATCCCGGTTAATCGATAAAGTTTCATGCTGAAGGTGATCTCCAGTTACCAGTTTTTTTATATTCTCAAGGACGGTATGCTGCTGATTTTCCGGGACAAACCGGGTGACTGATGTTCCGACAAGTTCCTCACGGGTAAATCCGGTTAGCCGGCACACGGCTTGATTGGCATCAATAATGATTCCGTCCATTGTTTCCAGAATAATCCCAACCGGACTTAAATTAAACAAGGTTTTGAATTGGTTCTCGCTTTTGGTCAGATTGCTGAGAGCCGTTTTTAATTCTTCCTGCTGGCGGTTAATGATGGTGTTGGTTGCTTCGAGATGATGTGCATATTTTTTTTGGTTTCTTAAGACCACGATAAAATAAAAACCGGTAAATACCAGGATTGTTGTGACCAAAATCCAGATCAGATTCTGGATTTCTGAATCCCGCCTGAGTAGTTCATTTTCATGGCTTCTCTGGTAATAGGCTTCCTGAATTTCAGAATACTGAATTTGGTTGGCCTGGTTAATGCTGATGATTTTTGAAAAAAATGTTCTTGCCGAATCAAGCAGGGGAATAGCTTCCTGCAGGTTTCCCTGTTTTTCCCTGATAATTCCCAACGACCTGTAAATCAGTTCCTGTCGTTCAAGTGCTCCGATTTTACGGGAAATAACAAGAGCTTCAGTCAGATTTTTTTCTGCCTCGTCGTACATTCCAAGATTAATTTGCGCCAGAGCCATATCCGCCTGAATATCAGAAATCAGTTCGGGTGAAGCTGATTTCCTTGCCAGATCATATTGAAGCTGCATGGTTTCCAGTTGCTTCTGAAATTTGCCGGATCTGCCCTGAGCATAGGACATTCTTCCGAGATTATCAATTTGTCCTTTCCGATATCCAAGCGAATCTGCCATTGCCTGTGCGCGTTCAAATAAAACCAGCGATTTCCCAATTTCATTTCGGGCAAAAGCTACCTGTCCCATATTACTGATGGTATTCATTATCCCAATGGCATTTTTTTCAGATCTGAAATTTTTCAAAGCGAGTGATAAAAAGGAATCACTTTTATCCGGATTCAAATTAACATAAAACCGCCCGAGTAACCGGTAGGATTCACCAATTTCATAATTGTCTGATTGACTTAAGGCGAGACCTAAGGCCTTTTCAAGATGGAATTTTTCTGGGGGCCGGTTGGTAATCATCCGGTAACAAATGGCCAGTTGCCGGTGAATAATAAAAGCAGATTTGAAATCCTGAGCACCAATTGAAAGTGTTAGTGCCTCATTTCCTGTGAGAATGGCCTTTCCCGGTGCAGAGATCTGAATCAGAGAATCCGTCTGGCTGATTAATTTTTGAATGGTTATCCCCCGGTCATTTTCTGTTTGCGAAAATGCCGGTATGGCTGTGGTGGCCGTAATCAGGAAGGGGTATAAGATTTTTCTGAGGTAAAATGTCATCTTATTTGATAAAAAAGTGTCCCGTTCTTTAAAAAAACAAATTAATAAAAACAGACGTTAAAAACCGAAAAACGGCAAGAATCAGAAAAAATAGTTGCCGACAATTGTCTCCTTTAATCCGCTGTAAGTGGTTATTATTAAATAAAATAGAATAAAAAACACAAGTATTTTACACTTGAATGACATAAAATCGAGATAAATCTGCCATTTTTGTAGCTGCAGAAAAAACTATGAATCAAAAACAGTTCGGACATATCGGAATTTCATTCAGATCTGCAACA
>JAFLBE010000118.1 GCA_017303995.1 Bacteroidota bacterium | reverse complement strand
ATAAAAACGGTAATTTACTCACGAACTTATTTTGCAGGTTATGGATTTACTGATTCAGGCAACTCTTATTTTTAATTTTCTCTGTTTCGGGCTTTCTGCCAGTCTCATTTTCATTCTTTTATACAAAAGAACCCGCCATCAACCAGTCACTTTTTCCTGGTTTTCTGGCTTACTCTACGGACTTCCCTTCCTGCCAATGATGATGGTTGTTTTTGGGTTTTTGTTCATCGGGATGGGACTTGTAACGGGTGACTCCCTTTTATACCCGGCCTTGTTTTTCACTTTCAATTCTTTTTTGGCTTTTACTGCCGGTTGGATGCTCGTCCAAAAATCAATTACCCAGACGCATCTGATCATTAACCCCTTGCTGGCTTCTGGTGAGATTCCAATCAATTCGATTTATGATTATTTTTTTAAAACCACAGGTCTGATCAGTGCAGTTACTATTCTTTACAGGACGGAATCCGGATCCGCCAGAAAAAGTTTTCTGCTTCCAGCCCGATATGTAAAATTGGTCAGTCAGATTCTGGATCAGCGGATGCAAAATCAGGTAAAACCATCCTCACAAGAAATTCCGATACATTGAATTACACCTACACCGAAACTCAACGCGAACGAGCCATTCTTATTGGCATTATTACTGACGAAGTAACCGAAGCCGAAGTCCACGAAAATCTAGACGAACTTGAACGGCTTGCAGACACAGCCGGCGCTGTTGTTGCTGGCAGAATCACTCAAAACCGGCCTTATGCAGAACCCTCAACCTACATTGGAAAAGGCAAACTTGAAGAACTTTCACGTCTGAAAGATTTTCAGAACGCAGAACTGGTGATTTTCGACGAAGAACTGTTACCCCGGCAGATTAAAAACCTCGAAAATATTCTCAAATGTAAAGTCCTCGACCGAACCGGTTTAATTCTTGATATTTTTGCCTCAAACGCCAAAACTGCCGAGTCAAAAACTCAGGTTGAAATGGCTCAGCTAGAATATCTGCTTCCCCGCCTTACCCGGATGTGGACGCACTTAAGCAAGCAAAAAGGCGGAATCGGAACAAAAGGTCCCGGTGAAACCCAGATTGAAACTGATCGCCGGTTAATCAGAATCCGCATCGCCAACCTGAAAGAAAAGCTGGCAAAAATCCAGACTCAGAAATTCACTCAGCGAAAAAGCCGTAATGAACTCGATCTGGTCACGTTGGTTGGGTACACCAATGCGGGCAAATCCACCTTAATGAATATGCTCACCAATGCCAATGTGCTGGTTGAAGACCGGCTGTTCGCCACGCTTGATTCGACAACACGGCTGACTTATCTCGATAACAACAAGAAAATTCTGCTCACCGATACGGTTGGTTTCATCAGAAAACTGCCGCACCATCTGGTTGCTTCCTTCAGAAGTACACTTGATGAAGTCAGAAATGCTGATGTTCTTCTTCATTTGGTTGATCTTTCTCATCCGAATTTCCGTGAACATATTCATGCCGTTGAAGAAACGCTGCTTGAACTTGAAATTGACAGCAAGCCAATTCTGATCGTCTTTAATAAAGTTGATCAGGTTCAGGATTCTGATCTGCTTCACCAGGTCCGGCTCGAATTCCCGAACTCGGTTTTGGTTAGTGCCTACCGGGGAATGAATATTCCGGAACTGAAAAGTCAGGTTTTGGCAATTCTCGAAAACGGGTATACCGAGTTATCGGCAGAACTTCCGCAGGATGCCTCAAAAGCCCTTGCTTACATCCATTCTGTGAGCGAAGTTGTCTCAACCAAATATTCTGAAACCACAGTGACCTTAAAGTTCCGAGTGAATAAACGTCACGAAGCATCGATTAAAGAAATGATCGAGTCCTATCACCGGGAAGCCTTGTACAAATCCTTCCAGTGAAAACAGAAAACTCGGTTCTGGTTACCGGAGCCAACGGATTTCTGGGTTCCTGGGTTTGTTCTGAATTTCTCAGGTTGGGCTGGAAGGTAACGGCGCTTTCCCGTCAGCCGGTAGAAAACCTTCCTTTTCCACTTGTCGTTTTACCTGTCTGGACTGAATCTTCCCTTCTTTCGCTCATATCTGAACTTAAACCCAATGCAGTCGTTCACACCGCAGCTATGAGCAGTACTGCAGAGTCTGAACGAAACGAAGATCTCACCCGGCTTGCAAACACTGAACTTCCAAAAATCCTGGCCGCGATCACAGGAAAACTGGGAATCCGGCTGGTTCACTGCTCAACCGATCTCGTTTTTGACGGACTCAAGGGTAATTATTCAGAAACTGATCCGGTCAATCCGCAGCATTGTTACGGCAGGACGAAAGTTGCTGCTGAACTGGCCATTCCGGATCTCAATCCTGACTATCTCATTTTCAGGCTTTCTCTGCTGATCGGATTTTCGCGGGATGGCAATCATGGTTTTCTGGATGGTTTTGTGAAAAGTTTGGCGACTGGAAAAGCTCAACCTGCCTTTACGGATGAATGGCGGACTGCAACTCCGGTTTCAGTAGCAGCAAAACTGATTGCAGATTCGGTTACCCATCCAATCAAATCGGGACTTTATCATGTAGCTTCAGATGAGAAACTGAACCGGTATGAGATGGCCTGTATACTGGCAGAAAAATCAGGGTTTTCATTTGATCTGATTTTTCCCGCAAAATTGGAATCCTTCACCGGAAAACCTGTGAGACAACCTGATGTCAGCATGAACAATCAAAAATTGAAATCAGCATTGGGTATTTCCGAAATTCCGGGAATTTCTTCCGAAGAAACAGTTAGGAAACTGCTTTTTTAATACCCTTCACTTAAAAAAACCCTTTTACCTCCCAAATTTTTCTCTGTGTCCCTCTGTGGTAAAGCGTTTTCAACAAAGAAGTTGTAATTTTGTAAATCAAACTCAGGGAGTCGCCATGGATACGTTTAAAATTTCGAAAAATTTTCATTGGGAAATGGGCCACCGTCTTCCTTTCCATACCGGCGGCTGCCAGAACGTTCACGGACATTCCTACTCGATGCGGGTTGAGCTGGAAGGCACTAAAAATGCTAACGGAATGATTCTCGATTATGATGATCTTAAAACGGCAGTTAAGCACATCATCGACAAATGGGATCATGCATTTCTTGTTGATGACAAAGACGAAGTCATGAAAACATTTCTGAAAACAAACAACCTGAAACATGTGGTTTTCAAGGGAAATACCACAGCAGAAAACATTTCTCATTATCTCTGTGAAGTTCTGAAAAATATTCTGGCATCCAACAAAAACCTGGTAGCCATTGAAATTACCGTTAAAGAAACCCTGACTTCAGACGCCATCGCCAAACG
>JAFLBE010000117.1 GCA_017303995.1 Bacteroidota bacterium | reverse complement strand
GGCTTCATCAACTGAAATATTTTTTCCGGTTTTCCCGATCAGGATAACCAACTCAGCTTCATGCTGCAGATCTGAACCATGTTTAGGAAACGGAATTTGTGCACCGTGGGGTAAAAGTGCATTTCTTCCCTTCATAAAAACGACGGGTTTGGTCGGAAGTGTGTTACCCAGTTCTTTTGCATGGCTTTCGTAGTTCCGGCCGATACAGAAAATTTTCCCGGGAAAATAATCCGTCCCGTCGGGTTGAAGTGTGATCATCAGGTCAGTTTTACTCATGCCTAAAGATACAAATTCAATGACTGAATAGGAATCACTATAAATGGTATTTTCGGGTTCAGAGAATCTGACTTACGGCGGTCATGAGTTGAAAATCAATGTAAAAAATTGTATCTAACAGACGGAAAATAAATGGGTACCTTTTTACTATGAGTCATATCGTTTCCGCTGGTTTAATGATGTACCGGATCCAAAACCTCCGTCTTGAGGTTTTTATTGCGCATCCAGGTGGTCCTTATTTTCGCAACAAAGACTGGGGAGTTTGGAGTATTCCCAAAGGAGTTGTTGAACCTGATGAAGAGCTCATCGAAGCTGCCAGCAGGGAATTCATGGAAGAAACCGGATTGACTTTGAATGGGTCTGACTACATTCCGCTCGGATATGTGGTTCAACGGGGTGGAAAAACGGTTTATTGCTGGGCGTTTGAAGGTGATGTTGAAGAATCAACCCCGATCACAAGCAACACATTCAGTCTGGAATGGCCACCCAATTCGGGAATTGTTGAAGTTTACCCGGAAACTGACAGAGCCATGTTTTTCAATTCTGAAATGGCAAAAAAGAAAATGAATCAGGCTCAGGCAGATTTTGTTGACCGGTTACATGCCATTCTGAAAGTTAAAAACAAAATCTAAACTCATTGATATAAAAAATAGATTTTCCGCTTTTCTTCAAATTGCTTCGTTTTTTCCTCAACCTCTTTTGCTAAATCCAGGTTTGGCTGTCCCCACAATAACCACAGATGACGTCTGATTCCAATTTCGTTTGGATGCTCATTCTTTTGACTTTTTAAAAATGATACTGCCCATTTCAGCGGGCTTGCATTTTTCTGATCAGCAGCTGTGATCTGAATTCCCGCAATCACTTTTCCTTTAAATTTAGTGTTTACCGATTTTCCGGTGATATCTTCAGGCATCCTCTGAATCAGTTCACCCCTGAGACCAAATTCTTTTAAACTTTTCAGATGGCTTTCATTCGCCCACGGAAATCCAATCCATTCGAAAGGGGTTGGCGTTCCCCTTCCTTCACTGATCGCTGTTCCTTCAAAAAGACAGGTTCCTGAATACATAAATAAAGCTGAAAAAGTGGGGATATTCGGACTGGTTGGAACCCATGCTAAACCGGTTTCAGGCCAGAGAAAGTCCCGTTTCCAACCGTCAACTTTGATTACTTTTAGTTGAAGCGGCTGAGTTGTGGTTACCCATCCTTCAGAAAATGCCATGGTCATCAGTTCGCCAAGAGTGAGTCCGTACCGGATGGGAATTGGGAGCGGACCCACAAAACTTTTGAGTGAATCAGCCAAAACCGGACCTTCAACAATTAATCCACCCATCGGATTTGGACGGTCAAGAATCACAACCGGAATCCCTTCATTTGCAGCAATCGTGAGGCAATTCAGAACTGTTGAGAGATAGGTATAAAAACGAAGTCCAACATCCTGAATATCAATGAGAAGTGTGTCAGTGCCCGAAAAGTCATGAGGTTCGGGTGACTTTTTCTTTCCATAAAGTGAAACAACCGGGATCCCCTGATAAACGGGTTCTGAATTTAAGATCACACCGTCTGCCTGATTACTTTCAAACCCATGTTCAGGAGAAAAGATTCGCTTCAGTTTTCCCTTAATTATCAACGAATCAGCAAGTGAAAATTGTTTTTGACTGGGGATGTTGGTAAGCAATACGTAATTATTTCCAGAAAAAAGCTGATTTTTCCAGGCGGATTCAGAACCGAGAATGACTGGTTTTAAAGGTTGATCAGGTTGAGGATCAGGTGTGCAGGAAAGCAGAAAAAAGAGGGTAAATAGTCTGAACATAAAAAACCATCAGTCCGGCAACTGCCGGATGATGGAAATGAGGGAATTTAACTCAGAAACCGTAATTAGCCACAAGGTCTGAAGACGCAAAGTGGTAGTTGATTTCAATTTTTGCGTTTTCAACTGAATCAGAACCGTGAACGATGTTTTCGCCAACAGAATCTGCATACAATTTTCTTACTGTACCGGCATCAGCATTGGCAGGATTGGTAGCTCCAATCAGTTTTCTGAAATCAGCAACTGCATTTTCTTTTTCGAGCACGATAGGCACACAAGGTCCGGATGACATGAAATCAACAAGTTCACCAAAAAACGGACGTTCTTTATGCACTTCATAAAATCCGCCGGCAGTTTCTTTGGTAAGACGGGTCATCCGCATAGCAACAACTTTAAATCCGGCTTCCTGGATTTGTGTGGTTACTTTTCCGATCAGGTTTTTCTTTACGCAATCTGGTTTCAGAATTGCAAGGGTTCTTTCTACAGCCATTTTAAGCTCCAAATATTTTATAGGTTAAATTCAAATTGATATTGGTTGATACTGGTTTTTGTCAGGATTGTTCATCCTTCGATATCCGTCAGTTGCCGTACTTCGACAGGCTCAGTATGCCAGATCTTCGAATTTTGCCTGACGGCAAAAACTCAGGATGACAATCTATTTTTTTAGCAGATGTTTTGAAGTATTCTTCTGACTTCTGTCTCCTGACTTCTGACTCCGAAATTGTTCGGGATCTTCGCTTCCCTCGACTTCTGTCTTCTATCTTCTGCCTTTTTACTACTTCCCCAAAACCCTTTTCATGGTTTCACCAATAACTGCCGGACTTTCAGCAACGTGAATACCACATTCTTTCATCGTTTTTACTTTTTCAGCAGCCGTTCCTTTTCCACCTGAAATAATGGCACCAGCGTGTCCCATTCTCCGGCCTGGAGGAGCAGTCTGACCTGCGATAAAACCAACAACTGGTTTTTTCACGTGATCACGAATATAGTAAGAAGCTTCTTCTTCATCCGATCCGCCAATTTCGCCGATCATCACAATGGCATCAGTTTCAGGATCTTCATTAAATAAACGAACCGCATCGATATGCCGGGTTCCGATTATCGGGTCACCACCAATCCCGATTGCAGTTGATTGACCTAATCCAAGCTGGGTTAACTGATTTACAGCTTCATACGTCAAAGTTCCAGAACGGGAAATAAGCCCAATTCTTCCAGGAGAAAAAATGAAACCGGGCATTATACCGA
>JAFLBE010000116.1 GCA_017303995.1 Bacteroidota bacterium | reverse complement strand
CAGAGGTCAACCATTTCAACAACATTGGCTGCCGGGACCACAATAATAGCAAGATCAACCGGATCGGGAACCTGACTGACAGACGGATAACAGGTTAACCCCAGAATTTCTGAGGCAGAGGCATTGACCGGGTAAACCGGACCTTTGTAACGGAATTCAGTCAGGTTTCTGACGACACCATAACCCAGTTTGTGCGGATCACGGGAAGCACCAATAATGGCAACTCCCTTTGGTTTGAAGAAGGCTTCCAGCATATCAAAGTCCATTTCGGGATAAAGTTATCCAAAGGTAGTAAATGGATTGTCAATTTGGAATCAGGATTGTATTGGAATGTCATGAGACTTGTCAAAAAGTTATTCAGGTGAAATGCTGAAGGGCAATTCACCTGAATAAAGAGGCAGTAGCAAAAAGAATAATTTAAAAAATAAAACCTAGATTTATTGAAAAAATCGAATGTTCCATTTTTGTCTTGTAGGTTTCGTTTTCAATCTCACTTTTAATTGTATATTCAGGTTTTCCACTAAGATAGGTTGCTTCAATTAGAATTTTGTCCTGAATGGTATAGCCACAGCCTATACCAAAACCGAAGGAAATTGCAGTAGCGACTTTAAACGCAACGTCAGATTTTCCACCATCCCTTAATTCAATTCTAGGTGTTAAACCAAGAACAAATCCACCAAGTCCTTTGGCATAAAGGCGACCACCCCTTTTCAGAACCGAATTAATTTGAAACCCGCCTAATCCCCAGAAAGTTTTATAACCACTTTCATCAATCGAAATACCACTATCATTTATTTTTTCTTCCATGGCAGAAACGTCCAATGAATTATAATTGAACCTACCTTCAATGACAAAACTCACTATGGGGCTGATTTCATTGACATGTAAAATTCCAATTCCAAAACCAGTTTTTGCTTTTCCAAAATTGTCCCCGGTAACTTTCGCAAAATCTCCGGTTGGTAAACCTAATGTTCCAAAAATAGCCGTGTAATTTGTTTTGGGTTCCATTGATTTTTGATTTGACTGTGTACCCTGAGCCATAATTAGGGTTGTGGATAGAATTAGCGAAAGTGCAATAGTTATTGATTTCATGGACGGCTCCAGATTTTGAGTAAGCGGGTTAATTTAACACCCGGCGTTATTTTGGTTCGGAAAGTTATAAGTGAAACTCTAAAAAGGTGACTCAAAGATACGGTTTTGTTAATAATTTGCAAGAAGTAATTAGGGGGACCTAAACCATCCAACGAAATTCTAATTGGATGATTTGTTTGTTTCGGGGATTTGCTAAAACTAAAAAGGGTTGCCTGTCGGGCAACCCTTCCTGAAATACCTGAGGCTTCGATACAACGATTTGGCTTTAGGCCAAATCGCCACTCAGCCTGACATCCAAAAGTCTATTTTTTTGTCCTGTAATTTGTGATCTCCCGCAGTAGCGGGACAGGCTGTAACCCGTATTTGTCCTTTGTCCTTTGTCACTTGTCCCCGGCTATTTGTGACCTGTAACCTGTAATTTGTAACCGCCCCTAACATCCGCCGGCAGCTTTTTTCTTCTTTGGTGTGATCATGGTTTTCGGTGCCTGGGGTGCCATGGGTTTTGCAGAGGATTCTGTACTTAATCCGCCACCGCCACCGAGCGCCTGTCCGGCACCTTTTCTGAAATCATATTTTGCAAATTCTTCATCAGGGCTGGTGGATTTGGGTTCAGCCGGATTCATAATGGTTTCAAACCAGTAATTCAATCCGCCCTCGAGAACGAAGTTGTTCAGGTAACCCAACTGTCGGGTAATCATCCAGGCTTCGTTGGCTTGAAGGGTTCCGTTTGAGTAGAACACGTTTACTTTCACATCCTGATTCAAAACACCTTCATACTGCTCGCTCAGCAAATCAGCCAGCGGAATATTGATGGCTCCCGGTAAACTGTACTTTTCAAAATCAGACGGACTTCTCACATCAATCAGCTGCAGAGACGGGTCTTTCTGAACCAGCATATCTGCAACTGCATCAGCAGAATAAAAATGTTCTTTCTGATTCACCATCTGAACCATTTGCTCAGCGGTTAACTTAAAAGGTTTGATCTGATTCTGCGGAACGGCAGCAATGATCAAAGCCAGCGGAATGAGCGCAACGCCCAGAATAATCACATTTCTAAAATTCGGTTTCATTTATTTCAACTCCTGACTTTCTTCTTTTTTTGCGGAAAGGGATTCAACCCATTCTGCCACGAAAAAGGCACCAATCGCAATAATCACGATCGCCAGCGCCATCACACCATCCGAAATACCAAGCCATTCACCCAGTTTCGGACTTCCCATATTTCCGGCAACATACATGTCCTTCCAGAGATCAAAACCGAATCCCCAGATGTAAACTCCGATGAACAGTCCGCCGATGAACAGCATGGCGTCAACTTTCCCGATGGCAGCACCGCAGAAGGAGGTTCCGGGGCAATATCCGCCCAGAATAAAACCGGCTCCCATGATCACACCACCAAAGATTGCTGAAGTCAGAAACGTAGGATTCACATAAATCAGGCTCAGATCCATCCATCCGAAAAGTCCGAAAAAGAGCATGCCGAGCATGGCTGTAACTGCGCCGGTAAAAAACACTTTCAAAACCGTCATGTCGTAACCGTAAAAAACACCGGCGAGACGGCGGGAAGATGAAAACCCGGCCTGTTCAAGAACAAACCCGAACCCGATGCCGATAAAAAAGGCGAGCAGAAAGTTGGTGTCGCCTGAGATGATATCATTTACTGATAAAGGTCCCATTTTAAAGTCCTTTCAGGAATTAAATCCAGTTTTTTCTGAAAAAATAAGCAAGAGCATAGCCGGTTCCGAAGATGGCCATCATGGTGATAATGCCGCCGGCAGACATGACTGCCATTCCGCTGAGAGCGGAACCGCTGGTGCAGCCCCGGCCGAGCTGTGAACCAAAACCGAAGAGAACACCGCCCATCACCGCAAAAATGAGTCTTCTTTTGGAAGTGATTTTTGGGGAATGTTCAACTTTCATTTTTAACCGGCCGGCCCAGATGCCTGAAATGAAGGCACCAAGAATAACGCCGAGCATTTCAAATACCAGCCAGTTTTTCATGGGATTTCCGGCATGGCCCTGTTCGTATTCACCAATAAAGGCTGAGGTTTTTGCAGCTTCGTGATCAACAGCGAGAACGCTGGTAACAACCACACTTTTAATGGCTCCGCTGGCACCAAGGCCACGGCCAGAAATGTAATTTGCAGCTAGTAAAACGAGTCCGAGCAAAACTCCCGCCACGTAGGGGTTCATGTAGGCTCTGACTTTTCGGGTAACTGAAGGTGTTTCCATAATTGAATCCAGATTAGTAGAGATAACGGCTTTCCTGTCCGGCAAACGAAATCAGGAACCTCAGCAT
>JAFLBE010000115.1 GCA_017303995.1 Bacteroidota bacterium | reverse complement strand
TTTTGAGACAACAACAAGGTGATGGGCACTTGGGTCAGAGTTTGACCAATCGAGAGAAACAAAGTTGGTATTTACGGAATCAATCATAAGTCCAGATGAAGCAAGTTCTGGTTCAATGGCCAAAGTTCTGAATGAAAGTTCATTTCCGGCAAAATACCCACTGTCACTTAAAGAAGTTACTTTAAAAAAATACTGGGTTTCAGCAGTAAGACCGGATAGATTTGCTGAAACAGCATGATAAACGGTATCCATGTTTAGTTCGTTTTGATCAGCATAGAGAGAGTCGGTGTAAATACCGGACGAAATTCCGTAAACAAACCGTACAACCGACGTATCAATCGGGAGGATGCTACCGTTCATTGTAGCTGAAGTTATATTTCTTGGAGCAGCAGGTAAGGTGATGACCTTTGCTGGCGAAGAAATAGCAAAATTTCTGAGTTCAAAATAATTCCATGCGCCGCCAGTTGCACCAGTTAATACAATCTTGATGTTAGACAGATCCAAAGGAAAATCTGAACTCATATCCTAGCTGTCAATTAAAAGAGTTCCCTCATTACCTGCACCAAATTGAACAGAAACGGAAAGGATTCTGTCAGGGGACAGAGTAAGAATCAGTTTTCTGAAGTTTGCACCGTCTTGAGCTGGACGGGGATAATTATTAGAAAAATGCAGGGCTTGACCGGGAACATGTGCAGTGCGAAATGGAAGCCCATTTGCTTTACTGCCACGAATACTTACTGAATTCTGATTTCCGTTAGAAAATGAAGTCGGATAAGAAGAAATCCCAACACCCGCAAAAAGGTTTGTGGTGGAAACTTCATAACCAACACCACCGCCACCTGAACCGGGCGAATAGGATTCATTCCCGTCGAAAAAGGCAATAGCCATACCATCAGCACCATCACCACCCCAAATTGCAAAATCAAAACTTATGGTGGCTCCGCTTGAAAAGTCAATAGGTGATGAGGTTGAAGCATAACCAAGCTGTCCGTAGCCATTTGTTAACCTGAGCCAGCCGTCGCCATCCGGGTCACCATTGTTGGAGGTAAGGTAGGCAGCTCCGCCAACACTCCAGCTATTGGTTGTTGAAGAATTCTTAAATCCTTCAAAAAAATCGACTTGTGAAATCCCCGGCAGGGCAAACAGGAATAAAAAGGTAATCGTTAACAGTTGCTTCATGGTTGAATCCTTATCAGTTTTTCGTAAATATAATCTTATTTTACTCTATTGTGACATTATTTTCTAATGTTACTCTAATAATTTAAATTTTTTAAAGAGAGAAAAAGGTCGGTTTAATAATTTTTTCTAACATATCCTCACTCACGAATAAATTTTTGCGTTTTTAAATTCATTACCTATATCTTTGTTTATTAACAATCTAAACAACCGGATATATTTAAAAATGGTGCCAACAGAACCTTTAATTGGAAAATCGACGAAAAAGAAAAAGGAATGGCTGAAAAACAATGTCGCCAAGCCTTCACCCAGATACATTGTAAGAATTGAAACGAAGAAGTTTACCGGCTATTACCTTAGAATGAAAATTGATGGCGTCATGCTTTCAAAAGCATTTTCTGACAGCAAATTTGGTGGAATAGCAAAATCAAAAAAAGCTGCAGATGATTATTTGGCTGAGCTGCTGAAGCAAAACCCAGATAAAAAGTATTACACCCCCAGGAAGGGTCCTAAAAAACAGGAGTTTAAGCCTACGCTGGGGTTGGTCAGACAGGCAAAACACCGAAACGACCTGTACTTTTATGTCATCGTAAAACTCGAACCGCTTGGCAAACTGAAACGGAAATATTTTAACATCACCAAGCTCGGAAGAGCAAGAGCACTTACCCTTGCCAATTTGTACAGAAAACAAATGGAAGAGCTGATCAAAACTATTCCGCCAGTTCCCATGCCCTCAGAAGCTGAACGGCTGAAGGCTATTGAGAAAGCGAAGAAGGAAAAGAAAAAAATTGCAGAAGCCAAAGCAGCAGAATTGAAAGACAAACGGGAGAAATTAGAAAAATTAAGAGCAGAAAAGGAAAAAGTTGCCACCAGAAAGGTGAGCCAGGCAGAGAAAAAACTAAAGACAGAAGTTGAAAAGATAAAACCTGCCGGTAAAAAGCCGAAAGTTAAAGCAGAAGAACCTAAACCTGAAACAAAGAAAAAAGAAATTGTTAAGGCCAAGTCCAGTCAGGCAAAATCTGCAAAAGTTAAACTGAAGACCAAAAAGAAGTAATACTTTTTCCGAATTTAAATAAATAAAAAAGCCGGTTCTGAAAATCAGAACCGGCTTTTTTATTTTATGAAAACCTAAAATCAGAATGCGTAATAAACACCAACTCCTGCAACCAGGAAGGAATCATCAGCACCAGTAAATGCACTTGGATTGTAAATATATCCGACTGAAGGCGTTACACTTACACCAGAAAAAGTAAGAGGAAGTGCTAATTTAGGGAATACATTACAAACTCCGAGATCACCATCTTTGGTATAGGTTTCATTACCCAGACCTAAAGTGAGGGAACTTGAAAGTGTGTACCCCTCAGCAATTGCAAAATCATATCCTGCAGCAGCTTCAATATACATAGCTTTTTCATAAGCCACATTATTATCACTGGCTGCAATGTTTTTGTAAACTTTCAGGGAAGGTGCGAGAAGTATTGAAGGGAATTTAATTCCAACGTTTACTTCAGACACATTACCTTTAAAATCTGCAGTCACATCAGTTTCTTCATCAAAAGGAAGACCTGCATTAGAAACATAGTTGATGTAACCAGCTGAAAGGGTAAAGCTTTCAAATGCATACGAATAGTAGATTGTATAATCAACTTCAGAAGTTACTGTCGGTAAAAATTCACCGGCAAAAGACGTCCAAACATTTACACCAATCCCGTAAGGTGACAAATAATCAATGGAAGGCTGAACGGCAACCTTACCCAACTTTCCACCTCTCCAGATGTAAGAATTGAAAGCATCAGCGCCAACAGTAATTCCAATCTGTGCATAACTTGCGGAAACCATTCCCATGAGAAGGGTAACCATTAACATCATTTTCTTCATAACTGACTCCTTGTTTGTTTTTTGTGCATTTTTAATTGAAACCAACTAATAACTAATAACCACTCATCCAATTTTATCTTTGATTCAGGGTGAACTCGGGATAGGCTGACAATCCATGTTCCCTGAGATCCAAACCATCAAATTCATCTGATACACTCACCCTCAGACCTGAGAATCTGCCAATTAAATAGAAGAATAGTAAACTCAGGCCGAAAGCATAAATCCCAACTATAAAAATTCCTGTAAGCTGTACCCCTAATTGATGCCACCCGGCAAGTGAACCAAAAATTCCTACCGCCAATGTACCCCAGATACCGGTTGTGAGATGAACAGAAACTGCCCCAACCGGATCATCCAATTTTCTTTTGTCCAGAAAA
>JAFLBE010000114.1 GCA_017303995.1 Bacteroidota bacterium | reverse complement strand
CGAAGTTTCTCGAAACGTGAACGACGGTTCGGTAAAGTAAGCGAACAACTTAAACCGGTTTGAGAACCGGCTTTTCTGACATTTAAATAAGGTTTCCTTTGATGCAGTTTTTCCGGTTTGTATTATCTGCCGTTTTTATTCTTCTCCCACTTCTTTCCCATGCTCAGTTTGGTGCTCCTGCTGGTGCACCAAAAACTCAGAGTTATAAAATTGCCGGTATTTCTGTTGAAGGAAATATTTTTTCTGAACCACAGAATATTATTAACAATTCCGGATTGCAGATCGGTGAGGAAATTACCCTTCCATCCGATAAAATAACAGCTGCGATTACCCGGCTTTGGAATCAGCGGCTGTACAGTGATATTCAGATTCTGGAAGATCAATTAATTGGTGATCAGATTTTTCTGGTCATTAAAATTAAAGAGCACAACCGCCTGGATACCTGGGAATGGAAAGGGCTTGATGAGCTTGATAAGGAAGATCTTGAAAAAGTGATTACCTTGATCAAAGGTCAGATTTTAACTCCTGCCAACCTGAAAAGATGGGAAAAGTCCATCATTAAGCGATATGAAAAGGATGGATATCTAAGAGCGTCTGTTAAGTTTGACCAGGTTGAAAAAGTGCCCGGAAAAGTAAATTTGGTGATTGAAGTTGATGAAGGTCCCGATGTCTTTATTAAAAAGATCAGGTTTTCAGGAAACAAGGCTTTTGAAAATGATGAGCTGATTGATGCCTTTAAAGAAACCCGTCAGGATTCCTGGTGGCGGATTTTTGGTGGACCCAAGTTTAAACGTGAAGATTACGAAAAAGATAAAAATCTAATCAAAGACTTTTATCAGGAGCAGGGTTTCAAAGATTTCAGGTTGATTGGCGATTCCATTTCCTATAATCCTGAAAATGATCGCCAGATGTTTATTGATATTAAATTGTACGAGGGTGAAAAGTATTTTGTAAGAAATATTGACTGGGTTGGAAACAAACTCTACTCAGACACTTTGCTTTTTGATGTTCTCGGGTTTAAAACCGGTGACGTTTATGATCAGAAAAAACTAAACCAAAATCTATATTTTACTCAGGAAGGAAAAGATATCGGATCTCTGTATTATGACAGAGGATATATGTTTTTCCAGGTGGATAAGCAGGAAGTTGTTGTTGGAAAGGACTCAGTTGATCTTACTTTTACATTGACAGAAGGAACACAAGTTAATATTGGCCGGGTTCACATTCGCGGAAATACAAAGACGAAAGAAAAAGTTCTTCGCCGTGAATTGTACACACTTCCCGGATATACTTTTTCCCGTGATGCAATTGTCCGGTCACAGCGTCAGATTTCGGTATTGAACTTTTTTGATCCTGAAAAAATTGATATTCAAACCCCGATTGTTGATCAGGAAACCGTGGATATCGTGTATACCGTTCAGGAAAAATCATCTGATCAGTTCAATATGAGTGCCGGATATTCTGCTACTTACGGATTCTCAGGCGCAGTCGGACTGACATTTACCAACTTTTCAGCTCAGGAGTTTTTCAACAAAGAAGCCTGGCAGCCCATTCCGGTTGGTGACGCCCAACGTCTTTCAATTGACGCTCAGTTTGGAGTAAACAATCGGTATAGTACCTATTCGTTCAGCTATCAGGAGCCCTGGTTTAATGATACCCCAACTTCTGTTGGGTTCAGTCTGTTTTACACTTATCAGAACATTTATTACGAGTTGAGGCAAAAGGGTTTTTCGGTTAGCGTTGGCCGCCGGTTAAAATGGCCGGATGATTATTTCAGCGGAAACTGGATTTTCAGATATCAGAGCAATGATTATAACAGTGAAGCAGGTTCCTACTATTACCAAACGGGTAAATCAACTCAGATTACCCTTACTCAGGTTCTCAGCCGGAATAGTTTTGACAACCCGATTTATCCACGGAGTGGTTCAAATCTTGTTTTATATACTGAACTGGCCGGTGCTCCGTTTCTCCCGGGTACTTCAACATATACCAAACATAAGTTGACTCTTGAGGGATACAGCAGAATTGCCGGTGATCTGGTGTTGTTTCAATCTTCACGCTTTGGCTTTCTGCATACAACCAAACCCACCAGCTCCCGTTCCATTCCTTATCAGGAATATTTCTACATGGGCGGGTCCGGCTTAAGTGCTTTTGAAACCATCTCACTTCGTGGATATGATGACCGTGAAGTTGGTCCGAGAGATAGGTATGAAACACCAGTGGGTGCAAAATCATTTTTTAAATATTCAACGGAACTTCGGTATCCGCTCACACTTACACCCCAGGCCAGTGTGTATATGATTGGTTTTTTTGATGCAGGAAATGCGTGGGAACAATTTGATCAAACCAGCATGTTTGACCTAAAGCGATCAGTCGGAGCAGGCGTCAGGATTTTTCTTCCTTTCGTTGGGATGATTGGTCTGGATTATGGTTATGGACTTGATGGAACCGGAAAATCCAGAAATCCGAACGGATGGACACTGACCTTTACCTTCGGACAGGGTCAGTAATTTGCCTGTTTTAACAAAAAACAAACCCTTAACTTTACCGGATTAACACCGGGGGATTTATGAAAACGATTTTAGCAGCCTTTATATCAATTTTTATTGTAACCAGTATTCAGGCGCAGACAAAGGTTGGTTTTTTTGATGCCAATGCTGTCATGGAAAAATTGCCAGAAGTAAAAGATGTTCAAAGTCAGCTTGATGTACTTTCTGAAGACTGGCGAAAAGAAATTCAGCAAATGAAAAAGGAACTTGACGAACGTTTTAAGGAATTCAGAAGTCAGTCACTTCTTTATTCTGATGATGTAAGGCGTAAACGTGAAGATGAAATTATTGCGATGGAACAGCGAATTGCAGATTTTCAGAACAAAAAATTCGGCGTAAGCGGTGAATTGTTTACCAAACAAAATGATTTGATGAAGCCAATTCAAAATAGTATCTTTAAAGCAGTCAAAGTCGTTGCTGAGGAAGAAAAGCTGGATTATGTATTTGACCGCAGCGGTCAGATTGCAATTTTTTATGCGAATCCTGCACTTGACCTGACAGAAAAAATCCTGAAACGGGTCAGAACAACCGGAATAGAGAAAAACTAATAAGAAAGATCAGAACATGACCATCAGACTGTTACCTGCACTGGCTATTGCCGCAGTACTTGGATTCAATGCAACCGGCGCCCAGGCACAAGTAAAGATTGCAACTGCTAATTCTCAGCAAATTCTCGAAAATCTTCCTGAATCAAAAGGCATTCAGGCTCAGATGCAAAAAGCAAAAGAAGCTGCAGAAGCTGAATTTGCAGGGAAAGTTCAACGATTCCAGGAAGAAGCTGCAGACTACGATCGTAAAAAAGACATGATGGCTGCTGAAAAACGGAAACAAACCGAGCAGGAACTTCAGGGCAAACAACAAGAACTTCAGCAATTCAATCAGACAAAAACTCAGGAACTTCAGCAGAAACAGCTTGAAC
>JAFLBE010000113.1 GCA_017303995.1 Bacteroidota bacterium | reverse complement strand
ATTATCCGGCAGAACGAATATAAATGAGGATATTGTGAGGTTAGATTTTCATTGGAGTTGAATTTGATTACCCCAAAATTGGAGATAAACCGGTAAATTTGCAAGTATCGCAATCAAATTATTTCTTAGCATTCATGGTTGATCGGGATTCAAATCCGACTCTAAGATTTGAATGCAAAAAGAATTTTAACTAACTTTATATTTTGGAGCAATTCATGAGCAAATTTTCCGGTTTAGACTACCTACACCTTGATGAATTCCTTTCTGAAGATGAAAAAATGGTTCAGGAAACGGTAAGAAAGTTTGTCGACGATGAAATCCTGCCAATAATTGAAGATCATTATCTTGCCGGAACTTTTCCCCTTGATTTAGTAAAAAAACTTGGAGATTTGGGCGTTTTTGGTGCCAATCTGCCAGAAAAATATGGTTGTGCAGGGCTTACCAACATCGCTTACGGATTAATTTGCCAGGAACTTGAACGGGGTGACTCTGGTGTTAGAAGTTTTGTTTCCGTACAGGGTTCGCTGGTCATGTATCCGATTTATGCATTCGGATCTGAGAAACAAAAAGAGTATTGGTTGCCAAAATTAGCATCAGGAGAAAAAATAGGCTGTTTTGGTTTGACTGAACCTGATTTTGGTTCAAATCCAGGTGGACTCATTACCCGTTCAAGAAAAGAAGGTGATTCCATTATTCTTAATGGAGCAAAAATGTGGATAACCAACGGAACACTTGCTGATGTTGCCGTTGTTTGGGCCAAAGACGAAGAAGGTATCATTAAAGGTTATCTTGTAGAAAAGGGAACTCCCGGATATTCTGCCCCTGAAATTAAAAAGAAACATTCTCTCAGAGCTTCAGTAACTTCCGAACTTGTATTTCAGGATTGTAAAATTCCTGCCGAAAATGAACTTCCAGGTGTTTCTGGATTAAAAGGTCCGCTCAGTTGCCTCAATCAAGCCCGGTACGGAATAGCTTGGGGAGCACTTGGTTCAGCCATGGCAACTTATGATGCCTCACTTGAATATGCAAAATCCAGAATTCAATTTGACAAGCCCATTGCAGGTTTCCAGCTTGTTCAGCAAAAATTGGTTTATATGCTGAATGAAATTACAAAAGGGCAGCTTCTTGTTCTTCGTGTTGGTCAGCTGAAAGACGCCGGAAAAGTAAGACCCCAGCATATCAGCATGGCGAAAAGAAATAACGTTGATATTGCACTTGAAACTGCCCGTCTGGCCCGTGATATCATGGGTGCTAATGGTATAACCGGCGAATATCCGGTAATGAGACATATGAATAATCTTGAAAGTGTAAAAACTTACGAAGGTACCCACGATATCCATACCCTGATTCTCGGTCAGGATATTACGGGGATCGCTGCTTATAATTAAAGGATTTATGCCGAATACATACGCACAAAGCAAAATTGTGGCCGAAGGCCTGACGTACGATGACATTCTGTTGATACCGGCACATAGTACTATTCTTCCACGGGAAGTATCGGTTCAGTCCAGGTTGACAACAGATATTACTCTGAATATTCCATTATTGTCTGCTGCCATGGATACGGTAACAGAAAGCAATATGGCCATTGCCATTGCAAGAGAAGGTGGAATTGGCATCATTCATAAAAATATGTCAGCAGAACGCCAGGCAGAAGAAGTTGATAAGGTAAAACGGTACGAATCAGGAATGATTGTCAATCCTTACACCCTGAACCGTGACAGTACGGTTGCGGATGCACATGCCGTCATGAGTAAGTATCACATCAGTGGAATTCCGATTGTAGATGGTCATGGAAAGTTAATTGGCATTGTAACCAACCGGGATTTGCGGTTTGTAAGAAAAATGAACGAGTATCTGCGGGATATAATGACTGTGGAGAATCTCATTACTGCACCCATCGGCACGACCCTTGAGCAGGCTGAACTCATCCTGCAGAAACATAAAATCGAAAAACTTCCGGTAGTTGACGGACATGGCATTTTAAAAGGACTCATCACTTTCAAAGACATCCAGAAAAAGAAAATCTTTCCGAATGCCTGTAAAGATGGTGGTGGCCGACTTCGGGTTGGTGCAGCTGTTAGTATCGGAAAGGATACCGATAAACGAGTAGCAGCTCTTGTGGATGCCGGAGTTGATGTTGTGGTTGTTGATACAGCACATGGTCATTCAGAAGGCGTTTTATCCACTATAAAACGGATCCGTAAAAAATACCCAGCTTTGCAAATAATTGGTGGAAACATTGCTACTGGTGAAGCTGCACTTGCTTTAATCAAAGCGGGTGTAAACGGTGTAAAAGTCGGTGTTGGTCCGGGAAGTATCTGTACAACCCGAATTGTGACTGGAGTAGGCGTTCCTCAGGTTACTGCCATCATGTGGGCTGCTGAAATTGCCTCAAAACATGATATTCCGGTTATTGCCGATGGTGGCATCAAATATACCGGAGACATTTCAAAAGCGATTGCCGCCGGTGCGGATTCGGTTATGATTGGTTCTTTGTTTGCAGGAATGGATGAATCTCCTGGTGAAACGATCCTTTTTGAAGGCAGAAAATATAAAACTTACCGTGGCATGGGATCTCTTGGTGCCATGGAAAAGGGAAGTAAAGACCGGTACTTTCAGGATGTTGAAGACGATATAAAAAAATTAGTTCCGGAAGGAATTGAAGGACGGGTACCTTATAAGGGATCTGTTTCTGAAACCGTTTATCAGATGGTTGGTGGTCTGCGTGCGGCAATGGGTTATTGTGGTGTTTCAACAATCGGACAATTCAAAACTGAAGCCCGTTTTACCAGAATGACTGGCTCAGGATTGCGTGAAAGTCATCCGCATGGCATTTATATCACCAAAGAATCACCAAATTATAACATCTGATTGAAGAAGACAGGGCAGGGGTTTTTATTAGTATGAATACCGACGATATTAAACGCCGTGTCTTCGTGGTCGCTTATTATTTTCCCCCAATGGGATTATCCGGCGTTCAGCGAACTCTAAAACTCGTTAAGTACCTTCATGATTTTGGTTGGGCTTCAACAGTTTTAACCATTGCACCTAAGACCTATTTCGCATTTGATGAGAGTTTTCTCACTGAACTTGCGCACCGTGATGTAGAAATTATACGCACGAACGCAATTGATCCTGCAAAACTATTCAAAAACCGCAAAACAATAAAACTGAAAAGTGAGTGGCTAAGAAAAGCTGTTAATCGTATTTCGCAGTTTTTTTTCATTCCTGATAACAAACTTTTCTGGAAATCATCTGCTGTAAAAGCTGGCTTGACCGAACTTAGCAAAAATGAACATCAGATTATTTTCTCCACAGCTCCACCCTATACAGATCATTTGGTTGCCTTAGAACTAAAACGTGTAACAGGGTTACCATTGGTTTTAGATTTCCGTGATTCCTGGCTGGATAACCCCTATCACTTCTACTGGACACCCTTCCATAAGACGTTCCACTATCATCTTGAAAGAAAGGTAGTGAAAGCTGCCAATCTGATCA
>JAFLBE010000112.1 GCA_017303995.1 Bacteroidota bacterium | reverse complement strand
CAAACGGCCCGGTTGTTCCTGAAGCCGATACCATTTTGCATGACCGGGGTGTATTTGTAATTCCTGATATTCTTGCAAATGCCGGCGGTGTTACCGTTTCTTACTTTGAGTGGGTTCAGGATAATTACAGTTTCTTCTGGAAAACCATGGACATCAATAAATATCTTAAAGAAGTTATGGATGATAGCTTTGATGCGGTTATGGCCGTTACCGATAAACACAAAGTCAACACCAGAATCGGAGC
Organism: Bacteroidota bacterium; assembly: GCA_017303995.1. Classification (GTDB taxonomy): domain Bacteria; phylum Bacteroidota; class JABWAT01; order JABWAT01; family JABWAT01; genus JAFLBE01. The sequence goes on along the minus strand of JAFLBE010000112.1, from coordinate 3,491 downwards.
ATATGCAACTGCCGTAGCCAAAGTTGCAGAAGCCATCAGACTAAGAGGTGTTTTCCCATAATTTGTTTAAAAATACAAATGCTGGATTCCTGTCTTTTTTAGATATGACAAATTCGTTGTTATAAGTAATCTTAAAAAGTTGTCATTCCCGCGAAGGCGGGAATCCATGTTGTTTTATTACAGGACTTCAGTTACCTGTCCCTCGTTACTTGTCACCGGCTTACCAGTCACCTGTCCCTCGTCCCATGTCACTGTCTTTCCCGTAACCCGTCATCTGTGACCCGTAACCTTCCTGCTAACCCAATTCTAATTGCTTAAAAAAGTTAGATTTACACGGGTTTATGGTTTCCAAAATTTGGACTTCTGTCCTAAGCCGTTAATCATTTTTGCAGAATGTTCCTTTGACGTTCCATTTCAGTTTTTATCAACGCCTAAAACGAATTTTTTCTTCTTGAAATCCGCCGGAAAATAGCTATCTTGTAGCATAAACACTTGTTTATTCGCTGTTAATCGCAAAACAAAACACAAAATTGACCACTTTGTAACTGAACATAAATTCTTGAAGGTATTGTATGGCTAATCCGACCCCTGTCCTGCATGATTCTTCCAACCCTTTTCTTGATATGCTCAGCCGGTATGAACGTGCCGCTGAAATCTTAAATCTTGAAGAAGGTGTCAGAACTTTTCTTAAAACGCCCATGCGCCAGCATATTGTATCTATTCCCATTCAGATGGATGATGGGGCAATAAAGGTTTTCGAAGGTTATCGTGTTATTCATAATGACGTACTTGGACCCGGTAAAGGTGGAATCCGGTATGCAATGGACGTGACTTTAGATGAGGTAAAAGCACTTGCTGCCTGGATGACCTGGAAGTGTGCGGTTGTAAATGTTCCTTTTGGCGGTGCCAAAGGTGGAATTATTTGTGATCCGCGGCAGCTGACCAAAACTGAACTTGAAAAAATTACCCGCCGGTATACGGCAAACATGATTAACGTATTTGGTCCCGATTCAGACATTCCTGCACCGGATATGGGTACCAACGAACAGGTTATGGCCTGGATAGTTGATACCTATTCTATGCACAAACATAACACTGTTTCGGGTGTGGTTACAGGGAAACCTTTGATTCTTGGTGGATCTCTCGGAAGAAAAGAAGCAACTGGCCGTGGCGTTATGGATGTGACTTTGGCTGCAATGGAACGCCTGAATATGGATCCGATGAAATCAACCGTAGCGGTTCAGGGTTTTGGTAATGTAGGATCAATTTCTGCAAAACTACTTTATGATCAGGGTTGCCAGATTGTTGCCATCTCAGATGTAACGGGTGCGTATTACAATTCAAATGGAATTGATATCTATGCAGCAATGAAACATTCTGATAACAACAAGGGATTACTTGAAGGTTTGAAGGATGCTGAAAAAATCACCAATGATGAACTTTTGACACTCAAAGTTGATATTTTGGTTCCGGCTGCCAGAGAAGATCAGATTACCGAACGGAATGCATCTAAAATCCGTGCAAAAATTATCGCAGAAGGTGCTAACGGACCCACAACAGCGGCAGCCGATCCAATTCTCAATGATCTGGGTATAATTGTAATACCTGATATTCTTGCAAATGCCGGCGGAGTGACCGTTTCCTATTTTGAATGGGTTCAAAACCGTCAGGGATATTTCTGGTCTCTTGAAAGAGTCAACCGGCGCTTGGATCGGGCAATGCGTTCTGCTTTCAATTCTGTTTATGAAACGGCTCAAGCCCACAATGAAAGCCTGAGAATCGGTGCTTACATTCTGGCAATTGATAAAGTTGCCACTGCCTTGAAACTCCGTGGAATTTACGGTTGATTGTTTTTGACTTTTTTCAAACCCTTCCGGGTAACCCGGAAGGGTTTGAATTTGTTTTTCGCTTTTATTATACTTTTTAATCATCAATCCGAAAATAAATGAAATTTCGTCCTCTGCTACTCCTTTCCTTCCTGATGATTTTTCAGTTTTCGGATTTTCTTTTTGCCCAGCCTGTAAAAAAAAATGTTTACATGTTGCCTGATTTAGTAAAAACAACGTCTGAACAAAACCTGATTTTACTCGATTCTGCATTTCAGGTTATTTTATCCCCCATAAACCGCTATCCGTTAATTACCTCATTAAACAATGAAAATGATTCATTATGGGTCACTTTAACTGAGGAAAATGGAAATGTAAATCGGTTGCCTCTTAAATCATCAGTATCAACTGAACTATCTTACCCCTGGGTATTTGCCGCCGGCGGAACTTTGGCTCTTCTCATCCTTCTATATTTCGTTCGGTTCTGAATTGTCTTTACCGGACTGAAATTCCTATCTTTGCACCAGTTTAAAAGTGGAAATCTCTGTGATAAAATATATTCTGTTCCTGTCAGCCGCAATTATGGTCTTTTCGTCCTGTTCAAATGAGTCAACTGAACAGCTTTCTGCAAAAGATATTTTTAACAAGGCTGTTGCCCTTTATAAAGAAGAAGAATTTACAAAAGCAATTACTGAATTCAACAACCTGAGCTATATTGCTGCAGGAACTGAATTTGAAGATCAATCAAAGTTTTATCTGGCCATGTGCTATTATAAAACCGAAAAGTATCTTCAGGCAGCAGATGCTTTCGACCAATTAATAAAAACAAATGCCGGTTCTGATCTTGTTCCTGATGCCTCTTATTACAAGGCACTCAGTTATTACAAAATGAGTCCGCGTTTCCCACTCGATCAGACCTATGCCATCCAGGCTATCGGAGATTTTCAAATTTTCATTGATTATTTTCCTTCTCACACCATGGTTAAAGATGCAGTTGAAAAAATCATGGAATTGCGCAGAAAGCTCGGACAAAAAGAATATTCCAATGCCATTACCTACATGAAGATGGATTATTATAAATCAGCAACGGTTTACTTCCAATATGTGATGGATCGGTATTACGATACAGAATGGGCAGAAAAAGCGCATGCGGGCAAAGTTGAATCGCTTTATGAGCGACACAAATGGGATGATTTCGATAAGGAAGTAGCCAAATTTAAAAGCAAGTATTCAGAATCCGAATTGATTGCAAAAGTTGACGCTCTGGTTGTTAAATCAGGACCGCAACGCAAAAGTGATGCTGAAGATGCACTTGAAGCAGAAAAACTCAAGGCGCTTCAAAAATGAAACTGGGTTTTTTTTGCGGAACCTTTGACCCGGTTCATACCGGACATCTGCGGGTTGCGCTTCATATCTGTGAAGAATTCCAGCTCGATCAGGTATTTTTTCTTCCTGCAGGAATGCCGCCAAATAAAACTTCCAAGCAAATTACTGAAAGTAAACTCAGACTCGCCATGTTGACATCAGCTGTTAGCTCATGGCCATTTTTGGGTGTTTCAACAATTGAAACTGAACGACCGGGGCTTTCCTTCATGATCGATTCGGTCAAAATAATGAAAGCGCAATATCCCGGGTCTGATCTTTATTTATTGATGGGTGATGACA
>JAFLBE010000111.1 GCA_017303995.1 Bacteroidota bacterium | reverse complement strand
TGGCCATTTTTGGGTGTTTCAACAATTGAAACTGAACGACCGGGGCTTTCCTTCATGATCGATTCGGTCAAAATAATGAAAGCGCAATATCCCGGGTCTGATCTTTATTTATTGATGGGTGATGACAATCTTGCCACCCTCAGTACCTGGAAAAACTGGGAAACTATTTTTGATTTTGTTGAAGTTATTGTTTTCCGGAAGGATTGCCGGTCGCAAGTGAATCAGCCATTTCTTGAACCGTTCAAAAATAAGATTCACAATTCATCGGCTCCGGTTTTGGAAATTTCTTCCACAGAAATCAGAACCCGGGTTTTAAAGGGAATGAATACAGATTTGCTATTACCGGAACAGGTCCAGAGGTTTATTTTGACCAACGGATTATACAAAAACTGAAAAAAACGCCCTCGTAGCTCAGATGGACAGAGCAGAAGTTTCCTAAACTTTTGGCCGGAGGTTCGACTCCTCTCGAGGGTACAAAAAAATAGCCGGCAAAAGCCGGCTATTTTTTTTCTGCATAAAAAATTCCGTATTCCCACAATCCGCGTTTTAATCCCTGATATTGCCGGACAGCCGCAATTGTATTCCCGATACTTTGCGGGTTACCATATTTTTTTCCAATAAAAGAGTACATTTTTCCGATCAGAAGTGCAGCCCGTCCGAAAAACCATAGACGACGGGCAGAGGGTAAAATATTTGACGTTACATTTTTATAGGTAATAGTCACAAATCCGGCATCCTCTAATCCTTTTTGAAATTCATTTTCTGTCGCAAGCCGGTCAACTGCCCATGAATTCCAGATTTGCTGAACTGCTTCCCAATCTGATGGTGAATAGGTTTCTTTGGAATAAAAAGCATCTGCCACAATGAGTTTTCCACCGGGTTTTAACAACCTGAAAGCCTCACGTAATAGTGCTGGTTTGTCTTTTGCATAGCAAAGTGATTCAATCCCCCAATAAATGGTGAAAGAATCATCCTTAAAATCAGTTTTATTATAATCCATGATCTTAAAATCTGCCAGATGGTCAAGATGTTTGGTTCTTGCTGCTGACTTTGCAAGGTCAACCTGTCTGGGCGTAATGGTAATTCCTGTTCCGCTGCAGCCAATTGAACTTGCAAGAAACAAAAGACTGCCGCCAACGCCACATCCGGCATCGATAACATGATCTTCCCTGGAAATCCCTGCCATTTCAGCCATGACTTCATTCGTTCTCCTGAGTGCATCTCTGAGATTGCGTGTTTTTTTATCCCAAAGACCATAATGAAACGCCAGACTGGCATCCAAATCCCAAACATCACGGTAAGAAACTTCACCGCGGTTGTAGTAATCTATGATGTTTTGATTGTAAGTTTCTGATGTGTTTTGGGGTTCCATCTTGATGACCAGTGGTTATGATTTCAAATCGTGAAATTGTATCTTCCGACCTTTACGGAATTCCCGGGCGACCTTTGTGGTTGGGAATAGAACAGGCAAAAATAGAGGTTCCGGTGCGAAAACCCCAATCCGGAACAATACAAGTTGGCGACAGGCAGGATCAATGGCAGAATTTGTTCATCTTCATAATCATTCCCAGTATTCTTTGTTGGATGGAGCTGCCAAAATCAAGCGTTTGGTTGAAAAAGCCGTTGAAAATGGCCAGAAGGCTATTGCGCTAACAGATCACGGAAACTTGTATGGTGCTCCTGAGTTTTATAAAACCGCCAAAGATGCCGGACTGAAACCCATTGTCGGCAGTGAATTTTATATCACTCCAACCAGCATGTACGAGAAAGATACCAAAGAACGGTATCATCTCATTCTTCTTGCAAAAAATCTCACCGGCTACAAAAATCTGGTCAAACTCAGTTCAAAATCGTTTCTCGAAGGGTATTATTATAAACCCAGAATTGACCGTGAATTGCTCAGAAAACATTCTGAAGGATTGATTGCCCTGACTGCCTGTATTAAAGGTGAAGTCCCCAATGCTGCCCTTAAAGGTGATTTAAACAGAAGCCGCCGAATTATTGATGAGTATGTCGATATTTTCGGAGATGATTTTTATCTGGAACTTCAGAACCACGGCATTAAAGAAGAAATTGTTGCCAATAATTATCTGGTTGAATTCGCAAAAGAAAAAAATGTAAAGCTGGTTGCTACCAACGATATCCATTATATTTCAAGAGAAGATTCCGCCGCTCACGATATCCTGCTTTGTCTTTCAACCGGCAAAGAGTACAATGATCCGACCAGAATGAAGTTTACCACCGATCAAGTCTACTTCAAATCGTCAAATGAAATGGCAGAGTTATTCAAACACCTGCCCGAAGCCATCGAAAATACAGTACGGATTGCAGACTCGATTGATTTTAACTGGAAATTTGGTGAAACCCTGCTTCCGCACTATAAACTACCCGAAGGTTACGAATCAGGTGATCAGTTTCTTGAAGAATTATGTGTGACCGGATTGAAAAAGCGGTATGGCGAAATTAACACAGAAGTTGCCGACCGTCTTGACTTCGAACTGAAAATTATAAAGAAAATGGGTTATTCGGGTTACTTCCTGATTACCCAGGATTTTACACAGGCAGCACGGGATCTGGGTGTGGGTGTTGGTCCCGGCCGTGGTTCTGCGGCAGGTTCTCTTGTAGCGTATGCAACCGGAATCACAAATATTGATCCGCTGAAGTACAATCTTCTCTTTGAACGGTTTTTGAATCCGGAACGGGTATCCATGCCCGATATTGACATGGACTTTGATGACAAAGGCCGGTCAAAAGTTATTGATTATGTGGTAAATAAATACGGTCGTGAATGCGTGACCCAGATTATCACATTTGGTACCATGGCTGCCCGAGGTGCTATCCGTGACGTCGGTCGTGCACTTGGAATCCCGCTGAAAGAAGTGGATACCATTGCAAAAATGATTCCTGAAGGTCCTGGAAAAACGATTCAGGAAGCAATTGATACAAATCCTGATTTAAAAGAAGTTGAATTAAACGGACCTCATAGTCATAAACAATTAATTGAATTTGCAAAAATTCTTGAAGGTTCAGCCCGCCACACTTCAATGCACGCTGCCGGTGTGGTTATTGCCCCGGATGACGTAACCAATTACGTTCCTCTTCACAAAGCCGGCAATAATGAAATTACAACCCAGTATGATAAAGACTGGTCTGAAAAAATCGGGTTGCTTAAAATGGATTTTCTGGGTCTGAAAACCCTTTCAATTCTTGCTGATGCAGTCAGAATGATCAAAGAAAATTACCAGGTTGAAATTGATGTAGATACCATCAATGAAACAGATGATAAAACCTTCGAGCTGATGCAGAAGGGTGAAACCATCGGGGTATTTCAGTTTGAGTCTGAAGGAATGAGGGATTATCTCAAAAAACTCAAGCCAACCAGTATTGAAGATATGATTGCCATGAATGCGCTTTACCGTCCGGGACCATTGGGATCGGGAATGGTTGAGTCTTTCATTAACCGGAAACATGGTCAGGAAGAAATCGATTACTTCCATCCGGCACTTGAACCCATTCTGAAAGATACTTACGGCGTTATTGTTTACCAGGAACAGGTGATGCAGATCGCCCAGAAAATGGGTGGATATTCACTTGGTGCTGCCGATTTGCTTCGTCGGGCAATGGGAAAGAAAAAAGCCGAAGAAATGGATGCCCAGAAGGACCGTTTTCAGAAAGGTGCAGCCGAACAGAACATAGATCCGGCGCTTGCCACCAAAGTTTTTGACCTGATGGCTCACTTTGCCGGTTACGGATTCAATAAATCGCACTCTGCAGCTTATGCTGTTGTTGCTTATCAGACGGCCTTTCTCAAGGCCCACTATCCTGCTG
>JAFLBE010000110.1 GCA_017303995.1 Bacteroidota bacterium | reverse complement strand
GGGAATGGATTTTTCATGTTGGGAGGAAATGCAGGGACGGAAAAATTTACGTCTCTTCCATAATGGCATTTCTGTAACCGCGGTCACCGAGTTCAGCCGCAGGCTGAGTATCGAGGTGCACGTGGTTAATGTATTAAAATTAAAAACTACGCTTTTTTCGGATTTATGGCCTCATCCGTTCCGATCCCGTTTCACGGGACGGGACACCTTCTCCCAAGGGAGAAGGATGAAATGCATTCTTTCCTTCACCCCACAGGGGTTACAAACATGTCCCGTCCGCCATTCTTCGAGGTGGGTAAATTACAGAGACGCCCATTCATGCCGTCTCTACCAAAATGCAATTTCACAAACCCCGTCCCATTTGATATTCTTCCCTCAATCACTGAACTTGTTAAAATTTTCTGAGAAATCAATGCCGAGCAACAAATTTGCGATGATCCGGTACCGGGTTATTGATGAACTACTCACCAACAAATACAAAAAATATCCGGGAATTCAGGACATCATCGAAAAATGCTCTGATATTTTAGGGATCAAAGTATCCAAATCCACCATCGAAAAAGATATTTTTGCCATGCGGAATGATGAAGGACTCAACTATTTCGCTCCGATTGAATATGATGCACGGTTTCGTGGATACTTTTACACAGATTCTGATTTTTCGATCCGTTCCCTTCCGCTTAAAACAGAAGAAATTGAAGCCATCCGGTTTGCCTCTGATATTCTCATGCAGCTGGCCAATACCCCACTTTTCCGTCATTATGCGGAGGTCATCAATACCCTTGCTTTGTCTGATCTCCATGAAAAAGAGCAGTCGTGGCCGATCATACAATTTGAACACAATCCAACTGCAACCGGAACCCAGTGGCTGGGTACTTTATATGAAGCCATCCGGACACGGAAAAAGGTCATTCTTACTTATCACTCTTTTGAACATTCGGGGTCTGCAGAAGTAGAAGTCAGTCCGTTTTTGCTGAAATCCTACCGGCTTCGCTGGTATCTGATCGGGAAAAATGAAGTCCGTAACCAAGTAAGAATCTACGGACTTGACCGTGTGGAAAATCTTACCGTTTCAGAGAAAACGTTTCAGCTTCCGGCAGGGTTTAATCCGGATGACTATTTCAAATATTCCTTTGGAATTTCTGTCCTAGACAATCCGTCACCAGAAAAAGTGGTTTTGCAGATTTCAAAGGAACTGGCACCTTATCTGAAGTCGCAACCGTTACATCATTCTCAGGTAATCAAACAAGATGACGAATCGGGACTAACACTCGAGTTGACAGTTTGGCTAACCCGTGAGCTGATGATGGCGTTGCTGGGTTATGGGCAGGATGTTAAAATTCTGGAACCGGAATCACTCAGGAAGGAAATTGCAGAACTTCATGGGAAGGCGGGGGAGCCTCATCCGTCCGTCTAACGACGGACACTCCGTCAGTTGCCGGATTTTCAACTTCTCCCGGGGGAAAAGGAAAAATTTCCGGAGGGAAATGGTGAATAATAGATATTCCGGCATTTATACAACCCCATAGGGGTGACCTTTTTGTAGAAAAGCGGACCAACATCGACCAAACCGCCCGGCCACAAACCCAATTTTGAAATGATCATCCATTCCCGGGCGGAATTGCAATTCGTTTTGACAGGGATAATATGACCTCGTCCGCAAGTTAAGCATTCCATCTGAATCCCAACCCAGCCTCATTTACCTTCAATTCTATATTCATTGTCGAAGAAAATTTACAAATGTTTTGCTTCTATCAGTTCGCTGATTGTTTGAAGCATCGGTAAAAACTTATCAGATTTCTTGTATCGGACAACATAACTGTAATGATAAATATGGTAAACTGTTATGTTTTTCCCTGCCAGTTCCAGGTTAAAATATTTAACTTCATTTTTCTTTTCAGGACTACTTTTACCAAGCAGGTGGTTAAAAACCTTATCCCCGAAACAGATAATCGAAAAATCTTTTTCTTCAAGGATTTCAAGCTGCTCAATCAGTTTTTGGGGTATTTTTTCCAGTATAACCTTTGAGGAATCACTTTCAACAACTTCAGAATAATCGGTCATGAATGCACCACGCAATGAATTAAACTTACTGATGCTTTCCTTAAGGAATAAATCTCCCCGATGATTCGGAGTATGGAAATTGTGGAAAATTCCATGGCTTTGAGGAGTTGTTGGTTCTGAGGTTTTTCTGATTCCACCTGTTGATTTATTAATGCCGAGGAAAATAACTTTTCCGTTTAATTCTTCTGAATGGGACAAAGCCAGATCCAAACCAAATTTTCCTTCTGGCCAGATTGCCCAGCTTGCAGTTTCATAACCGGCCAGTTTTTTAATAATTGCCTGGTTTACTGCCATTTTCTGAACTCCTAGTGGTTTAGCTACAATACGGCCTCATCCGTCTCCCGCAAGCGGGAGCCACTCCGTCGGTGGCCGGATTTTCACCTTCTCCCAGGGGAGAAGGAAAATTTCCATCACAAAATGTAAAATTAAATTTTCACAGGGTTCACAGCATTACCCTTCTCCCCTGGGAGAAGGTGTCCATCGTTAGACGGACGGATGAGGGTTGAGTTATCCTTAACCATTTCGCTGCCGTCTTTTTTCCGGTTCATTCTGAAGTATTCTTCCTGCGGAAGGGTTTCGGCAAGTTCAGGTTTGTATTGTTCAACAAGCTGCATTGCCCGCCTGATGGACATGGTAATATCTTCACTGTCGGGCAGACCTAGCAGATAATCATACCTGGCTTTGCGGGGAAGGTAAAATCCGCAGATTTCGATGGCAATCTGGTCGATAGGTTTTTCGGGTTCCCTTCTGTTTGTTGAATTTCTCGAGGATTTCCTTTTCTTTGCTTTTGTATTTATTGTCGGCAAATTTCAGGAAAATGAGTCCGAGTACCAGCGTCGAATATTCAGAGGCTTTAAGATCAGAATTGGCCAGAAGCGTATCGGCTTTTTGCCAGAGAGTCGCTTCAAGTTTTTTCAGTTGGTCAGAGGTCATAGTGGGCAAGGAATTTCGTTAAAATATAAACGGATTAAAATCCGTGAATCTTGACTAGGAAGCAAGTGGCCGAGGGAAGGAGGGGGGAAATAACAAATCTCCTTCCGTATCCGCGAATAGATTCGGGGATACGGATATCAAACTTATTAGAACAAAATCCAATCATCAGACAAACAACTTGGTTGTATCCAATGTGGCCTAAATTTCACACCAAATGACTAAAAGGACTGAATAATATTGTTATCATGATCAAATACTTTAAAGTCCTTAATACCAGTTTTATATTCAATTCTTCCATATTGAAAATAAGATACTCTTGCCAAACTACTTACTTGTCCAGCCTGATCAAAAGGAATGGTTTCACTAAAGTTAATTTCATCGGAAATTGGATAACCTAAATTGATTTGGTTTTCTTTTAGAATCTTTTCGTATATTTTTCCAATGCCCCCATGAGTTTCAAATAAACCGGTATTGGGGTGATATCTGAAAACAAAATTATCTAAAAAACCATCTGCCATTGTGATTTTGATTCCTTCACCATCATTGCAAAGTTCGTATTTTTTAATTTCAGGTTTCGATCTAAATATTCCATTTTCAACCATTCTGCTCAACTTTAAATCAAGTAAGTTAAAGATGGATGTCATGTAAGTCTCAATTTTAAAAAATAAAACGACACGATTCCATATAAAATCTTCAAGATTTTGGTCAATGATTAATTCTTCCAGACTTTGCCATTTCACAATATGTTCTACAAATCCATTTGGCAATTGGTTAGAAAGAATGTTATCAGAAAATCCAATTACTTTTACAAACTCCTTAACCCCTAAATCCGGACTATTTTCGTAATTAGAAGCGGAAATTATTTTGGCTCTTTGTGAAAATGAGTGGGTAGGATTAATTTAGGGAAAAAGAAAGGGTTTGAATAAGTTGACAGAAACAGAACTATTTGCCCTTGCCCTTGGTGTAAGATCCCCATGGACTATAGAAGAAA
>JAFLBE010000011.1:91562-99114 GCA_017303995.1 Bacteroidota bacterium | reverse complement strand
ATCTGCCCCTTTCAAGGGGTCAAAATCAAAGAAAAAACTCTGATTTTCTACAAATTTTCAAAGAACAAAAAATTATTTTTTAAATTTCTTCAAGTCCAATTTATCAACTTGGTTTTTAGAGGTGCCCTTTAGTATGATAGGTAAATCCATTGTAATTCAGAGTACTATCGGCTTTCATATCGTCCATATTAACACGACCCGGGTTATCACAATTTGTAGGTGCATCAAGTAAAATCAATGCTATTACTAAATAGTAAAAATGTCCCATGATTTGTTCTCCAGTTAATAATTAAAACAGGTTACAATAACCTAACGCCTAGCTTCTGTGGTTTGCAAGTGAACTTTCCAAAGCTGAAAACCTTCAAAAATGTGTTGAACTACCGAAAACCAAGCGCGCAATAATCGGCAGGAAGCGATAATTAAATATCATTTTATTAGTGTAATTATTTTTGATGCAATTTCGTTTTGACCTTTTAAAATCACCAGATATTGACCAGAAGGGAAACCTTCTAAAGAAATTGGAAATTCGTTTTTCCCCTGTGATAAATGAATGTTATTAGAACTGTAAATCAATTTACCGAGTATATCATAAACATTTAACTCAACTGATTTTATTCTATTACTCTCAATGGTCAAAATTGTTGATGGATTAAATGGGTTTGGGAAATTATTTGAAATTGAAAAGACGTCCGGAATACTTTTTTCATCTTCGACACCAACTGAGTTTGTCTTTAAATCAAACTCAGTAATAAAACCATTTGAAAATATTTGGAAGGTATCTTCAAAAACCCAATCATTAATTTTGCACATAATACAGAAATCAATGCCTTCCATTGAAATGCACAATGTATCACCTGAATTCAGCTGTAAATCTAATACATAAGACGAATTGAAAGATGGATGAAGTTCTACTTCAAAAAATGCAATATTGGGATATTTCCTAAAATTAAAGCCATAGGCTGAAGATCGAGGATTTTTAATACGTATAGAATCAAGCTTTACAATATTGAGTGAAGTGTTTACTAAGTAAATTGCGCTATCTGACGGAAACGACAGATAGGATTTACTTAAGGTCAAACCCGGAATCTGAGCGGAAACACAAAATGAAGCAAGGAATACTGCAACGGTAATGTAGAACTTTTTCATGTTAACCTCTTGTGAATAAAATGATATCTAACTAAATCTTAAATAAATGTATACTAAGCGGGATAAAAAAGCAATTATATTAATTAGGGTTGGTTAATTTGTGATCCCGGTAACTTTTAAGGTTCAAACTGCCCCAACTTTTTTATTGTGGATGTAAAAAAGTGAGATAAAGCAATCTTTTCCAAATATTCATTAAATCAGGATCTGTACGAAAATCTACTTACTTCAGCAGAAGCATTTTTCTTGAAGTTTGTTTTCCTTCAGATGTCATCCTGACGAAATAAATACCTGATGACCTCGACTTTCCATCGAATTTAACCGAATAAATTCCCGGGTTTTGAAAGGTATTAACCAGGGTTTCAACATGCCTACCCAAAGCATCATAAACAGCAACATGGGTCAAACCAGAGTTTTTTATTGAATAAGTAATCAGAGTTGATGGATTAAAAGGATTTGGATAATTCTGGTTTAGTGACAATTCAAACGGTGAACCAATGAAGTCATCCACATTAACAGGATTTTTTTGGATTTCTATATCATCAATAAACCAGCCCCACCCCGTTTTGGTTGCATTTGAAAAAAGTCTCCATCTCAAAACAACGGTATCGCCAGGTGAAAAAACTGAAAGCAGATCAATACTTTCAGTTTTCAAAAGACCAGCCGGGGGCGTTGAATTAAAACTATTGGTGTAAAAATCAAACCAATCAGGATACTTTCTGGCGTTATAACCTTCATTCAGACCAACCCAATTCTTACCATTTGCTGTACCTTCAACAATGACGTAATCATTGAAGTTGTCATTCCCGAATGTGCTTCCTGGAATCCCAGGTTCAACCATAGCCACATTTTTAAAAGAAACAGATGCGTTTTCAGGTTTAACAATAATTGGAACTTTGAGCATTGCAGTTTGATTTCCATTCTGCATATAAGGATGACGGGAAGACAATCCTTTTGATAAAAAACCTCCCGGTTTCATATTGATAAAATCTGAAACTCCATTTGTTTGAGAAGAAATAAACAGATTATATGCATTGTTATCGTCAAGATTTGAAGCAAATTCCTTCTGTGAGTCAAGCCAGTCAATTCTTGTTGAAGTCACTTCATCAGACCAATAAATCCAGTTATTTTTATAGGCACCAATTCTTGTCCGGAAATTCGTATCTGGTAAATCAGAAATTGCAATTTCTTTTACCCCGGCGGAACTATTATTTATTTTAAAAACCCGGGATCCATTGATAAAAACAAAAGCTGAATCGAACTCTTCTTTGAGCGTAATATTCATTTCAAACAATCCCAATATCACCGGATTTACAGAATTAATCTCAGGTAAGCCAACAATTTCTGGGAGTGGTATGGTGTTTAGGGCAGGAATTGTTGCGGTCCAGATTCCCCTTCCATGAGTGGCAAGAACAACCTGATCGTCAACAATTTTCATTTCCCATATTGCAACAGCAGGAAATCCATTGTCAGAATAGTGCCAGGTTTCACCATTGTCTGTTGAAATAAATAGGCCAATCTCGGTTCCGACCCAAATTTCTGACGGGTTATGCGGCATGACTAAAATGCAATAGGTCGCAACATCAGGAAAACCATTTTGACTCATGCCACCTGAAAAATTTGACAAATCTGTCCAGGTTTTTCCCAAATTGTTAGTTTTAAGAACCTTTGGATTCCCTGAAGATGAAAAAAGTGCAAAAGCAGTTGAATCATCAAGGGGATGGGTACCCAACCCTGAAAGGTAACCCAGGTTGCCAAAGTTGGATACAGGTGAAAATGACTTCCCGCCATCAACTGAAAGGTGAAGCGATTTTGAAAAGAATGAGTTTTCCATTCCTGTCCCAGCCCAAACAATCATTGGATTATGTTTAGAAATTTCAACTTTTCCGGTTGTTGAAGAAGTTATCCAGGATGATACTACCAAGGGAATGAGGCTCCATGAATCGCCAAAATTTTCAGACCGGTAAACCCCGTTTCCTGCAAAGACAAAAACAAGTTCAGGGTTAATGTTAGACTCAGCCAAAGAAGTGACAAACTGTCCGTTCTTGGGGCCACCGGTCATTGAACTCCATGACTTTCCTCTGTTTTTTGATTGCAAGAGGATGTTATAATAAAGCGATCCTATCAGCTTATTTGAATCATGATGATTCCATATTACCCCAAAACCATCACCACCAATCGTATTTATCCATTCTTTATTTATCGAAGTCCAAACCGGGGAAAGCCAGGATCCATTATCCTGTGTACCACCAAAATATTCATCAGTTCCCGGTGCTTTGTCAACACCATAAAACTGAGTTGTCAGATATCCGTTTAACGTTTTATTCCATTTTTTTCCGCCATCATCAGAATATTCAACACCTCCATCGTTCGTAACAACCATTCTGAATGATTGAGTTTCGGTGTTTGTTTTTACCGAATAAAACCCATGCTGGTCTGCATGAACATAAATTGAACCAGATCCGGGTATCCAGGATGAGACAGGCTCAATAATAGCTGAACTGCCGGTAAGTATAATTTTTTTAATATCAATCCCGCCCACAAATATTATATTTTTTTTATAGGGATGAACCATTATCGCGTTTCCATACCAACCCTGTCCGCCAAGCCAATGAGGTTCATCACCAGTGACGGAAACTTTTTTCCAGGTTTCGCCTGCATTAACAGATTGGTATAAATAACTTTCAGTTACCCCATCAATAGCAGCAAAAACAAGATTTGAATCAAGGTCGGTCACAGCAAGCTCAATCCTTCTAAAACCAGTCAGATTATCATTTAGAGCAAACCAGGAAAGTCCGCCATCAGTAGACCGGTAAATTCCATTTCCTTTTACTGATGCAAATTGAGTTTTAAAATTTCCGGGCTGATAGATGAGCTGGTGAACTGAACCTGGCGTTTTTGGATAAACAGCAGAAAAGGTTTCTCCGCCATTGGTTGTTCTGAAAATTCCGGTTTTGGTTGCAACTACGAGATTATTTTCATTTTCCGGATCAACAATCAACCGGTTAATATACCTAAAACCTAAGTTCTTTGTAGTACTTTCCAGTTGAACCCAGGATTCTCCTTTATCAACAGACTTGAAAATGCCATCACCCTGAATGGCATCTACATTTCCAAATCCTTCACCTGTTCCGGCATAAATCACCAGTGGGTTTGCTTCAGACATTGCCAATGCAGTCACAGCCAGGTTTGGCAATGAAGCTGTGAGATCAACCCAACTTTTACCCGAATTCGTCGTTTTCCAAATTCCCCCACTAACTGCACCTGCAAACCAGGTTGAATGTGTTTCATCTTCGGGATCAATGATAAGCGACCGGGTTCTTCCTGCACAATTCCACGGACCTCTTTCAGTCCAGGTGATGTGGGAGCTTGATTTTTTGTTTTCCTTCAGTGATTTTTTAAACTCTTTTGCTTTATTCAGCTCATCAAATCTATAATTAATTGGATAGGATGGGCCTTTTTCACCCGGGGCAGTACGAATCAAATTATAATAGGAAATATATTCATCTGGTTTATCTGGTTTGGCCCACCCATTTTTTCTTCTCTCAACTTTTGTCAAAGTTCTGAGTTCAGCCATCTCCTTAACGGTCAAACTTTCTTTGTTCTGAAGTTCAGAAATTCTGCTGATTTTTTCTGGTGGAAAAAAGAATAACCATCCCAGAATTCCAATCAGGAAAACAATGGAAATCGGTAAACCAATTCTTCTAATTAATCTGGAAATTCTATTCATTATTCCTACCTGGATGTCATTTTAAAAACATCAGCTTCCCGGTTGGTGATGACTTGCCGTTCAGGTCAATCCGGTAAAAATATACACCTGAAGTCAATCCGCTAAAAGAAATGGTTTGCTCATTCTGGCCTGCAACTTTGGCTCCGGCTGAAATCACTTTCACTTCCTGACCCAGTAAGTTCATGACCCTGATGGTTGCAGAACCATTTCCAGGTTGAATCCACCTGATGGTTGTAGATGGGTTGAACGGGTTCGGATAGGCTAGAAGGAGTTGAAACCCTGTTTTTTCAGAGTTTGGATCATGAACCGAAGTATATCCGTTGTGAACAATTTTAAAATCATCAATTTTGGCGTAGGATGAAACAGAAGAATTTTTAACAACAACAAAGCGGATTTTTACTGAGTCAGTTTTTTCAAAATAGGATTCAAGGTCATAGGATTTTAAAACCCAACTTGATTTTGACTCTTTCTGGTAGGAGTCCAGTTTTACCCAGGTTTTCCCATTATCGCCACTTCCGTAAACAAATAGCGTATCTCCGGCTCCAGTCATGCGATAGGAAGTTAAAAAGGAAAAAGTTGGGTAACTGTAATGATCGAGATTCACAGAAATACCAGTGGTAAACTTTCCTTTCACAGAATTTTTATTCCATTCCATGATACCGTTTTCAATTTTCCATGGAACCAAATCTCCGGGCACATAGGTTGTATCCCAGTCTGCACCCATCTTCCAAAGACTGGTAAACGATCCGTCAAAATGATCCAAATAGGATGCGGTTCTGGTCAGTTTTTCCTGAATTTGAGTAACCTCATTTTCTGAAATTGTAAACTCATGGAAAACCGTATCCGGAGGGAAACCCCATTCATTATCAAATCCAATTATCCTGAGTTTGTAAGAACCTGGATAAAGAACTGCTGAAAATGGACCGTTTTCAAAATTATAAATGAGTTTTCCGTAAAAATCCTGATAACCTGCAGCAATTGAGATTGAAGCATTATTCAATGGTTTTTCTGATTGCTCAACTACCACCACCTTCAGAGTTCCTGTTTTTGGACTTCCGGGTTTCATGCTAACCAGATTGGAATAAGCATTTTTTGCTGAATCTGCAGTGGTTCGAAGAACACCGATACTTTCGAGATTCGTTTGCCCCTGACCAACGATGTAACCGGTAATAATGATCTGAGTATCACCGGGCATCATATTAAATTTTCCGGAATTGATCATCATTCTCCTGTCATAACCCAAAGTATCCCGCCAACCGGTTGAATTTTCTGGATATCCCGGGTGAAATATTCTAGGATTATCAGAAATAACCCCACCGATTCCTTCTGTGAGAGGCGAAATTTCAGTTCCATTTGATTTCATCCCCTCCTGATAAAACCTGGCTTCCTCCCCGGTTTGCGGATCATTTAAACCAGGTCGGCTTCGTACAAACTTTACAAAGGATTTCATCTCAGCAGACTTATAGCCGGGATATTTTCTACCCAAAATTGTTAACGTATCTGCTGGATTGCCTGTGAAATATTTGGGTCCCAGAAAAAAACCAAAACCAAATGCGGGCGGGGAACCGCCATAAATGTTGTCGGTTGACTTTTCATTGTAGGCATAAGCAAATGACCTAACAGAATCTACACCGACTAAATCATCATCAGGAAACCCCACATCCGGATCTGAGTACAAAGAAAAAATGGCGTCTTTTATTGGGTTGTTACTTTTATTGATCAGTTTGTAAACCAGGAAAACAGTGTGATCAACCTCAGAATTCTGACCTGAGAAGAAAAACCCGGAAACCTGGGCTTCCAATCCCATTCCCTTTGTTCCAAAAATCCTGCCAACTGGTAAATCATTAATGACATACCAGATCATCTGACTTCCCCAAAAGCCAGGTGTGTCACCCAAATTGGGTTCGTATATACCATTTTTATTCAGATCTTTGAACTCTGCGCCGAATTGAACAGGCCACTCTGCATAATCCTGATTCCCACCATAAATATCACCCACAGTTAATTTATAAACCCGAAACCTGGGATCAGTTAAAATTGAAGGTTTTCCATCTGACATAATTGAACCGGGCTGCCATTCTGAAATTCGGGAAGAAGGTGCCATCCAAGAAGTTCTTAAACTATCGTCAACATAGCCACTTACCGCAAACCCTCCTGAGAATAAGGGATGTTTGTTGGAGAACAAAGGATATTCAATGCCAAAGCTTCCTGTTGGGTCACCTATACTGCCATCGTTTTTAAAAAACATTTTAAAGGCTGGTGCTTCCAACGAGTTGTGATGAACAAATGCCGATGACGACTTTGTTTTTTTTGAATTTTGATTTCCATTGCCGGCAGAAAATCCCACAAAAGGAATTAAAATTATCAGAAGGGCTAATATGATAACCTGAGTTTTCATCTTTATCTCCGGGGACAGGATTTGAACGCAAAAAATGCCAACGTGGGGATTCTCAGATTCATCTACGTTTCAACTATAAAAATACCCTTATCTTAATTAAATAACAAAGGGCGGAAAAATTCCGCCCTTTGTTTACTGAACTATCTTTTAACCTGATTACTTCAGCAGCATTAACTTCCCGGTTGGTGATGACTTGCCGTTCAGGTCAATCCGGTAGAAATAAAGTCCGGAAGCGAGTCCGCTGAAAGAAAGAGTTTGCTCATTCTGACCAGAAACCCGGT
>JAFLBE010000011.1:0-91462 GCA_017303995.1 Bacteroidota bacterium | reverse complement strand
TTCCAGCTGAGATCACACTTACTTCCTGACCCAGCAGATTCATCACTCTGATGGTTGCTTCCCCACCGAAAGGTTGAATCCATCTGATGGTTGTTGATGGGTTGAACGGGTTCGGATAGGCTGGAAGAAGAGTGAAAGTTTTGTTTTTGCCATTACTGTTTTTCAAATCGTCCACAGAAACACCCGTATGTTCGAAAATGGAAATTTCGTCCAAATAAATAGTACAAGATGTCGCTGATTGTTTATTTAATAAAAATCGGATTATCATTTTATCTGTCAGACTTCCAAAATCTTTAAGTTTGAATTCCCGAAATTTCCAACCGTTGGCGGCAACGTGACTGGTTTCTTTTCCCAATAAAATCCAGGTTTGACCATCATCAAACGAAACCTGAAAAAACAAAGTATCCAAACCCGGACTTTCTCTCAGGAGACCACTAAACCAAAAGCTTAAAACTGGATTTTGAAAATGTAAGCCGTTCAAAACAGCAGTTGTTAGTGTTGCCTGCCCTTTTCTATTTCCAAGAATTGTATTGGTTGCAAGATATCCCTGATGTTCATCTGAAGCTCCTCCACTAATTCTTTGAATCCAAATTCC
The DNA here is from genome assembly GCA_017303995.1 of Bacteroidota bacterium. Lineage (GTDB taxonomy): Bacteria > Bacteroidota > JABWAT01 > JABWAT01 > JABWAT01 > JAFLBE01. Next base: position 90,867 of record JAFLBE010000011.1, on the reverse strand, counting down.
TCCCGGAAATCCTAAATCACCTAATTGAGTTGTGATCCAGTTCAGGGTGTCAACTTTATCAAATCCGGTATAATATCCATACTTCCTGATAATCGGAATGGTAACATCAGTCTGAATCATCAAGTCCACTTTAAAATCAACCGTTTCCCGGCTTTCTGAAGAAAAAACTCCCCAAGACGGTAATTCAAATGCACTGACAGTGTAATTTCCAACCGGCATCAGGTTTAAACCAAATAGCCTTTTGCTAAATACGAAAGGCTTATCATCCTTTTTGATGTTTAGGTAAAATCCCTGAACAGGAATATCAGATGGCGATAATTGGAAAACTGTCCAACCGGCAGGAAAATCTGTGGCTTCACCAATAAAAACACTTCCAATTTCAAAAAAGCCAATACCACTTTTAATTCGGTTAAAAACAAATTCCACCCGAACTGAATCAGGAAACGGAACAAGTTCTGTTAGTTCAAATTGAATTCCTCTGAAAGATAAAGTTTCATCTTCCAATTGAGCAATTTGTTTAATTATTGTGCCATCGGGGGACAACAGATTTATAGTTATACTATTATAATCTGGTCGGATTTGACAGTTGTACCAGATCTGCAACACCGGATTTTCAAAATCAGCAGTTCTCATCGGGTTAGAAACCAATGAGTAGAGTCCCGTTATTCTGGGCTGGGCTCTAATTGAGGAAGCGGGATTTTCATTATTTCCTGTAATTCGCCACCCACCCGAATTAGAGGTAAATGGATTAGCAGGGTTTTGACTCCAGTTAACTGAATCGCGGGGAATAAATGTTGAGTAATACCCGAGCCTATCCTTCAGATCCAAATTCACTTTCAGGGTTTCTGATGGTAAAATGGTAAAAGGCAAAACCGTTGTATCAGCGAGAAGTCCCCATTTGTCAGAATTTGAAATAATCTGAGCCTTGTAATCTCCGACGCCGAGCGCAACAAACAAAGGACCTGTTTTAGAACTGTAATTAAATTCTTTTGAACCCATAAAATCTGTGTGAGAAATATTAACTTCAACATTTTCAACCGGGGTACTATCCGCTCTAGAAAATGAAAAAGAAAAATAACCTGTTTCAGGTGCGTCCTGATTCGTTGTACTAAAATTCCGGGCTGTCTCCTGAATGACATCAGAGTACCCGCGAAGTACACCAAGACCCTCAACATGTGATGAACCCTGTGCAAGCAAATAGGCAACAATTACAATCTGGGTATCTCCAGGCATAAAATTGAATTGTTCTGTACTCATCATAATACTTTTGTCACCACCAACATTATCTCTCCAGCCTTTTCCCTGCTCAGGAAAACCAGGGTGTACAATAAAAGGATTATCATAAATGGTTCCTCCTATTCCATCAATAACCTGGTCATATAATGTGCCGTTAAATTTTTTCCCTTCCTGATAGTTTCTCAGACTCTCAATTGAATTTGGGATAGGTAAATCTTCTCTGTTTATAACCAACTTAATGAAGGATCTCATGTTTAAACTTCGGTGACCTGGGTATTTGTGATCTAAAACAGTCAACGTATCATCTGGATTTCCGGTTGTGACTTTAGGTCCGGTGATCAAATCAAATCCAAAAACAGGTGGATTTATTTGATATTTTAAGTCCTGATTGGTTTCATTATACACATAACCGAGTGCTCTGACAGAATCAACGCCGACAAGATCATCATCAGCACTCCCGATATCCGGGTCAGACCAAACGGAAAAAATAGCCTTTTCAACGGGTTTATTACCTTTGTTAATAAATTTATAAACAACAAAAACCGTCCGGTCTAGTGCTTCATTTTTGCCATTTTGGGAAAAAACGGTAACCTGTGCCTCAAGCCCCATTGGTTTTCGTCCTTCAAACTGATACGGACTAACAACGCCATCATTGATTACATACCATAACATCTGATCACCAAATGATTTTGGATAATCACCTTCTTCAGGTTCAAATAAACCATTTGAATTCAGATCCCTAAACTCTGCTCCCAAATTTACTGGCCAGTTTTTTAAATCAGAGTTCCATTCAGGTGTATCATTTTTAGAATATTTATAGACTTTGAATATTGAATCTGCCGGATCAGCAGGAATTCCATTCGAAATATTTCCTGGTTGCCAGTCTGTTACACGGAAAGAAGGCTCCATTGCGGATGAATTTAAATTACCATCAACAAAACCAGAAATTGCAAAACCAGAACTAAAAAGGACACCTAACCCTGAATTTTTGGGATACTCCATCGCCGAAAATGAGATCGGATTCACAATACTTCCATTATTCTGGAAATGGAGCAAAAATTTAGATGCTTCAATAAACTGGAAATGAGAAAATTCTTCAGTTGGATTTTTCAAAGGTAACTTTGATTTATCTTTATCGCCTGCAAAGCAAAAACTTTGCAAATAAAACAGAGATCCAATTAATAAGAAAATTGTCTTCATAAATTCTCCTTGAAACGAATTAACCCAGGGTTCAGCTCAATCAGAATAATTATAACCATATAATTATCAAAAAGCGTATAACATAAAAATACATTAAGACTCGAAAAACATCAACAGCATACCAAAATTATTACACTTATTTATCTTAATTTATTAAATAACAAAGGGCGGAAAAATTCCGCCCTTTGTTTACTGAACTATCTTTTAACCTGATTACTTCAGCAGCAGCAGCTTCCCAGTTGGTGATGACTTGCCGTTCAGGTCAATCCGGTAAAAATATACACCTGAAGTCAATCCGCTAAAAGAAATGGTTTGCTCATTTTGGCCTGCAACTTTGACTCCGGCTGAAATCACTTTCACTTCCTGACCCAGCAGATTCATCACTCTGATGGTTGCTTCCCCACCGAAAGGTTGAATCCATCTGATGGTTGTTGATGGGTTGAACGGGTTCGGATAGGCTGGAAGAAGTTGAAACCCTGCCTTTTCAGAATTTGGATCATGAACCGATGTATAGCCGTTGTGAACAATTTTAAAATCATCAATTTTAGCATAGGATGAAACAGAAGAATTTTTAACAACAACGAAGCGGATTTTTACTGAGTCAGTCTGTTCAAAATAGGATTCAAGGTCATAGGATTTTAAAACCCAACTTGATTTAGACTCTTTCTGGTAGGAGTCCAGTTTTACCCAGGTTTTTCCATTATCACCACTTCCGAAAACAAAAAGCGTATCTCCGGCTCCGGTCATGCGATAAGAAGTTTTAAAGGAAAAAGTTGGATAAGTGTAGTGATCGAGATTCACTGATGTACCTGTTGTGAATTTTCCCTTCAAAGAAGTTGAACTCCATTCTAAAATACCAATGCTGGTTGTGATTTTCCAGGGAAACGCAACCCCGGGAGCAACGTTTGTATCCCAGTCTGCACCCATTTTCCATCGATTGGTGAATGTACCGTCAAAATGATCAGAATAGGATGCAGTTCTTATCAATTTTTCCTGAATTTGGGTTTCCCCGTTTTCGGCAATTGAAAACTCACGGATAACTGTGTCGGGAGGGAAACCCCATTCATTGGCATATCCAATAATTCTGAGTTTGTAAGAACCTTCATAAAGAACTGCTGAGAATGGACCGTTTTCAAAATTATGAACCAGCTTTCCAGCAAAATCATGGGATTCGAAACCAAGTGAAATTGAAGCATTACTTACCTCTTCTCCTGACTGGTCTACTGCTACCACCGTCAATTTCCCTGTTTTGGGAGTGCTGGGTTTCAGACTAATCAGATTGGAAAAAGCATTTTTTGCTGAATCTGCAATAGTTCGAATCACCCCGACACTTTCGAGATTGGTTTGACCCTGGCCAACGATGTAACCCACGATAATGATCTGAGTATCACCGGGCATCATATTAAATTTTCCGGAATTGATCATCATTCTCCGGTCACTGCTCAAAGCATCCCGCCAACCGATTGAATATTCCGGATATCCGGGATGCAATATTCTCGGATTATCATTTGAAACACCACCAACACCTTCAGTAAGTGGCGAAATTTCAGATCCATTTGATTTGAGACCTTCCTGATAAAATCTGGCTTCTTCAGCGGTATTTGGGTCACCTAAATCAGCCCTACCACTGGAATATTTAACAAATGATTTCATCTCAACTGACTTAAACCCGGGATATTTTTTTCCAAAAATTGTAAGGGTATCAGATAAATTGCCTGTGAAATATTTGGGTCCGAGAAATAAACCAAAACCAAATGCGGGCGGGGAAATACCATAAAATTGGTCGATGGGCTTTTCATTGTAGGCATATGCAAATGATCTTATTGAATCCACACCGACTAAATCATCATTAGAAAACCCCACATCCGGATCGGAATGAAGTGAAAAGATGGCATCTTTTATGGGTTTTTTACCTTTATTAATCAGTTTATAAACCAGAAAGACTGTGTGATCAATTTCAGAATTCTGACCTGAGAAAAAGAACCCGGAAACCTGAGCTTCCAAACCCATTCCTTTTGTTCCCAAAGTCCTGGTTACCGGTAAATCATTAATGACATACCAAATCATTTGGCTTCCCCAAAACCCGGGAATATCACCCAGATCGGGTTCATATATACCGTTATTATTCAGATCATTGAATTCTGCTCCGAATTGAACCGGCCACTCTGCAAAATCCTGATTGCCACCATAGATATCACCCACAGTTAATTTATAAACCCGAAACCGGGGATCAGATGATAATGCGGGGGAACCATCTGGCATAATTGTACCGGGCTGCCATTCTGAAATACGGGAAGAAGCTGCCATCCATGAAGTTCTTAAACTATCGTCAACATAGCCACTAATAGCAAAACCCCCGGCATATAATGGATGTTTATCTGAATATATTGGATACTCAATACCAAAGTTACCTGTTTGGTCATTGATATTTCCATCGTTTTCAAAAAACATTTTAAAAGCAGGTGTTTCCAACGAATTATGATGAATGAATGCCGATGACGACTTTGTTTTTTTTGAATTTTGATTTCCATTGCCGGCAGAAAATCCCGCAAAAGGAATTAAAATTATCAGAAGGGCAAATATGGTAACCTGAGTTTTCATCTTTATCTCCGGGGACACGGTTTGAACGCAAATAAGGGTAGGCTTTCTCAGATTCATCTACGTTTCAACTATAAAAATACCCTTATCTTTATTAAAAAACAAAGGGCGGAAAAATTCCGCCCTTTGTTTACTGAACTATCTTTTAACCTGATTACTTCAGCAGCATTAACTTCCCGGTTGGGGATGACTTGCCGTTCAGATCAATCCGGTAGAAATAAAGTCCGGAAGCGAGTCCGCTGAAAGAAAGAGTTTGCTCATTCTGACCAGAAACCCGGTTTCCAGCTGAGATCACACTTACTTCCTGACCCAGCAGATTCATCACTCTGATGGTTGCTTCCCCACCGAAAGGTTGAATCCATCTGATGGTTGTTGATGGGTTGAACGGGTTCGGATAGGCTGGAAGGAGAGTGAAATTGGAAATCAAATCAGCTCCGTTTCCAACAGAAGTCAATCCATTCAGCTTAATGGAGAAATTGTCGATTTTTGCAAGAACAGGACTTGTGGTGATTTTTTTAAGAACAAACCTGATTTTCACCAAACCCGAAATGGAAATATAGGATTTGAGGAAATATGCCTTGTTTTGCCAGACATTTGGCCATTCTTTCTCGTATGTATCAAGGGTAACCCAGGTATTACCATTATCACCGCTGGCAAGAATTTGAAGAACATCTCCGGTTCCACCTAATCTGTGATTGGTCTGGAAGGATAGTTCAGGATCGGGGTAACCAGTAAGATCAACTGTTGATGTGACTGAGTAGGTTCCTTTTGCAACATTTGCAGGCCATCCCAAATATCCATTTGCAACTGACCATGATTTTTGAGTGGGTGTATAAGTTGTATCTCCAGGTGCACCGGGAATCCACTCACTGCTGAATAAGCCATCAAAAGAATCAGAATATCCCTGCTTTCTGGTTAATTTCACTTCCAGACTGGTCTCCTGATCAGTAAAAATGGTAACATCGTTATCGACTGTATCAGGTATCAAACCCCAAACTTCTTCAAACCCGATAATTCTGATTGAATAATTTCCTTCATAAAGAAGTGTAGAGAAATTGCCATTAACTGTGTTAATATTCTGGAAATCAGCCAAAACAACGCCACCCTGATCTGCATATAGTTTTGCATTTGATTCGGGAGCCCCTGCCTTATCAGTAATTTTCATTGATAATTTACCGAGTTTTAACTTTCCAGGTACAATGCTGACCAGATCATCGTAAGCAAATTGTGACTCATCAGATTTAGTGCGGAGATCAGCAATACTTTCCAGGTTAGATTGTCCCTGTCCGATAACATAACCAACAATGATAACCTGAGTATCACCAGGTTCAAAATTAAACGGTTGGGTATTGATCATCATCCGTCTGTCAGCACTGTTGGTATCTCTCCAGCCTGATAAAGACTCAGGGAAACCCGGATGAACAATCCGTGGATTATCGGTAGCAACGCCACCAGTTCCTTCCGTCAGAACATTAAATTCAGAGCCATCAGGCAATAGTCCCTCCTGATAATTTCTGAATTCATTCCTGTTAGACGGATCGTGAAGTTCAGCCCGGTCACGAACATATTTTACAAAGGAGTTCATGCCAAGTGATTTAAAACCAGGATATTTTTTCCCGAGAATGACAACCGTATCGAGGGGGTTTCCCGTTGGTACTTTCGGACCAAGGAAAAAATCATAGCCGAATGCAGGAGGTGCAGAACCATAAATTGCGTCAGTTGCTCCCTCATTAAAACAATAAGCCAAAGAACGTAAAGAATCAACGCCTACCAAATCATCCTCTGAATTTCCAAGATCAGGATCAGCCCATAGGGAAAAAATGGCATTTTTAATTGATTTTCCACCTTTGTTTATAATTTTATAAACGATAAAGGCCGTATTATCCAATGCAGGCCCGTTCTCTGTAAAAAAGAATGCAGAAATCTGGGCTTCGAGTCCTAATGGCTTGCTGCCAGGCAACCTTGATTCTGAAGGAACACCATCATTGATCACATAGAAAAGTTGTTGGGAGCCATTGATTTTGGGAAATTCCCCCAGATTTGGTTCATAAACGCCATTATTGTTTTCATCGTTGAAAGCTGCACCCAAATCAACCGGCCATTCGTTGATATCCGGATTAAAAAGCGGTACATCTCCAATGGAATATTTGTAAATTCTAAATTTTGGATCTGATGGATCTGCCGGAAGGCCATTTACCATATTTCCTGGCTGCCATTCCTCAGCTCTTGAGGCCGAAGCCATCAGGGCTGTGGCAAGACTATCGTCTATATACCCGCTTAGACCAAACCCGCCAGCAAATAACGGACTTTTTCCGGATCCCTTCGGATATTCAACAGCAAAATTTCCACTTTGATCCTGAATATTTCCGTTGTTTTCGAAAAATAATTTATAGCCAGGCGCATCCAGATAGTTAAAATGCATGAATGATGTCGTTGATTTACCTTTTTTTAGGCTGGATTTTGCTGATCCTCCGGCCATTCCTGAAAATGGAATCAGAAATATGATTCCTGCTAATAGATATCGAATGAACATGTGACCTCCAAAATTGAATTGAAAAGACCCTTAATACCCGGGATTAACACTACTACGAGACTGAGGTGAAAATACCCTAACGATTTAAAATAATTCAAACAATTTTTGTCCTAATGTTGGAAAAACTTCTTTTTTTATTTTACATATAGCATTGTCTTTTATGGTCTTAAATCAAAAAAAAAGGGGCGGAAAATATCCGCCCCTTTTTTAAAACTTTCTTTTAAATCTGCTTACTTCAACAACATCAGTTTCCCTGTTGGTGATGATTTTCCGTTCAAATCAATCCGGTAAAAATAAAGCCCGGAAGCGAGTCCGTTGAAAGAAAGAGTTTGTTCATTCTGACCGGAAACCCGGTTACCTGCTGAGAACACTTTCACTTCCTGACCGAGCAAATTCATCACCCGAATTGTTGCTTCCCCGCCGGCAGGTTGAATCCATCTGATTGTTGTTGACGGATTGAACGGGTTCGGATAGGCTGGGAGGAGGGAGAAATCAGTTTTACCCTTGAGATCTTCGCCGACAGAAGTGTATCCACTGTGAGAAATCTTAAAGTCATCAATTTTGGTCAATAATGTAGTTATCGAATTCTTTACAACCCTGAACTTCACTTTTACAGAATCTGTAATTGATATAAATGAGTTCAGGGAATAGCTCTTTTTGAGATGGGCTCCTGAAAATTCTGCCTGATAAGAATCCAGTTTGGTCCAGTTGAACCCATTATCACCACTTGCATAAACTAATAATGTATCGGTTGTGCTAAGGCTATACATTGGTTTAAATTCAAGCGTCGGATTGATAAAATCTTTAAGTTCAAGTGTTGCTTTTACTGTATACCGGCCTTTATATTGAACAGTTCCCGGCCAGCCAAGATATCCATTTATTGTCCGCCAGGTCGTAACAGGATTGGTCGTGAAAGCAGTATCTCCATTTTCACCTGCAATCCAGTAATTGCTGAATTTTCCACTAAAATCATCTTCGTAACCAGGTATCCTATTGACAGTTATGGTTTGATTTGAAATATTATCTTCCGTGATAGAAAAATCAGTTTTTATCGTATCCGGATTCCAACCCCATACTTCATCATTGCCAATTACCTCCAAGTGATAATAACCCTCGTAAAGAAGCGATGTGTAGGGTCCAAGCAAAGAATTGTGGAAAAATTTTGGATTTTTGGAAAATCCAAACGGTGTAATTGATACACTTGCATGTTCAATTGGATTATTCTGCAAATCCAAAACAGTCAGGTTTAATGTACCCAGTTTTGGTTTTTCTGGTTTTAAATTTACCAGATTACTATACCCTTTTTGTGAAATATCAGATTTTTCTCTTAAATCAGATATACTTGTCAGGTTCGTACCTGAAAAACCTATTACATAACCCACAATGATGACCTGAGTATCTCCTGGTTCCATACTGAAGGGTTGGGTATTGATCATCATCCTTCTGTCAGCACCAGTAATATCAATCCAGCCTGATGGGGTTTCCGGAAATCCGGGATGAACAATTAACGGATTGTTAGCCGCTGTGCCACCAACTCCATCAGTTAACGGATTGAAAAGCACACCATTAAATTTTTTTCCTTCCTGATAGTTTCTTGCCTCGGCGGCTGAATTGGGATCAGGTAAATCAGACCTATCTCTGACATATTTCACAAATGATTTCATCCCCAAAGACTTATATCCGGGATATTTTTTCCCGAGAATATCAACAGTATCCAGATTATTTCCTGTAAAAACCTTAGGTCCAAGGAAAAAATCATATCCAAAAGCCGGAACCCCAACTCCATAACGGGTATCAGTGTTACTTTCATTATAGCAATAGGCAAGTGACCGAACGGAGTCAACCCCAACCAGATCATCATCAGAATTACCGAGATCAGGATCAGACCAGAGTGAGAAAATCATATTATTAACCGGCTTGGCCCCTTTATTGATAAATTTATATATGATAAAGGCGGTATTATCCATTGCAGCGTTTTGTCCGGCAAAGAAAAAAGCTGAAACCTGTGCTTCTAACCCCATCCCTTTTGTTTTAAAACGACGATTTGGATCACTTTCTGTAATTCCGTCATTGATGACGTACCACAACATCTGGCTTCCAAATATTTTTGGCAATTCTCCCTGATCAGGTTCATAAATTCCATTATTGTTCAAATCGTTAAATTCTGCACCCAAATCTACCGGCCATTCAGGTACATCGGGATTTTTACCTGGGAAATCACCCATAGAAACGCCATATACACGGAATTTGGGGTCAGTTGGATCTGCTGGACTGCCATTAACTATATTACCAGGCTGCCAATCTTCAACGCGTGAAGCAGAAGCCATCCATGACGCTCTTAATTCACCATCAACATAACCACTAAGTGCAAATCCGCCTGCAAAAAGGGAATACTTCCCGGAATTTTTTGGAAACTCCATACTCCAGTTTCCTGAAGGATCCTGAATATTGCCGTTGTTTTCAAAATACAATTTATAGCCAGGGGCATCCAGATATTTAAAATGCTGGAACGCAGCTGATGATTTTTCCTTTTTTAAATCTGTTTTCCCTGAATTTCCTGCAAATCCTGAAATTGGAATCAGGAATTGCAAAACTACTAACAGATGACGACTGAACATAAAACCTCCAAAGTTGAATTTAACTACACCCTTTACATTCGGGAACGACTTTACTACGGTGTGGAAGTAAAAATACCCTAATCAATTTAAATAACCCAAACATTTTCTTAAAAAAACAGATTGGGAAGAATTATAAATCGATTAAAAGAAATACGGTGAGTGGCGGAAGAAAGGCCATACCAACTTCCTGAGTGGTTCAAAAAGTCGGTATGGGTTATTAAAGCGGGAGCCAATTTTGTTAAAACTGCCAGAGTTTCCAATAATCTTCGAACAGGGCAGAATTTGCGGCTGAGGTCATTTTCAGTGGCCGGCGGGTGTCAATCATAACCGCATACTCATCGGTTTTGTCTTTGGTTCGCTGATTCTGATAAGCTTTCGGGTGCGGACCGTGATGAATTCCCAATGGATGAAAGGTCACCATTCCCGCATCAATGCCATCCCGGCTGAAAAAATTACCGGCGTGGTAAAAAATGACTTCATCATAATCGATATTCCGGTGCCAGAACGGAACCCGCTGGGCATCTTTATCTTCTTCAAGCGGCCGGGGGACGAAACTGCAAACCACAAAATTATCGCCAATAAAAGTTGAATGCACAGACGGAGCCAAATGTCCGCGATGACTCATGACCGGACGAAAATCACGGATATTTAGTTTCCATGGATATAAAGTCCCCTTCCAACCCACCACATCAAGTGGGTGAAAGGCATAGGTTACGGTGGTAAACTCCTCCAACCGTTTGATTCTGACCTGATATTTATCTTCAACCGACTCAAAAGCAATCGGCTCAGGGACTTCAATCACGGCCGGATCGTAAAGTGCATGCTGACCCAGTAATCCACGGTCGGGCTGGCGGATATCTGACTTAGATTCAATCATCAGAAACCTGCTTTCCTTTTCAGGAACAATCCGGTAAGTCGTCCCTCTTGGAATAACAATATAATCCCCATCCGAATAAGTCAGCGGACCGTAATCGGTTTCAACAAAACCTTTGCCGTCATGAACAAAAATCACCCAATCGCCATCAGCATTCCGGGAATAAAACATTTCTGGATGGATCTTGTGAAACATAAACAGAGCAACATCATCATTGAAAAGGAATTTGACAGGTTCATCACCAAATTCAAACTTTCTTGTGTCAATGGCATAAGGCCGGCACGGTCCTTTGATTTTTAACCAGTTTGTGGGTGAATTCTGGTGATAAAGATGTGAAACAGCACCGTAAAATCCGTCACGGCCATGTTCTTCTTCGAAGGTTCCTTCGGGAATTGCAACATGGGCTTGTTTGGATGTAATCCCTTTTTTCAGGTGGGTCATGGTTTTTTCCTGGAAAAAATTTCTAATTCATTATTTCAGAGAAAATGTATTTGAAATAAGTTTGTCATCATAATAAGGAATGGTGGCAAAATGATCCTCAAATAAAATCACTCTGGCTCTGAATGGTCCTTTAAATGCCCTTAAATCTGATACTGGAAAATCCAGTCTGTCCAATTTAACATTTTCATGTTTTGTGGCCGGAAACGAAACATCATTTACAGGGCCCGTATTTGCGATTTCAACCCAGCCGGAAGATTCCTGATGTTCGATCCGGAAAACATATTCATTCGGAAAATATTTTGGAGTTGTGAGGTGAGTTTCCAGATAAAAATTAAGGGTTGAATCGAAAACTTCAACGGTAACCCAGGTTTCCCGGGGAACTTCCTTTTTCTTTTCGTCCTCATTCTGATCACAGGAAACAACGAAAAGAAAAGCAAAGAAATAAATCAGGAAGAACAAAAATATTTTCATTTTCTTACCACTCTGTTTCTTAAAACCCCAAGTCCGGTAATTTCAAGTTCGATCACATCTTCCGGTTGAACCCACCGGTCAAGTTCATATCCGCAACCGGTGCCGACCGTTCCTGAACCCAGAATATCGCCGGGATAAAGCATTTCATCCATAGAAACATGTGCAATCATCTGCTCAAAAGTCCAGTGAGACTCACCCGAATTTCCCCGGCTCCATTCTTCGCCGTTAATCCGTGCGGTCATGGTCAGATTCCGGATGTCTTTGATTTCATCAGGTGTTACGATCCAGGGTCCGACGGCCGTTGCAAAATCTTTTCCTTTAGACGGACCGAGCCTCAAACTCATTTCCTGCATCTGAATATCCCGTGCCGAAAAATCATTCATGATGGCGTATCCGGCAATATATTCGTGTGCTTCTTCTGCCGAAATATTCATACCGGCCTTGCCGATGATGCAGCAGAGTTCAAGTTCATAGTCAAATTTTTCGGTAAAGGATGGCCAGTAGACATTTGCATCCGGACCTATGAGGGTTCTGTGATTTCCTTTGTAATAAACCGGAAGCTCAAACCACAACTTCGGGAATTCCTGTCCCCGCCGGTCGTAACCAGTTCGGGTATGTTTTTCGAATGCAAGAAAATCTCTAAGTGAGTTCGGATTCGGAAGCGGCGTGACCAGCCGGACTTCTGATTGTTTCCAAACCACACGTTCTTCATTTGGTCCGCGGGTTGAAGGTTTCAGATAACCCGATTCCTGAAGTCCGTCAAGGGTTTGCTGAGCAACGATTCTGCCGTTGATTCCGGTTTTAAGGAAGTCGAGCATGGTTGGCGGAATTTCAGCTTCTGCAAGTTCGTAGGCACGTGTTTCTTCCTGTTCAGCAAGAAGCAGCGTAAAAGCAAAATTCAGATCCACAATATACCGCCCGGAAAGAGCACCTAACCGGCGGATTCTTCCCATCGGACAAACAAACTCAAAAGTGACTAATTTCATTTTAACTCCTAAATGCCGGTGACACGGGACGAATTACGGGTCACGGGTTACGGGTTACAGATCACGGGAAAAACAAGGAAAATCCATCCTTCGAAATAATCCCGTCCCGAAAGCGTTCGGGATCGGGATCACTCTGGATGACACAGAGTCAATCCTGTAAAAAAGCTTACACATTAAACCTGTTTTGTAATAACCTAAAAGCCAACAGCTAATAGCTTATGCCTTTTCCCTTACACCTTAAACCTTATGCCTTACGCCTACTTCAACACTCCCCTATCCAGCTGATCTCTTTCAATTGCATCGAATAACGCCTGGAAATTTCCGTCGCCAAATCCGTCATGACCTTTTCTTTCAATCACTTCAAAAAACGAAGGTCCGATCTGATCTTTGGTAAAAATCTGAAGCAGATAGCCATGTTCATCACCATCGACAAGTATGGAATTGGCCTCAAGCTCTGCCAGATTTTCTTTCACATTCGGAACCCGGCCCGGCACCATTTCATAATAGGAATGGGGTGGCGGAGTTAAAAACTCAAATCCATTTTTTCTGAGACTTTTAACTGTTTTGATGATGTCTTTACAACTCAATGCAATATGCTGAACGCCTGCACCTTTATGACGGGTGATAAATTCTGTAATCTGATCGTTTCCGTCAGGTCCCCAGGGTTCATTGATGGGAATCGTCACTTGTTTGTTTGATGAACGGACGACCTTTGACCGGAGTGCTGTTTTTTCACCTTTTATCTCGAAATAACGAACGGCTTCGAATCCGTAAATCTGATTGTAGAAATCCACCCATTTTGCCATTTCACCGAAAGGAACATTATTGGTTAGATGATCGAGATGGATAAGACCGGGATCGGCATCACCTGTTAACGCTTCTGTATCCTGAAAGGCCGAAAAACCGGGGGCGAAATCAGGGAAATCAGTTTTTTCAATAAAAATATTCAGCACATCACCAAAACCCTGAATTCCTGCCCGTCTGTAAACTCCGCCTTTCTGCTGGGAAATCTCAAGCGAAAGTCTTTGCTGAGCTCCCCGCTTCAAAGCTTCAGCCAAAGCTTTTTCAGCATCATCCACCAGAAACGCAATTGCCGAAACGCCACCCTGATGATTGTCAAGATACTGACGGTTGTAGTCCCGTTCTTTGGAATGGGAAATAATGAAATTGGTTTTTGAAGTCTGCATCAGCCATTGAGACATACTTCCAGATTTCCGGGTTGCCGTAATTTTCATGCCGAGACCATGAAACAAAGACTGAAGTGACTCTGCATTGTTGGTGGTAAATTCCAGATGGTCAATCCGGATGATACCAAGCGGGTTTTTTGGGTCAGTCATGGTTTTTCTCTATTTACATTGGTCACAATGGTTACACAATTACGGGTTACGGGTCACAGTTTCATTGGTACATGCTTTCTCGTTATTTCCGGAGGGCACAAATTGAGCCGTTTTTCTGTAAAACGTACCCCTTACCACGTACCACTTATCACTGATTTAAATGCGTCCATAAAAATCTGATTTTCTTCCGGGGTGCCGGTGGTGATTCTCAGACATTGTCCAAGATCAAAAGCCTTTAGCGGACGAACCATAATTCCTTTTTCAAGCAGCGCCAGATGGATTTTCTGAACCCGGGTTTCAAGTCCGAGATCAATGGTTACAAAATTGGTATAACTTTTCACGAACGGAATTTTCAGTTCTGTAAAAAGCTGATAAAACTGCTCCCTTGCCACACGATTGGTGTCAACAGTGTGACGGATAAAATCAGTATCATCCAGGGAAGCAACTGCAGCGGCCTGAGCCAGAGAATTCGGTTCGAATGGCAGTTTCACTTTCATCAGATTACCGATCAGGCGTTCATGTGCCATTCCATACCCGACCCGTATTCCTGCAAGACCGTGTGCCTTTGAAAAGGTTCTGAGTGTGATCACGTTATCATACCGGTAATGCATACTGTCAGGATAGTCAGGAAACTCTTCAGCAAATTCGAAATAAGCTTCATCCAGAATGATCAAAACCCGTGATGGAACGTGCTTGTAAAACTCATCAAATTCTTCGCGGGTAAAAATTGTTCCGGTTGGGTTATTCGGGTTGCACAGATAAATGATTTTTGTTTTTGTACTGATGTAAGGCAGAATGGCTTTCAGTTCAAAACGGTAATTATTCAGTGGAACGTAGATTGTTTTTTTACCAGAAGCATTGGCGAGTACTTTAAAACCAATAAATGTACCCGACGATGTGATGATTTCATCTTCATCCATCAGGAACGTTCGCATAATGTTCGACATGATTCCTTCAGAACCGGAACCAATTACCACATTTTCAACTTTGATTTTATAAATTGCAGCAAGTCGTGATCTAAGTTCAATTCCGCCTGAATCAGGATACCGGTGCAGATCGTGAATATGCTCAGCAATGGCTTTCTGCGCCAGCGGTGAAGGTCCGAACGGATTTTCATTGGAAGCGAGTTTGATAATCCGCTCAAGTCCGTACTTTTGGCGGATTTCCGCAATGGTTCCGCCGGCTTTGTACGGTTCCAGATTTTCGATATAATGAGGTACGAGAGACATAAGTTAGTGATAAGTGATAAGTTATAAGTCGAGTGAAACGAAGATCCCGAACACTTTCGGGATGACAAGCTGTACGTCGTACGCCATACGGGATACGTTTTACGGAAGAATGACTTCTGTTATTACCCGTAACCCGTAATATGTGACCCGTAACCTGCATTTTCCCTTGTCACTGGCATTTTAAGATTGCGATACTCAAATATAGCACTTCTAACCATCCAACTGGAAATTTTTTTGTACTTTTAACTGAAAATAACTTCGGAAAGCTTCATGCAAGACACGCACTTAAATCATCCTGATCAGTCAAACTTAAACCAGGAAGGTGAAATCCAGTTTTTAAAGGTGATTGTTGACCTTTCAAACCAATTTATCAACCTCACGCCAAATGAAATTGATGATAATCTGCATCATGCCCTACGGCTTACAGGTGAACTGCTGAAGGTTGACAGATGTTACATTTTCAGGTTTAATCACGACAAAACCCTCATGTCGAATACCCACGAATGGTGTGCACCTGAAATCGACCCCCAATTAACCAATCTGCAGGATTTACAATCTGCTGATTTTCCCGGCTGGATGGAACGATTAAACCGGTTTGAAGAATTTTTCATTGAAAAAGTCTCTGACCTTTCAGGACAGGATGAAATGCTGAAGGAAGCTCTTTCGGCACAGGGCATCAAGTCACTATTAGCCGTTCCGTTAACCTATCAGAACAATCTCATTGGTTTTATGGGTCTTGATTCGGTAAAAACTGAAAAAACATTTTCAGCATACCATATTCACATTCTCAAGCTCGCCGCTAATATGATTGCTTCTGCTATGATCAGAAAAAACACAGAAATAGCTCTTATAGAAAGCGAAGAAAAATTCAGATCCCTTTCAGAAACAGCAGCAACAGCTATTTTTATATATCAGGGGCCTGTTTTTGTTTATGTGAACCCAATGGCCTGTGAACTTACCGGCTACTCGCAGGAAGAAATGCTCGGACTGAACTTCTGGGATGTTGTTCATCCCGATTATGCTGAACTGGTAAAACAGCGCGGACTTGCACGTCAGCGTGGAGAAAAGGTACCCAACCGGTATGAATTTGTTATCCGGACAAAAAACGGAGATACGCGATGGCTCGATTTTACGTCCGGTATGATTCAGTTTGGTGGAAAAACGGCCGCACTTGGGACGGCATTTGATATTACCGAACGGAAACAGGCCGAACATTCACTTCAGAAAAGTGAAATGATGTACCGGGAGCTTTTTGACCATGCAAATGACATCATTTACATCCATGATTTGAATGGAAATTTCATTTCACTGAACGAAACTGGTGAAAAGTTAATGGGCTACACCCGCAAAGAACTTACCGGTGAATCCATCAGTAAAATACTCCCCGGATATTATCTGAATCTGGTCAGACACATGACAACCAAACAGATTCTGAATGATCTGCCGGCTTTGATTTATGAAATTGAAATTCTGGCAAAAGACGGCAGTTTAATTCCGCTTGAACTGAATACCCGTCTGCTTTTCGAAGACAATCAACCTGTAGCCATTCAGGGAATTGCCCGTGATATTACCGAACGGAAAAAGGCTGAACATGCCTTATCTGCAGAAAAGGAACGGCTTTCAACCACGCTGAAATCAATTGCGGATGCTGTAATATCTACAGACATCCACGGACGGATTATCATTTTCAATGAAATGGCCGAGCAACTTACCGGCTGGAAGGCAGATCAGGCACTTGGAGAATCCATAGATTCAGTCATGACCCTGATTAATGAGCTCACAGGCGAACCTGAAGAAAATCCCGTTCATAAAATCCTCAGAAAAGAAGCTGAGTTTAAAAAGGATTCCAATCTTTGCCTTATTAATCTGGACCGGAACAAACTGATTATTGCCGATTCAACCTCGGCAGTTTCTGATCCGGATGGCGATCTGATCGGAACTGTTCTTGTCTTCAGGGATATTACCGACCGTCGGCGGATGCAGGCAGAACGTCTGAAAAATCAAAAAATTGAATCACTTGGTATTCTTGCGGGCGGAATTGCGCACGATTTCAACAATTTTCTCACAGCAATTCTTGGTAACATCTCACTTACCCGTATGTCTATGGAGAAAAATCAACTTAACAGGATGGATCAGCTACTCAAAGAAGCAGAGTCGGCAACCCTTAAGGCAAGAGAACTTACCCAACAGTTGCTTACTTTTTCAAAAGGCGGAACTCCCGTCAGACAAACGGCTTCTGTGATCGATTTGCTCAAAGAATCTGCCAATTTCATAGTAAGAGGAACGGCCTGTAAACTGGAATTCGATATTGATGAAAAACTCTATCCGGCAGAAATTGATGAAGGCCAGATCAACCAGGTCATCAATAATCTGGTTTTAAATGCAGTTCAGGCTATGCCTTCCGGTGGAACCGTTCATTTGCAGGCGGATAATATTCTGATGGACGAAGATTCCGCCCGGATTCTCGCAATCAAACCAGGCAAATATGTGTGTATTCAGGTTTCTGATCAGGGAATCGGAATCCCCGAAACTTACCTGTCAAATATTTTTGACCCTTATTTTACAACCAAAAAAATGGGTTCCGGTCTGGGTCTTGCAACCAGTTATTCTATTATTAAAAAACATGATGGCGCTATTTCGGTGACGTCTGAACCGGGTGTTGGAACTGAGTTTAAAGTTTATCTGCCTGCCTCAGAAAAGCTGACGGGAAGACTGAAAAGGCCGGTAAAGAAAACAGAGGTATTGGGTTCAGGTCGAATTCTTGTCATGGATGACGAGCAAATGATTAGGCATCTGTTAACTGAAATACTCGATTATCTGGGATTTGATGTGGTCGCAGTTTCTGATGGAATTGAGGCCATTGATGTTTACCGGGAATCGCTTGCCCAGCAAAATAAATTCAATCTGGTTATAATGGATATGACCATCCCGGGTGGCATGGGCGGGCGTGAAACGATCATGGAATTGAAAAAACTCGACCCAACTGTGAAGGCATTGGTTTCAAGTGGCTATGCCAATGATCCGATTATGGCTGATTTTAAATCGTTCGGATTTTCGGGAATTCTTGCGAAACCGTACCGGGTTGAAGATTTATCTGCAATTTTGGAAGAAGTTTTGCGGAAATGAGGGGGAAATAGGCCTAAGGCATAAGGTAAAAGGACTAAGACAGAATGTTCAATGGTAAATTGTAAACCGAGCGAAGCGGAGATATCAAATACTTTCGGGAGGGGAAATCCGGCTTTAGCCGGATGGGGGATGTTGATTTTTTTGTACCACCGACCTCCCGGTCGGTAATCGTATTTGAACAGGGATATTCAGGATAGACAGGATGTTAAAATAATTGTCAATGAAATTCGGATTGGTTCCACACCCCGACGGGGTGATATGTTTATAGAAATACAGAACCCATGAACCCCAACCGCCCGTCCACGATACCCAATATGAAATAATCACCCCGTCCGGTCACTGAGGTTCTCGAAGTACGGGAGGAAATAAAAATGCTTTTTCCACCACAGAAAACACAGAAAACGCGGAAAGGAAAATGCATTTTAAAAGGAAGACAAAAATAAACAAAAGGAGAACTTACCATAGTAATTAAACCCCACCCCTGTTGACGCAGGGATGGGGAAAATGCAACCACCGGTTTAAGTCAGCGGAAAACTGAAATCAACCCTCATCCCTTACTTCCAGACCGGAGCTTGCTGCATCCTTGAATAATCAGTTGGGACAAGTGGTTTAGCAAACTGAACATCTTTGAAAATCCGTTTTGCGAGTTCAATCCGGTCTTCGTCAGGTTTGACTCTGAATAAAAGATTTTCCGCTCTGACTTCCCCAAGCGTATCAAATAACTTAACTGAAAGTTCCTTTTTCTGCACGTTGAGAAGCAATTTTTCACCTGCATACATGACCACAGGAACAGGTTCAAATCCCGGAAATTTAATGATCAGGGTGACGTCGGAAGTCAGGCTGTCAGGTTCCAGCGTAAATTTTAAATCATCTGCCGTCCGGTGAAAAGATCCCTTTAGAATTCCGGAAAATAACGGAACCTGAAAATCCATGCTGAAAATGGAATCGGGCAGTTGAGGTTGAAGAATAACCTGTTTGTTTAAAGCATCCGGCTGAATTCCAAGAAAACCCTGATACCAAACCCGAAGATATTCTGCCATTGACCAGGCCTGGGAAAAAGTACCCGACAGTCTTGGTAATTTTGCATCTTTTGGAGGTAACGCATCAGTTAATTCACTCAGAGCTCCAACTGCGCCGGGTGCATTCAAGGTCCGTTTTGACATCGAGCTGAAAAGTTCGTAGGCAGGATTATATTGAAAACCTTCCAGCATTCGCTGCATGGCAATGCCGTTATTCCAAAGCCAAACCGTACCGTTGTGGTAAGCCCAATCTTTGTGAAAGTTCGAAGGATAATGTTCCCATCCGGTGTGATACGGATAAAAATTGGCGTCAGTCTGACTAAGCGACGCTACTCCCCACGGGTAAACCAGTTCTTCCCAGGTCTTCCGTGTCAAAACCCATTTTAAACTATCCTTTGTAATAAAATCAAGCGCAAATAACTGGTTCGGGCGAAAAGAAAAATCAGCTGTGCCATTTTTTCTGAGCCGGTCAGCCAAGGCCGGAATGGCCGGATTCAGGAAATCGTTCAGAAACCGGGATTTCAGTTTATCTGCGACCTTCTGCCATTTTTCTGCTGATTCCCTGTCATTTGACAATTGTGCAAATCTTACACCGGCGAGAAGCTGATCGTACCACAACGTTTGAATATCATTGGCCCGGTTTCCACGGGGAGAAAGGGGAATTTTGTTGTCAATTTTGGCATCCATCCAGGTGTCTGCATCATCATGGGTCAGATACCCATTTTCATCCACCCAATATTTCAGCGGACCTTCAATACTTCTTTTAATGACGGGATACAGTTCCTTCACCAGTGATGTATCGCCGGAATACCTGATGTAATCCATCAGTGAAATAATAAATCTGGGTGTACCATCGGTTGTATTATACAATATATCCTGAGGCCGCACACGATTGGGAACCCGTCCGTAAAACGGTGATTTTTCATCCTTATTCTGATAGTCTGCAAAGGACAGCAAAATTTTCCGGGCAACATCAAACTGTCCGGTTACCAAAGCCGTTCCCGGAAGTGAGATAAACATATCACGGCCCCAGTAATCGTTAAACCAGGGAAGTCCCGCATAGATGCCGTATCCCGTTTGCCGGGTGATGAGGGCATCGAGCGATAAAATATTCCAGCGAAGTGCCAGATCCAGATGGGGGTCATTCGATTTGAAAAAGTTGGATGTGAGCAGGTTTTCCATTCTGTCACGACGGGAAGCAACCCAGGACTGATGATTTTTCCTGGCAGAATCAAGAAGTGCAGAAACGGCAACTTCAGTTGAATCAAGTCCAATCAGAAAACCGCCACCCGATTTCTCAGTTGAAAGCCAGATTTTTCCTGAAGAGTCGGTGCTGGAAAACTGGGAACCGTTCAATGTCGAAACAGCCAGAAACCACCCACGAGGGTCTGCTGTTGAAAAAAGTGCGGTTTCATTTTTAATTGAAATGAATTTCAGATCGCCCTTTAGTAAAAGTCCGGTTTCTTTACCTGAAATGTCATCAAGAAATATCCCAAGTACAGGCTGATCATCAAAAAGTCTGAAGATTTCTTTTCCGGCAGGAAATTGGCGCACCATCCGGTCAGGGAAAACAGTAACGTCTGCATCTTTACGGTTCAAAATTTTTCCGTCTACAGAAAGAGAATAATCGCTGAAAACCCGGTGAGTCGAAACATTCCATCCGGAAAACCAACCTGTTTCTGTCAGATGAGTTTGGGTATAGTAATATCCCGACTTTTTATCCGTCCAGGCAATTTCCCGGTTTTCTTCAACCGCTACCGGCATACCCATTCCATCAAGAAGACTTTTGGGTTCTGTTTTTGGTGAACAGGAAATCAACATAGATCCGCCTGTGAGTAAAAGGAAATAAACAAGAAATCGTTTCATATACTCAAAATTATTAGAATTTGAAGGTTTCAGATCACGCATAGAAACCCCTGCGCGGGGTGGCTTTAAAATTACGCACAAATTCAACTTGATTCATTGCCCGATACAAGAAAAAAAGACTCTTTTTTATGAAACCCCAAAAAACAGAAAAACGGGCAAATACTGATAGTTTTGTCGGAAATAACAGTCCAACTTCCAGCTTTTTAACAAATGTAAACGTTTGCATTCATTTTTCATTCCGTCTTTATTTTTCTAAAAAAATAACTATCTTACCAAAACCCAAGCAGGTACAGTCGTATAGTTTAACCTTTTTGTAAAGTCCTCACATGTACTCTGAACAATCTGAACATCAGGGCAGTCACTCCCACAACGCCCCCCATTTTTCCCTTTTTTCCGCCGACCAAATCAACCTGACTACTATTTTCGTCAGAGTTTCGGGTGCACCTTTTCAACTGGCCACTGACCACATCCGGTTATTTCCGGACGTGACCGTAACTGCAATTGACCCGGCGTATGATGGTTATCTGATTATTACAGAACCGCAGAGATGGGATGAAAATTATGAAATTTCGATCCTGAACTGTGAACCCAGACTTTTGAATCAGGATGAATGGCTGAATACACTTTATTCTGATAAACCATTGGGTTGCCATCTTTCTGAAGTTCAAACCTCATTTGGTGTTTTTGCACCACGGGTTTCACTGGTTCGACTGGTACTTTTTGATTCACCGGAATCAGAAAATTATTCTGAATTTGACATGATCCGGGATGAAAACGGAGTTTGGGAACTCACTTTTCCTCAAAATCTTTCGGGAAAAGCGTATGGTTACCGCATTATCGGAAAACCCCACCGGTCGGAGTGGTTCAATCCGGATATCATTATCGCTGATCCGTACGGAAAAGCATCAACTTCAATGAATACGTACCACCATTCTTCAAGAACACTCATTCTCGAAAATGAGTTTAACTGGATGGGTGACACCTGGGTAAATCATTCCCAGCAGGAACTTGTTATTTATGAAGCGCATCTTCGGGATATGACCGCTCACTCTTCTTCAGGATGTTCTGCACCAGGTACTTATCTTGGATTCGTTGAAGAAAATCAGCGTGGCGGACTTCCCCACCTTCGTAAAATGGGTGTCAATGCTGTAGAATTTCTTCCGCTGATGGAATTTGGAAATATTGAACTTCCCTACCACAAACAAGCTGATAACGGGTTGATGAATACCTGGAATCCTTATTCCCGTAACCATTGGGGATATATGACTTCTGGTTTTTTTGCCCCTGAAAATTATTATGCCAGTGAGGGAAACCTAAATCCCGGACAGCGGATTGGTACTTCTGGAAAGCAGGTAACCGAACTCAAGCAGATGATCAAAACGCTGCATGACAACAATATTGCCGTCATTATGGATGTTGTTTACAACCACGTTTCACAGTATGACAACAATGCCCTGAAACTAATCGACAAAAAATATTATTTCCGGCTCGACGAATTTTTCAATCCGCTTTCAGAAAGTGGCTGCGGAAATGATTTCAAAACTGAACGACCAATGGCGCGTCGCCTCATCCTGGATTCTATACGCCACTGGATGAAAGAGTATCACATAGACGGATTCCGGTTTGACCTTGCACAGCTCATTGACAAGGAAACCTGTTCCCAGATTCTTCATGAAGCCCGGAAAATCAATCCGAATGTATTTCTGGTTGCTGAACCCTGGGGCGGCGGTTACGATCCGAACGGTTTTGCCGATATCGGGTGGGCAAGCTGGAATGACCAGATCAGAAACGGACTGAAGGGTTACCATCCGCACGATGAAAACAAAGGTTTTATTTTCGGCCGGTTTTTCAATCACCAGGATTATTTTTCTCTGGTCAGGTTTATCAGAGGTTCACTGAGACAGGACGGCGGTCCTTTCCACAAAACTTCCCAGAATGTGAATTATATTGAAAGTCATGATGATCACACTTTGGGTGATTTCATCCGGCTTGCTTCCGGAAAAATCAAACCCGGACAAAAAATTGATGATCTGGAAGCACATGCAACTCTTAACGAATTTGAGTTGATGCTGCACAAACTGGCGGCAACTTTATTATTTGCAGCTCAGGGAAATGTTTTAATTGCTCAGGGTCAGGAATACGGCAGAAGTAAAGTTGTTGCCCCAACCTCAGTTCCTGATACGCACGTGGGTGAAATTGATCATAACACTTACGAAAAGGATAACGATACCAATTACATCAACTATGATCTTATGGCATTGAATGAAGAACTGGTTGATTATTACCGTGAACTGATTGCTTTGAAGAAAAACTTCAGGGTTTTCACCCATTGTTCCACCAAGGATATTAATTTCTTCCCGAGTCTGAATACACTCGCCCTGTTTTTTGAACTTGAAGGATATTCTTTCGACGAGCCAAATTTCTTCGTTGCTGTCAATGGAAATCAAAGACACCCGACAGAATGCCACCTCCCTGACGGGTTGTGGGAAGTCGTTCTCACCAATGGTGAAAAACGGGATGTCGTTCAGGGAAAAATCTCAATTCATCAGTCTGAAGCCCTTATTTTAATGAAAATCGACTGAAAAGGTTACGGGTCACAATTGGTTACGGGTTACGGGTCACATATTACGGGTTGAATGCAAAATCCAAGAATGGTTACGGGTTACGTATTACAGGTTGAATGCAAATTCAATTCGGGATAACTCTTATCTTTTTTCTACTATCCCAAAGCCTGATCATTGTTATTTGAAATTCGTAACCCGTAATCTGTAACCCGTGATATGTAACCCGTAACCATTTCCCCCTTCCCCATTGTATTTCCCCGGATAAACACTTACCTTAACCTTCTCGTTAACGTAAAGGTTAGTCTTGTACAAAATTGGCGAAATTGCAAAACAGGCAGGGGTTACCACCCGAACGCTCCGGTACTACGAACAGCTCGGACTTGTTTCCCCCGATGAAATCACCCCAAACGGTTACCGGTATTACAATGACCGGGCTCTTGATATTACCAAACGGATCAAAAACCTGCAGCATGTTGGTCTTTCTCTTGATGAAATCAAAGATGTGATCGGTCTTTATTTCCAACAGAAAAAAGAACTGGAAGCCAAAGAAAAAACAGTGGGTTACCTACAGCTTCACCTCGAACAAATCAATTCAAAAATCTCACTTCTCGAAAAAGCCAGAGAAGAAATTCAGGAGCAAATCAGCCTGACTCAGGAATTGATGTCCAAATTAAAATCTAAAAAAAACGGGTAAGTTATGGATCTTAAAATTAAAGATATCGCCCAGTTTTTATCCCTTTCTGAAAAGGAAGTCGAAAAACTCGTCAAGACCAAAGACATTCCGCATCAGGTTATTCAGGACCGGATTTCCTTCAACAAAGACAAAATCATAGAATGGGCGCTGGGCAGAAATCTGCCGCTGAATCTTACCGGAAGTGCTCACTTTACCGAATATCAGATCAGTTCTCTTGTTCCTTTGCTGACCGAAGATGCCATTTTTTACAATTGTGACCTCAGTGATGCCCATTATATCAGAGAAATGACCAATCTGGCGCTTCTTGATCCGGCGGTTGAGCGAGATGTTGTCGTTCAATTGCTTGAAAGCAGGGAGCAGCTCATGTCGACAGCAATCGGTAACGGAATCAGTCTACCACATCCCAGAATTCCGCTTGTCATTGGCAGCAACAAACCGCTGATTCACTTTTTCTTTCCGAAAACTCCGCTGAATCTCAACTCTCTCGACGGACTTCCGGTTCACACGCTCATTCTGGTTATTTCCCAAACCATCAAACAACATTTAAGTTTACTTTCACACATCAGTTTTCTGCTTTCAAACAAAGACATGCGCTCTGCTCTTGAAAAACGGATTCCCTATCCTGATCTGATTTCTGCCATTCAGACTTTTGAAGGGCAGCGGAAAAGATGACGTTTTTTCTACTTGCTGATGTCGGTTTTCTTTTTCTCGCTTTGCTGGTGATCGGTTTTGTCCGGACTCAATTTCTCATCAACCGGCTGGCTAATCTTGCACTTGTTCTCGCCATGGTTTTCGGACTTTGCTTTACCGTTTCGGCTTTTTTACTTCCAAATCCACCCGAACTGACTCTTTTTTCGCAGATCAGTCTGGGCAATTTCTCTTTTCGGTTTGATAAACTGTCGTTGTTTTTCCTTGGCATCATACAGGTTGGCGGTATCGTAACGGCTCTTTACGGAACCGGTTATTTATCGGGATACGAAAAATCCCGGTCGCTCCGATCAACCCTGACGGCAACGATTCTTCTCTTTCTGGCGATGCAGGTTCTCATCACGGCCAATCACACTTTTTTGTTTCTGGTTGCCTGGGAACTGATGGCTTTGTCGGGTTATCTGGGCATTGTTTTCGAACGTGAAAAAGAGGACGTTCAGCAGGGAAGTCTGATTTTTTTTGCAGCAACCCACATCGGGACCCTTTTTCTTTATCTCATGTTCATTCTGCTTCACAATCAGACCGGAAGTTGGGAATTTACCAGTTTTCAGAATGCACATTTGCCCTCAACTCTGGCAACCACAATTTTCTGGTTTGGATTTATCGGATTTGGAATGAAGGCCGGTTTTATGCCGTTTCATTTCTGGCTTCCCGAAGCTCACCCGGTTGCACCCAGTCATATTTCAGCGGTGTTGTCTGCTGTGATGTTAAAAACCGGCATTTACGGACTCATCCGGGTGATTTCCTGGAATCCGCCAACCGATTATGTGATTCCGTCTATCCTCCTAACCATTTCGGTTCTCACTGCAATTTTCGGAATCTGGAATGCACTGGCACAAAAAGATCTGAAACGGATGCTGGCCTATTCGTCCATTGAAAATATTGGCATCATTGGCATTGCACTTTCCCTGATGATTTTCGGAATTCAAAATGATCAGCCACTTGTCATTTTTCTGGGACTCACCGGTGCCTTATTCCATTCAGCCAATCACTTTCTGTTCAAATCTCTGCTTTTCATGTGCGCCGGCACAATTTATCACTTTTATCATCACCGGAATATTGAAAAAATGGGCGGATTATTGAAATCTGCTCCGACCCTCGGGATGATCGTTTTAATCGGTTCGGTTGCCATTTCGGGACTTCCGCCTCTGAACGGATTTGCTTCCGAATTTATCATTTTCAGCGGATTTTTCGAAGCATCCAAACTGGTTCATTCCTATTTCCCGTTTTTCATGCTGATTGGTGCAGTTGCCCTTGCCTTTACGGGCGGACTTGCATTAATCGCCTTTTCAAAAGTTTTTTCTGTCATTTTTCTGGGAAATGCCCGGCAACCTGTCACCCATGATTTTCATCCCGATAAATATGAATTCTCAGCCTTTTTCATCCTCGTTGCTCTGATTTTGATTACAGGATTATTTCCCCAAACCATCGTAGGACTTTGTCTTTCTGTATATTCTGAGTTGTTTCATCTTTCCGGTCCGGTTTCTTCACTTACCACCGTTGGCCGGATTCAAAATGTGAGTCTGATTGCCGTTTCCCTTTTTGTGGTGACCGGCATTTTGCTTTACCTGAAAAACCGGTTTTCGCTGAAAAGAAAAACACGGATCAGTCCCGCCTGGGGTTGTGGCTATCCGGCACAAACGAGCAGGATGCAATATTCGAATACATCCTTTTCAGATGAAATGATCAATATTGCCGGCGAAGTCCTGAATGTGAGCAAAGAAAAACAGGAACCGGAATCCTCGCTTCCCAAACCCGGAAGTTTCAGAACGGTCGTTTCTGATCTGGTTTTAAACCGTCTGATCTTTCCGGCAAACACCGGACTGCTTTGGGCAATTGATAAATTCAAATGGCTGCAATCGGGCAAGATTCAGGTTTATGTGACCTTTTCCGTTGCAACGTTGCTTTTCTATCTGTTTTTGGCTTATAAAATTTAATGCGGTTTTTTAACTCCCCTCCTTTTCCAAAGGAGGGGTGGCGAAGCCGGGGTGGTTTTCCTGGGGCTGAACAGAAAATAACAAAACCACTCCTACCCCCCCGATCCCGATTCTCGGGACGGGTCAGGCTCTCCTTTAAAAAAGGAGGGGAGTTTGAAAAATTATGAATCTGTCTTTTTAAACGGACACTAACTTGGATCACCTTTTCATACTCGGTTGCAGTCTTATCCTGATAGGGGCAGTTTTTGCTGTTCTGGTTAAGCCGATTCAATTGGCTTTGCGGATTTATGTTGGCGTGATGTCTGCCGGTCTGCTTTTTAATCTGGCTTTTGCTTTGGTCAATCTGGTCCATTTACCTGCAACACCTTTACTTTTCCCGGCCTTTCCGGTTTTGTCTTCCTTTTTTCGGCTGGATGGTCTCGCCCTTTTCTTTTTACTGATTATCACCTCTGCTGCAATTCCTGCAATTCTTTCAACTCATTCTTATCTGAATCAATATCTCCACAAAGCAGCTGCCGTCAGAGCGTTTCTGGTTTCTTTTTCCCTGGTTTTGCTATCAACCCAGCTTTTGGTTCTGGCTAATCATGCCATCGTTTTCCTGATTTTCTGGGAACTCATGACTTTAATGGCCTATCTGGGATTATTGCTTGAAAAAGAAAAACCGGAAATTCAAAAAGGCAGTTTCATCTATTTTGCAACCACTCACTTTGCTACTTTTTGTCTTTATATCTTTTTCTTCCTGCTTCATTCCCAATCGGGAAGCTGGCTGTTTTCTGATTTCCAGCTTACCCAAACATCCGGGATGGTCTTTTATGTGGCTTTCTTTTTTGGATTTGTCGGGTTTGCCATCAAAGCCGGATTCATGCCGTTTCACTTCTGGCTGCCACATGCCCATTCCATCGCCCCAACGGTTTTAAGTGCGTTTTTATCGGCCGTCATCATCAAAACCGGAATTTATGGCATTTTTCGGATGCTGGAATTTTGCTCACCACTTCCTCTCTGGATTGGTGCCGGGATTCTTGCAATCAGTTTATTCAGTGCCATTTTCGGCGTTTGGTATGCCCTTGCCCAGCACGACATCAAGAAGCTGCTGGCTTATCATTCCATCGAAAATATCGGAATTATCGGGATTGGAATCGGTCTCGGATGTCTGGGAATGACGTATTCCATCCAACCCTTAATCTGGCTGGGACTTGGCGGCGCCTTATTTCATACGTTTAATCACGCCATTTTCAAATCTCTGCTTTTTCTCGGGTCAGGTGTCATTTATTCGAATCTTCATACCCGGAATATTGAACTGATGGGCGGAATTGTAAAATCTGCGCCCTGGTTTGTGGGACTTTTCCTGATCGGGTCAGTTGCCATCAGCGGACTTCCACCGTTAAACGGATTCATGTCTGAGTTTCTGATTTACCGTGGCTTTTTTGAATCTGCCTCAATTTTTGGCGGATATTTTCCCTTTTTCATGCTGCTCATGACGGTCGGACTTGCTTTCGTTGGCGGATTGGCTCTTGCCTGTTTCACCAAAATCAACAGCATCATGTTTCTGGGAAATGAACGATCACCTCATCTAAAATTCACCGTTACTGGCTTGGATTATCTTTCACTTGGTTTACTGGCGTTTGTTTGCCTGCTTTTCGGAATTTATCCGCAGATTATTCTGGGAATCATTTCTTCTGTAGTTGCCATTTTCCAATCGGGCGAATCTGCGCAAACTTTTTCCACCTTTGCCCAATGGAATTTTATTACCGGTATTTTTGCCGCCATCATCCTGCTGATTTCAACTCTGATTATCTGGAAAGTCTCCCGGACCAACCAGCGAAAATCGGCCGCCTGGGGTTGTGGCTACGCAGGCCAAACATCAAGAATGCAATACACCGCATCTTCTTACGCTGATGACATTAACGGAATTGCAGTTTCGGTTTTGCACCTGAAATCAAAGGTCAAAATCCCGGAAACCATTTTCCCTGTAACGTCCCGGTTTCACTCTCACGCCGGTGATTTTTCAGAAGACGGACTGGTGAAACCAATCTATTCCTGGATTATCGGAAAAATCACTTCAGTCGATTTTCTTTCCCGGACTGACATCCGGTTCTACATTTTATTTATGCTGCTCACTGTTCTCTTCTATGGAGGAACTGCCATTTTATGGACTTATCTGTAAGTTTGCAGGGATTATTTCCCTTTGTTCTGATTCTGTTGGTCTCCCCGTTTCTCGTGGGTCTCATCAACAAGCAAAAAGCAATTCTCACCGGCCGGATTGGTGCTCCGGTCTGGCAGCCATATTATGATCTGGCCCGGCTTAGCCGGAAGGAAACCATTTACGCAACATCGGCTTCATTTATCAGCCGGATCGCACCGGTTATTTCCTTTTCTGCCATTCTGTTTACCCTTCTGATTCTGCCGATCGGATATGTTCGTCCGCTTTTCAGTTTCAATGGTGATATTATTGTTTTTGCTTATCTGCTTGGTCTCGCCCGGTTTTTCCAGATTCTTGGTGCAATGGATATCGGGAGTTCATTTGAAGGAATGGGCGCCGCCCGGGAAGCGACTTTCGCCGTTTTTGCCGAACCGATTTTCTTTTTCACGCTCGGAAGTCTTGCCTTCATCAGCGGACATACTTCCATTTACGACATTTATCATTCCATCCAGCTTGATGAACCCAGTGCCCTGGTTTTCATTATCGTCAGTTCGATTTCGGGGTTTATTCTGCTGGTAACCGAATGTTCAAGAATGCCCATTGATGACCCGAACACGCACCTTGAACTCACGATGATTCATGAAGTGATGATTCTGGATAATTCCGGAATTGACCTGTTTCTTTACCAGTATGGCAGCTACATTAAAATTATGGTTTACGCTGTTTTTGAGGCGTCCTTTTTCAATCCGTTCAGCATGGCCAATGAGTGGCTGGGATTTTCTGTTTTTATTGTCGTCATCTTTCTGCTGACCACGGTCATCGCCTGGGTTGAAACCATGATTGCCCGGTTTAAAATGAAAAGTATTCCCCAATATCTGTTGTTTGCAACTGCTATCGGGATTCTCAATCTGCTTATTTATACGTTTGTTCGCTAAACTTCCGGATTCACTATGGAAAATGTACTCAGTATTCTCTTTTGTCTTACGCTTCTTTATCTGGTGGTTACCTCCAGAATTAAAACCTATGTCACCATTTTACGGATACAGGGGGTTTTACTTTCCCTGATCATGATTTTTCCGTTTTTACACCACTTGTCAGTCCATTTGCTGATCATTCCGATCGTTTCATTGATCGTCAAGGCCATCATTATTCCCCGGTTTGTCAATAAAATCGTTATTGACCTTGACGTGAAACGGATCGTGGAACCCAGTATTCAGCCCTTTAATTTTCTGCTGCTGAGTGTGTTTTCGATGTCGGTTCTGTTTGTTTCCGCCCATGTTTTATCGGGATTCACAACCATCGAACCCATTCCTTTTGCCTCTGCTTTTTCCGCCATGATCATTGGAATTTTTATCATCATTTTCCGGAAAAAACTTATTATTCACGTGGTCGGATTTCTGATTCTGGAAAATGGGATTTTGCTTTTCGGAACGTCGCTTTCTGCTGAAATGCCAACCATCGTTGAACTGGGCGCCCTGCTTGATATTTTCGTGGTCGTTTTCCTGATGGGAATTGTGATCAACCGGATCAGTTCAACTTTTGCCCAACCTGATGTGACTGCCTTAGGGAGGTTAAAAGACTGATGCTTGAACTATTTCTTTTAACTGCACTGCCTTTGCTGAATATTGGGTTGGTCTATTTCCTGAAAAACCGGAAGATTCAATATTCGCTGACCTTGTTTGCTGCAACTGTTCACCTTTTGTGTTCATTTCTCATCTTTTCCGGGTTTTTAAATCCGTCAGAAAATGATTTCATCCGGTTTGATTCATTAACCAAACTTTTCCTGATGGTACTTTCAAATGTGTACTTCTGGGTAACATTGGTTTCTTATTCCTACCTCAGCCGGCCCAATATTGTGAAGGAAGAAAAGAGCAAAAAACTCTACTTCATGCTGCTGAATTTATATCTTCTTGCCAATACACTGGCGCTGATCAGTAACCATCTGGGGCTTTTCTGGGTTGCCTCTGAAACCACGACACTTTGTGTTGCTCCGCTGATTTTTTATTACCGGGATGAAGAAGCACTTGAAGCCATGTGGAAGTATTTGTTCCTCGTTTCTGTCGGGATTGCCTTTGCCTTTGTCGGATTTCTTTTCCTGACTTTATCGGCCAATGGAACGGTTTTGGATGGGAAACAATTGGTGGTCACCAACTTTATCCTGAATGCCGAAGTATTGAATCCGATCTGGCTGAAGGCAGCCTTTATTTTTGTTTTTGTCGGATTAAGTACAAAAATCGGAATTGCTCCCATGCACCCAGGTGATATTGATGCCACGAGCAATTCCCCAAGTCCGGTTGCTGCTTTAATGTCGGGTTCACTCCGGGGAACGGCTCTGATCGGTGTTCTGAGAGTATATCAGATTATGGTTCCAACCGAAACGGCTGAATTTGCCCGGATTATCATGATTATCGGCGGGATGTTTTCACTTTTTGTTGCTTTTGTTTTCATGTTTAAAGTAACCAATTACAAACGGATGATTTCGTATTCCAGCGTTGAACATTTGGGTTTGATTGTCATTGGAATCGGAACCGGCGGAATTGCTTTTGTGGGTGCCATGCTGCACGTCGTTTACAATTCAATTACCAAAGTGGTTTTATTTCTCAATGCCGGCAATATTCACCGGGCGTATAAATCACGTGAAACGGCATCAGTCTGGAATGTGCTGAATGCAATGCCCTGGACGGGCTGGCTGTTCCTGACCGGATTTTTCGCCATTATCGCCATGCCGCCCTTCGGTATATTTTTCAGTGAACTGATGATTTTTCAGGGATTGATGGCAAAACCCTGGCTACTCGCCGGTGTGTTATTCCTTCTCTTTTTCATTTTCGTCGGGATGAGTAAAACCGTTTTTCAGATGCTTTACAAGGCACCGCCAGATATTGCCAATCTGCCGGAAATAAGCGAAAAGTTCGATATCACCCACTTTGCATCACTCATTCTGCTGCTGATGCTGATCGGATTGGGTCTTTTCCTTCCTTCAGAACTTTATGAAATGGTGACCAACATTGCACTTGATTTTGGAATCATACTATGAGCTTTTTATCCGTCCAAAACCATCGTCCGTTTCACATCAGTGATATTCCGGTCATTTCAGTTTCCGAATTTGAGAACAGCATCCGCCAATCGCTTCAAGCCGGATTCCGTCTGATCAGTTTGTTTGCCCTGAATCCTGAAAAATCAGAAAAAACCGTTTTGGTCGTTCTCAGTAATCCATTGACGTCTTCCATCAGTTTAACTGCAACCCAATTCAGTAAAGACGATCACCGGTTTAACAGTTTTGCCTCTGACTTTCCACAGACGAATTATTTCGAATGTGAACTTGCCGAAGAAAATCTGATTATTCCCAACGGACATCCTTGGCTTCGTCCGGTGAGAAAACAATCAACTGTTCTGGGTGATCAGCCTTATTCTTTGTATCAGATGGAAGGTGAAGAAGTTCATGAAGTTGCAGTGGGTCCCATCCATGCCGGTGTGATTGAACCGGGGCATTTCAGGTTTCAATGTCACGGTGAACTGGTTTATCATCTTGAAATTGTTCTGGGATATCAGAAACGGGGGATTGAAAATCTTTTGCTTTCTGCAAATTCCCGGCAACAAACCATTTTGTGTGAGTCCATCGCCGGTGATACCACAATTGGCCATTCGATGGCTCATGTTTTGGGAATTGAGGCTTTGGCGCACACCAATGTGAGTTTAAAAACTCAGGTTTTGCGTTCCATCGCCGAAGAACTTGAACGGGTTGCCATGCATCTTGCCGGTTTGGGCGGAATTGCAAACGACATCGGTTATGCCATTGGGGCTTCCTCTTATGGCCGTCTCCGCACCTTAGTCATCAACGGACTTGCTCTTTTCTGCGGATCACGGTTCGGCAAAGGATTTCTGGTTCCCGGCGGACTTCAATTTGATCCGGATGAAGAGGCAATTGAAAAATTAAAATCCAACCTAACTACCGTTTTAAATGATGTTTCGGCTATCAATCTGGTTTTGTTTGATTCAACCAGCGTACTTGCCAGGCTCGATCATACTGGAACAGTAACCCGTGAATGGGCATCTGAAATTGGGATGGTAGGGCCCGCTGCCCGGGCAAGCGGAATTGATCTGGATACGAGAAGTCAGTTCCCTTATGGTGCTTACCGGTATTTTCCGATTCCGCTGATCACTCTTGGTACCGGCGATGTCTTCGCACGAACCCGCATCCGTGCACTTGAAATTGAAGATTCCATCCGGTTTATTTTTGAACAGCTTGACAATTTACCTGCAGGAACAACCCAAACCAAAGTTCACGATTTGCAACCGGATTCTGGAGTGATCTCAGTGGTTGAAGGATGGCGTGGCGAAATTGTTCACAGTTTATTTACCGGTTCCGATGGAAAACTGACCCGATATAAAATCAAAGATCCATCGTTTCATAACTGGTACGGACTCGCACTTGCTCTGCGGAATGAAGCCATTTCGGACTTTCCGTTGTGCAACAAGAGCTTTGATTTATCCTATGCCGGACACGATTTATAATGAGGATGTGCCATGTTTGAAAGTATCAGATTAAGAATTCTGCAGGGTGATCCCATCGTTCACGATGTTCACAATCCCGGACTTCCACCTTTATTCCGTGGTATGCCTCAAATCCAGCCAGAAAAATGCCCGCATGGATGTACAATTTGCGTGGATTTGTGTCCAACAAATGCAATCAGTTTGAATCCGCTGAAGATTGATCTGGGAACCTGTGTTTTTTGTCCGGTTTGTGAACAGAACTGCCCGGAACAGGTGATTCATTTCACCAATGAGCACCACATAACGTGCAGTTCCCGTGAACAATTGGTTGTGAGTGGAACGGAACACAGAATTACCCCAGAAATTGCCTCAGAAAAGATCAGATCCTATTTCGGGAAATCATTGAAACTGAGACAGATTTCCTCCGGCGGATGCAACGCCTGTGAACTGGAATTGAATGCCCTCAGCAATGTAAATTTTGACATGGGCCGGTTCGGGATTGAATTTGTAGCCTCACCCCGTCATGCAGACGGAATCGTCATTACCGGACCCATGACCGCCACCATGGCAGAAGCAACCCAGATGTGTTTTGATGCCGTTCCTGATCCGAAAATTGTCATTCTGTTTGGTGCGTGTGGCATCTCGGGTGGTATTTTTAAAGATTCGCCGGAATTAAACCGTGAATTTCTGGAACAGCATCCGGTTGATTTGTTCATTCCCGGTTGCCCGCCCCATCCGTTAACGTTTATAACGGGTTTATTGGATTGGCTGGATAAAAAATAAACGGGGTAATTACGATTCTGGATGTAGAGACGCGATTAATCGCGTCTCTACGATAAATGTCAAACCGTTATTTTTCCTTCATCAATTTATCATTTTCCCAATTCGCCGGATTGTTTTTAATATAATTCCGGACATTAAATAATTCATCTTCGTTCCGAATGATCCGGTCATGAAACCGGGATTGCCATCCAAAATCAGAATGGATTTTTTTGATTTCAAATGAAACCCGTCCTTTGTACCACCTGATGATTCGTGACAAATTTTCATTGACCATTGGATTTTTATCCCCGGCAAATCCACCTGTATTTTCGTTTACCGCCGTTGAAATGCGGTTAATCGATATTGCATCGGCGGTAGAGACGCGATTAATCGCGTCTCTACGATTTTGATCGATGATTACAATTCCATGAAAATGATTTGGCATCACCACAAATTCATCTAATTTAACATATGAAAATTGGTTTGGAATTTCCTGCCAAAATCGTTTGACAATTTCGCCCATTTCAGATAAAGTTATCCCCCCCTCCACAATTTCACCAAAAAAAGGTAACCGTTCCTTTGTACAGATCGTGATGAAATACATTCCATTCATCGAATAATCGAAATCGGGTAAACGTGCCGATTTTATCCGGAATTTATTACGGAATAAGGTCAAGAGTCACCTTGGTATTTTTATTTTGCAAACTGTTTTAAATTTTCGGGATCAAAATCAGGTTCAAATCAAATATCGTAAGACCAGAATCAGGTTTCAAATCAGGATCATCTCCGCCCCAGGAACCAAAATCCACCGGCAACCAAAACGGACACACCTGCACATAGCATCCAAAGCGTATTGAAACCAGCAACCTCTGCAATGCGGGTGCCGATCATCGGTGCGGCAATATGTGCGAAGGAATAAGCCATTGTGTACATCGCCATATATTCACCCAACCGGCCATTTCCTGCTTTTGCATTCACGTGTGCAGCCATAAATGGCATGGATAGCATTTCAGCCACCGTCAGAAAAATCATGCCTGCAATCAGAATCCACACGAAATGAAATCCGCCAATCAGAAAAAAAGAAAATCCGAGCAGAACGGATCCAATCGGAATCAGATTCATAATTTTGATTTTGTTTTCCAGTTTATTCACCAGAATCATTTCAAAAAAGAAAATAATCACCCCATTCATGGCCATTAAAAGGCCGATTTCATTTTCAGGCAGGTGAAATTCTGTGCGGTAAAAGACCGGAAGCGTGGTAAAAAACTGGAAGAAAACCATGGCATAAACTGTGACCAAAACCGTAAATAAAATGAACTTTTTATCCTTCCAGGCTGATTGACCTTTCACCATTTCTGATTTTTTCGAATCTGATTTTAAGGCATATTGCTTTCTGAAGAAAAAGATGAAGACAATTCCGGCAAAAATGCAGGTTAAACCATCCGCAACAAAAAGAAGTTTAAAATCGATAACCGCAAGGAGTCCACCGATTGCAGGTCCGAATGCAAAACCCAGATTCGCAGCCATCCTGTTCAACGAAAAAGCCCGGGTCACCCGGTCGGGTGGTGAAAATGCAGCAACTGAAACCGCATTTGCAGGCCGAAGAGATTCTGAAACCAGACTCAGGATGAAAATCCCAGCAAGAACTGAGTAAAAAGTGGTCAATTCCATCAGGACAAAAAAGAGAAGTCCAGTCCCGAGTAAACTTCCAGCCTGAACCCGGAACGGACCCAATTTATCTGTCAGCTTTCCACCCAAAAATGCGCCAAGAAATGCACCTCCCCCAAAGGCAGAAATGCAAAGTCCGGCCTCGCTGAGTGTGAAACCAAGTTTCTGGGTAAGATATAAGGAGAGGAATGGAATCACCATGGCGCCTGACCGGTTGATCAGCATGACCAAAGCCAGCATCCAGGAGGATTTTGGCAAGCCCGACCAGGCACTTTTATAAAGGTGAAAAACAGTTCTGAACATTGAGGAATTTTTCTCGTAATTCCAACAAGTTCGCAAAGCAGAGGGAGATTTTCAAGACTGGATTCGAAATGAGAATCAGCGGTTACCTAACAGTTGAAAACCCGGCCACTGACGGGCTAACAGCCATTAGCTAACAGCTAAAATATCAATGCCCTTTCAGACGTGATTTTTCCCGGTATTCTACAATGAGGGTTTGCATGGAGGTTTTTTCGAAGAAATCTTTCATCGGCTGGCGAAGTGATTTCCAGACATCATGCATGGCACAAGGTCTTTCTTCCGAACAAAAATTGAGTCCGAGCGCACAACCGTCGAGGTGACTAATTGGGTCGAAATAGCTTTTTATCTGATAGAGATACACATCTTTCGGGTTGACGAGAAAACGAAATCCGCCCGAAGGTCCCAGATTGGATTCGAGAATTTTATCTTTTACCAGGTAATTTAACAGTTTCAATGTTAACGCACGGGGCAGATCGGCTTTGATTCTGATAGTATCCATCGAAACATAATGTCCGGTTTCAAACTCATCACCAATCACAAGTAAAGCCTGAATTAAATATTCAGTTTTTTTGGAGTAAAACATGTAATTCCTTAATTTTCCTTAAAATAGGAATTTATCAAATTTAAAACAGACCGTCAGACAGATCAAACTGTAAAACAGGCAGTTTGCGTTCCAACTCTATTGATTTTCTAATTTGGAGGGAAAGCTTCCTCAATTTGATTCCGGAAGTGAAAATTCCGTTCTTTGCCCGATGTCAACACCTTTACTCGACAAAACCACCACCCCTTCCGATAAAGATGCCGAAGCCGCACTTCGTCCCAAATCTTTTGATGAATTCGTCGGCCAGCAAAAAATTATCGATAACCTGACCGTTTTCGTCAGCGCAGCCAAGCAACGAAGTGAATCCCTCGATCATGTTTTGCTGTTCGGACCTCCCGGGCTTGGGAAAACAACACTTTCTTATATTATTGCAACCGAAATGGGGGCAAGAATTGTGTCAACTTCAGGTCCGGTTTTGGATAAACCCTCTGATCTGGCCGGGATTCTGACCAATCTGGATGCCGGAGATGTTCTTTTTATTGATGAAATTCACCGGCTAAATGCTGTGGTTGAGGAATATTTATATTCTGCGATGGAAGATTATCAGCTTGATATCATGATTGATGCCGGACCAAACGCCAGAAGTGTGAAAATCGGACTTCCACGTTTTACTTTGGTTGGTGCCACAACCCGTTCGGGACTTTTAACAGCCCCGCTTCGGGCCCGGTTCGGAATTAATTTCCGACTGGATTATTACGACCATGATCTTCTGTATAAAATTATCAACCGCAGTGCCGGGTTATTGAAAGTGCCCATTCACCCGGATGGCGCCATGGAAATTGCCAAACGCTCAAGAGGTACACCGCGGATTGCCAACAGATTGTTACGCAGAACCCGTGATTTTGCCCAAATCAAAGGTGACGGAACCATCGGACGGGAAATTGCCGATATAGCTCTTCATGCGCTGGATGTTGATAATCTTGGACTTGATGAAATGGATAAACGGATTCTGACGACCCTTTACGAAAAGTTCAATGGGGGTCCGGTTGGAATCAGTTCACTTGCTGTTGCGGTTGGAGAAGAAGCCGGAACGCTTGAAGAAGTCTATGAACCTTATCTGATTCAGGAAGGTTATCTGGTCAGAACTGCGCGTGGAAGGGAAATTACCAAATTGGCACGACAGAGACTTGGTTTTAAGTTACTTGATAAATCAGGTCAGCTAAGTTTTACTGACGACTCGATCCAATCATAATGATGGTCTAATTGTATCCAAGATCAGTATTTGGTAACTTTGTAAAATTTTTCAAAAAAACACTTGTTAGGAGACAGAAATGAAGTTAAGAACGATCCTGCTGAGCCTCTCAATTATGACCATAGGTTACCTGTTTATGGGTATCGAAGGTTGTGGTTCCAAGGAAATGACCTCGGCAAAAATGTATGTAAACCAAAAACAATACGACAAAGCCCTTGCTGCAATCAACGCTGAAATTGCAAAAAATCCCGCTAATGCAGAAGCATATTTCATTAAAGGAAATGTTCTTTTCGAAACGAAACAACAAATTGAAATGGCAGAGGCTTATCGTGCAGGAATGAAAATTGGTTTTACTGCCGATCAAAAAATTGCAGCTGAAAGTAAAATCAGGAATGCCTGGGGAAATTCAATTAATGATGGTATCAAAGCCATGAACAAGGGTTCTGAAAATCCTGATAATTACAGAATCGCGATTGATTATTTCAGAAAAGCAGCAACAGTACTGCCAGATTCTTCCCTTTCCTATTACAATATTGCCATTTCAAATTATAACTCACAGAATTACAATGAAGTCCTGAGTGCACTTAAAGAATACCACGCAAAAAAACCTGCAACCCAGGAAACCATTAACCTTGCTTTGCTTGCATATAACAATTTGAAAGATTTTGATGGTGCACTTGCTTATCTGAACGGATTTAAAACTTCAAAAACCGTGAATTCCAATTGGGTTTTTGAAAATATTGCACAGACTTACATCAGCGCAGGAAAAGCAGATCAAGCACTTCAAGCTTTTATTGATGCGTCTAATGCTTCTCCACAAAATGAAGTTTTAAAGTACAATATTGGGGTTTTATATCTGAATCGTGAAGATTATACCAATTCGATTAAATACTTCGAAGAAGCAGTTGCAATTAAAACAGATTATCGTGAAGCCCAGTATAACCTTGGTGTTACTTACCTGAGATTAGGGAAAAATGCTGCAGAAGCTAACGAAGCAGCTTATACCAAAGAAAAAGACCGTAAGAAAAAAGAAGCCATCGGTAATGACAAAACTTACCTTGAGTATTACAAAAAGGCTTTACCTTATCTTGAAGCTGTAAAAGACTCAAAAACTGATGATTTCACCTTCTGGACAGTTCTTGGTCAGGTTTATACAGCTCTTGGGCAAACTGAAAAAGCTAAAGAAGCTTTTGATAAACTGAAATAATTGAATTGAATTTTTATAAAAAAGCCAGACCGGGCAGTTGCCGGTCTGGCTTTTTTGTTTTTGGGGAAAAACCATTGTGATTAATGAAACCCGCGGGAGAATGCAATTTCCGCCCGGTATTAGATTCACAGTTCTAATAAAAGTTGTATCCTGGCGAATTAGAGTATGGATTTTGCTTCGTTTTCTGCCAAGAGGGCACCCTTTTAACCCGCGACCAAAGGTCTTGGGCTCCGGGGCTCATAATTAACCATTGATCCTTCATTATTTACCATTTGCCTTTATCCTGACCATCCTGAATATCCCCGTTTAATGAATTTTTCATTTCCGTGAAAATCAGCGAAATCCGCGGGAGAATGTCTTTTCTTCTGCATTGAAACCGAAACTTTTCAGTTACCGGCCCTTTTCTTTTTCCAGATGACGATCGGTGTTAAAATCATCGAAATGAGTGCACCCTGAACCAACGTTCCAAAGAAAACCATAAACAGCGTATTCCCTAGTCCGATTTTTTGCCGGTATTCGGTCATAAACCGTGCAATGGTAGAATCAGCAATTCCCTGCTGCTTCAATTTGGCGGTTTCATAGACAATGCCGGTTTCAGTATATCCGGGGTTAATGACAGTGTTATAAAGTGCAAAAAAGACAACCAATACAAGCCCGGTCACAACGGTGACCAGCAAACCTGAGATCACACCATTTACGAATGTCATCGATCCCTGAAAATCCTCTTTTTGCTTCTGCTTTAATGCGAAAAAATAGGTAATCAACGGAATGATACCGGAGAAATATTCCGAAATCTTACCCATTTCGAAATGAGTCGTGTGGAAACCGAGAAAAAATTCTGTTAAAATATAGGCTGAAATGAGAAGTCCGGTTAATAAACCGAAACGGAGTTCTATCTGGTAAGGCATGGGTGTCCTTTTTTCTTATGAAAATAGTGAAAATCCGGGAGTTTACCGAAAGACCTGATTTGCCTGAACGTCTGTTCCACAGTGGCTTACTTGTCTCAGAGAAAGAACGTCAAACAACGCTCAATTTTCCTCTTTCCTGATTTTTCCCTTTCTTTGTTGTTTATTTCTGACAAAATCATATTATGAAACCTATTTACCTGATCATCATCGCCGGACTTCTTATTCTGGCCGGATTATTAACCGGACACTTCATCAAATCAAAAACAGACGTGACTGAACCTGCATCACCCTATGAAAAAGAGATTTTGACCTGGCATGAAAACCGGATCAAATCCCTCCAGCGGGATCAAGGCTGGCTCACATTGGTTGCCCTCACCTGGCTGAAAGAAGGACAGAATGAGCTGGAATCCATCGGGATGATTACCCTGCGGGACACGATTCCTTTTTTTGCATCCTTGCCTACCGTTACAGCAACCCTTAAAGAAAAACCTGTTCAGTCGCTTATTCTGAAAACCGATGCCGACAAAGGCGGACCAGATAAAATTACATCAGGAACCAAAACCTTCGCTGTCATCAAAAGGGGCGGGAAATTTGCGATCAGAATGTGGGATACCGAATCCCCGGTCAGAAAAGAGTTTACCGGAATTGACCGGTTTCCGGTTGATGAAAAATGGAAAATTGAAGCCCGATGGGAACCCTATCCGGAATTCAAAAAAGTAACAATCCCAACCGTGGTTCCCGGCATATTTGAAACGGGTATGGCACCGGGAGTTGCCGTTTTTTCTTTGGATGGACAGGAATACCGGATTGAACCCGTTTCAGATGATTCACTCAAGGAATTTTCATTCATCTTTTCTGATTTAACTGCAGGGCATGAAACCTACGGCGGCGGTCGTTTTCTTGATACCAGTGGTCCGGTAAACGGCAAAGTTATTCTGGATTTTAATAAAGCCTACAATCCACCCTGTGCTTTTACTTCGTTTGCAACCTGTCCGGTTCCCCTTCCTCAAAACCGACTTGGTGTCAGGATTGAAGCGGGTGAGAAAAAAGCAGGAAAACATTAATGCAGGTTACGGGTCACATATCACAGGTTACAGGTTTTCAATTCAATGACCCCGTGATTTGTAACTTGTAACCTTCCCTTCATTTCATCCGCCAAAAACGGCATTTCATCCGAAAAAACCTGTTTAAATCGGGACATCCTGCCGATCTTGCAGAAAAAAATAACTTCTTTTCTTATGCGATCAATCAAAGAAACCTTTCAGCTTTTCTCAACCCCACGATTTTACTGGTCATTGGTGATTTCAATTGCACTGATTGCAACCACTCTTGCCTTTATTTATCACGATAAAATTGATGGAATTGAGTCCCTTTTCATCAATTTAACTTACACCACCATCCTAACTTCTCTTTCTTTTTTTATGGTGATGTGGTTTCAGGCTGTTGAACGGGATAAATTCTGGGATCGTGTCATTTTCAGTTATCTCGCCCTGACCATTTCAAGTATTCTGGGCACTTTTATTGCCACTGGAATTGTGCTTTTTTTCCATGACATGTCAGACATGCCTCATCCGTTTTGGGTCATGCTGCTCAGCAATATGGTGATCACGTTTGTAGCCGGAACAGTTTTAAATACATGGTCATATTATGAACTTAAAGTCGTCGATCTTGCTGAGAAACTATCCCAAAAAGAAATCAGTGAACAGCGAATCCAGACTCTTCACGCCAAAGCCAAAATGGAAAGCCTCAGAGCAAAGGTCAATCCGCACTTTTTATTCAACACGCTCAACTCGATATCCTCACTTGTTTATTCAAATCCTGATCTTGCTGATGATATGATTCAAAAACTGGCCAATCTGTTCCGGTATTCACTTGAACATGAGTCGGATGACATGATTGATCTTGAAAAAGAACTCGAGATTGTTAAAAACTA
The DNA here is from genome assembly GCA_017303995.1 of Bacteroidota bacterium. Classification (GTDB taxonomy): domain Bacteria; phylum Bacteroidota; class JABWAT01; order JABWAT01; family JABWAT01; genus JAFLBE01. The sequence goes on along the minus strand of JAFLBE010000011.1, from coordinate 48,228 downwards.
TCTGGATATCGAAAAAGTCAGGCTCAATGACCGGCTTGATTTCAGTGTGACCGTTTCTGATGATCTGAAGCGTTTTAAAATCCCCCCTTTTCTGATTCAGCCGCTGGTTGAAAATTCAATCAAACATGGCATCTCGAAAAAATCCGGTGGCGGTGTTATCCGCATTTATGCAACTGAAACGGATGAGTCGGTCATTCTAGCTGTCAAGGATAATGGAATTGGGTTTGAAGGTCCACTCCCTGATGACCGGTTTGGTTTGAAAGGCGTTTCAGAACGGATCAGGCTTCATTTTGGAGAAAAATCTGAAATTCGCCTGCTTTCGGATAATGGAACAACAGTAAGTTTGATTATCCCTAAATTAAACGGAGTTTCCCATGGGTAAATCATTCAGAACCGTTATAATTGATGATGAACAGCTCGCCATTGACCGGCTGAAACGTCTGCTTTTACCCTATTCTGAAAGTCTTGATCTGGTGGGACAAGCTACCGACGGACGATCAGGGGCAAACCTGATTGATGAGGTAAAACCTGATCTGGTTTTTCTGGATGTTCAAATGCCTGAACTGAACGGATTTCAGGTACTAGAAACCATCAGACATCAGCCCTGGATCATTTTCACCACCGCTTATGATGAATTTGCCTTAAAAGCCTTTCAAACCAATTCCATTGACTACCTGCTGAAACCTATTGACAAGGACAGACTGAAACAAGCCATTGAAAAGCTTCAGAGACTAATTCCAGGAAACGAAGCAAATCCATCAGATCAGATCAGAAAATTGCTGGAATCCTTGGTCCCGGCTCCGGGCAAACTGGCAAAACTCAAAATTAAAACCGGTGATAAAATCCGCTTTGTTGACTATTCAGATATTGTTTATTTTGAAGCCAGTGAGAAATATGTTGAAGTCCACACGGTTGGTGAAACCTATCTGATTGAAGACACGATTTATCAGCTTGAAGAACAGTTAAAAAATCTCAGTTTTGTGAGAATCCACCGGTCAACACTGATCAATATGGATCATTTGCTTGAGGTGGTGAAATGGTTTGGCGGGAAATATAAAGTCAGGATGAAAGATCAAAAAAAATCTGAACTGACGGTGAGTTTAAGTTACAAAGAAAATCTGGGATTGTAGGAGGGTTACAGGTGACTGGTCACTTATCACGGGTTTTTATTACAAATTAAACCGATGGATTTGTGGCAAACGTATTCAAGCCCTCAAAAACTCCACTTCACTCTCACAAATCCGACCGTTCCCAACCCGGCATATTCACTGGTTTCGTTTCCATCCGAAAATAAAAACATCCCGTTTAAATCAATATTGTCAGACAAATTCCAATTCACATTCGGACCTGCTGTCCATGATTGGTCGTCTGGATTCCAGAGACAAATCCCTCCTATTCTAACCAAAGGAGTCAAATCAAAACTGACCTGATGCGCAAGATTTAACACGCCCGGTGATAACCATTGATTATCTGTTGAATTAAGAATACCGGATAAAACGTCCTTTTCTGTACCTGACGGATTCCACAAACATTCTGTCAGAAGATAAAGCGAATTTTCAAAGGTATAATCGTAGGAAATTACTGCCTGGATATTCGGCTCAGTTTCTTTGGTTTTAACCAGATTGGAAGTTATTGGGGGGGCTAACTCGATGTAGATGGCATTTTTATAGGTTTTAAACTGTCCCAATACCTCTCCACGGAATCCGCCCTTCAGAAATTCACCCGACCAGCCAAATCCAGCAACAGGAATATCATTTCGCTGACCGCCAAAAATTTGCCAGTCAGTTTCTCTGATATTTCCCTTTACCCGGATGGCCCAGGCTCTTTGATTCCTTCTTTCTGACCCTTTAACCACAAGTTCAGCTGAACCCGTTTCACTGAAATAAAACTGCATTCTTGCAGCATCTGATGAAGGAAGATCTTCACCAAAAGTGACGGCATTTCGTGTGTTAAATATATCAATTGGATTCCAGATCATCGCCATTCCCCAGTTAATCCGCTGCCGACCGGCAGTCAGTTGAACCTGCCCTGCGGAATAGTCAACATAGAATCGGTTGACTCTGAAATCGGCCGAATTTTGATCATTAAACCGATGCGTTTTGTCCAGTCTGAACTGGTCAGCAGAATTGGCACTGCCATCTGAAATTTGACTTGCCAATGGGTTTGAATTTCCATGTGTGAATCTCGCCCGAAGCTCTGACTGAATTTTAAAATTCTCTGTAAAATAATAACCGGCATTCAGATAACCCATTGCCTGATTTAATCCAACCGGATCTGATTTTGAATTGAAAATGGTTTTTCCTGGCTTTATCCAGGTTCCCATCCCTTGCAGATTGCCTGAAAGATCGGGTTGTGCAACGGCGGGGAGTGAGAAAAAGAGAAGGGTTAGGTAAAAAAAGAGTTGTTTCATGTAACTCCGACCTCCCGGTCGGAATCTTACATTTAATAAAGGTTGGAATTTTTTGAAAACATAAAAGAACATCATGAACAGGCCAATTCCAGTTTTTAATTCAACTACTTGTTTTTCAATTAAAGATTCCGACCGGGAGGTCGGAGTTACAATAATTCATTATACTACTTATCACTTTATAACTTTCTCTTGTTCCTGCAAAACATCGGATTCTATCCGGCCATCTCTCAGGGTAATGACCCGGTGTGCTCTGGCAATAACACGGTGATCGTGAGTTGAAAAAACAAAAGTCGTGTCATGCTGATGGTTCAGAATTTCCATCAGGTCAAGCAATTGTTCTGCGGAAACGGAATCCAGATTGGCGGTCGGTTCATCGGCAAGAACGTAAGCCGGATTTGAGGCCAGAGCTCTGGCGACTGCAACCCGCTGCTGCTGACCACCGGAAAGCTGGGACGGACGGACGTGCATTTTGTCCTTTAGTCCAACAGCTTCAAGCAGGAATTCTGCACGTTCCTTCCGTTCTTTTGATGATCGTTTCTGAAGAAGCATGATAAATTCAACATTTTCATAAGCTGTCAGAACCGGGATCAGATTGTAAGCCTGAAAAACAAAACCGATATGATTCAGGCGGAAGTCAATCAATTCACCGGGATTTACTTTGGTAACCTCAACTCCACTGATGACAACACTTCCGGAAGTGGGCTGATCAAGTCCGCCAATAATATTGAGCAAAGTTGTTTTCCCCGATCCTGAAGGACCGACGATCGAAAGAAATTCACCTTTTTCAACCGAAAAAGATACGCCGGAAAGTGCCTGAACCGGAACAGCTCCGCCATTGTAGATTTTGGTTACTGAATCAACTGAAATAATCGGCATTTGTTAGTTCCTTTAAAAGGATTTTTGGGGCGGTAAATTCCACGCCCCCTTGGGCGTACAGCTGTCATGCTGAACTTGATTCAGCATCCAGTATAAAAAGCATGGATCCCGGATCAAGTCCGGGATGACAACCCTTTTTAAATAACAATAAAATCAAATTGTCCCATGTCCCACGTCACTTGTCCCTGCATTAAAGGCTTCTGATTGCTTCAACCGGTTTTAGCCGGGTTGCTTTCCAGCCGGGATAAATGGCCGAAATGATGGCAGTTGAAATAATCATCAGGGCCAAAATCCAAACCATATCGGGTGGAATGGTTGTATATAATTTTGAACTGATGCCAAAACTTGCGAGTCCGTCTGCGAACAACGCCAGATTGATGCCGTGAATCCCAAACCAGTGAACGGTTAAAAGTCCGAAAGCGGTGCCAAAAACCCCGGCTGATAACGCCAGAATCAGGGTTTCAATTAAAATCAACTGAAATAGCCGGGCCGGTTTCATCCCGACAGCCATCAGAATTCCAAATTCCCTGTACCGTTCCAAAACCGACATCAACATGGTATTGGTAACCCCAAAAAGCAGGGCAAACAGAATGATTCCCATGAAAATACTCATCATCATGGCCGAGAGATCTGCAGTAAGTTTAAGTTCGGGAACAAGCGTTTTCCAGCTTTGAACTTTGAGGTTGGAAAATTCAACAGACCAGGCTTTTTCAAGGGAATCAGTTTGTTCTGACGTATTCAGTTTCACCACAATTTCGTGGGTAAAATCATCCCTGTCAGTCAGTTTTCTAAGATCATTTCCACTGACCCAGACATGGGTTTCATCAAAGGCCGAAGATTGTGTTTGAATTATTCCGGCAACTTTGAAATTGGCATAGACAACCGAACCGTCAAATCCCTGAAAACTCAGAATGAGTTTACTTTTCAACTTCAAACCCAGTTTCTCCGCCAGTTTTTTACCTACGATTGCGGGTGACTTCAAGTCATCACCCAACCAGTTTCCGTCAATAAGGTGACGATCCAGCGTGCTGACTTCTTTTTCCCGGATCTCATCAAGTCCGGTCAATTTAACAACTCCTGAAGTTTTTGATGAAGCTGCAATGGCATCGATCAAAATCCGGTCAGTTACCGAAGCAACCTCTTTTTTTGACTGAAGTTTTTCGAGCACATTTTGAGCATCGGGGATGGTTTGAGTCAACAGTTCATCTTCTGTAAATGAGGGAAGGTGAAACTGAACATGACCCAGATCCCGGTCAATGGCATTTCTCACCATGGAATCCGACATGCCGAGCATGATGCCGGAAGCAAACAAACCCGACCATAAGCCCACAACCATTGCCGCCCAAATGATACCGCTTCGTTTTTTATTTCGCCACAAGTTCCGCCAGGCCAGTTTCAGCATCATTTTATCGCCTCATCGCTTCGACAGGTTTTAGCTTTCTGATGACATTGAACGGGTAACCGGCGGCCAGAATCCCGAAAACCAAAATGATAAGTGCCTGTGAATAAAATACAAATGGAGCCAGAGAAACGAAAAGAAATGGTTCAATACCATAATTCAGCATAGCCTCACCCATATCCCCGGAAACAGGAATCGGAAAGAGATACATCCAGACTACAATCGGGACAGAAACCAGGAATCCTGCAAGCGTTCCTGTTAGCGAAATGAAAATAATTTCGGTTAAAACCACAATTGAAAGTTTCGCCTTTTTCATTCCGATAGCGACCAGAATTCCAAATTCTCTGATGCGTTCCTGCGTCATCATCATGATGGTTCCAAAAATTCCGAACCCAACTACCAGATATAAAATGGAAGTCATGAGATAACTTCCGGCATCATCTGCAGCAATTGCCTGTACCAGTTCAGGCATCAGATCCTTCCAGGTCATCACCTCAAAACCGGAATTCAGTAGCGTATCAATCTGAGTTTTTACTTCATCCATACTTGCAGGTTTAACCAGATCGATTGCCAGGGAAGTCAGATATCCTTCACAATCCAGTAAAGTTTCTGCACGGTTGAGAGACATAAGAATCATTGCCTGATTCAGTTGCTTGAGCGGGTATTTTACAATTCCCTCAATGGGGATTTCTGCAGCAACCGTCGAGCCATGAAAGCCCGAGCCGAATAAAATCAACGTATCGCCAACAGTCACGCCGAGGCGTTTTGCCAAACCTTCAGCAATCAGCATCCCCTCAGATGAATCCGTCAGAAATTTCCCGGCGATCACTCTTTTAGCCAAACCCGACATGTCATTTTCTGCTTCGGGGTCAATACCGATCAGCGGAGAAACTTTGGTAAGGGTATCTTTAGAAACCAGAACACCGGTTTCAATCCTGGGTAAAAGGGTTTTTACTTCAGGACTGTTTTGGATGGAAATCAGGTCGGATTCAGATATTACCATGGCATCATCGATGGATTTATTTTCCCAATAGCCGGTTTTATGAACCTGGATGTAACCCGAAATCTGTTTGACCGTCCCTTGAATCATTTGGGCATGCTGACCTTCCTGAACTGATGTCGTAAAAGTCGAAAGCACCACAGCAAACAAAATTGAAGAAACGGCAATCAGTGTTCGTTTTTTATTTCGCCAGCAATTCCGCCAGGCTAAGGTGAGATAAAATCCAAAATCCGGCATTATTTCACCTTTTTCATATTCTGCTGACTGAAGAACTCAGGTTTAACCGGTTCATCAAAGAAAATAGATTGGTAAGTCATGATGGTTCTGTTTCCGGGTTTATCCAGCGGAATAATTTCCATCACGGTTGGAATGACACGGTTTCCGGCATTTTTGATTTGTGTGTTTTTCATTTTCCGTACGGCTAAACCGTCTTCGTCATAAAAAACAGCGAGAAGCTGAAAGTAACCATCTTTACTGATATAGGAAATGATTTTTCCCCAAACCACGGCTGCATCGGGTTTCGGAACTGATGAAATTTTCCAGCAAATCCGTCCGTCAACTGTCGAATCCCCTAAAATATCATGATCATAATCCTCAACAAACGAAGATTCTTTAACCAAATCATCATTGGTAAAGTCAGATCCCATCCAGGACTGCATCATCATAGAAGACGGGATTTTAATTTCCTTATTGATGGTCGGAAGGTAATTCCAGACTTCCGATTTCCGTTTGAGAGTAACAGTTCCCTTATCTCTAACCGGTGCTGTGAGGTAAATCAGGGCATACTCTTCACCCAACGCCCAGGTTTTCATCGAAAACTCCCGGGTCCAGTCGGGTTTCACAATTTTCATGGTCATTTCTGCCCGGTTGCTTTTTCCACGGACAACCTGATCTGCCTTTTTTACAATTTCGGTAACAGTTTGTGCAGAGGATAGAAAGGGAAACGTAATCAAAAGGAAAAGTGAAAGTGTTGTTTTCATAGGGTAATTTTTGATTGATTTAAAATTATGCAATTGAACTCCCCTCCTTCTCAAAGGAGAGCCTGCCCCGAAAGCTTTCGGGGGGTGACCAGTCCCGAGAATCGGGATCTGGACGGGGTGGTTTGGTTTGTGTCCTGTTTATCTACCCCGAATACGGTTTACAATACCTTTTTATGACCTCATCAAGAACGTCATCAAGCGGATAGTCTTCAGGTGCTTCAAAAAAATGAGTCAGAATTCCTTCAAATAAAGCACCTAAAATCCAGACTTCGAGTTCAGGTTTCGGGAAGTTGAGTTCTGTTAAAATTGACTGGTAAATCCCGATCATCTGCATCCGGCCATTCTGAAGTTCAAGTCCGCCAACCTCGATGGTTTCGGGGTACAATGATAATATCTGGAACAACCGCCACCGTTCAGTATCTTTTTTTGCTGCACCGAAAGTTGACCGTACCAAAGCTTCAAGACGTTTTGCCGGATCTTCAATTTCAACAGCCTTTTCCATGGTTTGTCCAAGTTCAGCCAACGCCTGTCCGATAATGGCAAGAAGCAGCTTTTCTTTGGATGGAAAATAATTATACATCAATCCTTTTGAAACACCGGCCTCACGGGCAATATCAGCAACTGAAGTTGAAGCAAATCCCTTCGAGGCAAATAAGCTCAACGCCCTATTGATGATATGAGTCTGGCTCTGTGACCTGATCTCTTCGAATTGTTTTTTTGTTCTGGGTGACATTTTATGATTGACCGATCGTTTAGTCAATATTCGTAACTTTGTTAGATTTTGTCAAGATCAGTGAAAAAAATAATCCTTCTTTGGATGTTGTCTCGTTAATTCGGAAATTGGGTTGATCACTTATCACAAATTACTGCTTGCCCCGAACACTTTCGGTGAGTTACAGGTTACGGCAAAATGCCGGAGACGGGATAAATCCCGTCTCTACGAAATTCAAATTACACATTTAAATGACAACAAAAGAACATTTTTACTATTACTCAACGGCGTTACTGGCTTTATTGGGTGTAACCGCCATTCAGCCCTTTGATCTGCTCACGTGGTTTCTTGAGATTTTCCCGATCCTGATTGCACTCCCGGTTTTGTGGGCAACTTACGATAACTTCCGGCTGACCAATTTGCTTTATCTCCTGATCTTCATTCATGCTGTCATTTTAATGACGGGCGGACATTATACTTATGCCCGGGTTCCGCTTGGTTTCTGGATGCAGGATTGGTTTGATCTGTCCCGGAATCCGTATGACCGTATCGGACATTTGGCTCAGGGATTTATTCCGGCTTTGATTGCACGGGAAATCCTGTTAAGAAACAAAGTCCTGAAACCCGGCGCCTGGCTTTTTATCATTGTAGTTGCCATTTGTATGAGCATCAGTGTTGTGTATGAGTTTATCGAATGGTGGACGGCGGTGATTCTGGGTCAGGGTGCTGAAGAATTTCTCGGAACTCAGGGGGACCAGTGGGATACCCAATGGGATATGTTCCTGGCAACCGTCGGTGCAATTCTCGGGCAACTGATTTTCTCAAAACTTCAGGACAAACAAATTTCAAAGGTTAAATTTTAAGTGTTAAAGGTTGAATGAAATACATAAATACCTGTAAAAACCCCTTTTTCGAACTTTGACTTTAAATTGCGACATGGCGATTCATCCCGCCGTTATTACGGCTAATCCACAACAAAAAAGGTTAACATTTTGACCGAAACCCATCCATCCCGAACGAAGATCATTCTGGCTTTTCTGGCCATCTATCTGATCTGGGGATCCACTTATCTGGCAATTAAAGTTGCCGTCACCAGTTTTCCTCCGTTTTTCATGGCGGGCACCCGGTTTATTACTGCTTTTTTGATTCTTGGCGGATGGGCCTGGTATCAGGGCGCTCAATTGCCAACATGGCCACAAGTCAGATCAACACTTGTGATCGGACTTCTCCTGCTCCTTGGCGGTAATGGTGCAGTTTGCTGGGCTGAGCAAAAAGTGGATTCCGGTTTTGCTGCTTTGATTATCACCTCGACTCCATTATTTATGGTTTTAATTGACCGGATCGGTCCGGCTAAAAAGAAATTGCATCCACCGGTGATGGGTGGCATTTTTCTTGGATTTCTGGGTATCATTTTCCTGGTCGGACCCGAAAAACTGGCGGATTATGAACATCTGAATCTTGCCGGAATCGCAGCTCTGATCTTTGCCACAGCTTCCTGGGCAGCCGGTTCGATTTATTCCAGACACAATCCCCTTCCGGCAAATCAGAATTTGAATTCAGCGATGCAAATGTTGTTCGGCGGATTTTTCCTGATGAGTTTTTCAGTGATTTCCGGTGAATATGCTTCAGCTTCATTGGCTTCTGTTACTCCGGAAGGCTGGCTGTCATGGGCTTATCTGGTTATTTTCGGATCGGTGATCGGTTTTTCTGCTTTTGTATTTTTGCTGAAATGGAGCACACCGGCAAAAGTCTCAACCTATGCCTATGTCAATCCGATTGTGGCGGTTTTGTTGGGTTATTTCATTTTAGGGGAACCCTTAACTTTAAATATGCTGATCGGTGGCGGAATTATTGTGCTTTCGGTTATCATCATTACGAAATTTAAGGAATGAAGACGGGTTTGAATTCCGGGACATTTATCCTGAAAATTCAAACCCGTTTCTGTTTCTTTACCCAATCCAGTTATAGGCCATCACCCCGGCCGCCGGAACTAGAAACCCGGCTAAAACCAGCCATTTTCCCCTTCCAGCAAATCCGTATTTTCCTCTGAGAATCAACAAACCCGTAAAAGTGGTGACAATCAGAAGAATGGACAGAATATCAGAAACCCACTTCCAGCCCTTCAGAGAATTCCTATGCAGAACATTCACCTCATAAAACAGAGGTCGCCGTGAAATCTGCTCATAAACTCCCGTCATTTCTTCAAGATGGAGATGCAGAGTTGCTTGATCATAGTAAATTTTCATCTGACCGGTAACGGGAAAATCAAAAACCTTAAACTTGGTTTCTCCCACCTTCTGACTGATTTCCAGAACTTCAGCTGGACCGATTTTATCTTTTTCATACTTTTTATCAAGATGAACTTCTGTCTTTTTCAAAATAAAATCGGGATTCCAGTCGTCGACGTGATTCAGTGCCAACCCTGAAATTGAGTACACTAGAATCAAAGCTGAAACAAAATAGCCGATATCCCGGTGCAAAGCGTGATTGGTTCTTCTGAACGCAGGCGAACGAAAAAATTGACTAGCCATGCTCATCTCTGTTTTAAATTTTTCCTGCAAATTGCCGGGTAATGTCAATAACCCATTGTCTGACTTCCGAATCTGGAAGGATGGCATCGGGTTTGTACAAGACTCTCGTTTTTGAATCTTTGATTTTATTGATACCGTCTCCAATGATTTTCACCTGAAACATTTCATCATGAGCCACCAGAACGGGCACTACAACTGCTCTTTTCTTGAACCGTAAGATCCGTTCAATCGCCACCGTTGTTGAGTCTGAATTGTAACCTGCAACATGTCCGCACCAACCGGAACTTAATGCACCAAGTCCTTTTTCTGCATTAACGTAAGTACCGATTTCATCAAACAGGTTTAACCAGTCTTTGTGGTAGGTTTCATCACCGTAACCAATCAGAACCAGTCCCTCTTCAGCAGGATTAACTGACAGATATTTCACCCTCCGGAGAACGTTAGTCTTGACGATTTTTGTAAAATCGAGCATAGGTGTAATATGGATGCTTGCTTTTGGGGTATACCGTTCAATTTTCTCAAGTTTGAGCATTTCTTTGGATTGCGGGTCTTCCTTCTGCCCGATAATAGTTGGTATATCATCAAAAGTATGCGGACTCACCGTTAGAAAAACAGGAACCAGGACAACATCAGTAAACCCTTCCTGATCAAATTCTTTCAGCCTTGTCGCAATTGAAGGTTCAGTATATTCCATAAAGGCCGTTTTAATTCCGGTTATTTTTCCGTCTTTCAACACGGAATCCGTGACTTGTTTTTCCAGATCAAGAAGGGCATTTCTCCAGGTTTCAGACCGTGATCCGTGGTTAACTAAAAGCAGTCCGATTTTTTTACCGGATGAAGAATGGGTTGATGCCCCCTTATGTTTGCAGCCTGAAAAGGAAAAAGCAATGGCACCAGACAGGATGAATAGAAATAGTTTTTCCATAAAGCTTTATATCCTCAATTAAAAATTTTAGTATTTTCGGGCTGATAAACATATCGCAAGAAATAATATCGGCTTTTTCGTTGCTCAGTAATCACTTTATCCTTGTAATAACTCAGAATTTCAAATTTGGCGTACCGGTCTTCGCTTGTTTTTACGACAAACACCTTTCCTGCAATGGGTGAAATCAGATTGATTCCAGAATCATAAGTGTACCACCCTTTACCTGATCCGATGGGGATGGCATAAGTTGCCGGCATCTGGTCGGCCACATAACCCGAGTCAGGTGCCTGGGTAACGTCTTCAAACAGAGAGGAAAGTATTTTCACCTTTGTCAGACCGGGTCCGCTGGTTCCGCCATTAAGAATGATTGTCGTTCCCCTGAACCCTACATCCCACTTCGTGGTGGCACTGTCAGAATTGGGAATTTTTTCACCAGTTTTAAAACTGAAAAAGGTGAATTTCCCAGTTAAAGCTGTGTCTGCATCAAGATTACTAACGGTTTTTACCACTGCACCGGCTTGTGCGTTGTCATCACTTGAGGTGGCGTCATCTTCACAGGCTGAAAGTCCTGTCAAAGAAACTCCGGCAAGCAAAATGAGAAGACTGATCGGTTTGTTTTTCATGTTTTTCCTTTGTTTTTTGTTAAAATATCTGCCAGTCAAGACTGACCCAGACATATCTGCCCTGAATTCCTGAAATTTGTCCGGGATTTGTAAAATCGGTCAGGTTGTCACAGCCGGCCTGAAGATGAAATCCGTTAAAAAGATCCTTCCCTGCAGCCACGTTGAAAAGGAAATAGCCCGGAACGTATTCACTGTCATCGTCAAGAATAGTGTTTCCGTTTTTGTCAGCAAACCCATACCTGCCCCTGGCAGTCATCTGAATGTGGGCATTCCAGTTTCCTTCAGGTTCTTTCCAGGTCAGCTTTGCCTGTCCGGCATGTTTTGACCGGCTGAACAAACCGCCATAGTCGTCTGGGTTTACTTTTTTGGTTATCAGAGTGACCGGATCCCGTTTAAATACTTTTCCGTCTGTGAGAAGTCGTTTTACTGATTTATCCGCAGTCATCAGAAACTGATATCCGGCAGAAAAAACAAATCCCGCCGGAAGATTTATTGTAGATTCCAGATTAGCCCCCTGGGTATAAATTTCTGAGAGGTTGGTATAGCTGAAAACCATTGCCCCGTTTGTTTTCATTGCAACCGGAAGGGTTTCAATGAGATTTGAAACATTATTTCTGAAAAAATTCAGATTTACAGATGCGATTCCCTGTTTTTTTACACTAAAACCCAGATTAAAGGCGATTGATTTCTCTGGTTTGATGTCTGAAAAGGTGACAGGATCAGAATAAAGTGCTGCAATCTGATTACTTGCTGTAAGGTGACGGATCCCACCCACAAGTTCGTGGGTACCAAAAACGGAGTAACCTGCAACGGGATTGGTGAACGTCAGGTAAAGCTGTCTGAAATCTGGTGCTTTGAATCCTGTTCCGGCAGATCCATTTAGTGAAAAAATGGGGTTGATAAGGTAACTGAAACTTAATTTCGGACTCAGTTGGGATTCATACACGGAAGGGTGGTCAAACCGGAGTCCGCCAATGACCTGCAAATCTGGTAAAACGGCCATATCCACCTGACCAAAAATGAAATCGTTCCGGTATTTTTTATCAGAAGCATACCGGTCTGCCGAAACCGATTCAAATGAGGATCCCAAACCAAAACTCAGAATACTTTCAGGAGACAAAACCAGTGAAGAAAACCATTCCGGGCGATGCAGATCCTGCCTGTATCCAGATTCATCGTACAAACTGTCTGTACCCTGATAAACCAGTTTTTCTTTTGTGTGATAAGTTGAATAATAGTAAGTCAGCGTAGACCTGAGCATTCCGAAAAACTGGGTTGAATATTCGGCAGTTCCACTGAAATCAGTGGTCACGGCTTGTCCCGAAACATCTGTATTTCCAGGATCCCCCGATACTTCAAAAAATGGGTTCTGTTTTTCTGAAAAAGTTCGCAGTGAACCCATCAGCTTATCCCGATCATTAATCTGGAATACCGATTTGAAATGGAGCGTATAGTTTGAGAATGGATCAACGGTTTTAACCCGGGTTGAGGGATCAAGATCATAACCTCCGGAATTCAGATAGCTTGCCGACAGGGATGAATTCACTTCCCCGGCACTGAATCCGGCATCTCCCTGCACCAACTGACTTTGGTTTGAACTTATCCGGGATGAAAATGATAGCTGATTTTTCTCAGGTGACCGGGTGAGGATATTAATCACTCCTGCAAGTGCATCTGAACCGTAAAGACTGGACGAGGGTCCTCTTACTATTTCGATCCGTTCAATATTTAGTGCTGAAATTCTGGAAAGCTCCAGAGTTCCTGCAGTTCGTCCAATGACGGGCTGTCCATCGATGAGAATTAATGTGTATTCCGGACTTAGCCCTTCCATCTGAATACCACTTCCATGATCCTGAGTAATGGCAAGGCCGTTCACCGTTTCAAGAATATCTTTCAGCGTCAGGCAACCTTCGTTTTTGATATCCTCAGACTTAATGATTGAAACCGGTAACGAAGTGGTTTCAACAGATCTGGCATACCGGGTTGCCGTAACAAGAACATCTTCCTTCATTTCAAAGGAAAGCGTATCAGGCTTCTGTGCAAACAGATCAACAGGAATTAAGTTGAAAACAATCAGAGAAAGCGATAGGAAGAACACAGCGCAAAGGGTTGTTTTTGTAAGTCGGGTGTCCACAGAGATAACCTTATTTATATTTGATCTAAACAAAGCTATTTAGATTTTATATAAATAACAAGCTGGTAACTGTTTTTTAATGAAAAAAATACTTTGATGTCATGAAACAGCTGACTGATTTTGAAACCGGATGAGTCTTTTGACTACCCATTTTGAACCTAATAGAAACCACATCCGTATATAGGTTTAAATTTTAAAAAATCGCCTCAACCAAATAAACAACACATCCAAATCGGGCAGACTTTCAAATAAAACGAAATAAAGAGTTGGCTCCAGTCAGGAGCTTACAACTGTTTTAACTTTTCAAAAGGACTCCATCGTGAAAAAAATACTAATTCCCGTACTTAACATTTTTCTGCTCACTCTTTTTACCCCTTCTTTCTCTGCCTCACCCCTCGATAAAGGCATTCAGCTTCTTGAAAAAAAGGATTTCAAAGGTGCTATTCAGTTTTTTAAAGCCAAAGTAAAAGAAAATGAGGATGATGCTTCCGCAAATTATTACCTCGGCCGGTCTTATCTGATGATTGATGATTATGAGAATGCCGTTGAGTATTGTGAGAAAGCAGTTGACTTAAATCCAAAAGTGGCTGATCACCATTTCTGGCTGGGTCAGGCACTTGGTCGTAAAATAAGAGAAGTAAACATGGTTCGGCAGGCGTTTCTCGCGCCGGATATTCTTGAAGCATTTGAGAAAACCGTTGAACTTGATCCCAAACATCTTGGCGGACTCATCGGACTGACCACTTTTTATACTCAGGCACCTTCAGTTGCTGGCGGTGATCTTGAAAAAGCAAAATCCTTTGCTGCCAGAGTTTCCAAAATCAAAGAAAAACAAGGTCGATTGCTTTTCATTCAAATTTATTCCAAGGACGGAAAAACGGCCAAAGCTGAAGAAGAGTTTAAAGCCTATGACAAATCGTTCGTTGATTCAACCGATGGATATCAGTTTTACAACACTTATGGTTATTTCTTGCTCGAACAGAAAAAAACTGCCGAAGCAGTTCAGAAATTTGAAAAACAGGCAAAACTGGCACCCAAAGATCCGAATGTTTGGGATAGCCTGGGAGACGGACTTCAAGCGGCCGGAAAACCCAAAGATGCACTTGTGGCCTTTGAAAAAGCACTAAAGCTCAAACCTGGTTTCAGTCCGTCAAAAGAAAAGGCAGAAGCGCTCAGAGTACAACTGAAGGGAAAGTGAAAATTATTGCAAAATTTCAGATTCGGGTTTGACAAGATCAATGGATGTAAAAGTACAGCGAAGAGGATGACATTTGGCGGGTTTTTAGAGGTTGACTAAATGGAGCTTCATTTACAAATAGATAATTTTAACACTCATCACCTTGTCTGTACTTAAATTAAATGAAGCCTTTTTAAATGAAGGTTTGTTTGAAAAGCCAATTGTTTCAAAATTTGAGAATCCAATCCCTTCGGTAGGGAAAATAAATCCTTTATCAATTTCACCGTTGTTGTTTTCGTCGTGAAAAATATTTACCGCATAGTTTCCAATGGGAATGTCTCTGAATGTTATAACAGACGAACCATTCATGATTTTTCCTTTCACTATTTTATAGCTTTTCTTAAAATTCTCGTCGGGAATTGAGCCGTCTTTATTGTATAAAGCAAATTGCACTATTCCTTTGGAATTTCTTAGATTTTCGACATTGATTGTTAATGAAACGGTCTTATCTGCCTGATTACCGAATGTTGTAAATGGTAGTAAAAGGAAGAACGTACAAATAACCAGAGTTAGATTTTTCATTTTACAACTTCTCTCTTTTTTGCAAATTTTTCTTTTATACTATCGACAACATCATAGATTAAAGGAACGAGAAAAACGGTTAATATCAACGAAGAAAGCAAGCCACCAATAATTACCCAAGCCAACCCATTCTTCCATTCACTTGCAGTTCCCTTACCCAAGGCAATGGGTAACATACCTATTGCCATTGCCAATGTTGTCATTAAAATAGGACGCATGCGTTCCTTGCCCGCCAGGATCAACGCTTCTTTAAAATGTTTTCCATCAGCTTTCAGTTGATTGGTGAAATCGACAATCAGAATGGCATTTTTTGTTACAAGACCCATGAGCATTATAAGTCCAAGTTGCGCAAAAAGTGTCAGGTGATTTAATGATAAATTCAGGGCTAAAAATGCCCCGATTGCCGCAACGGGTATCCCGAACAGCGCTACAAACGGATAAATATAACTGTCGTACAGCGCAATCATGATCAAATAAATCAGGATAAATGAAATAAGCAAAACAGAACCCAGTGCACCAAAACTTTCGTTTTGTGTTTTAATATCTGCACCCCAGCTCAGTTTAACACCTTCGGGCAGTGGTTTTGATTTTAAATAGGTAATCACTTCATCTGCCATTGTTCCGGATGGACGTCCAAATGATTCTGCGGTAAGCGTTACCGAGGCTTGTCTATTGAGACGTTCTAAGAGCGAGGGCGAGTTATCTTGTACAACTGTGGCAAACTGCGACACTTCAATTGGAGTATTCATTGGATTGACGATTGTAAGATTCGTAATATCTTCAAAATTTTTACGGTCAAATTCATCAAGCCAAATTCTAATCGGATATTCAGTACCATTTTCAGTTAACGAAGCATCATCATTGCCTGTAAAAGCAGTTCTTAAATTCAATCCTACAAAAGCAGTAGTTAGACCTAAACGCTGCATTTTATCTTTGTCGGGAATTACTTTGTATTCGGGGCTTCCTTCCACAACCGATAATTGAACATTGTCAGCTCCGGGAATGGTTTCAATAACCGATTTCAATTCTTTTGATGTTTTCATTACCAAATCAATATCGCCACCACTCAATGTTATTTTGATTGGAGCTCCCTTAGGCAGCAAACCAATTACAGCAACCGAGTAATTAATTCCCGGAAAATCAGATCGTAACTGTTTAAGAAGATATTTCATAAAATCTTCTGTTTTCATGCTTCTTTCATTTGCTGATTTCAACTGGATTGTAAACTCTGATTTATTTGCAGCACCCACACCAAGACTTCCAATTCCGGTGCTGGGTCCGGCTATATTACTAAATAATGTCGAAACTTCGGGTTGCTGGAGAATGTAGTTTTCAATTTTCTGGGAGACGATGTTATTCTGCTGAACGGTGATTGTTTTGTCGTATTCCAGGTTAAGCCTGAATTTTCCCTGGTCACCTGTTGACATCATTTCTTTGCCAATGATGCCTTGTTTCATTATTCCAAAAGTCAGCACAAAAAGCAGCAAAACAATGCCGGTAAAAATAAGTTTGTGCTTTAGCACCCAAACCAGTTGCTTGCCGTACCATTCAATAAATAGGTTTAATTGATGCTCGAACCAAAGTAAAAAACGGTTCATAAAATTTGTAGGCTGCAAATCTTCTTTTTTCCCGATACGGGAGGCAAGCCAGGGTGTAAGCGTAAATCCTACCAATAAACTGGTTAGCGTAGAGGTGATCACAACAACTGAAAACTGTTTGAGCATATCCGCAACAAAAACCTGCAAAAATAAAATCGGCAAAAATACAACCACATCAACCAATGTAATAGAAAGGGCAGAAAAGCCAATTTCCATCCGACCGTCCATTGCAGCACTGCGTTTTTCTTTTCCTTTGTCTAAATGGCGTTGAATATTTTCGAGCACCACAATGGCATCATCGACTAAAATCCCGATGATTAATGACATTGCAAGTAAAGTCATCAAATTCAGCGTATAGCCTAAAAGCCACATCACAGCAAATGCAGTTACCAGTGAAGTTGGGATTGAAATTAATACAATTAAGGAATTGCGATAACTTCTTAAAAACAATAACATCACAATAGAAACGAGAATGACAGCCAAAAATAAATCAAGAACAACAGAATTAACTGCCGCAATGGTTTTGTCGGTTGAATCATCGGCAAATATAAATTTTACGCCTGAATTTTTATTCTGCTCTTCAATCACCTTTAACTTTTCACGAACCAGTTTTGAAACCTCTACAGCATTCGCATCGCCTTGTTTTTTTAGCATCAGCCCAATACCGTTTACACCATTGTACCTGCTTACTGATGCAATTTCCTTAACGCCATCGATAACATTGGCAATATCTTTCACATACACCGGGCTGTTTGGCATTGGCATTGCGACTTGCACGTTTATGATATCTTCGATAGTCGTAAATTTCCCGGTAATCCGTACCGAATTATTTTCCTTCTGTGTTTGAACTTTTCCAGCAGGAAGGTCTAATCCTGACCGATTTATGGCATCAACCACCTGACTAAGTGAGATTTTATAATACACCAATTTTTCTTGATTCACCTTCACCTGAAATTCACGTTCTTCGCCACCGAGCAAAGTAATTTCTGCAACCCCCTTCAATTGTTGGATCTGAGGCAGAAATTCATCTTTCATTTTCTGAAAAAACTGGGTTTCCGGCAAACGACTGGAAGCACTGATGGAGATAATTGGCAAATCGTTGGGTGAGATTTTGCTCATCACCGGACTTTGGATGTCGGCAGGCAAATCTTTCTTGATGTTGTCAATATATCGTTGCGCATCTTGCATGGCTTTGTCAACATTTGTCCCATATTTCAGGTTGGCAATAATTACCGATGCATTGGGCATTGACTTCGTTTCCAGATAATCTACACCTTCCAAATTTGAAAGTGCATCTTCAATTTTTCTTGAAACTGATGTTTCAACTTCCTGGGGTTCTGCTCCCGGATACATTGTCCTGATTACGACTACCGGTTGGTTAAAGTCGGGCAACAGCTCATAACTTAGGTTTTTATAGCCTATAATTCCCAGAAGGGTAAATACGCTAAAAAGAACAATGATCAGCGATGGTCGTTTTATGGCAATTTCTGTGATATTCATGATATTTTAGTTCTTAATTGTAACATTGGCACCGTCATATAGATTGATAAACCCATTCGTAACAATCACGTCGCCCTCTGCCAATCCTTTCTCAATTACAACTTTATTTCCAATTCGTTCAGATAGGGTAATATCACTTAGCAATGCTTTACCCTGCGTTATTTTATATACTTGTGGTCTAATATTGGTACCCACAATTGATGATGACGAAATAACAAGGTGTTTCTTCTCGTTTTCACTTAAAACACGTACATTACCCGACATTCCAGATTTTATTTTCAAATCTGGGGTATTTCCAACTAAAAATTGAGCAGGAAAACTATTTCCCATATTGGCTTTACTGCCAATCATAGAAACTTTGCCCTTCAATAAAATTTCGGGAAATGCATCAACGCTGAGTTGTGTTGATTGTCCTACTGTAAACTGATTGATTTTTTGTTCAGGTAAATTGATGGTGAATTTTAATTTCGTAATATCGGTTATTTGCAATAAGGGCATTCCTGGTGCTGCAAAGGCACCTTCCTCGGTCATTTTTGCAGTTACAATACCATTGAACGGCGCTTTGATTGTGGTTTTGTTAATTTGTTCGAGCAGTGTAGCTTTTTGTACGATTGCCAATTTCAAAGCCAATTGTGTTTTTTCCAATTGCACACCTTGAATGGCATCGGCATTGGCAAGCTGGGTGTATCTTTTCACATCGGTTTCCAATCCTTCAACCTGAATTTCGACCGACTGAAGCTGTAACTTCAGTAACGTGTTGTCCAATTGAATCAGAGCCTGACCTGCATTCACCTGACTCCCTACATCAACCAGTAATGTGCTGATATTGCCTTGAACTTCGGCACTTATTTTGGTTTCTTTATTAGGCTCAAATGAACCCGAATAAGAATTTTCAGCATTTAAAAACTCAAGTTTCAACGTATCGACCTGAACACTAATGGGAGTTGTTTTATCGTACTGATAGACCCTGTTTTGTGTAGTTTCTTTATTGGTTATCAGACGAAAAACCACCGCTGCAACAAGTACAAGGCCAATAACAATGTAGATAATTTTCTTTTTCATAGGTTTCACGATTTTAGGTAATTACTCTTGAACAATTTTTGCCAGATTTCTTAAAAAAAACAGGTAAAAGCATCAACACCTTTTGAATTCCAATCAAGGAACGCATTTCCCATGGTTTCATCCTTCAGGAAACAAAACCAGGATTGAAACTGATATTCAAACCCAAACTCACAAATGTTACTTCACAGGTCATCTAAAACAGTCATATGAAATTTTATTACGACGGTGATTAGTTAGAGTTGAAAGTCTTTGATATCCGTCATTGGTTGGATTCTCGCAAGAACCTGCAAGCCGGATTACTCATGCTTCGATACTATTTTTTCTTCGAAAAAATCACTCAGCATGACAACTTTAGATTTTCGTAATTACTATTTAACCGTCAGAGTAATAACCATCATTTAATGTTTTTTTGCAATCTTCATTTTTCCAAAAATTTCATTGCTGTTTATTTATATTTCCTGTTAATTTTTTCAATTCCAAATCTGCCATAAGAAAGTCAACAATTGCCGATAAGTGGTTTTGTTGTGCTTCCCGTAAAGCATTGTCTGCCAATAAAACATCTGTAAGGTTTGCAGTTCCTTGCTTTTGCTGCAAGCGTGTTTGCTCGTATATATTTTTAGCTAACTCTATTTGAGAAATAGAATGCGAAATATTCTTTTGAGTTACTGCTCTCCGGCGGTTACCGTTCTCAATGAGCATGAGATTTTGGTCGGTTACCACTTTTATTTGCAACTGACTATTTTCTAACTCTAACTGTTTCTGAATAATTTTCCGGTAGGTAACGGTTCCATTAAAAAGTGGATAAGAGAATTGCAATCCCACAAAGCTGAACGGGAAGAATTTCAAAAATTCATTCGGTTGTTTATCATACCCAAATCCTGTTTGTCCGTAACTTCCAAACAGTGAAATGGTTGGCAACATCGAATGTTTCAAGGTTTTCAATTCGCTATCGAGAAGTCGGTTTTGGGAATTGACAAGGAGCAAATCAACCGTAGTTGCAGGTGTGTATACAGGTGTGCTGTTGAATAAAATTTCAGTTTCGATAAGAAGATCGCGTGAGGAAGGCAATCCAAGTGACAATTTAAGCGAACTCAAGACCTGATCAACATTATTTTCAACAATATCTTTCTGCGTTTTTAGCAGATCCAATTGGAGTTCTACCTTTTGAACATCAGTCCCTTTTATCATTAAGTGTTGATGCAAAAGCACCAGGCTTTCAAGAAGCTTAGATGTATTTACCAGATTACTGTCTATAAACGCCAACTGGTGACTGAGAATTTGAGCATTGTAATACAGATTCGAAATCTCAAAATAAACCTGTTCTTCTGTTTTTCTGTATTGAAGTTCGGCTATTTCAGCCCCGATTGCAGAGGATCTGATACCTCCAACCAGTTGGGGGTTGTATAAAGGCAGTGTAACCTGAATTGAAGCACTCATGTTATGAGGTACTCCAAATTGAGCTTCCCTAAATTGGCCTTCCTGAGCAGCAGGATTAAAGGCAGACAAAGGCATAAGTTGATAGGGCAAATCTGGAAAATACTTATAATCTCCAATAACATTTACTTTGGGTAACAGATTTGAAATGGCTTCTTTTTCTTTCTGTTCGCCTATAGCAACATTATTTCTGCTTATCTGAAGACTTTTATTATGCACCTGGGCTGTGTCGATGCACATCTGCAAAGACCATATCTGTGCTTGTCCCGGTAGGGCAATACTCATTATTAAGACAAATGAAAACAAACCAACTTTAGAGTGAATATTCACAAACATGCGATGTAAATTTTTTTCAGTGTTCATTTTTCATGCTTTTATTAAGAAAAAAGGCAGCTGTTACAAATAATAAAGTCATGGTAATCCTGAAAATCAGTGCACCAAATGTTTTTGTTTCATAGATACCACCTGAATAAATGTGTACCTGAAACGCAATAAAAGTTATTAAAAGCACTCCTGCAGAAATGGTTAGCACTTTTGTTGTCCAGATTCTTTTTGTGATAATCCCATACCCTGCGAAAAGGTAAAGAAAACTGCAAATCAGATTTGCAACAGCCACAAATAGCACATAATTTCCTTCTTGTGCTCTGATTCCGAACCAATCAAAAACCAACCCACTGCTTAAAAACAGTGTCAGCAATCCAAAGACGGTAATAATCAGGGCAATCGTATAACGAAATACGGTTATTGATTTATTTTTCATTTTGATTTACAATAATTTTTTTTGGGTTGCTGGTTTGGGAGCTTTTACAACCAAAATACGAGCCACTGCCGTAGAATTGTTTGTTAGGAAGTGAACAATATTTTTAGGGCTTTCTACCAAACTATCAGCATTTACTTGAATTTTCTCATCACCAACCGTCACGTCAGGTGTGCCTTCCAGAATATAAAAAAATACGTCGACGGGAGTAATGTGTGGTTTCAGTGCTTCGCCCGGTTGCAGGGTGATGTGCATAACTTGTGCTGAATCATTGTCATACAATTTCCGAACATCAAGTTTATGTGGCGTTTCTACAATCGGGGTCTCTGTTACAACTGTAATTTTCATATTGTTAACCTTTATTTATCATAATTTTAATAGAATTCATTAACTCAGTACCTCTGTCAATCAGGTTAAAGTCATATTTAGACATGTGCCATTGTTTAACGAACATTCTCAATGACCCCATGATCATAAAGGCCAAATGCGAGGCATCAATATCAGCCCTGATCTCACCCTTGCTCTGCCCGCTTTCAATAATAGCTTTAAGGCTTGCATGGTTTTTACTCATTATTTCTTTCACTTTATCGGTAAGTTCTACCTCGTTGCGAAAAATTTCTTCCGAAAAAATCACGGCAACCAGTGAAGGTGTGGTTGAGAATTTTTTAAAATGATTTAGAAACAGATGTTCAATTTTCACCGAAGCAGGCTCATTTGAGTTCAATTGGCTGGCGAAAAAGGACTCTGAATTTTGCCTAAAAAACTCGAGGATAGCCAGTAGAATCTGAATTTTATTCTCATAATGGCGATAAATTGCCGATTCAGCGAAACCGATTTTCTTTGCAAGATTTTTAATAGTAAGAGACTGTATACCACCTTCTGCAATGATCTCAAGCGACACGTTGATAATCTCTTTTTGGCGGTCTGTAATTTCTGGATTCATTTTTCACACATTTAGTTAGTGAATGTTCACTCACAATAATAATCAATTTTATTTACAAGTGTCAAATTAATTACCAATAATGTGAGTCGACAATAAACTGGTGGGCTTGTCACGGATGTTTATTTCTTGGGGAAAATGCAAAAAAGGCCATCCTGACTGTTTGAAAACAAATCAGGATGGGAGAAAGGAAGGGGTCAAAGCCGAAGTTCAATCACAGCTTCAAAAAGTCCGTCATTGGGTTTTCCAGCCGTATTTCTGTTATAGTAATCATAGTCTAACACCAGCTTACTTCGATCGGTGATATAAAAGGCTACTCCGCCAATCCAACGTTCGGCAAGTTTATCACCCGATGCATACTCTGATGTCACCCGGTCATATCGCCCGAAAACATTAATACCCGGATCCCAAACTCTGACATCAGCAAAGACTGAAAATCCGTTCTGATCAACTGGAGAAAAGGAAACCGTATCCTGAATTGCAGTACCTGAATAATTCCCTGTACCCAGAAATCCTGATCCGGTTACAATTAAACCATCAGCTTCATAACTTAAAACTCCTGCGTGATAATACCAATCGGGCGCTTCTGCAATATTTCCTTTACCAACTGCGCCATGATGATGGATTTGAAGCCCGGGAAGCATTTCATGAAACGGTCTGAGCGAAAGCCGTGATTGAATTGTTTTATTCCGGTTATATTCGAGAGCATGATATCCACCACCATTGGTTAGGGAAATCGCCATACTGCCATACTTTCCGGGAAAGGAAGAACTGACCTTTTTCTGATAGTCTTCATCGAGACTTTCGCCGAATTGGGTCATGTAAACCAACCCGAAATCGGCGGAACTCATCACGTTTGTTCGCTCGAGAAACATGGTTCCCTGAACCCGGTAATCGTTTATTGCTTGTTCATAATCGATCCAGGGCAGATGAATCATACCAAATTCCATAAAGGATTTTTTGAGGAAACCAATTTCGGGCAGATTCATTTTCAGAAGCAGATATTTCAGGCGGATTTCAACATCACCCATTCCATCGCCTTCTTTATCAACGGTGATATCGGTCGTGATCTTTCCTGAAAAGGTATCGTTGATTTTCTTTTTGATATCAACATACCCACGCTTCAGGGCAAACTCATCTCTTACTTTATCAGAAAGCTTTCCATTCTGGTAAGCCAAAAACCATTGCATATCGATGGTCAGCCCAGAAAATTGAGACGGAACCTGAGCAACAGGTGGCACAGGTTGAGAAAAAACAGGTACAGCCAGCAGAAGAACTGCCGGCAAATAACGTAAAAACATTAAACCCCCTCATTACACACGGCGCAAAAATAGACAACCCTGTGTTTATTTTACAGTCTTGTCAGCAAAAAAACGGGCATCATTCACGGAATCTGGTTTGGAATCTGATAAAAACTACCGGATTTTATGTTTTTCAGATCAAAAATGGATTTCATGATCACGATTTTACGGGCTTCTGCCATTCTTACCAATTCGGATCCGTCGTTTATTAAGGATGGATTTCTTGTATTTAACGAAAGTGCGATTCTTGAAACCGGGGAGTGGTCTCACTTCCATAAGGAGAACTATCCGGTGGTTCAGGTAACCGATCTGGGAAACAAAATCCTTTTCCCCGGATTTATTCAAACCCACATTCACCTTTGCCAAACCTTATTTCGCGGACTTGCAGATGATCTGAATCTGCTTGACTGGCTTCAAACCCGTATTTTCCCTTTTGAAAATGCCCATTCGCCGGAATCGATCAAAGTTTCTGCTGAACTTGGACTTCTTGAATTGCTTTCGAACGGAACTACAACCCTTATGGATATGGGTTCGATCCGTCATTATGATTCTGTGCTTGAAGCCGCCGAAAGATTGGGAATCCGGGGATATTTTGGGAAAGCACTGATGGATGAAAATCCACTTTTCCCGGGCCTATCAGAAACCAAATCTGAAGCCCTTTCTTCGATGGATGATCAGATCAAATCGTGGCATGGCCGTGATTCCGGCCGGATCCGGTATGCAGTCACGCCACGATTTGTACTTTCGTGTTCGTCAGATTTGCTTCAGGAATCGCATGACCGTGTAAAAAACGATCCAACCCTTCGGTATCACACCCATTCATCTGAGCAGGAATCTGAACTTGCAGAAGTAAGAAAACGATTTGGCAAGGATAATGTTGAAGTGTTTGACGAACTCGGTTTGCTTGGGAAGGAAACCCTTCTTGCCCATTGTATCTGGCTGAGTGATCATGAAAAGGAATTGCTAAAATCCACCCAAACCCGGATTCTTCACTGTCCGTCTTCCAACCTGAAACTTGGATCCGGAATTGCTTCTGTTCCCGGATTGATGGCCTCAGGCGTTTCTGTGTCGCTGGGTGCAGATGGTGCGCCCTGCAATAATAATCTGGATCCGTTTATTGAAATGAGACTGGCTGCCCTGATTCAAAAGCCGGTTTTGGGTCCGACTGCCATGCCAGCCCGGACAGTTTTTAAAATGGCAACATCAGGTGGTGCGGAGGCATTGGGTCTGGAAAAGGAAACCGGTAAACTGGCCGCCGGGTTTAAAGCCGATTTTGTTGCTGTGGATCTGAACCGGATCTGGAATCCGATAGAACCAGAGACTGAAGATCAGTTTTATTCTGCCCTGGTGTATTCGGCACAAAGAGAAAATGTGACAGATGTCTGGGTGAATTCAAAACCGGTAAAAAGAAATGGAGAATTGACCATTGCTGATGAAAAAGAAGTGATGTTCCGTGGCCGGAAAGAACTGAAGAAGTTGTTGGGGAGAATTTAAATGGATAATTGTCAGAATCAGGATTTACAGGATTTGAGGATTTTCTAGATGGGAATTTAAAATCCTGCCTTTGATTTTTGCAATTGGTTATTCATCCTGCCTATCCTGAAATCCTGTAAATCCCAATTCAGACAATTGTTTTTATTGCCGTCTTCATTAGTTGACGGAATTCATTTTTAGAGATTGAAAAAACTTTCCCCTATTTCATCAGCATCAGCTTCACGGTCTGGTTTTTGGTCCCAGAAGTTACCTTTAGAAAATAAAGTCCCGATGAAAGTGTCCCGGCATTCAGGGGAATTTCATTTATTCCTTCAATCAGATTTTGATCAGGAAGGGACAGAACCTGGCGACCGAGAAGATCAACAACTGAAAAGGTAGTGACACCCGGACTTGAACTATTCACTTTAATGGTTGTTGAAGGGTTAAACGGATTCGGGTAAACGGAAACTGAAAACTGATCCGGTTTTTGAGCATTATCAGTTACGGAAACACCCTGGTCTTTAGTGACGTAATGGAAATATATGTCATTACCATCTATAAAAGGTTTGTATATTTGGTTATATCCCTTTAGTGACCAGGATCTTGTAACCTCTTTTTGGGAAACTTCAAAAACTTTGAGAGTATCATTTTCGATAAAAACAATATTTTTAAAATTCACATCTGTCCGGGTTTGGTTAATTGGAAAGGTAGCTAAAACAACCGGACCGGAAAACGTTGTGTCCGCCGGATTGTAAGTGTATTGGCTCAATTTATTAAATTCCATGACATGTATCTGATTGTTTTCCAATTTGCAGTTTTGGTTGAATTCAGCACCTGCATTTTTAATAAATCTAAATCCGTTTTCACCCTTTTTTACAATAATTGATTTGTACATTAATCCTGAGTAAACCAAAAACAAATCAGAGTTGATCTGGATTAAATTGTCAATCATAATTGTAGAATCCGTATCCCCGAATTGGGTAAAACTAGAATCAGGAAAGGGAAAATCTTTATCATCAACCAGATAATAATTTACTTTGGGACTATTTGGCGTACTTGAACCTGCAATTGTTGAGATTAAATACTTTCCTTCAATTTCACCTGCAACATTCTGGATTCTAAGTTTATTTGGTGGCAAATCTTCCCAGGTGCCAATTTGAGTTACACTATCATCGTTTGAAAGAAATGTATTGTGGTACTCACCAGAAATAAACCAGAACCCAGACTTACATACTTTCGTTTTCAGGCTGTAAATAAAAGGGGAGACAAAATCCATTTCTTCTTTCATTTCCCAACTTTTTGTCGAACCAATCGGTTTTAAAAAATGTTTGTTAAACGGAGACATTTGGTAAAAATTTCGATACCAATTGTATATTAAATATTTTTCTTTTGGCGTTTGGACAGCACCATAATAAAAAAGTGAGGAAACACCTACCATATCCTCAACATCACTCCAATCCCCAACTGTATCAGCAGGATTGATTTCAGCTTGATTCAAATTAACCCTTATCAGCTTCCCGTAGGTTTCAAATTCCCATGCCGGTTTACCAATCGGTGAACTACCAAGTTGAAGGAGTAATAAAAATGCAATCATGATTTTACCTCAGGAGATTATTAAACCAAGGTAATATTAAATTTTTCAAATATCAAGACCTATCATTCTTTTTTCTCCCCCCAATTAACTCTAAAAAATTCTCTAATCTTCATTTAACATTCTTATTATGGACTATTTATTCTATATACCTCATCTTTGGACTAATTAGTCTACAATAGGAAAACTATGAATTTCAAAAAGCTGTTTGCTGGTTTCATTCTTCTGCCGGTTGCCATCCCAACTTTTGCACAAACAGACAGTTTGCTGGCTGGACAAGGTGCTGATTTTTTCAAATCTAAATGTATCTCCTGCCATGCTTTCGGAAAAGTTCTGGTTGGTACTGACCTCAGTCTATCAAAAACAAAAACGGATGCAGACCTGAACCTGGCCTTCGACCGGATGGAGGCAATGGTGGGTCCGATTTCTGTTGATCAACGGAATCAGCTGCTTGCCCTCATCCATGCAGAAAATCCGGATGGGATTTTGAATCCGCCGGTACCAGAAGGAATTGTAGAAAAACTTCCCGGAGATCCTGCAGCCGGAGAATCCCTTTATTACGGTGAAACGGCTCTGACTAATGGTGGCATGTCGTGTGTATCCTGTCACTCTTCATTCAGGAATTCAGGTCCCGGTGGCGGAAAATTGGGACTACCGTTAACCGGCACATTTTCTAAATTTGGCGGATCGGGTTTAACTTCCGCCATCAAAAATGCAGCCTTCCCGACCATGCGTGAACCTTACCGGAATCACGAAATCACCCAAACTGAAGCTGAACATCTTACCGCCTACCTGCAATCTGTTGATGCTCAACCAGAATATACCAATTCATTCACCCTGATTTTTTCTTCACTGATTGGCGGTGCCTTTTTATTCGGAATTCTGGGCGTTTTGTACCGGAACCGTCTCATCAGCGTACGCCAAACCCTGAAATCCTGATCGGAAAGGAACACGACCATGTCATGGATACAAGATATTTTAAATCCGGATGCAAGAAGCTGGGAACAATTTTACCGGAACCGCTGGCAATACGATAAAATCGTAAGAAGCACACACGGTGTAAACTGTACCGGTGGCTGCAGCTGGAATATTTACGTTAAAAACGGCATCATCACCTGGGAAATGCAGGCACTCGATTATCCGAAAATTGCCCGGGACATTCCGCCATATGAACCCCGTGGCTGCCAAAGAGGAATTTCTTACTCCTGGTACATTTACTCTCCCATCCGGGTGAAATATCCGTACATCCGGGGAATTCTGTATGACATCTGGAAGGCTGCAAAAGTCGCTTCCGGCGGAAATGCTTACGAAGCCTGGAAGTCCATCCAGGAAAATCCGGTTCTGCGGAAAAAATATCAGCAGGCACGGGGAAAAGGCGGACTTCGCCGGTTTTCGTGGGATGAAGCCAACGAACTGATGGCAGCGTCGAATCTGTACACGTCACAGAAATGGGGTTCCGACCGGATCATTGGGTTTTCGCCAATTCCGGCCATGTCGATGGTCTCCTACGCCTCGGGAGCACGGTTTTTACAACTGATGGGCGGCGTTTGCCTGAGTTTTTACGATTGGTACTGTGACCTTCCGCCGGCATCACCAGAAATCTGGGGTGAACAAACTGATGTTGCTGAAAGTGCTGACTGGTTCCATTCCAAATTTATCGCCGTTGTGGGTTCAAACGTGTTCATGACCCGCACACCTGACG
Source organism: Bacteroidota bacterium (assembly GCA_017303995.1). Lineage (GTDB taxonomy): Bacteria > Bacteroidota > JABWAT01 > JABWAT01 > JABWAT01 > JAFLBE01. Next base: position 19,521 of record JAFLBE010000011.1, on the reverse strand, counting down.
CCCACTTTCTCGTTGAAAGCCGTCACAACGGATCAAAAGTTGTCGTTTTTGCACCCGATTTTAACATGACCGCCAAAACTGCCGATGAGTGGATTCCAATCCATCAGGGTCAGGACTCCGCCTTTTGGATGGCCGTCGGTCACGTCATCCTGAAAGAAAAATTCATTGACAGTCAGGTTCCCTACTTCCAGCAGTATGTCAAAGAAAAAACCGACATGCCGTTTGTCGTCAAACTGGCTAAAAAGGAAGACGGAACCTTCACCGCCGGAAGTTTGCTTCGTGCCTCTGAAGTAAAATCCACCGCCGGAGAAGACAATGCCGAATGGAAAACCTTCATTTTTGACGGGAACACGAAAAAACTTGCCCTTCCAACCGGAACACTCGGTTTCCGCTGGCAGAAGGAAAAAGGTAAGTGGAATCTGAAATCAGAAGATGCCGTTTCGGGAAAAGAAACTGATCCGGTTCTCTCATTGCTCGGCATGGAAGATGAAACCGTTCAGGTCACCTTCAATGATTTTTCTGAATCAACCAATGACAAAGTTGTCGCCCGTCCCGTTCCGATAAAAAAAGTAAAAACAGTCAACGGCGAAGAAATCGTGACCACCGTTTTTGATCTGATGCTGGCGCAATACAGCGTCGATCGTGGTTTTGACGGATTTTCATCTTCCTATCAGGACGAAGAAACCCCGAACACACCCGCCTGGCAGGAAAAATTCACCGGCGTTGACCGTGAACTCGTCATTAAATTTGCTCAGGAATGGGCAGCGACCGCTCAGCAAACCAACGGAAAATGTTCGGTTATTATTGGTGCCGGCGCCAATCACTGGTATCACAACAACCTGATGTACCGGGCTCCGATTTCTGTGCTCATGATGACCGGTTGCATCGGCGTAAATGGCGGCGGACTGAATCACTATGTCGGTCAGGAAAAACTCGTTCCGCAGACGTCGTGGGGTCCGGTTGCCTTTGGTGCAGATTGGGGAGCTCCTCCCCGGCAGCAAAATGCGCCGTCCTTTCACTACATTCATTCGGATCAGTGGCGTTACGACAAACCTTTTCAGGATATGTGTGCGGTTTCAGACAACTCACATTCCATGGCTTCAGGCCACACTATTGACCGGAATATCCAGGCCGTCAGAAACGGCTGGATGCCCTGCTATCCGCAATTCAACCGGCCAAATGCCGACCTCATTGATGAAGCTGTGAAAACCGGGGCAAAAACTGATGAAGACATCATTGCTTACGTCGTTCAGCAACTTAAGGAAAGAAAACTCAAATTTTCAATTGAAGATCCCGATGCCGAAGAAAACTGGCCGAGAACTTTTTACATCTGGCGTGGTAATGCACTCATGTCTTCCGCAAAAGGACACGAATATTTCTTACGGCATTATCTGGGAACTCACGATAACGCCATCGCCGGAGAAATCGAACCTGAAGATGTGAAAGAAGTGACCTGGCACGACAAACTTCCCGTTGGTAAAATGGATCTGATTGTGGATCTGAATTTCCGGATGGATACGTCTGCACTTTATTCTGATATCATTCTTCCGGCAGCCACGTTTTATGAAAAGAATGATCTCAACACGACCGATATGCACTCGTTCATTCACCCGCTTCAGGCAGCAGTCACCCCTTGCTGGGAATCAAAACCCGACTGGGACATTTTCCGGGGAGTTGCAGAAGCCACAGCAAAGCTGGCACAGGAACTGAACCTTCCGGTTGTTCGTGACCTGATTGCGTCGCCGATTATGCACGACACGCCGGGCGAAATGGCACAACCATCAGTGAAGGACTGGATTACCGGAGAATGTGAACCGATTCCAGGAAAAACCATGCCTTCCTTCCGGGTTGTAGAACGTGATCCAAAATCCGTTTTCAACAAGTTCATTTCTGTCGGACCTGCGATCAAAAAAAATGGATTGGGCATGCACGGCATCCACATTGATGTTGCCGACGTTCATGATCAGCACATTAAAGATTATCCGACCGAAAAATGGGGCGGAAACGAGTATATTTCCCTGCGTCAGGATAAATCAGTCTGTGAATTTATTCTGGCTTTTGCCGCCGAAACCAACGGTGAACTCGCTTACCGGGCGTTTGAATACGAATCTCAAAAAACCGGACTTGATCTCACCGATCTGGCTTCACCTACCCGGGGAATCAAATTCACTTTTGAAGATATAGCCAACAATCCGCGCCGGGTTCTGACAACGCCATTCTGGACCGGATTTACCACCCAAGGAAGAACCTATTCGGCCTACACGCTCAACAATGAACGCCGTGTTCCCTGGAGAACATTAACCGGCCGGCAGCATTTTTACCTCGATCACGAAACTTACGTTGCCTACGGTGAAAACCTTCCGACACACAAACCGGCAGTTGATGCCGTGACGTATGGTGATCTGGTTAAATCGTCGCTGAACGGCGATCCCATCAGCCTGAACTATATCACGCCGCACGGAAAATGGGGCATTCACTCCACTTACGGCGATACACTCAGAATGAAAACACTGAGCCGGGGTGTAGAACCGTTGTGGATCAATAATAAAGATGCAGAACTCATTGGCATCGTGGATAACGACTGGGTTGAAGTGTACAATGACAATGGCGTGGTTTGTACCCGTGCCTGCGTGACCCACCGGGTTCCGAGGGGAATGTGCATGATTTATCACTCGCCGGAACGGACACTTTCTGTGCCGAAATCACCTGAGCGGGGAAACAAACGGGCCGGCGGACATAACAGTCTCACCCGGGTTCGCCTGAAACCGTTGTTTATGATTGGCGGATATGCCCAGTTCACTTATGCCTTTAATTATTGGGGTCCGACCGGTGTAAACCGTGAAACCCAGGTTCTGGTTAAAAAATTAGCGAAAAAAGAATTCTGAGCCGATACAGAAAAAGGAGAAAATGATGAATGTAAGATCGCACGTCTCGATGGTTTTTCATCTTGACAAATGTATCGGATGCCACACTTGTTCAGTCGCCTGCAAAAACATCTGGACCGACCGTGAAGGTGCGGAATATATGTGGTGGAACAATGTGGAAACCAAACCCGGAACTGGCTTTCCCGTTCAGTGGGAAAATCAGGAAAAATACAAGGGCGGGTGGAAGCTGGACGGAAAAAAACTCAAACTGAAATCACAGTCCAAAACCGGACACTGGTTCAGCCTGTTTTACAATCCGAATCAACCTGGCCTGGATGAGTATTACGAACCCTGGACTTATAAATATCAGGATTTGTTTGATGCACCTGCCGGTGACGATCAGCCGACTGCTATTCCTGTTTCAAAAATTACTGGTCAACCCATCGACATCAAAGCCGGTCCGAACTGGGATGACGATTTATCTGGATCCACAATTTATGCTAAAAATGATCCCAATTTTGGTGAACTGACTGATCAGGAAAAAGAACAGTTGCTGGAAATTGAAAACATCGCCATGATGTATCTGCCCAGAATCTGTAACCATTGTACAAATCCATCATGTGTGGCTGCCTGTCCTTCCGGAGCAATTTACAAACGGGGAGAAGATGGCATTGTTCTGATTAATCAGGATAAATGTCGTGGATGGCGGGCTTGCGTTGCTGCCTGTCCATACAAAAAAATCTATTATAACTGGAAAACCGGTAAATCAGAAAAATGTATTCTGTGCTATCCACGCCTCGAAACCGGTCAGGCTCCGGCCTGTTTCCATTCCTGCGTTGGAAGAATCCGGTATATGGGTGTGATTTTGTATGATGCCGACCGGATTGAAGACTCCATGAAAGTGGAAGATCATGACCTGGTTGAATCACAGAGAAGTCTGATTTTAAATCCGTTTGATGCGGATGTCATTGCTGCTGCAAAACTCAACGGGATTACGCCTGAAACCATTGAAGCAGCACAACATTCACCAGTTTACAAATATGTGATGGAATGGAAACTTGCACTTCCGCTGCATATCGAATACCGGACGGCGCCCATGTTGTTTTACGTTCCGCCCTTGCTGCCTGTCATGGGACGGGTTGAAAATGGAATTTACAACCACACGGTTGACGAGTTTTTCTCAGGATTGGGAAAAGCACGGATGACGCTGGATTATCTGTCGAATCTGTTCAGCGCCGGAAACAAGGAAATCATCACCTATTCCGTTAGAAAAATGCTAGCTGTGAGATATTACCGCCGGTTCCGTGAGGTCGCCGATTTCAATCACGACCGTGTTAAAGAAATTCTGGCTGCTGCAGATTGCACACCCGAACAAGCTGATGCCATTTACGAAATGACCAGTTTACCCACGGTTGAAGAACGGTTTGTTCTTGCACCGATGCAGCGGGAAATGGCCATTGAACCCACCATGGATCCGGAAGTGTGCAAAAGCTGCACCGGTTTCGGAACTGTAAATCCACCAGCGAGAGGAAATTGATATGGAACCGCTAATCAAAGCTGCTTCACCCGAAGCAGAAATCCTGTTTCCGTTGCTGGCTGATCTTCTTGACTACCCTACTGAATCGATGATGGAAACTATCGAAAAAGTCAGTCTGGCGCTTCCTGAAGAAATCCGGACTCATTCTGAACTTTATGCAGACTGGCAAACCTTTGTGAAACTGGCAACAAAGATCAGAATGGAAGGGATGCAGGAAATTTACACGTCAACTTTTGATCTGAACCCGGTTTGTCCGCTCTTCATTTCGATCGGATTGTTTGGCGAGGAAAATTTCAACCGGAGTTTGTTCATGGCCCGGATGATTGATGCTTTCAACATTTACGGATTCTGTTTGCATCCGGGTGAACTTCCGGACTCCATCCCGACTTTGCTCCAGTTTGCTCCCTATATCATCGAGGAGGAACGGTACAAAAGCTTCATCGATGACTGCCTGATCAAACCCTCAACCGACATGCTGCCGAAACTTGAAGAAAAAAACAATCCGTACGCAGCCATTTTCAAACTTATTCTTCACCTGACGAAAACTGAAATTCACCAGGAGATTCATCATGCTTGATTTATTTTTCCTTGCCGGACTTCCCTACGTTGCCGTTTTTACGATGGTTGTGGGTTCCATTTACCGGTTCAATTCAAACCGGTTCAGTTACTCGGCGTTATCGTCTCAGTTTCTTGAAAATGACAAGGTTTTCTGGGGATCGCTACCCTGGCATCTCGGACTTGGAATTGTGTTTTTCGGCCACCTGATTGCCTTTCTTTTCCCGAGATTCTGGCAGAATTTAACTTCTGGCGGAACGGTGGTGATTTTGATTGAAAGTACCGGACTTGCTGCTGCAGTAGCGTGTTTTATCGGCTTGCTCGTTTTGTTTATCAGAAGACTTTTCACCAGCCGGATTCAGGCAGTAACCTCAACGATGGATCTAGTGATTTTGCTTTTACTTCTGGTTCAGATTGTTCTCGGCATTCTGACGGCAGTTCTTTATCCGTGGGGTTCTTCATGGGCACCCGGAACGATGTCGCCGTATTTGTGGAGTCTGGTTTCCTTTTCGCCCAACATTGCCTTCGTGGAAAATCTGCCCATCATCGTGAAACTTCACCTGATTTTTGCCTGGGTGATTGTTTTGCTGATTCCGTTCAGCCGGTTGGTTCACGCCTTTTCACTGCCCTTCCGGTATTTCACTCGGCCACCGCAAGTGGTGATTTGGAATAGAAGGAAGTAGGAAACGGGAATCAGTTATAAGTTACAGAGTTACAAGTTATAAGTGTTCAGTAGGAAAATACGGTCACTGAGCCTGTCACCCTGAGTGTCCGGCAGATGCCGGATTTATCGAAGGGCGCCGCGCACCGGGCACTTCGACTCCGCTCAGTCACCGGATTTTTGGTCGGAAATTGGAAGTGGAAAATTCCCCTCCTTTTATAAAGGAGAGCCTGTCCCGAACACTTTCGGGAGGTGGCGAAGCCGGGGTGGTTTATCTGAAACTGATAAAAATGCAAACCACCCCTAACCCCTCCTTTGGGAAAGGAGGGGAATCATGAAAAAAGCAATACTGGATGAGCTTCGCAGAACTTCGTTAGCCCGCCTTTCCGTCGGTAGCCGGATTTTCAACGCGGGAATGACAATAATAAAATCCAACAAAGGAATAAACATGAAAACCAACATCCCAAACTGGGAGCCCGAAAATGAATCATTCTGGAATTCTACCGGAAAAGCAATCGCCAGAAAAAACCTTTTCATATCAGTTCCGGCTCTTCTGGTGGCCTTTTCGACGTGGATGTTGTGGAGCATTATCACCGTTCAGATGAAAAATCTGGGATTTCCGTTCGATGATCAGCAACTCTTCAACCTCTCTGCCATTGCCGGACTTGCCGGCGCCACACTCCGGATTCCCAACGCTTTTCTGATTGCCATTTCCGGCGGAAGAAATGTGATCGCTTACACCACGCAACTGCTTCTTATTCCTGCTCTTGGGATCGGAATTGCGCTTCAGGATCCGAACACTTCCTATTTTACCTTTATTGTCCTGGCAGCTTTATCTGGAATTGGTGGTGGAAACTTTGCTTCCTCCATGTCAAACATTTCTTTTTTCTTTCCGAAAAAAATGCAGGGTGCCGCACTTGGCATCAATGCCGGAATCGGAAATCTGGGTGTCTCCGTCATGCAGGTTTTCGTACCGATGGCCATGACGGTCGGACTTTTTGGTGCCGCCGGTGGGGCTGGGTATGAACTCTCAAAAAATGGAGTGGTTTCTCTGGTTTACATTCAGAATTCAGGTCTGATCTGGGTGCCAGTTCTGATTGTGTTGTTTTTCCTTGCCCGTGCAGGAATGAATAATCTTCCGGTTTCTGATACGAGTTCAACTTTTGTTGCCGTTATGAAAGCAACCGGATTGATTCTAATCGGATTTATTGGAGCTTCCCTTGGCATCTGGCTGATGTTTTTTATGAAATGGAATTTATGGATTGTTCTGCCAATCACGATTCTGTTTACACTCGGACTCATGAGACTGATTCCCGGAAAAGTTCAGGAAAACCTGAAGAAACAGTTCGCCATTTTTTCAAACCGCCACACCTGGGTCATGACCGTTTTATACATCATGACGTTTGGTTCTTTTATCGGATATTCTGCAGCACTTCCCTTACTCATCAAAATTGTTTTCGGTGCCCCACTTGCTGACGGGACTTCAAATCCGGATGCTCCGAATCCATTTGCCTACGCCTGGTTGGGTCCTTTGGTTGGATCGCTGATCCGCCCGGTTGGTGGCTGGCTTTCCGATAAAGTCGGCGGTGCAAAAGTAACCTTATGGAATACGGTTGTCATGATCCTTGCTGCACTTGGAGTTGCATGGACGGTCATTCAGGCCAGACAAGCCGGTTCACCGGTCGATTTTTTCATGCCGTTCCTTTTATTGTTCCTTCTTTTATTTGTCACAACCGGAATTGGCAACGGATCTACCTTCCGGATGATTCCTGTCATTTTTGAACCTGCACAGGCAGGTCCGGTTTTAGGCTGGACGTCTGCCATTGCAGCTTATGGCGCCATGATTGTTCCCAAAGTATTCGGTGAGCAGGTAAAAGCCGGAACTCCGGAATATGCACTTTTCGGATTTACTATTTTCTATGTCCTCTGTCTGATTCTCTGCTGGTGGTTTTATGCCAGAAAAAATGCAGAAAAACCGTGCTAAAGGCCAGGGACAAGGGACATGGGACAAGTGACTTGAAACCGGTGACAGGTGACAGGTTAAAGGATTAAATTCCCCTCCTTTTCAAGGAGGGGTGGCGAAGCCGGGGTGGTTTCCAATCTTGGGTTTTGGGGAAACAGCCAAACCACCCCTAACCCCCCGAAAGCCCGTCAAAGGCCGGGTTTACAACGTTCGGGGCAGGCTCTCCTTTAGAAAAGGAGGGGAATAGTAACAAACTAAAAATCCCTTCCGCGTCAATCCGTGGGATCTTTTAACCCGGCAAAAAAACTTGCTTGGGAGCGGGAGAAAAATCACATCAGGAATCAGCCATGACAGAAGATCCGAAAGCCATCAAAATCCTCATCATGAACACCCTCGCCTTCAGTCTGTGTTTTGCAGTCTGGATGCTCAACGGTGTTCTGGTCACCTTCCTCACCACAAACGGCGTTTATAAATGGAGTCCGTTAGAAATTGGCGTTCTCATGGCCATTCCCGTCCTGACCGGCTCACTCATCCGGTTACCGGTTGGAATCTGGACGGATAAATACGGTGGCCGGATTGTCTATTTCTGGGTTTTAATTGCTTCTGCCATCGGACTGGTTTACCTCCATGTCGCCCACACATATTTTGATTTCGTAGTTGCTTCACTCATTTTCGGACTTTCAGGAACTGCTTTTGCCGTTGGGATTGCTTACACCTCGGTCTGGTTCTCAAAAAAATATCAGGGATTTGCTCTCGGGATTTTTGGTGCCGGAAATGCCGGTTCAGCCATTACTTTACTTGGGGCGCCCAAACTGCTCAATTACTTCACGGCAAACGGAACTTACCTGGAAGGCTGGCGATGGCTTCCGATTGTTTACGCAATCGTAATCGTACTAATGGCGATTGCTTTCTGGTTCCTGACCGAACATAAACTCACGCCTCACGGTGCGGGCAAAACCTTTTCAGAACGGATGGCTCCGCTCCGGCACATGAGAGTTTGGCGGTTTGGTGCTTATTACTTTCTCGTTTTTGGCGGATTTGTAGGTTTATCTCAATGGCTAGTACCTTATTATGTAAAAGGATATGGGGCCTCGCTCGTTTTTGCCGGCGCACTCGCTGCCATTTTTTCCTTTCCATCCGGCGTCATCAGGGCGTTGGGCGGGTGGCTTTCAGATCACTTTGGTGCACGTAGAGTGATGTACTGGGTTTTAAGTACCATCGGGATTTTCTGCTTCCTGCTTTTCTTTCCCCAAATGACGATTCTTTCTCCGGGAAACGGAATTACAGCTTCTGAACCCGGTAAAATCATTTCACTTTCAGGGAAAGAAATGATCGTCGAAAATCCCAAATCAGGCAATAAAATCACTTACAAAATTTCAGGACAGGCACCTGCTGCAACCAACATGGAACTGGATACACAGAACGGTGATAGTCACATCTGGCCAACTTCCACCACCTGGCAATACTGGACGGAAAGAACCGTTAATTCAAATGGTGAAAATGCTGCTTTTAAAGTTGGCGACGAAGTTAAAAAAGGTGAGTTACTTGCCAGAGGAATGACCCAGATTTATTTCCAGGCAAATATTTATATTTTCACTTTCTTCGTTTTTGTGATCGGCATTGCCATGGGAATCGGGAAAGCTGCTGTTTACAAATACATTCCGGATTATTTTCCTGAGGATGTGGGTGTTGTTGGCGGAATGGTTGGCGTTCTGGGTGGCCTGGGCGGTTTTTTCACACCTATTATTTTCGGATGGTTGCTGCAGACAACCGGGATCTGGACCACAAGCTGGATGTTTTTTGCCATATTCACGGTGATTTGTCTGGTCTGGCTTCATCTGGTTGTTCAGAAAATGATGAGAAGTGAAGCTCCGTTTCTGAGCCGACGGATTGAAAATGAAAACCTGACGATCAATAACTAAATGTCTACCCTTCTTACCGATCAGTTTGGCAGATTTCATTCCTATCTCAGAATTTCGCTGACTCCGGCCTGTAATTTCAGATGTACATATTGTATGCCTGAAGAAGGCCATCCCGCACTTCCGTCTTCCCATTTATTGTCTGCTAGGGAAATCATAAAACTGGTTTCCTGGCTGGCGGATGAAGGCGTAACCAAAGTCAGGTTGACCGGCGGAGAACCCACACTTCGCAAAGATCTTGTTGAAATAGTTGAAGGAATTGGCCGGATCCCGCAAATCAGACAAATCGGAATGACAACGAATGGTTTCCTTTTGGGAGAGCAGTTACCCCGTTTAATTGAAGCCGGACTGACTTCCGTCAACATCAGTCTTGATTCATTATCTGAACAGACTTTCCAAAAAATCGCACGAACAAACGGCCTTTCCCGGGTTCTGGACTCCATTCATCTGGCCTTGCAAACGCCGGAAATTGAGGTAAAAATCAACTCAGTTCTCATGCGTGGAATCAACGAGACAGAAGCCCCCGATCTGGTGAGATATTTTTCAAATCAGGAAACAGAACTCCGCTTCATAGAATTTATGCCATTTGGCGGAAACCACTGGGAACTCTCAAAATTTGTTCCATCCGCAGAAACCCGGCTTCTCATCAGTAACCAGTTTGAACTTGAAAAAATAAACGAAACCCATGATTCTGTTTCAGAACCTTTCCGAATCAAAAATCACCCGCTGAAAGTGGGATTCATTTCGAGTATAACTGATCAATTCTGTACGTCCTGTTCACGTATCCGCTTAACTGCCGACGGTAAATTCCGTTCCTGTCTGTTTGATGATGGTGAAGTTGATTTGCTTACCCCACTGCGGAAAGGGGCAGATAAAAATGAGATTCTTTCACTGCTTACCAGCCATCTAAAAGTAAAGCCGGCCAAACATGGCGGACATGATTTTTCGGTCCAGACAACCCAGAGAAGCATGACGTCCATTGGTGGATAAAATCACCCTTCTAATCTATTTTTAATTCTCAAGAGTTGGGAACTTTGACAGACTCACCCGATCTTGCAGACAATAATTATACCCCTTAAAATCCATGAATAAATTTTTTAATACTTTTTCTCCACCTCCTGAATGGCGGCCTGTTGTTCTCGTTCTGCTTGCCGGAATAGTCGGGATTGGCATGTACACACTTTACATTTCAAACGCACTTTCCTACCTCTCAGATGACCCAAAAGCCTGTGTCAACTGCCACATCATGGCACCTCAATATGCAACCTGGCAAACAGGAAGTCACGGTCGGGTTGCCTCCTGCAACGACTGTCACGTTCCGCATGATAACGTGTTCAGAACCTACTATTTCAAAGCTCAGGACGGACTTCGTCACGCCACCATGTTTACCCTTCGGATGGAACCTCAGGTTATTCATGTGAAGGAAGCCGGCATTGGCGTCATCAAAGAAAACTGTATCAGATGTCATTCAACCCTTTTGGCTGATAACTTCCACATTTCCCCAGAAAATGCTGACCGGAATTGCTGGTCATGTCATCAGCAAACTCCGCACGGCCGGGTTAACAGTTTATCTTCTGTCCCCTACGCCAGAGTTCCGGTTTTCAATTCACCGGTTTCTGAACAGATAAACACCCTTTTAAATCAAAAAACAAAACCAGATTCAACACTTAAGTAACGGAATTATTATGAAACGAATGATTGATATTATTCAGCAACGGCCATGGGTTGGATGGGTACTTTTTCTGGGAACGGTCGCCATCGTCTTCGGACTTTCAATTCTGGCCTCAACCATTGTTGAACGGCGCACAGAAGCCAAATTTGCCTATTTGCCCATCAAACCTCTTCCCGATAATGAACCCCGGAACGAAGTTTGGGGCGAATCTTTCCCCAGAGAATATGAAACCTTCCTCAAAACTGCCGATACCACCTTCAGAAGTAAATTTGGCGGCGGCGCAGAACTCGATTATCTCGAAGATTCACCTGCGCTGGTTGTGATGTGGGCAGGATATCCGTTTTCCCGTGATTACAAACAGTCACGCGGACACTTTTACGCCATTGATGACATCCGGACAACGTTAAGAACCACTGCACCGCTTCCGGCAACCTGCTGGACGTGCAAAAGCACTGATGTTCCCCGTTTGATGGAAATGAACGGAATTGAAGAATTTTACAAAGGAAAGTGGAAGGATAAAGGCGCGGAAGTTGTAAACGCAATCGGTTGCCAGGATTGCCACGATCCTAAAACCATGAATCTCAGAATCACACGTCCTGCTTTGGTTGAAGCTTTTGAAAAAATGGGAAAAGACATCAATGAAGCTTCCCATCAGGATATGAGATCCCTGGTTTGCGCACAATGCCATGTTGAGTATTATTTTAAAGGTGACGGAAAATATCTGACTTTCCCGTGGGAAAAAGGAACGGGTGTTGAAGCCATTGAAGCCTATTACGATTCCATTGCTTTTTCTGACTGGACGCATACGCTCAGCAAGACCCCGATGATCAAAGCCCAGCATCCCGACTATGAACTTTTCCAACAGGGAATTCATGCCCAGCGTGGCGTTTCCTGCGCCGATTGCCACATGCCTTACAAATCTGAAGGTGCGGTGAAATTTACTGATCATCAGATTCAGTCACCTCTGAATAATGTTTCCAATTCCTGTCAGGTTTGTCACCGTGAAAGTGAAGCCACGTTGGTGAAAAACGTCACCGACCGGCAGGATAAAATCAGGGAACTCCGCCTGATTTCTGAAAGATTGCTGGCCACGGTTCACATTGAAGCAAAAGCAGCCTGGGATGCCGGCGCAACTGAAGCAGAAATGAAACCTGCACTGACCTTCATCCGTCATGCACAATGGAGATGGGATTATGTTGGCGCTTCAAACGGACTTGGTTTCCATGCGCCACAGGAATCTGCCCGGATTCTCGGAACTGCCATCGACAAAGCTCAGGAAGCCCGGCTTGCCATTTACCGGATTTTAGCTCAACACGGAAAAACTGATGTTGTTGCACTTCCCGATCTGACAACCAAGGCAAAAGCTCAGGCGTTTATTGGTCTTGACATGAAAAAACTGGAAGCTGAAAAGGCCGAATTCATGAAAACTGTCGTTCCTGAATGGGATAAAAAAGCCAAAGAACGGGAAGCAGCCTATCCGAAAGCTACCCCGTCAACAGGAACAGGAAACTGAAAATTGCACTTTTAAATTTCAAGAAATAAAAATACTTGCGGGCGACCCCAAGGCTTTGCCGCGGGTCATTGACAGCCGGTCGCCCCTACCCAAATTAATCTTTACAACGACGTCTAAGTTGTTCCTTCGGTTCCTGAGCGGAGTCGAAGGACTGTCTCCTGACTTCTGTCTTCTGACTTCTAATTTCAAACTTCTTCCCTTAAAAAAAGGAAAACCATGAAAAAAGTACTCTTTATTTCCGGACTACTACTTTCAGCCGGAATTTTATTTGCCCAGGAACAACCCAATCCAATCAAATTTGGCGGATCGGTTCAGCTTCGTTCAGAACTCGACGGACGTGATTTCAAAAACGCCTCAGCTCCCAACACTTTTACCACGATGAGAACCCGGCTTTCAGCAGAAAAGGGACTTGGTGCTTTCGGTAAAGTTTTCCTTGAACTTCAGGATACCCGAACATTCGGGGCAACTTCAGGCTCAACCATCAGCAATGATAAAAATATTGATGCCCATCAGGCGTTCATTTTAATTCCGCTTACCGAAGAAAATCTTACCCTTCAGGCCGGCAGATTTGAAATGATATATGGCACTGAACGCTTTTTTGGTGGGGTTGGCTGGAGTCAGATCGGGCGCTCCTTTGATGGATTCAGATTTCGCTATTCTGACGGATGGACTTTGGATGCTTTCGCATTAAATCTGAAAGAAGTCCAATCTGTTGGCGCACCGTTTTTACATAAACGGGATACCGGAACCGATATTTACGGGGCATGGTTTACTCAAAAAATTGAAAACCAGCAACTTGATCTTTTCGGATATTATGAAAATTCCAGACCTGTTATAAGTTCGAAACTTTATCGGTCTACTCTGGGGTTAACCCATTCTTTTAAAGCAGATGCCCTGACAACCGTTTTTGAGGGAGCCTTTCAGATGGGAAGTTATCATATGACCAAAATTGGCGCCTGGATGTTTTCTGGTTCAGCCATGGTTCCCAATCTCTTTGGAGACAAATCATCGCTGACTGCCGGTGCCGATTTACTTTCAGGTCAGGATCCTAAAAGTAAAAAAATCACGCTTTTTGATGTTTCTTACGGAACCAATCATAAATTCTACGGCTACATGGATTATCTATATGCAGGTTTTATTCCCACTGGTGGTCTTCAGGATTTTTACCTGAAACTGAAAGCAGAAACTGAGCTGTGGAATTTGACTGCTGCCTGTGACCTGCATCATTTCAACAGTTTTGAGAAAAATGCTTTAGATCATTCAATCATTGGTCAGGAAATTGATTTAACACTTTCCCGTCCGTTGATTCCAGGTGTTAAAACAACCTGGGGAACTTCCGTTTTTCTTCCCGGCGATGTCATGAAAGACACGTACGGGTCTAAAAATGAGGACATTGCCTTTTGGTCGTACCTTCAGATTAATGTTACCTTCTGATTTTCGCTTGATTTGAATTTAAAAAGAGGAAGTCCATTCTATAAGCGGACTTCCTCTTTTTTAGCCCACCCGATCACCTTGTATTTTCTTAACTAATCAGATCAAAATCATGAAAAGGTTTGAAATTCCTGTTCAATTTCATAACTTTAAGAAATATCATAGTCTTTTGACCCAATTACCCGGGTCATTTCTTTTACCTTTTAAAAAGTAGTTCATGATCAGGAAACAGCATTTTCTATTTCTGTTTGGTGCACTTTTGCTCATTCTGATGATCTGGATTCCCTCCTGGCATTTTTCACTGGGTCTTACCAGTGAAACTGATAATCCTATGATGTTTCAGCTCAGGGGATATTCCCTCATTCTTGAACAGGACATCGACTCTTCCATCTTCTCTTTTGATGGTCTGAGGCCATCCATCTGGTATCTCAATACATTCGGCATTATCATTTATTTCGGTTGTTTGCTCGTTACTTTTCTCCACTTCAACCGAAAGGGAAACCGGAACGAACTGATGATTCAGAAAAGATGGGGATTTCTTTCCCTTGCTGCCGGGGGTATCACTTTCGGATTTCTTTTTCTTCAGGTTCATCAGATCATCCGGCAGTTTAACACCATCATCGGAACGTCTGCAGCCTACATCGGCAAAACTACAAACGGTGACCTTTATCTGTTCTCACAACCCGACTCGTTTGGAATAGGAATCATGGCAGGTGCAATGGTTTTAAATCTGGCAGCTCTTTGGTTTATCCAGACTGATATTCAAAAAATCGCTTCCAGTTCACGCCTCCGATAAGTTATGATGTATAATGATCTCCTGAATATTCAGGAAGAAGTTGTTTTAACCCCTCAGGAAAAAATCCGGATTTTTGATCCCGCCAGAAACGAACTTTCAATCGGAATCCCCAAAGAACGTGCACAGGAAGAAAAAAGAGTTAGCCTGATTCCAAGTGCGATCCGAACACTAATCCAGCGCGGTCATAAAGTTTTTGTTGAAAGGGGTGCCGGCGCTGAAAGTCACTATTCCGATGAAGAATACACGTCAAATGGTGCTTTTATTGTCTACAGTCAGGATGATCTTTTTTCTAAATCAGGACTGATTGTCAAAATTCAGCCACCGACTGAAGAAGAATGTAATTTCATCAGGGATAAGCAAACCATTATTTCTGCTTTGAATCTTGGCATTCTGAGAAAAAATTATTTTAAAAGTCTGACTGAAAAGCAAGTTACGGGAATTGCCTTCGAATATATTGAAGACCTGAACGGTGACCGACCCATTGTGAAGGTATTGAGTGAAATTGCTGGTATGATGAGCGTTCAGATTGCAGCCCGGTATTTGGAATCAGACAAACGTGGACGTGGGATTCTGATTGGGTCAATCGCAGGTGTTCCGCCTGCAACCGTGGTAATTCTCGGTGGCGGAACTGTTGGTGAATCTGCCGCAAGAGCTGCTCTTGGAATGGGCGCTCAGGTTATGGTTCTCGATCGGGATATCAACAAACTCAGACATATTGAACAGGCACTTGACCGGCGGGCAATCACCGCAATTTCAAATCATTATTACCTGAATAAAGCAGTTCGGTTTGCAGACGTTTTGATTGGTGCTATTTCGGTAAAAGGTGAGAAAAACCCCTACATTGTTTCTGAAGAAATGGTTAAAGCTATGAAACCTGGGTCGGTGATCATTGATATCTCAATTGATCAGGGCGGATGTGTTGAAACCAGCAGAACCACAACACCTTCAAATCCGGTTTTCATCAAACATGGGGTCACTCATTATTGCGTTCCCAATGTTGCCTCACTGGTTTCGAGAACCAGTTCAAGCGCGCTTTCAAACGC
Source organism: Bacteroidota bacterium (assembly GCA_017303995.1). Lineage (GTDB taxonomy): Bacteria > Bacteroidota > JABWAT01 > JABWAT01 > JABWAT01 > JAFLBE01. Next base: position 3,567 of record JAFLBE010000011.1, on the reverse strand, counting down.
CTTATTGCCTTTTATTATGGAACTGGGCGACCACCCGGATATCAACACTGCACTTAGCAAAAACCATCCGCTCAAACTCGGAACCTACCTGTTTAAAGGATTTTGTACAAAATCAGGCCTGACTGATCTGTTCGGTGTTCCATACCGTGACATCGATTCGATGATCACTTGCTGATTGTTGACGGCTTTCCTTCCCACTCAATCCGGTTAAAATACCGGTAAACACCCTGAAGATACGTCTTTCCTTCATTTAGAAAACGGGTGTGATCGGCATGTGATAAACTGTCTGAGCCCGTTTCGAGAATAATTTTTTCTGATACAAAATCAAAGCTGACTTTGTATTCAGGTCTGATCCAACCAAACCCATCATTAAAATTATAAAACGCAAAATCGTGTCGTGGTGATTTAACCATATCATTGCTCCACGTAAAGTCAGACGAGTTTAGTTTCAACTGATTTAGCAATGTTGAGGAAAAGTCGGCCTGACTTGAAACCGAAGCAATCTGCTTTCCCTTCCACTCTGGTTTAAGAGCCGGACCAAAAAATACACACGGGATACGAAACCGTTCAGGCACAAATTGTTCGGTACGGTTCAGCGGAAAACGGTGACCATGATCAGCAATTAAGATGAAAATGGTGTTCTGATACCAGTCTTCGGTTTGTGCTTCTTTCAGAAAATTGCCGATGCTCAGATCAGAATACCAGATTGAATTTTTATACTGGTCGGCAACGGATGCCGGCGGATGGGGCGGATTCACGGGAATTTCGAAAGGTTCGTGACTGGTCAGCGTAAACATGACTGAGAAAAAAGGTTTAGGAATGGATTTTAAATCCTGATTCATCCGCTTCAGAACCACATCATCAAACGCACCCCACTTCGAATTCTGATCCTCTTTTCTGAACTGACTTTTATCGACCAATTTACTAAAATCTGATTTCAGCAGAAACGCATTCATATTATCAAATCGAACATCGCCGCCATAAAAAAACCACGACGTGTAACCTGCCTCACCAAGCCGTTCACTTAACGACGGCATTTTTTCAAATTTGGTCGGGAATTTAATGATCGCCCCATCAGGAATCGAGGGGAATCCGGTTAACAGCGAGGAGATGCCATACGCAGATCGTTTTCCGTTTGCATAAAACTTAGAAAATAAAAGTCCGTTGCTGATGATAGAATCGAGAGACGGTGTATATCCCGATATTCCGCCAAGAGCAGGCACCATGTCTGCCGTCCAGCTTTCAAGGATAATCAGCACAATGTTGGGTCGGTCGGTTGTAAATAACTCAGGCCGTGCAGAGGGTTCGTTTCTCAGAAACAAACTATCGACTGAAGCAATAACATTTTCTGTCGAAAACCAGTCAACTTCCTTTTTACTGCTTTCATTGCGGGAGTTCAGGTCATAAACGACATTCCAGACCGGATTGATGGCGGCATGATTTGCAAAAGAATTTTCAGAAAAATAGACAAATCCCGGGTTCAATGGGGTTAACCCCAATCCGCCTCTGATCATCAGAAAAACAAAGAAAAGCAAGGGTAAGTAAACCGGAATGGTTATCCACCGAGGGAGTGATTTCCATCCCGGATATGATTCAGGTTGAAAGAATTTTTTAAAGGAAATCCGCCAAAATAATACACCCCAGAAAACACCGGTACCGATGAGAAGAAAAACCGGCGAAGACATTGCTGAAGCCAATGCTTCTGCCGGGTATTGGCAGTAGTAAACAACCTCTGCATTCAGTTTAACACCCCATGCCTGATAGACTTCAAGATCGGCAGCAACTGCCGTCCAAATCGCAGTTTGCATGAGGAAGTAGAAAATTGTGAGAAATAAACCGAAGTGTTTAAATGAGAACAGCTCTCTCATCCAACCAGCCAAAACAACAAAAAACAGGATATAACCAATCGCAGAAACATCCATTTGGGAGCCATAAAGCACGGTTCCCAGCAGCTCTGAAAATGAAAGCTGGTTACTCTTTTCCCAATGCCAGGTTAAAAAAACCAGTCTTGCCGTGAGAAAAACCACATACCAGTAAATGAAGTGGATCACGTAAAAGCGAAGATGATTGAGAGATTTAAAAGTCAGATATCCATCCGTTTAATCAGAATCAGAAAATAGAATGTTGTAACTTTGCATTTTTATAAATTTAACTAAATTCCCTTCCGGAAAAAAACAGATTTGTTACTATGACTCACCACCAATTTGCATCACGGCTACTTTCCCTGCTTTTTTTTACACTTATCTGTCTTGCCCTCTTTTTCTGGGTGATAAAACCCGTTTACCGCCATTACATCCCTCAAAAAAATAAAGCTACCCAGGGTCTCATTTTCATTGAAGGTGAACTTGCAAAAGGAAATACATTTTCATCTCTGCTCGTATCAAAAAAAGTCCCGATGAAACTCACCCGGCAGCTTATCGAGGAAACCGGTAAAGTTTTTGATCTTAGAAAATGTCGCCCAGGTGATCAGTTTAAACTGGTCTACATTAAAAAGGATACCTCTCTGCTGCATTTTGATTACATCAGGTCACTTACTGAACAGTATCGGGTCTCCTCGATAAATGGCAATATTTTTTCTGAACGGATTCAGATCAAAGTTGACACAATCATGACCGCAATTTCGGGAACGTTGAAAACCTCACTTTATCAATCGATTGCAGATCAGGGTGAAGATCCGGAACTGATCGAAAAAGTTGCTGAAATGTTTGCCTGGAATGTTGATTTTTATGTGGATCCCAGAGTTGGTGATCAATTCCAGATACTGGTTGAAAAACTTTTTGTTGGTAAAAAGCAGGTGGGATACGGAGAAATTAAAGCAGCAAGATATACCGGTGAAGTCGGGAAGTTTACGGTTATCCGTTTTACAGATTCTGATGGGAAGTCTGACTATTTTGATGATGAAGGGCGTTCAATCAGTTCTGCTTTTCTGAAATCCCCATTAAAGTTCACCCGGATTTCAAGCCGCTTTGGAATGAGACGCCATCCAATTTTAAAGAAATCAAGAATGCACAGGGGAATTGATTACACGGCACCAACCGGGACACCTGTCTGGGCAATCGGACCGGGAAGAATCACCCACGCGGGTTGGATGGGCGGATACGGGAAAACAATCGAGATCAGGCACACCAACGGCATGCAAAGCCGGTACGGTCATCTATCAAGAATTGAATCAGGGGTTTCGGCAGGCAAATCAGTTAAAGCAAAAGAAATAATCGGTGCCGTGGGGTCAACCGGACTCTCAACCGGCCCTCACCTTCACTTTGAACTCATCAGAAACGGACAACAGGTCAACCCGGCCCTCGCAAAATTCAGGACTGTAGAAACTCCCGTTTTTGTAAAAAACAAGGCTGGATTTAACCAGGTAAAAGCAAAGTGGAGTACCGAACTGGAAAAAAATCTTAAAGGCTCATAGCTGAGGTTCCTTAGCTGGTCACCAATCGTGTCATTCTGAATACTATGACTAAGTCAAGTATTTTGGGCAAATTTTGACACAAAGTTTTTATCAAAAGGAGTATTTGAATTCCAAACTGCGCAAGCAACTTTTAACAGTTTATTGGCGACATTGTT
>JAFLBE010000109.1 GCA_017303995.1 Bacteroidota bacterium | reverse complement strand
CCGGTATGGTAGATTCTAAATCGAAAGGATTAGAATCCCGCGAAAATACACGAAAAGTTGCACCCGGTGTTCCTGTAACGGTTAGCCGGCCCTGTGTTTCAAGAGTGACCGACCGGGAAACTAATTCACCTTTCCGAAGATTCATCGGGAAATCTACCGTCCGGAATCGCTCTTTCCGGATGCTGAGAACATAACTTCCGGTTGGGATATTATCTGCAAAAAACGGTGTGTAACCCAATAATGAATCACCAAGATATATTTCAGCTTCATCAGGTTCACTTGAAACCTGTAAACGACCGGTCTGACGGCGAAGATTAATTCCCACAACCCGGCTTTCAAGTCTTCTGACTGTCTCTGTAAAAATGGTATCTTCAAAACCTGAAGCCTGAATCCGGAATTTTCGTTTCCCGGCAGGAATTTCAACAGAATTTGAATCTGTAAAGAAATAACTGTCATCAATATAAACTTTTGCAAAAGAGGGTGAAATTTTAAATTCCCAGGTTCCGAAATCGGGAATGAGTGATGTTTTCAACGGAATTGCATTTGCGGGATTGTCGTTGGGACCGACTTCGAAAATCCGGGAATCCGGAATGTATTTTGGTTTTGACAGGGTGATTTTACGTTTTCCGACAGGAATTCTTACCGGAATACCCGGCTCAAACGGAATCAGCCGATCATCCACCCTTAATTCATTATCCCTTTCAGTTTCAATAAGAAGAAGTCCGAACCTGGGCGTCAATTCAACAATTTTGCTGATTTTTTCGCCCTTTTTAATATCTATCTTCACCAAAACCGTGTCATAATCATCTTTGATCAGTTTTATATTATAGGATTTGGCCTCAAAATTATTGAGTGAAAAAGGCGTGTAATGATCAAAGTCAGGAAGCGAATCAATCAGGATTTTAGCACCGGCAGGAACAGTTCTGAGAACCAAATCTCCTTTTTCAGGATCAAATGAACGGGCCGTTGACTCAATGGAATAATACTTTACATCCTTTGCCTGCATTCGCTGGATCTTCAGTTTGGATTCCATAAAACCGGGAGATTTCACCGTAAGTGTTTGAGTTTCGGTTCGAAGAATCAGAACGTATTTATTTTCACCTTCAACTGATTTATTTGCTATAATTCCGTCTGTATTTGATTCGAATGACAACCCGGAATTGGAAGAATAAATGATGACCGCAGCATCTTTGGGAAATTGGGTAAAGACGGGAATTGAGGAGGGGCGTGGTTCTTCTTTGACCTTAAACTGCCTGAGCTCCTGGGCAACTGCAAGTGAAGCAGAAAAGATAACCATCAGACTTAGGATAAAAATCCGTTTCATTCTGAATCCGGAAAAAGTGAAAAACCTGTTTGTGGTTTACGGGATTAAAGAGAAAAAGGTTTCCTTACTCAATAATTTCAAAATCACCCAACGAAATGACCGAATCGGGTTCGGTGAATTTTTGGGGCTGCCAGCTTCTTACATGGATCAGCGGCTTCAGTTCATCTCTGAAATCAATCATCAGAAACAAATATCCTTTATCAGAATATGCACTTGAATTCCAATACTGCAGCAGGGTTACGCCATAAATCGAATTGTATTTTCGATGCTGAACAATCTCAATTTCGTCAAAACCAACTTTAATAAACTGGTTTTTCCTGAAAACCTGCTCCAGCGAACTCATATATTCCTGTTTGTTCTGCCGAATAAACTCCACTTTCTGCTCTCCCAGATTCTCATTGAGAAAGTCAGAATTATCCTTCTGAACTTTTACAACGTTCCCAACAATGATCAGAGCATTGTCACTGAAAACCGTTTTCAGGTAGGAGATATCTTTTCGATTGTAAGCTGTTCTGAAGTTTTCAACAAAATCAAGAATAATTTGCCTGCGGCGGATGTCACTCACCGTAACGCCCTGACTCAGCAGAACTGTATACTTTTCTGTCTCAACACCAAAAAATAGATTAGTCAGTTTTCCTTCTGAAGAAAAAGCCAGAACCAGTTCTTCACCGGCAAGCGAGTCACCATCGGTTTTCATTTTTACCGGGATGCCACGAATTTCAAAATCGGTGTCGTTTCTGCGAAGCAGGTTAGTGCGGATCTCAGTTTCAGGGGAAAAGAACGGACGTGAGTTCCAGACTTCCTTCAGGGTTTTTGCTGCGTTTTTTGATATCCAGTCAGCGGGGATTTTGGGCGTAGTTTTTTTTGCTTCAGCCAGGTTCATGGCCGTCAGGATTTTCGATGCCCGCTCCGAAATCAGATCTTCAGATTCACCGGAAGCAGAAAAAATAACCTTTGTCCGGTTTTGGGCAAAGGAAACGGAACCCCAAAAAAGGCAAGTTGCAACCATCAGAATAAAAAGCAATCGGGAACAAAAACTCATGAATGACTCAAGAATATGTTAAAACCAGATTGGGAGTTTGACGGGATTAACCCACCCCCATTCCCCCTCCGTCGGAGGGGGTTTTTAAAACAAAACTTATTTAAATTCTACCCAGATTGCAGAAAGTCCTTTGTAGGCATCTTTCATGTTTTTCACTGTTTTACCCGACTTTACTTCACGATATCCGTCAGAAACAGGTTCAAGCCAGGTGCTAATTTCCTTTGTTTGCGGATGATAAACAACGACCCAGCATTTTTCAGGGAAGAGAAAATCCTTTTTCGATCCAAAAATGACCCGACCTGAGGATTTCAGATCCTGAAAACGGGATAAAAGCAAGTCAGCCTGAGTTTCATTCAGCAGACTGGATTTCAATTCTTCGGCTGATTTTGGAACAGGAGCGAGTGAAGGTGAACGAGCCAATGGTTGTTTTTCGTCAAGCGAGTTTCCGTCAGAATTGATTTTTTTTGAAACAGAAAAGCTCTTATTCCGGTTAACTGTCAACTTTACGTCGTACGTTTTTTCCTTATCGAGATAAATTTGACGGGGTTCCTGTTCATAACTTTTGGTTCCGTCACCAAAATCCCATTCCAGCGAAGCAATACTCAGGTTTTTAATTTTGGGTTTAAACTCAAGGATGCCGTTGCCAGATTTTGCAATTGAAAAATCCACCGAAATAAGTCCGCTAAAATCAAGAGTGATTGATCGGGTTTCTTCAATCGGGAAAAGTGTGTGTATTTCTTCGAGATCGGCAGTCGATATTTGACTGTCAAACTGTGGAGCAAGTCTGAGTTTCAGCGATCGCCTGAGGTCAGAAGGAAAAGAATGACTCACGAGCATCGACTTTCCCTCGGTAACCAAACGGGGCGTGCCGGTTTCAAGTTCTTCCCTGAAGCTCAAGCCAGTAACTGGCTGTCGGTTCCAGGTGAACAAAAGCGGAATTGAAAATGACGGATCATCATTTCCTTCAACTGAAATATCACCCTGTGAAATAATGACATCCTTCAGAAACCCTTTTATTTTTCCGGACGTAAACGATTTTAGATCCTGAATGTCGCCAAAACGAACGGGTTCAGGAGAATACCAGGATTTTAGATAAATCAGATAATAATCGGGAATAACTGTTGTAAGTCCTGAGTTTTTTTCACGCTCTGATGCAACCTGAAAAGCCGTTATCAGTTCGGCGGCAAGATCGTCCATTGACTTTCGGTAATCGGCTTTTGACAGGTAAGCAACAACTTTATATTTTCCGTCGGCAAGGTCAAAAGTTGAAAAACTGATACCGGATATTTTAACCCATGACCAGGAATTGATTTTCTGCTTCATGGAAGTGTAAATACCCCGCTCGGTTTCTGAAGAAGAAGACGAAGATTCAACCGAAAGAATATTCTGAATACTCAGAATCAATTCTTTCCGGGCTTCCATTTTTACCTTCTGCAAATCAGAACCAACAGCTTCACCCATGAAAAAATCGCTTTGCTGAACCGGATTGTTTTGCGAAAATGCCGGTAAAGACAACGTGCCCGCAACCAGCAAAAGCGACAATTTTTTTGAAAACAAGGACAAAGTTATCTGCATTTTTCTTCCTTTACCTGTTTTATTTTAAAATCTGGTATTTGGGTACTTTATCACGGTATCCCGAGATTAATGATTTCAGGTTGTCAGTCCTGAT
>JAFLBE010000108.1 GCA_017303995.1 Bacteroidota bacterium | reverse complement strand
TTGATCAGGTGAAGCAGTTTCAGCCGGGTTTGGAAATTAAAATGCTGCGGGGAAATGTGCCCACCCGGGTTCAAAAACTCAGAAATGGTGAGTATGATGCCATTATTCTTGCCGGTGCCGGTCTTGACCGTCTGAATGTCAATCTTACCGGCCTAGAGGTTTTTGATCTTGACCCCAAATGGTTTGTCTCGGCACCCGCTCAGGGTGCATTAGGGATTGAAATCCGTTCTGACGATAAAAAAACCGCCGATATTATTGGCAAACTTCATGATCATGACATTGCCCGAATCGTCACACAGGAACGGAAGTTTCTCAGATTGACTGAAGGCGGATGCCACGCATCGGTGGGTTCTCATGGCTGGCATTCAGGAAGCCGGACGTATCTGTCAACCTACTGGCATGACGGAAATGCTGGTGTGAACCTTCAGGTTGGAGATCAGAATCCCGATTTACTCGCTAAAAAAGCATTTTTGCTTCAAAAAAAAATCAGGGAAAAACAATCCGGTTTGGTTTGGATTGCCCGTGATGAATCAAAATCTCAGAACTTAAAAAACTGGCTTGAAATTTCGGGAAAAACCGTCATTTGTCAGCCGGTTATTGAAACCAGAACTTTGCAAAATCCAGGTTTGACGGAAGAAATTCAAAAAAATGCAAATCAGTCAGATTGGATGGTTTTAACCAGTCAGGCTGCCGTTATCGCTTTACTGGACCTTCACTTTTCACTTCCTGTAAACTTAAAAATTGCCGTCATCGGCCCTGAAACGTTAAAAGCAGCAGAAAAAGCCGGCTGGACGGCCGACCTTATTTCTGAAGATGGAAATTCAGCAGGTATGGCTGACTCCTGGGCTGATCAGGTCGGAAAAGAAGGAACTGTTTTTTATCCGGCGTCCAGTTTGGCTGGAAAAGAGTTTACCTCAAAACTGACTTCACATGGCTGGAATGTTCACCAGATTGCGGTTTATGAAACCTGTCCGGTTGTCTTACCTGATCAATTTCTTGATGAGAAGAATCCGGATTTTGTTGTGGTTTATTCTGCCAGTTCAGTTGAACCGGTTGCCTCCATCCTGAAAAAAAGAAATCCATTCTGCAAATGGATTTCAATCGGACCAGCAACCTCAGCAGAAATCAGAAAGCAGGGTTTTGAGCCTTTCTTCGAAGCCGCCTACCCTGAACCGGCAGAGTTGCTGTTGGGAATGGTTTGAATAAGTGGTAAGTGACAGGTGGTAAGTGGTAAAAAATTCGGGTCACTGAGCGAAGTCGAAGTGCCCTGATTTTTTTAAAAATGCGAGTTAATCTTATATATTAAGCTGACGAAAACGGGCAATTCAACTCCGCTCCTTAACCGTTTTCCGACCACCTATCACCGACCACTTATCACTTGTCCCCAGTTTCAAGTACCATTCTATATCTTGCCTGATTGTGTCTCACTTTTTCAATGGCATCATTGACCTGATTCATTGGCATGACTTCGGTTTTTGCAACGACCTGATGTTTAGCTGCAAATTCAAGCATTTCGTTCATCACCTTCACACCGCCGATATTACTTCCGCAGATTGATTTCTGACGGCCCAGCAACAAACCGGTTGGAACGGTTATATTTCCGCCGGTCGCACCCACAAAACACAATTTTCCATTGGGGCGAAGCATGTTCATGTACGGCATCCAGTCGAGTGAGGCTGAAACTGTTGTAAGAATAAAATCAAAAGAATTGGCTTTTGATTTCAGTTCAGCCGGATCAGAATTCAGTAAAAAGTGATGGGCACCGAGATCTTTTGCCTCGGTTGCCTTGTCAGGTGAACCCGAAATCGCCGTCGTTTCAAATCCAAGTTTGTTAGCAAATTGAACTGCCAGATGTCCCAATCCGCCAATTCCCAAAACCGCAACTTTCATTCCTTCTTTAACCTGATATAAACGGTAGGGAGAAAAAACCGTTACACCGGCACAAAGAAGAGGTGCAGCGTTTTCAGATTCAAGATTATCAGGGAGTTTGAATGCAAAACGTTCAGATGTGATAATGGAATCTGCAAATCCACCATGGCGACCCACACAGGTCGGCTGAGCTTTCGAACACATATTATCCTGACCCGAAAGGCACCACTCACAGGTGCCGCATGAGCCTGACTGCCAGCCGATTCCTACGCGGTCACCCGATTTAAGTAAAGTGACGGCCGAACCGGTTTGAGTGACTGTACCCACAACTTCGTGTCCTGGAACCAGCGGGAACCTGGACATTTTCCAGTCATCATCAATCAGATGAATATCACTGTGACAGATTCCGCAGTGTGAAATTTTAACTTCCACATCGTTGGGTTTCAAATCTGGTTTCTGATAGTCCCACGGTGCGAGTTTGTCTTTTGCCTGATGGGCAGCATAAGCATGGATTTGCATTTTCATCTCCGGAAAAGGGAATTAATAGACTGTTCTAATTTCAAATAGAACCTTCTATAAAGCAAACAGAATTATTGAAAATTATGTGCCCGAACAATGAGTTATAAGTGACAAGTTATAAGTTATAAGAATGGACAAGAGTAAAAGTCTGCCTGTGAGGTAGTCTTATCACACCAATACATTTGGGGATATTCATTTCTTTGGTTTTGTAACTTATCGCTTATAACCTATTACCATCTATTTCCTAATATTGTAATGTAAAATTGAATTACGGCGTAAATAATTAAGGCACCGCTCTTGACAATGTAATATTTGTAAGCTAATTTTGTTCAAAGGCTAAAATAAAAAGGAGAAGACATGAAAAAAATTGAAGCAATTATCCGTCCTTTTAAACTTGAAGAAGTTAAGGAAGGATTGGTAGAACTTGGGATCAAGGGAATCACAGTCACCGAAGTCAAGGGATTTGGCCGTCAGAAAGGTCATACTGAGATTTATCGTGGATCTGAATACAATATTGATTTCATTCCAAAAGTAAAAATTGAAGTGGTTGTTGGTGAAGAGCTTGCCGATAAGGCAATTGCAACCATCATTGCAAAAGCAAAAACCGGTCAGGTTGGTGACGGAAAGATTTTTGTTTCTGATATTTCAGATGCGATCAGAATCCGTACCGAAGAAAGCGGCGACTCAGCTCTTTAATCTGAGCTGGTAACCCATTTATCTGAACATGGAAACGCTGATGATCACCACCCAGACCCTCACCCAGCCGGGAAGTCAGTCGGTTCAGATCAGCAGCCCGGTTTCAGAACCTGCTCAGGTTATTTCACAAACAGCAGATAATTTATGGGTTTTGGTTGCAGCAATTTTGGTTTTTGGTATGAATCTGGGTTTCGCTTGTCTTGAAACCGGGTTAACCCGTGCCAAAAATGCAACTAATGTCCTTTTCAAGAATACAGTCACTCCGCTGATCAGTCTTCTGATATTTGGTTTTTGCGGGTATGGCATTATGTATCCCGGTGAGGCAAGTTCAGGACAGATTTTGGGTTTTGGTGGTTTTGGGCTCATTGAGAACCAACTGAATTCTGTTGGAATTGCTTCCTGGTCAGTTTTTTTATTTCAGGCTATGTTTGCTGCAACGGCGGTTACCATTGTTTCGGGAGCTGTTGCTGAACGGATCCGGCTGAAAAGTTATTTGTTCTTTTCCGTACTGATGGTTGTTTTCATCTATCCGGTTGTAGGGATGTGGATTTGGGGTGACGGATGGATGGCACATTTTTTACCACCTTTTCATGATTTTGCCGGTTCAACCGTGGTTCATTCAGTTGGCGGCTGGGCAGCTCTTGCCGGAATCATCATGGTGGGACCCCGGTTCGGCAAATATGTTGGAAAACGAATTCTTCCGATTCAGGGTCACAACCTGACTTTAGCTACTATCGGAGTTTTCGTTTTATGGTTTGGATGGTTTGGTTTTAATGGCGGATCAGTTGGTTCAGCTGATCCGCTGAAAGTTTCGTCGGTTCTCGTTAATACCTGCCTTTCTGCATCTGCTGCGGGTCTCTCTGCCATGTTTACTTCCTGGATTTTTACCTCAAAACCTGATCACACGATGATGCTGAACGGAATTCTGGCCGGTTTGGTGTCGGTAACAGCCAGTGCAGATCAGGTTAGT
>JAFLBE010000107.1 GCA_017303995.1 Bacteroidota bacterium | reverse complement strand
CCGATTGCAGTTGATTGACCTAATCCAAGCTGGGTTAACTGATTTACAGCTTCATACGTCAAAGTTCCAGAACGGGAAATAAGCCCAATTCTTCCAGGAGAAAAAATGAAACCGGGCATTATACCGATTTTAGCAATACCAGGCGTAATAATTCCGGGACAGTTGGGTCCGATGACACGGGTTCCCTTCCCTTGAATATAAGTCCAGGCTTTCATCATATCATTAACGGGAATACCTTCAGTTATGCAGATAACGAGTCTGATTCCTGCATCAGAAGCTTCCATGATTGCATCAGCAGCAGCCATAGCTGGAACAAAAATGATTGAAGTATTTGCTCCCGTTTCTTTTACTGCATCATAAACAGTATTGAAAACCGGCGTACCTTCATGTGACAGTCCACCTTTTCCGGGAGTCACACCGCCAACTACCGGCGTTCCATATTCTTTCATTTGCTGTGTGTGAAAACTGCCTTCATGTCCGGTAATGCCCTGGACAATGACACGGGTCGTTTTGTCAACCAAAACCGCCATCTTCTGTCTCTCCGATTATTTCAGGTTTGCTTGTTCGAGGTGATAAGCTACATTCAGCAGAGTTTGTTCATCAAAATGTTTACCCAGAAGCTGAACCCCAACAGGAAGTCCGTCAGAGGCAGTTCCGGCTGGAACTGATATCCCGGGAATTCCTGCAAGATTTGCAGAAACGGTATAAATATCTGATAAATACATTTCAAGGGGATTGGTCGTTTTTTCCCCGATTCTGAATGCAGTTGAGGGTGCAGTTGGTGTAAGAAGAACATCAACTTTTTTAAAGGCATTTTCAAAATCAGTCCGGATCAACCGGCGGACTTTTTGAGCTTTGGTATAATAGGCATCGTAATAGCCGGCAGAAAGCACATAAGTTCCCAGCATGATCCGGCGTTTAACTTCACGGCCAAATCCTTCTGATCTGCTTTTCACATACATTGAAGTTAGCGTGTCTGCTTCTTTACTCCTGAAAGTATAACGAACACCGTCATACCGGGCAAGATTGCTCGAAGCCTCTGCTGTGGTGAGAATGTAATAGGTCGCAATACAATATTGGGTATGCGGAAGGTCAACTTCAGTGACTTCGCAACCCAGTTTTTTCAAGGCATCTGCAGCAGCCATCAATTTGGCTTTTACTTCGGGGTGCAATCCTTCAGCCACATATTCTCTTGGGATTCCAAATTTCAGCCCTTTGATCGGATTTTTTAAAATGGAAGTGAACTGTTCAACTGGCTGAGGTGAGGACGTCGAATCTTTCGGATCATGACCTGAAATGACTTCCATAATGAGAGCCAGATCTTCAACTGAGTTTGCAAACGGACCTATCTGATCGAATGATGAAGCATAGGCAATCAATCCAAACCGTGAAACACGGCCATAGGTTGGCTTCATTCCAACCACACCACAAAGCGATGCAGGGAAACGGATTGAGCCGCCAGTATCAGTTCCAAGTGAGGTAAATGCAAGTTTTGCAGCAACTGCAACTGCTGATCCGCCGGAACTTCCACCAGGAACCCGGGTTTTATCAACCGAATTTTTCACAACGCCATAGGCTGAGTTTTCATTTGAAGAACCCATGGCAAACTCATCCATATTGGTTCTGCCGATAAAAATGGCGCCTTCAGCCTGGAGTCGTTCAATTACAGTTGCGTTATAAACCGCATGGTAATTTCCGAGGATTTTAGAAGCACAGCTTGCAATCTGTCCCTTGATATTGATGACATCTTTAATTGCAATAACCATTCCCTCAAGCCGTCCTGCTTTTCCGCTTTTAATACGGAGGTCAGAATTTTTTGCCTGTTCAAGAGCGGTTTCATTAAATGATTCAAGGTAACAGTTTAAATCCTGCTGATTTTTTATTTCAGCAAGCAAATCAGTCACATAAGATTCACAGGTCACCTTACCGGAAGCAAGATCGGACCTGAATTCAGAAAAAGTAGAGTATAATTTCACGGGTAAAATAATTTAAATCACTGTCAATATAACAATCAGGCCTTAGATTCAGTTTTTGTTTCGTTTTCGCGCTGAACCGGCTGAACGGGTGGTTGTTTTTTCTGAGGAGTTTCAGTTTCGATTTCAGTTTGAATGTCACTTGCAGCTTTTTTAAACTCGCGCATTCCTTTACCTAAAGACTGTGCAAATTCAGGAATTTTCTTACTTCCAAAAAGGATCAGAAAAACCACAAGAATCAGAATAATTTCGCCGCCGCTTAACCCAAACATGGCATTTGCCCTTCAATAATTAGAAAACTAAAGTACTGTGATTTGATCGCAATATCAAGAAATGTGGCCGGTTCAGTCGCCCAGATAAAGACTTTCGAGAACTTCACCCGTCACTGCGTCAAGATAAACTTTAAAAAGTGCAGGTTTTCCTTCTTCGGGTGTGATCAGATATTCCCATGCGTAATGGTAAGATAAAGTGATATTGTAGGGTTTCAGTTCATTATCTGAACTTTCAGCTCTTCGCCTGATCAGAATAATCGAAGATTGAACACCGCCTGAGATAACACCCTGACTTTGGATCACATAAACCTGGGTTCGGCCAGATTTTTCATAACTGATTTTATGTTGAAGTAACATATTTCTTCCCTTTTCAGGATCAGCCCAATTTACAGATGGGAGTTCGCGATTGGGAACCGCAGTTGAGCTCAAATATCCGATTTCACCTAGACGTGATACAATGACTTCTACCACATTGAATTCCGGATTAACAAACGGAAAGTCTGCCGGAAATTGTTTTTTGTATACAAAATGTACAAACTCATCATTTTCTTCAGCAGAAATGAGTTTTAAATCTTTCCCATCTGTATTAAACAGGGTTTTCCAATCAGAAAATAACTTTCTGAGACCTTTGTCAAGTTCTTCAGTTTGAAAAACCTTTTCACCCTGTACAAGTTCAGGAAAAAGATTAGCGTGCGGATTTCCATACTGAAGGTGACGAACAGTCATGAGTAATGAATCTGGTTCAGCAACATCATACACTGATTTTGTTTTTTTCATAAAATCAGCGAGTTGAGTTTTTACTTGTAAAACAGGTTCAGGTGTGTAAAAAATACGGGCAGGATAGGGAATGTTTTTTTCAACGGGGAGTGATTCTGCCTTTTCGGGGGCAGAACTCGTACTTGACGTTCCGCAACTATTCAAAACCGAAAAGGTAAGAATAGAAAGAACAAAAAGATTAAACTTTTTCAGAAACAAAGCTGATAACTGATTTGAATACACCCAGACCATCGTTTGACCCCAAAACTGTTTCAACTGCCCGTTCAGGATGAGGCATCATCCCCATTACATTACCCGATTTACTCACAATTCCGGCAATATTCAACCGTGAACCGTTAATATTTGATAAATCAGTTAAAGAACCATCGGGTTCAGAATACTGGAACACAATCTGATCATGATCCTGCAAAGATTTCAGGGTTTCATCATCTGCAAAATAATTACCTTCACCATGCGCAACCGGAATCTGAATAACTTGTCCATTTTGATAATCGGAAGTGAATCGTGAATTCGTTGTTGTCACTTTAAGATTAACAGTCTTACAAATAAATTTAAGCGAATCATTTGGCAGCATAACCCCAGGGAGTAAACCGGCCTCGAGCAGAATCTGAAAACCATTGCAAACTCCGATTACCATCCCACCTTTTTCAGCAAAACGGATTACTTCTTTCATCACAGGGGAATATTTGGCAATTGCGCCACATCTTAAATAATCACCGTACGAGAATCCACCGGGAAGAAATACCACATCTACGTCACCCAGATCAGATTCTTTATGCCAGATCAGCCTTACATCCTGACCTGAAATTTCACCCCAGGCATGAACAGCATCGTGATCACAATTTGAGCCGGGAAATTGAATAACGCCAACCTTCAGCTTATCCATATCAGATTTGCTCCAGTGTAAACGAGTAATCTTCCATCACTGTATTAGCCAGGAGTTTTTTGCAAATCTCATCAGTTTGGCGCTGGGCTTCAGCTTTATCAGCAACGTTCAAAATAACTTCAACGTGTTTACCAATCCTGATCTGCTCTGCGCCGCCATACCCAAGAT
>JAFLBE010000106.1 GCA_017303995.1 Bacteroidota bacterium | reverse complement strand
ACTGGATTCAGTTTGATCTGGAAGGGGTAAAAAGCAACCGGTCAGGAATTGGTGCCATTCTTCATATTTATTCCTCATCAAACGGAAAAATGCTTCACCAAACCCGGCGGATGAGTGGTCAGTCTGGATACGGAAGTCAGACGTTGCGGATTCATGCCGGACTTGGTTCATCCGAAGTTGCTGATTCTGTCGTCATTCTTTGGCCATCCGGAATCAGGCAAAAACTGGAAAACGTTCCGTCAAACCACCTTTATCCAGTTAAGGAAGATACTCTGGCTGCAGTTTCAGTGAAGGAAGAACCTGTCACTCCAAATCTTTTCAAACTTCACGGATCTTACCCAAATCCGTTCAATCCTGCCGCAACGATCACCTATTCCATTTCGGAACATCTGAAAACAGGGAAACTTCAATTTACCATTTTCGATATCACCGGCAAACAGATTGATTCCTACTCACCAACTGAAACTGCACCAGGCACCTATCGTTGGATGATACAATCTGATGGCTGGTCATCCGGACATTATCTGGTTCGGCTTTCAGACGGACTCAGGTCAGATTCAATCCTGATTACGCTGGTTAAGTGATTGATTTTTATGATACCAGCAATGCTATTCCACTTACGGATAATTTGGAATCACCACAATCCAAATCTGTCATTCTGAGTGGCCGTACCGGCTCGCCGGGACGGTTTGCTTACAGTCCGGCCACCGACGGATATCGAAGAATGATCCTGCTTGCAGACATTGCTGAAAATTATCCCGTTGCGGATGGATATCGAAGACTTTCAACTGTCTTTAGTAATAACTGTAGAAACGAACCAAAACCAATCACCCGAAAAGAGGAAAAAAATGAAAACAATAACCACCCTGATCTTAAGTGCAATTTTGCTGGTTTCCTGTACCCAACAAAATCCAGAAAGTCCAGCATCAACTGAGAACGAAAAAATCGTAAAGCAGTATTTTGAACATTTCAATCAGCACGATTGGAAAAAAGTGGCAGAAATGTACACACCAGTCGCTGATTTTAAAGATCCGTCACTCGGACAAGGTATCGTCAAACAGACGAGGCAGCAGATCATTGAAAAATATTCGGGATTTGGTGACATGTTTCCTGATTTAAAAGCTGAAGTCGTTCAGATTTATCCATCAGGAAACAACCATATTTGTGTTGAATTTATCACAAAAGGGACAGCTCCTGATAGTTCTAAATTCGTACTTCCGATCTGTACTGTTTTCACAATTGAAAACGGACAAATCACAAAAGACTTTTCATACTACGACAACGTTCAGTAAGTGAAAAAAGCAAACCTAGCTGCCGTCCAAATGAATAGACATTGGTTTAGTTAATTCTACACCAGTAAGGAAAACATATAAAAGCATTAACCTAACATTAAAAACGATTGACTCCTATTGTTTTTTTTCAGAGTTTAAGAGTGCAATTTCGTATACTTTAAAACTAGTTTTTCGTTCTGAATTCTGAAAACAAATACAAGGGAAAAATCATGAAACTTGTTATCTCCGTTTTACTGCTTTGTCTTCATGTGAGCCTTTTCGCCCAACCAACCACCCTTCTTCAGGAAGATTTTGAAACCGGCGAACTCAACCCGGCATGGACGATCAACAACACAGGTGACAATGGCTGGCTTATTGGAACGGATACTGCATTAAGTGGTACTTACAGTGCTTACATTTCCAACATTGCCAGTGAAGGACTTTACACGTATAATCCAAATGCAAACTCAACTGCATTGTTACGAGCTCCGATAACCATCCCGGCCGGGCAACCGATTCTTAAAGTCTCACTCACCTGGAAAGGAAAGGGGGAACCCGGCTGGGATGATCTGAGAATTAAACTGCAGGCCATTGAGTTGGTTGAACCTGCAAAGATTGCCAGGCTGTCTCCAGCTTTCATTACTTACAAGTGGCTTTCCGGCTCGGAACAACCCAACAAAACAACAATATATTTTAATACAGGAATTTCAGATTCAACGGTAAATCTGGTTTTTGAGTGGAGAAATGACGATTGCTGTTGGTTTGGTGAAACAGAAAGCCAGGCTCCCCAACCTGCAATGATAGATGACATTTTGGTAGAATCTTTTGAAATCGTGCCAATGTCAGGTACGTATACGGTTGGAGCTGAAGGTGATTTCCCGACTCTGGATGATGCGTTCAGCGCACTTTATGCCTTCAAAGCCAGCGCTGATGTTACCCTGGAACTTTTAGATACTGTCTATGACGGTCCCGTAAGAATTTATGGATCATTCCAAAATGGTGAAACTGAAACCTGGGTTTCGGTTATTCCGGCATTTGAAGTAAACCCTGTTTTCAAATTCACTTCACATTATTTTTATCAGGGAGAGCCGGGTGATTATCCATCTGTGATCATCATTGAAAACACAGACCATATTAATTTTGGGGGTATTTCAGTTGACTATACTCTGGGAGCACCAGGCGGAATTCAAATTCTTGATTCTGATTACATTACGATCTCTGAATGCAGTTTTTATGGACAGGATGCAGTCTATACCAATAAGTGGGTGTATTCATCCGGAATCCGGATAGGAGATTCAAACGGATATTTTGACGGAGGCATGGGTGGTGGTGGTGGTGAAGTACTTACCTTCAGCGGAAAACCAAACTGGAATCGTATGTTAAGACCTTATACACCAAAACTGGGAAAAACGGCAGCCTCAACCTATTATAACAATCTTGCAATCACAATGAATGAGTTCAATGGTGGAAATTTCGGAATTTATGCAGCAGGAAATCCCGTTGCACCGCCAATTGAAGTGGCAGCCGGAGCCCTTTCCCCGAATCACCCAGAATCAGAATTCTCAACGGAAGAACAAATTCCAGAAATGTCTTACCTGAATACCAGTGTGAATATGTTATTTGGACAGTATATTGGTGGCATCCATGTTGAAAAGTATGAAAATCTTCAGTTGAATTATAATGTCATTTTTTCCGGATTTGTGGAATTTTCTGCCGGCACATTTGGTGTATCGATGGGTAATTCAAACGGGATCATTCTGCCTGCCCGTATAAATCCGGTTCAGAATCTAACTGGCACATTTCAGGGTTCATCCTCCATCACCGGCAAAAGCAAACTGGGATCCCTTCTTCCTAAATTTCAGGGATTGGTTGAAAAAATTAAAGCAAACCCAAAAGCTATCCTGAGAAAAATAAAGGTCCTTGCTGAGAAATCTTCCGGTCTGAGAAAAATTCAGGAAGGAAACAGTAATCAGATGATCAACAACATTTTGCTGAATATTTCAACAGGATCCAATGGACTTAGTGCAAATATTTGGCTGAAATCAGTGTCCAACCTCGATATTTTCCATAATTCAATGGCCTTTATGTCAGAAGATACCACTCTTGCAGCCCTTTTGATTGAAGGAGAAACTTTCAACTCGTCAATTAAAAACAATCTGTTCTATGGTGGACCGAATCCGTTGTTTAAATCTGCCTTTTCACTTCCTGATATGGATTACAATGTATTTTTTAACGAATCACCAATAATTGGAATTGTGACGGATTCTGTCCTTGTCACAATGGAAGATCTTCAGAGTTACACGTCGACCAATCTGAATTCCCATTTTTTTGAACCGCTGCTAACCGGTGAGGATTTAAGTCCTGATCCATCACTTTATGGGAATCCGAATATGATCGGCACACCGTTGGGAGTTGAAAGTGATTACTGGGGAAACCCGAGAGATGCTGAATTCCCAACGATTGGTGCACATGAACTTTCTGAAACGGTACCAGTTGAACTGGTTTCATTTTCCGGTGTAAATCGTTCAGGTCAAATCCTTCTTTTCTGGGAAACCAAAACTGAGACAAATAATTACGGATGGGAAGTTGAAAGACAGAAGTTAGAAGATAGAAGTGAGAAGTTAGAATGGGAAACGATTGGATTTGTTGCCGGAAAAGGAACTGCAACTGAATCACATTCTTATTCGTTTTCGTCACCCGTCCCTGGTCTCTTGTCACCGGCAGTTTACCGCCTCAAACAAATTGATCTCGATGGAAAATTCACCTACAGCCGGGTTGTTGAAGTGAGTTCTGAACCGCTTGTTTTTTCTTTGGAGCAGAATTTTCCAAATCCGTTCAACCCTTCAACTTCGATCAGATTTA
>JAFLBE010000105.1 GCA_017303995.1 Bacteroidota bacterium | reverse complement strand
ATTTTGATTTTGCACCCGGACAATCCCTCGATTTTAATCTCACCGGTTATTATCAGAAAAATAATTCCAACAGTTATTGGTACCAGTATCCGGCATCAGGCGCAAAACTTTCCCTTTCCTGGACATTCTGATTTTTTCTTCTGATTAAAATTAAAAATTACGAAATCTCCAATTTGTCATGCTGAGTGATTTTTTGCAAAGCAAAAAATAGTATCGAAGCATAAATTATCTGCAATGTTTTTCTTACTTTAGATGAAAATCAACCAGAACTTCCAGAATGAATACCAACCGATTTTCAACCTTAATAAATCTGATTAAACCCCTCAACCTGGGTATTCTGTTTTTAATTCTTACGCTTGCTGCTGTAATCAATGCACTTTTGGAATACAATCAAAGCAAGGCAGATCTTCACCGGATGAAAGAAGAACATGCCCGGTTGCTTACCGGTCAGGTTATTACCGGCTCAACTGTTGCCTTGAATGCTGACCGGGCCATGGTTAACCGCCTCAAAGAACATCTTGATGTTACCAGAAATGCAATCCTAAATCCAGCCCTTAATAGTAAAGCAAATTCTGCCGATACGTTGTTTTCAATTTCCGTTCCTGATTCTCTTGAACCCGGTGAAATTTACCTTCAGAAGCTTGAAACCAATCCGGTTACTGGCAAATCGTGGTTTTTTCAGGGATGGGCAACCGGAAACACAAAAGGCGTTGTGGCTGGTGTCAGAGCAGATCATCTTATCAGGTTCAGACAGGAAAACGGACTTGGTTTTTACCTTGCAGAACTCATGAAACACGATGAAGTCCGTTATGCGCTTCTTCAGGATTCTACTGATATTCTGGTTTCTGCAACTGATTTTGAGGGTAGCTTACTTTCTGAAACTGAGATCCACACCATTTTCCATCATCCTGATAGTTTATTTATAACTGCACTTTCTGATCCGGATACGCTGATTGAAGTTAAAAAGGCAGTTTTTTTGGATGGAACAGCTCTGGGTATTTTCAGAATCGGCGTTTCGGTAGCTTCCTGGGATACATTTTCAACCCGAATGACACGGCGCCTTACCGTGGCCTTACTTTTATGGTCAGGACTTGCATTTTCATTTCTACTGATTATTTATTTGATGGGGAAAAAGGAAGAACTGGTAAGAAGGCTTGAACAGCATCAGGTTCTTGAAGATAAAGCAAAGAATCAGGCTGAACTGGCTGCAGGTGTGGCACACGAATTAAGAAACCCGCTGAATGCAATCGGAACCCTGGTGCAGCAAATTGATAAGGATTTTACTTCCACACAAAACGAAGAAGAGTTTCATCATCTCCTGAGAATCGTCAGACAGGAAACGCTTCGGATGAATGAAAAAATTACCAGTTTTCTTCAGTTTGCACGCCCGGCAGCACCGGTAAAACGAATGATTCAGATTGAAAAATGGGCGAGGGAACTTGAACCGGAATTCAATGCAATAGGCATTTCAAAATCCTGTAAAGTCATCATCTCAATTGCAGAAAAGCACGAACTTCTTGCTGACCAGATTCAGCTAACCGAAATTCTAAGAAATCTGGTCAAGAATGCAGTTGACTCTGTATCCGAAAAAGGGTTGGTAAGTGTTGAATTGAAATCAACCTCATCTGTTTTCAGAATTTTGGTTGAAGATAATGGAAGCGGAATCCCGGATGACATCAAATCAAGGGTTTTTGATCTGTATTTTACAACCAAACCTGACGGAACGGGAATCGGACTTGCCATGGTCAGACAAATGGTTGCAGTTAATGGCGGTTCCATCCGGATCGAAGACCGAAAACCATCAGGTACCCGGTTCATTCTGGAATTTCCGGTTGAATAGGTGATTTTCAATTAAACCAAAGAATATATGACCGATCAATTTTCAGTTTTGATAGTGGACGATGAAGAAGCCCAACGGATTTCTCTTTCAGGATTCCTGAAACGCCGGGGAATCATTGTTTTTACGGCGTCAGGAATGACGCCTGCATTGGAAATTTTAAAAAATGAAGTTGTCGATCTGGTTTTGACCGATTTTAAAATGCCGGGCGGATCGGGTCTTGATTTGCTCAGGCAGACAAAAATTGCCTGGCCTGAAACTGATGTTGTCGTGATGACTGCCTTTGGTCGTCTTGAAGAAGCCGTTGAAATGATGAAACTCGGCGCCTGGGATTTTCTCACCAAGCCGATTGATCTTGATATTCTTGAAAGTGCAATCAACCGGATTCAGGAAAAACACCGGCTGACTGCCGAAAATAAAATCCTGAAAGAAACCTTAACCCGCCGGTTTCAGATTTCTGCCGTCGTTTCTCAAAGTCCCGAGATGGAAGCCGTTCTAAACCTGGCAGCCCGGGTTGCAAACAGTAAAGCAACGGTTCTGATTCGTGGTGAAAGCGGAACAGGAAAAGAATTGGTTGCAAAAGCAATCCACGTTGCAAGTCCGAGAAAAAACAAACCTCTGATTATTATGAATGTGGCGGCCTTTAACGAAGGCACGCTGGAAAGTGAATTGTTCGGACACGAAAAAGGAAGTTTTACAGGCGCCATTCAGCAACGGATGGGTCGTTTTGAGCAGGCAGATGGCGGTACTCTTTTTATTGATGAAATCGGTGATATGCCCATGGCTGTTCAGGTGAAACTGCTTCGTGCTATCCAGTTTGGCACTTACGAACGGATCGGCGGAAATCAGCAACGTCAGGCTGATGTGAGAATTGTGGCTGCAACTCACCGGAATCTGGAAGAAATGATTAAAACCGGTGCTTTCCGGGAGGATTTGTTTTACCGGCTCAATGTGGTCATGATTGAAATTCCCCCTTTAAGAAAACGCCGGACAGATATTCCGGTTCTGGCAGATCACTTTATCCGTAAATTTTCTGAAGAAAACGGGAAAAAAGTCACCGCACTTTCACGGGAGGCTTTCGACAAACTCATGAAATATGATTTTCCCGGGAATGTACGTGAATTACAGAATCTGCTCGAAAGAGCTGTGATATTGTGCCGGGGCGATCAGATTACAACGGCTGATTTTCCTGCCAACCTGAGTTCAAAAGAAAAAACCGAAAATGATCCCGAAGATCTTTCAGCCGGATACGAAGAAAAACTTGCCAAATTTGAAACCGTGATGATTCAGGAAGCTCTTCGCCAAACATCCGGGAATCAATCTGCTGCAGCACGTTTGCTTGGAATTTCCGAACGCCATCTGCGTTCAAGGCTTGAACGACTGGGTTTGAAATAAAATATTAAATAACTAAATAGAATATTTCCATGTAATTTATTTAACTAAATACGAAATCATTATTATCTTTAATAAATAAAGAATATAAAGATAGTTATGGAAGATAAAGCTCTGCGTTCCTTTTCTGATTCGCCTTTGTTTATGGTTATTGATGAACCTGTTCTCCATCAGTTCATGTCCATGCTGACTGAACGTAAAAATGAACTTGAAGCGAACCCGGGCCGAAAACTCACCTTTGAATTTTCAAGATCCTACCTTGATTCAGTTAGACAGGCTTTTAAAAACCAGATTCTGAAAGGTGAAAACAACCTTCACCAATTGGCTCATCTGCTTTCCTCCTGCTTTTTTAAAAACAAATTCGAACTTCACAGCAACGTCATCGGCGTTTTGCCGGACAGCACACGTCCTTTTTTGATCAGGGAAAGATTGACCCGGGAAATGCTGTTTTCTGAAACCGATCTGGATCTCGGGAATCACATGCTGAATAATTTCAGGTATAACCACGATTCTCAATGGAAATCTCTGGTACTCTCAGCCAACTTTGTTGAATATCTGCCAACCATCAGGGGAACTCAGGGTATCAACCGGATTACCAGCCGGGTTAAGGCCGAAGAAGAAATCTGGAATAAAGTGACGGATGAAATTTTCCAGATTGATCAGCTTTTAAGACGGGATAAACAACTTCAGCAATACAGCAAATATGTGAAGGATGTGTTCGGTGTCAAGATTGTTTGTGAAACTGATGAATTTTGCCGGTCAGTACACAACACACTCGAACAAGACGGACTTACCCAGCTTTCCTGGTTGGCTAGAAGCCGAAATTTTATGAATAAGGTAAGTCCGGTAGAATTTCTGGAGACGAAGGATTATTTATTTTGTCCACCCGAGCAAAAGAAAAAAACCGGTTGGCAGGCTATCAAAAGTGTGGTCAGGTGGC
>JAFLBE010000104.1 GCA_017303995.1 Bacteroidota bacterium | reverse complement strand
ATGAGCTAAAAACTCCCATTTTTACGATTCAGGGTTTTGTTGAAACTCTACTTGAAGGGGCAATGGAAGATCAGGAAGTCAACCGGGTTTTTCTGTTGAAGATTCATAAAAATGCGTTGCATCTGAATAATTTGGTTAGTGACCTGATTGAAATTTCAAAAATTGAAACCGGCGAACTGAAAATGAACTTTGAATCAGTTAATCTGGGAGAACTGGTTGAGGATGTTTTTGATTCTCTTGTTGATAAAGCAACCGAGCGGGGTATTCATCTTGAAACCGATTATCAGACTTCTGAGCTCAATATCTGGGCAGATCCGGTCAGACTTCGTCAGGTGTTCACCAATCTGATCGATAATGCCATAAAATATTCTGACCACGGAGCTGTACGCATCCGTGCAGAAAAAAAAGGCACCAATGAATTAAGAATTTCAGTTTCTGATAATGGCGTGGGCATCCCAGATGAGCATGTTGAGCGGATTTTTGAACGCTTTTACCGGATCGATAAACATCGTTCAAAGGATATGGGCGGAACCGGACTCGGGCTTGCAATCGTGAAACATACCATTGAAGCGCATCACAGTGTCATCAGAGTTGAGTCAAGGCCAGGTGAAGGAACAACCTTCAGCTTTGATCTGATCATGAAACCGGTTCAATCACCTGAACTCGAAATGGATGATGAAGAATAGGAGAATTCTACCGCAGAGGCGCTGAGAACGCAGAGAAATTCATTAATATAAAAGTGGGGAATAAAATTATTCAGGCAATGATTCGTTTTTTTGGAAAAGGAAATAAATTCAAAAAAAATTTTCCAGAATCAGATATTTGCATTTTCTAAAAAAAATCCCTCCGCTCTGCGTCCCCTGCGCCTCTGCGGTAGAATTTTCTCAAATCCCTGAGATAACCGGTTCTTCCATGACGTTATT
This sequence comes from Bacteroidota bacterium, assembly GCA_017303995.1. Classification (GTDB taxonomy): domain Bacteria; phylum Bacteroidota; class JABWAT01; order JABWAT01; family JABWAT01; genus JAFLBE01. Next base: position 3,415 of record JAFLBE010000104.1, on the reverse strand, counting down.
CCACCTGCGTTGAAATTCAGCCAGGATCTCTTTTCTCTTCCCTTCACTGACAAACAAATTCCGGATAGCAGTTTCCTGAGTTTGTCTGATTTCTTTAAATCCCCAGTCAAAAGTCTTCACCAATACTTCATATTCCCCGGTAAGGTCGGAAGGTGTAGTCGTATAGGCATCAGTATTAACCGTAACCGCTACACCAGCCTTGAGATACCGGTTTATCGGGTGGGTTGCAAATGAGTGGGTTGCATTGGTCTGAACGTTACTGGTTGGGCACATTTCAAGCGGAATCTGTTCTGCAATAACCCGCTTCATCAGCTCCGGATCTTCTTCCAGTCTGACGCCGTGACCAATTCTGACGGCGTGAAGAACATCCAATGCTTCTTTTAACCGTTCTGGTCCCCAGGCTTCAGCAGCATGAATGGTAACGGGAATCCCGGCAGCATGAATTTTATCAAAAAGGGCTTTTTGAATAATTCCAGGTTGATTTTCATCACCGGCCAGATCAAATCCGACAATCTTATCCCGGTTTTTGATGGCAAGTTCAGACACCAGGGAATTAAATTCGGGAGTAAAATGCCGTAAAGTGCAGAGAATCGTTCCAACTTCAACGCAGAAATCCTTCCGGCCCTGTTCAAATCCACGTAAAGAAGCATCCAGAATCTCCTGAACGGAATTACCGTTTCTGATATTCAGATTGGGTGCATATCTCACTTCAGCGTAAATGTGGTTGTTGTCAGCCAATGCTTTGGTTAGCAGATAGGCTGTTTCTTCAATGGCTTCAGGGCTCTGAAGTGCGTCCAGCGCTGTATCAATCCGGTTGAGATAATCGACCAGATTGATGCACTTTGCCGGGGCGACACAAAAATCTTCAAGTGGCTCAGGAACCGGTTTCCCCTGTAAAGCAAGAAATTTCCGGGTCGTTTCAACGGGAACTGATGTATCAAGATGAAGGTGAAGTTCCACCTTCGGCAATTTTCTGATGAGAGTTGCTTCCATGGTTTTTCTTTTTGGTCAATGGGGTGTCAAGGTAAGAAATTGGTGGGAAGTATTCAAAATAAAAAAGGGGCGACTGGTTGGTCGCCCCTTTAATCCTCAAAACGAAGCCACCCCAGTGGAGTGGCTCTACCGATCATTTCAATTCAACTTTGGTTGATTTCACATTCCAGATTTCTTCAGCATATTCTCTGATGGTTCGGTCAGAAGAGAATTTACCCACCTTGGCAACGTTATGAATCGACATTTCTGCCCATTTCTTCGGGTTGGCGTAGGTTTTGGAAACTTCATCCTGGCAACGGATGTAATCTTCATAATCGGCCATGACGAAGAAACGGTCGCCTTCATACAACAAAGCTGAAACAATCGGCATAAACAAATCAGGTTTCTCAGGAGAGAATGTTCCGTGAGCAATTGAATCTACTACGGCACGAAGCTCAGAATTGGCCTGATAATAATCTAACGGATTATACCCAGCCTTCTTGATTTCAGCAATTTCTGCATCGGTATGACCAAAAATAAAGATATTTGGCTTGCCAACTTCTTCCATGATTTCTACGTTTGCGCCGTCGAGCGTACCAATCGTCAGCGCACCATTGAGCGCAAATTTCATGTTACCTGTACCTGATGCTTCCATACCGGCAGTTGAAATCTGCTCAGAAAGTTCAGAAGCCGGCAACAGTTTTTCCATAAGGGAAACACAATAGTTTGGCAGGAAGTAAACCTTCAGACGACCTGCAACATCAGCATCATTATTCACCACATTTGCGATGGAATTAATGAGTTTGATGGTCAGTTTGGCCATAAAGTAACCGGGTGCTGCTTTTCCGCCGAAGAACACAGTTCTTGGAACAAATTTCGCCTTGGGGTTTTTCTTGATCCGGTTATACAGCGTAATCACATGAAGGGCATTCATGAGCTGACGTTTGTATTCATGAAGACGTTTTACCTGGAAGTCAAAAAGGGAATCAGGATCTGCATCAAAATGAAAATGTTCCTTGATATAGGCAGCAAACTTGATTTTGGCTTCATGTTTCGTTTTCAGCCATTCCTTCTGGAATTTTTCATCTTTTGCAAACTTTGCGAGTGCTGTCAGCTTTGCAAGATCAAATTCCCAATCAGTTCCGATCGTTTTATTGATCAGGTCAGTCAGCGGAGGATTGGCATGAATCAGAAACCGGCGGTAGGTGATACCGTTTGTCTTGTTATTAAACCGGTCAGGATACAGTTCATAAAAGTCTCTGAACACTTCATTTTTAAGAATCCGGGTATGAAGGGCAGCAACACCGTTGATTTTCTTGCTTCCAACGATAGCCAGATTACTCATTCTGACCATTTTTTCCTGTGCTTCTTCAATGATAGACATCCGGCGTAACCGGTAAATATCATTCGGATAGTTGGCTTTTACGAACTCAATAAATTGACGGTTGATTTCATAAATGATCTGCATGTGCCGTGGCAGAACATGTTCAATCAACGAAACCGGCCATTTTTCAAGCGCTTCCGGGAGAACCGTGTGGTTGGTATAGGCAAAACTTCCGACGGTAATTTCCCAGGCTTCACCCCATGATAGATGATGTTCATCCATCAGAACCCGCATGAGTTCAGGAATAGCGATAGAAGGATGGGTGTCGTTTAACTGAAAAACAACTTTATCGGTAAAGGTTTTAAAATTGTCTTCTTTATGGTCATGCTGATACCGGCGGATGGCATCCTGGATTGTAGCACAGACAAAGAAATATTGTTGCTTCAGCCGAAGTTCTTTTCCGGTATAACGGGTATCATTCGGGTAAAGAACCTTTGAAATTACTTCAGAATTGTTCTTGTGGGCAACTGCTTTTTCATAATCGCCCGCATTGAATTCATCAAAGAGAAAATCACGTGAAGATTTTGCAGACCACAAACGCAGATTGTTCACTGTGTTATTTTTATAGCCGGGCACAAGCATATCATATGCCATGGCCACAACTTCTTCAGTGTTCACCCATTTATACCGGGTTGAACCGTTTTCAATGGTTTCAACATTTCCGTAATAATGAACGGGATATAAATCTTCGGCATGTTCAAATTCCCATGGATTTCCATGACGCAGCCAGTTATCGGGCATTTCAGCCTGATATCCGTCTAAAATCCGCTGATAGAAAATTCCGTATTCATAACGGATGCCGTAACCGTATGCAGGCAGTTCAAGTGTAGCCATTGAATCGAGAAAACAGGCTGCAAGACGACCCAGACCACCGTTACCAAGTCCTGCATCGACTTCAACTTCTTCAAGTTCATCGAGTCCCATACCCAATTCTTTACAGGCCTGATTCACTTCGTCGTAAATCCCCAGATTCAGAAGGGAGTTACCCAGTGTACGGCCAATTAAAAATTCAAGTGAAAGATAATAGACCCGTTTTACATCTTTCTGATGATAAGTTCT
>JAFLBE010000103.1 GCA_017303995.1 Bacteroidota bacterium | reverse complement strand
TGAAAAGGGATAGAACAGTACCATCGGTGAGTTTTTCTGCCCCCTGACCAAACCAGGTGAAAGTCATGTCAGACGTGTTCAGGATGGTGAGTCCGTTTGCCGAACCAATCCATAAGTTCCCGGAAAGGGAGTCAGAGTAAAGGGTTAAAATCTGAGCGGATTGCAGAAAGGAATGACTTCCCGGATGGTAAGAAGTTGAGTTTCCGGTTTCGGGATCAAAATCCTGAAGACCATGATCTGTTCCAACCCAAAGGTGGCCGTTTTTCCCGTCAACCAGTGACCAGATCCGGTTTTGTACCAGCGGATATTCATCCTTCCCCGGAAAAAGAAACGATTTGAATTCACCGGATTCCGGATTGTAAAGCTGAAGTCCGGAATTGAAAGTGCCAACCCAGAAACGACCTTGCTGATCGGTATAAAGGGAATTGATCCAGTGATCGGCAACCGAAGATGGGTCGGTTCTGTCAGGTCTGAAAACCCTAAAAGAGTAACCATCGAAGCGGTTTAAACCGTCCTGAGTCCCAAACCAGAGAAATCCTTTTTTATCCTGGGCAATCGAAAAAATGGTGGTTTGCGAAAGTCCCTGATCCAGACTGATCCGTTCAAAATCAGAAAAACCATTCTGGGCAGGTGCAGAAAAAAACGAAAGAAACAAACTCAAACCGGCAAACAGCCACCTTTTACTCATCTGAAAACCTGAAGTAAAAGGTGCAGAATAAAAATGAGACTCATGGCCAGTGATGAAATCTTGTTGAGGGTCATGGTATGATCGTAATCCACCAGATTCCGGCTCGACATGGAATTGGCGTACCAGCGTTCAAAATAAACCAGAACCGGGATGACCCCTAGGATGAAAATGAGAATTTCAATCAGTTTACCATCCATATAAAGCATCAGCGCAAAATAAATTCCGGCCAAACCGAGGACGACACGGGAAAAAATGAAAGTTCCTTCAATGCCCAGAATCAAGCTCAGCGTTTTGTCACCCCGTTTTGAATCTTCGTGATGCTGGTAAATCTGGGTCATCGGGTAAGAACCCAAAAGAAAAAGGGTCGCCGAAAAGGCATACGATAAATTTGGGATGGAAAAGAGAAAATCAAAAGAACGACCGAGTCCCGACTGAACCGTGAGGAAAGTAAAAAAGCCCTGAAAAAGGGTGACTACGACTGTGCTGATCACAGGCATTTTCTTCAAACGGATTCCCGGCCAGCTGTAAGCTTTTGAAATCAGGGTATAGATCAGAATGCCGGCAAAGAAAACCGGAGAAATCAGCCAGGAAAGAATCAGTCCGGCCAGATCAAACAGAATCACCAGAATATAGAGTTCACGGGTCACTTTGGGCGGCAATTTGAGTCCGCCGATGCTGCCTTCATCCTTATCGTAAAAAGAATTGTATCCGTTGCTTGCCGGATAAACAAAAAGATGCAGAACGACAAAAACTTCAAGAAGTTGAATCCAATCCGTCACGCCGGCGATACTTGCAGCAAACCAGAAAACCGGCATCAGGTAGATTGAAAAGGGGATACGCATGAGTCTGAGGGCAGACAACCAGGGTTGCATCGGCATTTTGTCGGTTTCGTGAATGATTTTCAGGAAAAAGTTGTTAAGTTTAAAATAGAGAAATTTCCTGACTTTTGCATTTCTGGGTGAAGAGACCGCAAAGACGCAAAGAACGCAAAGAAATACCAAAGCGGGGGGAAGTTTTTTTTAAGGATAAACTCTCTTCAACTTGCTGGACATAGTTGTCATTCCCGTCCCGAAAGCTTTCGGGAGGAATCCAGAATTTATGCATGGATGAGCTTCGCAGAACTTCGTTAACCGGATTCCCGATTCCGATTCTCGGGACGGGGAAGGCTAAGTCCGGGAAGACATCTTTTCTCTATTGGAATTTAAACTAAAAAAAACTTTGCGTTTCCTTAGCGTCTTTGCGCCTTTGCGCGCAAATTCCCTTGTCTCATGTCTCTTGTCACTTGTTACTGGTTATTATGTCCCAACTTATTTCTATCGCTACTGCTGTTCCTGAATTCAAAATGCATCAGTCTGATGTGGCTGAATTCATGGTTAACATTTTAAACCTGACCGGTCGGGATGCTGACCGTATCAGGGCTTTGTATCACCGGAGTGCCATTGACACCCGATATTCGGTTTTACCGGATTACGGTTCACCAATCGATGAACGAACTTTTTACCCGAAATCCCGTGATCTTGAGCCTTTCCCTGACGTCGCTGACCGGATGAAAACCTTTCACCCGAATGCAGCGAAACTCGCCATCCGCTCAGCAAAAAAAGCAATCGAACATTTACCTGACGGACTTCAGATCACCCACGTCCTCTCGGTGACCTGTACCGGACTTGCTGCCCCCGGCCTCGATATTGAGCTCGTCGAAGCGCTCAATCTGCCAACCTCGACCTTCCGTTCCTCGGTGAATTTTATGGGTTGCTATGCGGCCTTTCATGCCCTGAAACTGGCTGATGCGCTTTGTAAAGCCGATCCAGCTGCTGTTGTGCTGGTGGATGCAGTTGAACTTTGTACCCTTCACTTTCAGAAACTGAACGAACCTGACCACCTGCTGGCCAATTCTCTTTTTGCGGATGGATCAGCTTCTGCCATTGTGGTTTCTGATTCGATTTCCAGGGATCACCGCCTTAAAGGATTGAAAATAAAGAACTTCCATTCGGAACTTGCTTTTTCCGGACGGAAGGATATGGCCTGGTCGGTTTCTCCAACCGGTTTCCTCATGACCCTGAGTTCCTACATTCCCGAGCTGGTGAAATCAGGCATCAAACCGCTTGCCGATATGGCCTTGGCGGCTTCCGGACTTTCAGTTTCAAACGTCGATCACTGGGCGATTCATCCCGGCGGACGAAAAATCCTCGAATCAACGGCTTCTGCCCTCGATCTTCCGATTGAAAAACTGCAGAATTCCTTCGATATCCTCAGAAAATACGGCAACATGTCGTCGCCAACGGTTTTGTTTGTTCTCGAACGCCTCTGGAGAAAACATCTTGATTTTTCAAGGAAGGAAACGGTTTTTTCGGCAGGATTTGGTCCGGGTTTAACTCTTGAATCGATGGTTTTTGAATCAACGGACGGACAATGATTGATCTTCGTCACCGTTCAACCGAACCGGAATTGCTCGACGGACCTGACATTCCCCATGATGCTTTATTTCAGAATTTGCGTGAACTCGAAGTCATCAACCGGCTTTTGGGCGGACACCGGATCACCCTCGACGGACTTTCCCGCCTCATGACCGACCGAACAAAAACCTATAAAATTGTGGATCTGGGATCGGGTGGCGGTGATACCTTGCGGGTTGTCTCAAAATGGGCAGATAAACATGGATTTTCAGTAGAGTTAACGGGCATCGATTACAATGCGGATTGCATTGACTACGCCAGACAAAATTCCTCCGGATTTTCGAATATTCGGTTCATTCATGGTGACTTCCGGGAAGTACTTCCCACCGATTCTGACATTCTGATGAATGCGCTCTTCTGTCACCATCTTGACGATTCTGAACTGGTGGATTTATTCCGGTTGATGAGTTCAAATTCCCGGGTTGGATTTATCATTAACGATCTTCAGCGATACTGGTTTGCCTATTACAGCATCAAAATCTTAACCCGCCTGCTAAACGGATCGTATCTGGTGCAGAATGATGCATCGCTGTCAGTAGCGAGATCCTTTCACCGTCATGAACTTCTTGCCCTGCTGAATAAAGCCGGAATCTCAAATGCCAAAGTTGAATGGAAGTGGGCTTTCCGGTGGCTGGGAACGGGAAATAATGGTTAATGGTTAATGGTAAATGGTCAATGTTGGATTAAAGATTCCCCTCCTTTTCAAGGAGAGCCTGCCCCGTCCCGAGAATCGGGATCGGGGGGTGCCGTAGGTGGGGTGGTTTGAATTTCGGATTCCACTTTTTCCTGCATTATGTAACCCCGACCTCCCGGTCGGGAAATGAAATTGAAAACACTCCGACCGGGAGGTCGGAGTTACAGAAAACCAATGGACTTCTTGTATTTCTCCTCAGAAATTCACCAACTCAAGCTGCATTTGGCTCAATGGTTTTAATATTGTCCAATGCTGCCTGATTTAATTTTTTCTCTTCCTCCAAATCAAAATCATCCTGCAGACTTAACCAGAATTTGGCGGTTGTTCCAAAAAATTTTGAAAACCGTAAAGCCGTATCAGCAGTAACCCGTCTGTGACCTTTAATGATTTCGCTGATTCTGGTTTGTGGAATAAACGTTTCTTTTGACAATCTGTAGGCAGAAAGTCCAAGTGGAATTAAAAACTCTTCCTTAAGAACTTCCCCTGGGTGAATATTGGGTAATTTATTCATATTATTCCTTTTTAATGATAATCAACAATTTCGACTTTCCAGGCATTGT
>JAFLBE010000102.1 GCA_017303995.1 Bacteroidota bacterium | reverse complement strand
GGATTTGGCGTCAGATTACTTACTGACTATTTACGGACAAAGGTAAAATGAAACGTTCTGTCTGGATTCTGGTTGCCTTTTTGCTGGTTTCTGGTTTAAAAACCGGATTTTCACAACAGCGGATGGATGAAATTGTCCTTCGGCAGAGTCAGCCCATGTATTTTGATGAAATCAATTGGGCAAAGGGCGATACTACGACTCAGTTTACCTTTCTGTTCAAAATTTCACATGACTACCTCTCGTTTGTTAATCGTGAATCAACCGGCAAGCCGCCTGTTTATCATGCAGAAATGAATCTGAGTCTTGAAGTTTATTTTAATGACAGTACGATCAAAAGATTTAACCAAACTTTTATTAGTGATCAGTCAGAACTTTCTGTCACCCGAAACCGATTTGAATTTATTCAGGGAGAGATTACCTGGTCTGATTCAAAACGGCCGGTACGATATGTTGTTGATATCACTGATCTGGGCAACAATAAATCCATTTTTAAAGCACCAAGAAAAGTTCAATTCAGAAAAAAACATAATAGCTGGTTTGACTCAGCCTGGATCGGGACCGTTAAAAATGGGGTGATCACACCGGCAAATCTGGGGAAAAATATTCCATACGGATCTGAAAGCACAGTTTTTCTTGCTGTTAAAGATTCTATCCAACTTGAAAAAACCTCAATAAAACTCCTTCAAAAGCCAATTGACGACGATGAATTTGAATCGATGCCGGATTCGTTTAATGTAACTGCCGGAAAAATCACGACTTTGAACTATTCGTCTGCTTCTGCTGCATTTTTGGTAAAAGGCCTTGAAATTCATCTGCCGTTAAAAGATCTCGATGCAGGTCAGTATGCAATTACCCTAACCTCAGCGGGTGTAACTGATACGGTTGCTTTTCTGATTTATTGGCTCAACATGCCCTTTTCACTTTACGACCTCGATCTTGCAACACGGACCATGAAATACTTGGCTCCGGAAGCTGATTACGACAAATTGAATTCAGGCTCATCCAGAAAAAGAATCGAATTTTTCAGAAAATATTGGAAAAACCTCGATCCAACCCCAAAAACGCCTTATAATGAATTGATGGCTGAATATTTCAGGCGGGTTGATTTCTCTTTTGCAACCTACCAATCGACCCGGGATCCGGGCTGGAGAACAGATCGCGGAAAAATTTATATACTTAACGGTGAACCCGATACCAGAAAACGGGTGACTCCGCCCAATCAACCCCCACAGGAAATCTGGACCTACTCGAAACTGAACCGGGTTTTTGTTTTTGCGGATACCGACGGAAAAGGTGATTTCAGGCTGGTGAAATCGAAATGAATTCCAAGTCTCCACTTCCAAAAATTGCAGTTTCATGTGGTGACCTCAATGGAATTGGGATGGAAGTTTTTATTCGTTCCGTTCCCCACTTTCATGATCGTGTGAAGTTTTTACTTTTTCTTCCATCGGGAATGGACTCTGCCTTCGAAGGAATTCTGAGCCGTTTAATTGCACTTGGTCAGGTAGAAATTATTCCGGTTCAAGGGAATTCCGGATTTAAGGTAGAACCCGGTCTGTTTTCTGAGGAAGCAGGAAAAATCGCACTTGCCTCTTTTACAAATGCTGTTTTGTACGGCAAAGAAAATCCGGGAACCGGGCTGTTAACCCTTCCGATCAATAAAAAATCTTTTGTTTCTGCTGGCTCACCTTATTCCGGACATACAGAATTGCTTGGCAATCTGCTTGGTGAATCTGAACCCCTCATGATCCTGATGAACAATTACATGAAAGTGGCCTTACTTACTGTTCATATTCCTGTTCAGTCAGTTTCTTCTTTGATTACCCGGGAAAGAATCCGGGATCGCTTTTTACGTTTGAATGAGTCATTAAAGCAAGATTTCGGAATTAAAAATCCATCCATTGCCATCCTTTCTCTGAATCCGCATGCTGGAGATGGTGGCACAATCGGACAGGAAGAACTTACGGTTTATGAACCTGAGATTGCCTCTCTGAATAAAGATGGCTTTAAAGCTTCAGGTCCGTTTGCCGCTGACGGATTTTTCGGTGCCGGACTTCATAAAAAATTTGACGGCATCCTTGCCAGTTACCACGACCAGGGTTTGATTCCGGTCAAACTTTCAGGGATGGATTCTGGTGTCAATTTCTCTGCTGGCAGCTCATTGGTCAGAACGTCACCCGACCATGGTACTGCTTATGATATCGCCGGAAAAGGTCTTGCCAACCCGTCGTCTACGATTCAGGCGATTGAATGGAATTTAAAAATTCAGCATCACAGAAAAGTTGCCCACTGATATGGCTGGATATACCGACCCATACAAAGGAACGTCCCGGATTTACGATTTGACCAGCCGGTATGTACCCTATGATATGTGGGCAACCCACATTAAACGGCTCGTCAGAGTTTATCAGAGACGACCAGCTGAATCTGTTCTCGAATTATCTGCAGGAACAGGCTCCTTCCGCACTTTTTTCAATCTTGGCGAAATTAAAACCTACATTATTGGCGACATTTCACTTGGGATGCTTCAGGGTTCGTTGATGAAAATTGAAGATTCTGACGTATCAATGCTGCCGGTTTGTTTCGATAATGCCCGGCTTCCGTTTAAATCTGACAGTTTCGATCTGGCCATTATGCTGTTTGACAGCATTAATTATAATACTGATCCTGCAAAAATTGTACAGGTTATCACTGGAATTTTATCCTGCCTGAGAAGTAACGGACTTTTCATCTTTGATTTTACGACCCCTGTAAATTCGCTGACCAATTCACCGGAAGATTTTTCTGAGCAATTTGAGGAAGTCGAAGCATCCTTCATTCGGGTATCAAAATATGATCCGGAGTCTCAGATTCACGTCACTGAATTTAAAATTACTGACGGAGACCGTATTTTTACCGAGCAGCATATTGAGAGAACCTATACCATTCAGGAAATGAAGGATATTTTTCAGAAAATTCCGGATTGTGAAGTGTTGGCTATGCTGCACGAATTTGAGTCGGGAAAGAAAGCCGGAATTAAATCTGAGCGCGTTCACGTAATTATCAGGAAACGCTAAATGCTTGAATTTAACGATGTACAATCCAGTTATGACGGTCGGATTGTTTTTGAAAATGTTAGTTTCAACATGGGCAAAGGTGAATTTATTTATCTTGTTGGCCAATCGGGAACAGGTAAATCAACCCTGTTAAAACTCATTTACATGGATCATTTTCCTGACCGGGGAACGGTTCGTTTCCATGAATACTCCTCTGCATCTATAACGAAAAAGGAAATTCCCTATCTTCGCCGGAGAATCGGCGTTGTTTTTCAGGATTTCAAACTATTACCTGATCGTGATGTTTTTGAAAATATTGCCTTTGCTCTTCATGTAACCGGCGCAAAAAGAAAAGATATTCATACGAAAGTTATGAAGGTTTTATCGGAAGTCGGACTCACTCACAAGCGAAACAGCATGCCTCACGAACTCAGTGGCGGGGAGCAGCAGCGGGTTGTGGTTGCAAGAGCTCTGGTTAATGATCCGTATTTGTTACTGGCTGATGAGCCAACCGGAAATCTTGACCCCGAAGTTGCTGATGATATTATGAAACTTCTGCTTCGAATCAATGCCATGGGAACCGGAATTCTGATGGCAACCCACGATTACAATCTCGTCAAAAAATACCCGCAAAGAATTTTTCAGCTCAAAGAAAAAGCAATCCAGGAAGTTGTTCTCAAGGCCTAGGTAAGATTTTGGGGGGAGGGTGAAAGAGTTGGGAAAATCGATTTTCCTAAGATTCCCCTCCTTTCAAAGGAGGGGTGATCCGGCATAAGCCGGATGGGGTGGTTTGGCTGTTTTCCTTTTTCGATAATCGTTGGGTTAAACCTTCTTGAAATTTTTCGCTATCATCTCCAAAACACACTCAATATTTTCAAAAACTACCTTATTCTCAATCACAAGAATTGTCAAACCGAGTGATTCTAAATATTTCTTTCTGATTTCATCATAAGTGTATCTGATTGGGTCATCATGAAATTGACCATTTAATTCAATTACAATGTTTTCTTCCGGGCAATAGAAATCAACAATGTAGTTTTCAAAGCTATGCTGTCTGCGAAATTTCCTGCCTTCAAATTGCTGGTTCTTTAATACCATCCATAAGACAGATTCTGCAGAAGTCTGGCTTCCCCGGAGACTTCGTCTTACCACTTTTAATTCTGGTTTATTTGAAACTTTGCTTGTTGCCATGTGATTTGAAATAATCGGGATAAAAATACAAAACACTTTGGGGTTCGAAGAACAACCACCCCATCCGGCTAATGCCGGATTACCCCTCCTTGAAAAGGAGGGGAATCTAATTCAATACCAAATTCAATACTAAGAATCTTCTCTTCACGCCACTGACTCAACTCTTCTGACTTCAGGAGCGTGAATTTTGATTGTTGCTTGTATTCCAGCACGAAGTGTCATTAGGGAAATGGGGCAAATCTTGCAATTCCCGAGCAATCTCACTTCAACAATATTTTCAGGTGTGATGTTAACCAATTCAACATCACCACCATCACTCTGAAGCACCGGACGGATTTCATCCAATGCTTCCAGAACTTTCTCATTCAGTGTTT
>JAFLBE010000101.1 GCA_017303995.1 Bacteroidota bacterium | reverse complement strand
ATTCCCTGAAGTTTTCCGTTCCTCATCAACAGGAACCTGCCCAAGAATACTTACATTGAGCTTTTCAAGATCCTCAAGTTTATGAATCCGGTTATCCATTTTCTTAAGACCAATTGCAAAACCAAGTCCAAGTGTAAGGCCAAGTGCTGAGAATATCAGAACCATTTTCATGCGCTGTGGTTCAACCGGATTGTAGGATGGAATTGCAGAGTCAATGATTTTAATATTCGAATTCACCTGTTGTTCTGCGATCAGAGATTCCTGATATTTTTTCTCAAGAATCAGATAAAGTTCTTCAGCAGATCGTCTTGCTCTTTCAAATCTGGCATATTGAACATTTTTTGATGGAATCCCCTCAAATTTAACTTCATATTCTGCCAAAAGTTTTTCGAGTTTTTCAATTTTACTTTTTTCAATCTGGATGGAAACGGTTGAAATAATTTTCGTATTGGTAAATTCTTTTACCTTTTCCAGAACATTTACAGGTACACTGCTGCTGTAGGCTTCGGCGATTCGCTTTTCCAATTGGGATCTAAGATTTTTCGCCTGGGTTTCCAATTCTGCCAACTGAATTTTAACAGCATAATCATTTGGATTAGTTGTTGCCATCTTTATATCACGTTCAGATTCAAGTAATGCAATTCTTTTTTGGAGAATCAGAACATAATCATCTATTATATTAATTGTCAGGTTGGCAAGTTGCGGTTCAATTTTCTTTAGTTGTTCATCTGAAGTTGCAATTTGCTGCTCAAGAACCCCGATTTGAAGTTTACTCTCATTTATTCGTGCTTCTAAACCAGATATTTGTGAAACAATTTGCTGTGACTCTGAAGACATGGTTACAATACCCGAATTCACCATATATTCCTGCAACTGATTTTCTGATTTTCTCAGGTCATCAGATTTGATATCCAACTGACTTTTTATGAAATCCTTAACAACAGATTGGCTGGTTCTGCTGTTTACAATATCATTGTTGATGTAAACGCTTGCAAAAACATTAGCAATAATTGCTGCTTCTTCTGGATTTAAGCCGTTAAAGGAAACCGAAATAATATCAAGGGCTCTTGGAGATGACGCATTTCGATTTACCAGCAGATCTGACAAAATAGAATTGGGTTTGCCTGTACTTTTTATTTTAGCAAATAAGGGATACTTATCAAATTTGGGATTTCTAATCAAACTATCTGTTAAGGCAAGCGCTACTTTTTCGGCAAATTGTCTTGACTTCAAAATTTCGAGTTCATTTCCCAATGCCCGCGATTGTGTTGAAGAAAAATCTGACGCAAAAAGCGAAACTCCACCACCTGATTTACTGTAAAGCATTTTCACTGTTGATGAATAGACATTTGGCTGATATTCGTAATAAACAAAACTGGTGACCATTGATACAACAAAAAATGCAATGATAATCCACTTCCACCGTTTAATTGCATCAAGAATATCTTCGAGACTTAAAAATTCATTTGCAGGGACAACCGAGACTGATGTTGGTTTATTTTCCATTAACTGAAAGATCCTATTTTCTTAATTTCAAAATATTTTGATCCTTGTCGAGCTCGAATTCGCTTTGACAAGAGTCACAGATTATTTGTTTATTTACATTTAATTTCACACCACAACTGCACATCCACCCGGTTTGTCTGGCTGGATTTCCAACCATTAAAGCATACGATTTAACATCCCTGATAACAACAGAACCGGCACCAATAAAAGAATATTCGCCTAATGATACCCCACATACAATAGTTGCATTTGCACCAACCGATGTTCCTTTTTTGACGAGTGTCTGCCGGTATTCATCTTTTCGGGAAACTGCACTTCGGGGATTCATGACGTTTGTAAATACCATCGAGGGCCCCAGAAAAACATCATCCTCACAAATCACACCTGTGTAAACTGATACATTGTTTTGAATTTTTACATTATTACCAAGCTTTACACCTGGTGAAATTACAACATTTTGACCGATGTTACATCGCTCACCAATTTCACAATTTGGCATTATGTGTGAAAAATGCCATATTTTTGTACCTTTTCCAATTATGCAGGGACTATCCACATACGATGATTCATGTATAAAAATATCAGGAAAAGCAGTATTTTCTGTCATGTTTTCAATTCCCTTTACTTTTCCACCCAATTATTCTTGATAAAAGGGATTTATCTTCAGGAATGACAGGTGCAATCTTTGAAGTTTCATTTTTTATTAAAAATGATGGATTTGTAATAGTAAGGTTCTCTGCAACTGAATGTCCATATTTTTCAGTTACAATCTGGATGGCTTCTTTATAAACCAGATAGCTTCTGGACCCGGTTGAGTGTGCATCAGAACAAATGAAATGGGCAGCTTTGTTTTTAATTAGCCACTCAGCCGCCAATTTAACTTTTCTGCCAAACTGACCGGTAATACTTCCAGCATCAAGCTGTATCAATACACCCATTTCAATAGCCCGCTGAAATTCCTCTTTTTTTGATTCAAAATCGATGCACCTTTCAGGATGGGCAATCACAACCTGAAATTTATTCACGTGAAACTCAAAAAACTCACTCAGCATATATAACGGGGTTCCCATCATGGGCAATTCAATCAAAAACACAGGAAGTTGGTTTAATCCCCCGTGAAAAACAGATTGAAGCGGACTTAAGTGCCTGTCAATTGCAATTTCATATCCCTTTTTTACAGTAACCGGTATCGATGCATTTTCAAGTGCCTTATTCAGTGCATCCATTGATTGGGTCACTTTGGCATCATATTCAGGCAACCAGGTCCGCCGGTTTAAATGTGAACTGCAAATAATCAGGCTTACACCAGCATCAACAGCTTGCCTTGCCATTTCAAGCGATTCTTCAATCGATTTTGAACCGTCATCAACATCAGGAATAATATGATTATGAAAATCAATCCGGCCTTCAGACATTCTTTTTTCCCTGAAAAAACTGGTCAAAAGCAAATGTTAAAACGCCTAATCCGCCAGTTACCACCAAATTCAAGAGATGCACTGTAGTTGCATAACTCATGGCATCCAGTCTGGAAACGGCAAACAAGTTAACCAAAACTGCACTGCAAAAAAAGTGAAACGTTCCAGTTCCACCTGGTGAAGGAAGAATCATTCCGATTGCTGAAATTGCCATAAGAGCAGCACCAGCACCCAGAGACAGATTTAAATCGGCTTGGAATCCAAATGAAAACAACGGAATCCACGCGGTAAGGATGTAACAAAAAAAGATTGCAAGACTTAAAACTGTAATACTAACAGGACTTGATCCTTTTTTCAAAATGCCAATTCCAGAAACAAAACGCATGGCAATAGCTGATAACCTGATTGCGGCCTTTTTATTAATCACCGCAAGATTGTTTCGAAAAATCTTTTTTACAGTTTTCTGTGGCAAAAAGGTAAAAACCAGAATGGCACCACCAGCAACAAGAAAAACAACAAGAGCACCCACCCCAAGACCGGGAAAGAACTGATTCATGGGTTCCCGGTATAGAAGAACTGTTAAACCAAAAACTAGAACCAAAACAATAAAATCAAGCAATCTTTCAAGAACAACGGTACCCAGAACCGTACTTTTATCGATCCCGGTTGACCGTGAAAGGTAAACTGCTTTTCCGATTTCACCACCCCGCGGAATGACGTTATTGATTGCATAACCTACCATGGTTGCACTAAAAAAAGGGTAAACACCCTTATCCAAAAAATTTTGCTGTTTTAAAAGGAGCTTCCATCTGATGGCACGCAACCAATGACTTAATATCCCAACAACCATCGTAAGATAAAGGTAAAAGGGATCAACTGACTTCATTTCATTATAAACAGCTGAAAGATCTATTCCGCGAAATCCAAAATATAACGCAATGGCCGCAATGACTATACCGATAAAACCGTTTAAAAGTGAGTTTTTCATTTAAATGAATTACCTGAGGTCAATGACTTCTACATTTTTTGGGGAAGTAAATTGAAAGAACTGATCAGGAATACCCTTATTCACCTGGAGTTGTTTCAGCCGGTAAACCGTCTTGCTCCCATTGATGTCACTCACTTCAATCTGTCTTACAAACCAGTCTTTATCATCTACCCAAAGCTTCATTTCCTGAATAAAATTATCGGTGTTTTTGGGTGAAAGTTTGAGCCGGTAGGTATTCATTCCTGCAAAATTTTCCTCACCCAAAACTTCCATGAAGAAATCTTTTGGAAACTCAATAAAAAAACGGGAAGGTGAAAGTTCAGAGCTTTCAGGGTCAAAGCGGTCCACAATTACCTTTTCATTCAGAATTGAATAAGTCCAGGCAGTTATTCCGTCTGTGATCAGCATTTGTTCTTCTGTTTCAAGACGCATTTTATCTTTTTTCTTGATCGCTATTTTACCAGCAAGTTTTTGGTTCAGACGAGAAACCTTAAACTGCATAACCTGATCAAAATCGGCCGTGGCATCTTTCATAGCCTCATAACTTTTCTTTATTTTTTCGAGTACCTCTTTTGCAGAAAGGTCACCAAAATTAATATTAAAACTTACCAGAATACTCAATAGTACCGGGAACATAATATCCCTTTCACTTACATTGTATTTAAAATATCGTTTAGTGTATCCATGTCATCTATTATGACTTGTCGTGCTTTTGAACCATCCGGCGGTCCCACCACACCCAAAATTTCAAGCTGATCAATCATTCTTGCGGCTCTGGAATAGCCAACCTTGAGTTTTCGCTGTAAGAGTGACGTACTTCCCTGCTGGGCAAGAATAACAATCTG
>JAFLBE010000100.1 GCA_017303995.1 Bacteroidota bacterium | reverse complement strand
CAAAACCAGGTTGCGTTCTTTCTCTGATAAATGAAGAGCCTCAGTCGTACCGTATGAGAAAAAGCTGTATTTATTCAGTGTTTGACCCAGAGGCGTTCCCTGTACCAGGTCAGGGTGAAAGATAAGTCCGCGTCCGTTTGGCATTGGGTTACCCGGTTTATTGCCAATCCCCACAATCTGTCCGGGGCCTGTAAAGACAAGAGTACCTTCCTGATAATCATAATAATTACCACCATATTTCAAATCCCCGCAAACCGCATCCTTCAGAAAAACACAATAAAACCCATAATGTGCCTTAGTTTCAGGAATCAGTTTCAGGTCTGAAAATTTAAAAACACTCACCAACGGGTGAAGTGTCTCAAGTCCCCGCAGTGTATTATACTGGGAAATTGTATCCAGTTTTATAATTTCATCGGGCAAACGGTTTTCTTTTTTATTTTTCATTCTTTAACCGATCAGACAGAATTTATGCAATTGAAATACAATATCAGTAACCCGGGTACAAAAATCAGTAATCTGTATCCCCCGATATTGTTTTTTTTATACCACCTTTGTAAAGTACAAGTCCAAACTAAATAAAGCGACCATGGAAAAAATAAAATTAAACAACAATATCCTCATGCCCGTTCTTGGTTTTGGTGTGTATCAGGTAACCAACCCAATTGAATGTGAGCAGTGTGTTTTTGATGCCATCAATACCGGCTACCGGCTGATTGATACCGCTTCTGTTTATTTGAACGAAGAAGCCGTAGGCAAAGCTATCAAACGAAGTGGCGTAGAAAGAGAAGACCTTTTTATTACCACCAAATTATGGGTACAGGATGCGGGATATGATAAAGCCAAAAAGGCTTTTGAAAATTCACTGAAACGGTTGCAACTCGACTATCTTGACCTTTACCTGATTCATCAGCCGTATGGTGATGTACATGGTGCCTGGCGTGCCATGGAAGAACTTTATCAGGAAGGCAGAATAAAAGCAATTGGTGTCAGCAATTTCCACCCGGACAGGGTGATGGATCTGATAGTTCACAATACCGTTGTTCCGGCTGTCAACCAGATTGAAACCCATCCGTTTCTCCAGCAAACAGAAACCCAGAAATTTCTGCAGGATAACGGGGTTCAGATCGAATCCTGGGGTCCTTTTGCGGAAGGAAGAAGCAACCTTTTCCAAAATGAGATTTTACTTTCAATCGGCAGGAAGTATCATAAATCAGTTGCGCAAACGGTTCTCAGATGGCTGATCCAGCGGGGTGTGATTGTTATTCCGAAATCGGTACATAAAGACCGGATTGAAGAAAATTTCAGCATATTTGATTTCAGCCTGAGTGATGATGACATGTCTCTCATTAAAGGATTGGATAAGAAAGTCAGCCAGTTTTTTGATCATCGTGATCCTGTCATGGTTAAACGGCTTGGTCAATTCACCGTCAGTATTTAAACCGGAACCAGTATGAACCCTCTGATTTCCGTCTTGTTTTTAATTCTGACCAGCCATCTGGCTTTGGGTCTTCAGGCAGATTTTAACCGTGCACCATCTGCTCATAAACCGGCCATGCAGATTGAAGAACAGGGAAGTTTTTTGGTTGGTGGATCGGTAATTTCCAATCCGGGTAAATTCAATCCGTATAACCCGACTCCGGAAGGACAAACCCTTCACGGCGACCACGCCTATGTATTTTATCAGATACCGGTTGCAGCACGTCAATTTCCTCTGATCATGTGGCATGGCTTCGGTCAGTTCTCCAAAACATGGGAAACAACACCCGATGGCCGTGAGGGATTTCAGACCCTGTTTTTAAGAAGGCAATTTCCGGTTTATGTTTTAGACCAGCCAAGACGGGGCAATGCCGGACGAAGTACCGTTTCGGGAACAGTTACACCAACGCCTGATGAACAGCAGTGGTTTGGTACTTTCAGGCTTGGTATTTGGCCCGATTATTTTGAAGGGGTACAGTTTTCACCTGACCCGGCAGCTTTAGCCCAATTTTTCCGGTCAATGACGCCCACTATCGGCCCCATCGACATCGATGTGAATATCAATGCCGTTTCAGCTTTGTTAACGAAAACAGGTCCGGCCATTCTGGTTACCCATTCCCATTCGGGTGGAATGGGCTGGCGGACTGCCATCAAAAATCAGAATGTAAAAGCAATTGTTTCTTTTGAGCCGGGAAGCGGATTTCTCTTTCCGGAAGGAAAAGTACCTGCGCCCATGCAAAGTTCCGGTGGTTCTCTTGAAGCTCAGCAGGTTCCGCTGGCTGAATTTATGCACCTCACCCAAATTCCCATTGTTATTTATTATGGTGATTTTATTCCGGAAGAACCATCACCCAATCCGGGACAGGATGCATGGCGGGTTCGGCTGGAAATGGCAAAGTTATGGCGGGATGAAGTAAACCGGCTTGGCGGTGACGTAACGATTGTGCATTTACCTGAGGCGGGAATTTCGGGAAATACCCATTTCCCCTTTTCCGATCTGAACAATGTAGAAATAGCCGATCTGATGGCCGTCTGGTTGAAACAAAAAGGGTTGGATTGACCAGGTTTCATATCCTTCCCTTTTCCTGTTAAAATGAATCTGCATTTTTTAAAGTAATTACACAAAAGGACGACCGGCATGACAAAATTTATACCTGCACTTTTTTTCCTGATGATGGGTACAAACCCGATATACGCACAACAAACGGATGCTGAAAAGGAAGTAATCAGTCTTTCTGAAACAAAATGGATCTGGATGGCTGAAAAAAATGTCGATTCCCTTGCCCTTCTGTTTCATGACAAGGCTGTCTTTGTTCACATGGGCGGAGCCTGGGGAAAGGAACAGGAACTCAATATCATAAAAGGCGGGGGTATCTGGTACAAGAAAGCAACCCTGCATGATGTATCGGTGGCCATTATGGGGTCAACAGCAATTCTTCTGAACCGGATTACCCTTATGGCGGTTGTAGGTGGCAATGAGGTCACAAATCCGTTTGAAGTCACCGAGGTTTATGTAAAAGAAGCAACCGGCTGGAAACTGGGATCTCTTTCTTTTACCAAGCTGATGTCACCACCGGATAACACCAAACACTAATCAGAGAATAAAATGAAAATGAAACTTACCGGATTCTTCATCCTTTTAAATTGCGCCCTTTTTGCCCAATTGCCGGTTGGAAGCCAGACTTCAGATCAAAATCCTGTTATTCAAACCCTTTCAGGGGCAGTGCAGGGTGTAACCGAAGGTCAAACTGACAGTTTTAAAGGAATCCCCTATGCAGCACCTCCAGTAGGAGAATTCAGATGGCGCCCCCCTCAGCCGGTTCAACCCTGGCAAGGTGTGCGCGATGCAACCCAATACGGTTCAGATTGTGCTCAGGCAGGATGGCCCCGCACACCCGGCTCGATCAGGGAGGGCACATCAGAGGACTGTCTGTTTCTGAATGTATGGCGGCCGGCAGGAATCAGCGCAAAAGCCGGTTTACCCGTGATGGTCTGGATTCATGGCGGTGGATTCGTGGGTGGAAGCGGCTCCGGTCCCGACTATTCGGGTTCACGCTTTCCGGAACAGGGCGTGATTCTTGTTACAGTCAACTACCGGTTGGGTCGGCTCGGCTTTTTTGCATTTCCTGCCCTGAGTAAAGAAAACCCATCAGAACCAACATGTAATTATGCTTTTATGGATCAGATTGCAGCTTTAAAATGGGTGAAAGAAAATATCGCTGCATTCGGTGGCGATCCGGGCAATGTGACCATTTTTGGCGAATCTGCCGGGGGTGTTTCTGTTCATTCACTCCTTACAATTTCTCAGGCACAGGGTCTTTTTCATAAGGCAATCATTGAATCTGGCGGGGGTCGTGATGGGGTTCTGACCGCCATACCACTTACAGAAGCGAATGCAAGCCGCCATTACCCTGTTCCTGCAGAAACAATCGGGGTCAACTTTGCCCGGAAACATGGCATATCCGGCACAGATGCGGTTGCATTGGCCAGTCTTCGTGCGCTGAGTGTTGAAGTAATTGTTGACGGCGGACAGGAAAGTGACGGACCGGGTGGTTTACCCATTTACTCAGGTCCGGTCATGGATGGTAAACTGATAACCGAAACCGCAGAAAGTGTTTACAAAGCAGGCAGGCAGGGAAAAATTCCGATCATTATCGGATCAAACAGTGCCGAAGTACCGGCAGGATTCGTTAATGCCCAAACAAAAGAGGAACTGATATCATTGTTCGGATCACACAAGGATGAAGCCCAAAAGGCATACGACCCGGATGGAAACGGTGATTTTACCCGGATACTCACACTCGTTAATACCGATAAAGTTTGGGCGGAGCCGGCACGTTTCACAGCAGCAGCTTTCGCATCACAGGGTACACCCGCTTACCTTTATCTGTTCTCTTATGTTCCGGTTCCCTTCAGGCAGTTTATGCGTTTCGGAGCATCGCATGGATCTGAAATTCCCTATGTTTTCGGAAATCCCAGAGGTTGGAATGATGTAAAACCCACACCGGTAGATTTTGAAGTTGCCCGGTTGATGAATACATATTGGTCCAATTTTGCAAAAACAGGCAATCCAAATGGAAAAGGACTTCCGGTTTGGCCGGTTTATGATCCTGAGAAAAACGAAGTATTTGAATTTCACACTGAAGGAACAGCAGGAAAGGTACCTGATACCCGAAAAGCCAGACTTGACGTCATTGAAAAATGGGTAACAGAATAAATATGCAGGTGACAATTCAAAACGCCACGTTTTTAACGCGTTTTGTATTTTTCCAATTCTTTTTGCCTTTCTATTCTGAGACAATGGCTCCATAGA
>JAFLBE010000010.1 GCA_017303995.1 Bacteroidota bacterium | reverse complement strand
TTTTCTCATGTTCCAATTGGCGTTCCAACTCAGCTATCCGTTGTTGTAATGCCAATTTTTCAGCTTTTTCTTCTTGTGTCTTCATTTCAGACAAAGGTAAGCAAATACTCTGTCTATTTAATTCTCCACTGAATTGCCGAATCCAGTAAAGTATACTGCTTTTTCCTTTTATTCCGTACAGACGACGAGCGGCTTCCTTTGAATACAAGCCTGAGGTTACATCCGATATTACCTGTTTTTTGAATGCTTCGCTGTAGTAAACCGGGGTTTGTTGGTTCATGTTTTGTCCTGTTTTTAGTTGACTTTTTTCTGTTTTTAGAGTCAACCTATTTTAGGACAAGACAACCCCCCTCCGACGGAGAGCCTGTCCCGCTACTGCGGGAGGGTATGGGGGTGGGTTTAATTTTGGAAATTCAGATTTTTAGCAATTTTCAAGAGGGAATCAGGCAGATAAATTGTGTTCAAGCTCCCCTCCTTTTCCAAAGGAGGGGAAATCAGTCGTAAGACTGATGGGGTGGTTTTCCTGCCTCAGCGCTTGTAAAAAATGCAAAACCACCCCGGCGTCGCCACCTCCCGAAAGCGTTCGGGACAGGCTCTCCTTTGGAAAAGGAGGGGAATCTATTCTACTACCTACGCCCTACTGACTACTTTCCCACCGCTCAGCGTTCTCTCCTTAGACCCGCGCAACAAAGTTGCTTGGGTGCGCCTCCGCGGTGGAATCACAAATCAATTACTCTTATCCTTCTTGACTTTCAGGTCGATGACTTTGCCTCTTTCGTCAATTTCTACAACCTGGTAACCCAGTTTTTCAAGACCTGGTTTAACCAATTCTTTATCACCAACGACTACAATCCGCATTTTGTCTGCCGGAAGATGTTTTTTGGCCAATGAACTGATTTCCTTTTGGGTGATGCCGTCAAGAATCTGATTTTGTTTTGTCACATAATCCGGATTTAACTTGTACTTCAGAATCCGGCCAATAAAACCGGCTTTCTGATCAGGAGTTTCATACTTCCGGGCATCACTTTGTCCGATAGAATTTTTGGTAAAGACAAGTTCTTCAGCCGTGATTCCGGTTTTTGCATATCCCGAAATTTCTTTCATGAATTCTGCCACTGAACTATCGGTTGCATCAGCACGGACGCCGGCACTTGCAACGAAATAACCCGGATCTTCATCAGCCGTGTAGTAAGAACGGGCGCCGTACGTCCATCCCTTATCCTCACGTAAATTCAGATTGATCCGGCTATTGAAAGCCCCGCCAAGCTGATAGTTCATCAGCGATGTGCGGTAATAATCACCGGTTGCATCAAACTTCAGGTTCGTCAAATATCCAATCCGGATTTCAGATTGGGGCGCTTTGGGTTTATCCATTAGATACACTTTTGTTTTTTCTGATTTGCCAGCAACTTTAACAACAGGCATTTTAACTGCTTTTTTCTTCCAGTCCCTCAGAAATCCTGCCTTGTTATTAAATTCCCGCTGAGAAAAATCACCCACTACAACGACATCGGTCACATTAGGTACAAACCAGGTTTTGTAAAAGGCCTTTACATCAGCAAGCGTAATGGCTTCAACCGTTTCCTGATAACCAGATTCCGGAACGGAATAAATGCTGCCTTCACCATAAATTAACGCGTTGAACGACTGACTTGCAATGGATGCAGGCTGCTTGGCTGCAGCTTTAATGCCTTCGATCTGCTGTTGTTTGACCCGTTCAAAATCTTCTTCTGAAAACTTCGGCTTAAACAGTTTTTCTTCAAGCAGGTTCAGCGTTGCATCCATATTTTTCCGGAGACTGTTCATTGAAACCGTGATTGATTTGGTTCCGGCACCGATGGAAATTGAACTTCCGAGTTTTTCAAGTTCAACTGAAAGTTGTTCGTTGGTGTAATTTTCTGTCGATTCGTTCATCAAGGATGCAGTAAGGGATGCCAATCCTGCTTTTTTCGGATTCAGTGCATCCAGTTTATGTCCGCCATCAAGGGTCAGGGTGATGTTGACGATGGGAACTTCAGTGGCTACCGTTCCGATAACTTCCATGCCGTTCGCAAACTTTTCCTGCCAGATTTCAGGAACGGAAACGAGCGGCGCTTTTCCGGCAACCGGGCGTTTACTGCGGTCAAAACTTTCACCTTTTGGTTTGTTGTAGGTGAGTCCGTTATAGGCCGGGTCGATTGGTTGAACGTAACCGGCTGCAGAAAAGGTAAAATTATCAGGTGCAGGCTGCATGCCTTCCATGGCGGGAGTCAGCACACTCAGAATCACGCCTTTTTGTCCTTTGATGTACTGCTCATACACACGCATCACATCTTCTTTGGTGATGGATGCATACCGTTTCATTTCACTTTGGATACCATTTGGCGATCCGGTGAAAGTCTGAAAAGCTGCCAGTTGAGAAACTTTTCCGCTGACGGAAGTAAGACCGTTGATGGTTTGTGATTCGTACTGATTCCGGTACCGGATCAAATCTTCATCGGTCACGCCACGGGTTTCAAATTCAGCCAGGGAAGCACGGATTTCCTTTTCAAGTTCAGCCAGAGAAAGTCCGGGTGCAGGCATGGCAAAAATCTGAACCAGAAACTGTCCGCCAAGTTCTGAACACGGATTTTGTACGGCAGCAAAGACTGCTTTCTGGGTTTTGACAAAGTTTTTGTAAAAGATGGAGTTTTTTCCGCCGCCGAGAATATCCGAGAGCATGTCGAGCGGAGCTTCATCCGGGTGACGGTTCGGTACGGATGGGAAAGCAAGAACCATGGCCGGGAACCGGATGTTCGGATCGGTGTAGGAAATGTAACGATCCTGATCCAGCGTAATTTTCTGATAAGGTTGGGGTTTCACTTCGGGTCCGCGTGGAATGGAACCGAAATACCGTTCAGTCAACTGGATGACTTCATTAATATTGACGTCACCACCAACGGTAAGCGTTGCGTTGTTCGGACCGTACCATCTCAGGAAAAACCGTTTCAGGTCATTCACATCAGACCGGTTTAAATCTTCAAGATCACCGATGGTTGACCAGGAATAGGGATGTCCCACAGGATACATCGCCCGGGCAATCCGCTCAAAAACAGTTCCGTACGGACGGTTATCGTAATTCTGTCCCCGTTCATTTTTTACAGTTGACCGCTGATTTTCAAATTTGGTTTGGGTGACGGCATCCAGAAGAAAACCCATCCGGTCAGCTTCGAGCCATAAAGCTGTTTCGAGCTGATTGGAAGGCAGGGTTTCAAAATAATTGGTTCGGTCAGAAGAAGTTGATCCGTTCAGGGTACCGCCAACTTCCGATACGATTTTAAAATGTTCTTCGTCAGCAACGTTATCAGAACCCTGGAACATCATGTGTTCGAAAAAGTGTGCGAAACCCGATTTACCCACTTCCTCACGGGCAGAACCCACGTGATAAGTGATGTCAACATGCACAACCGGATCTGAATGATCTTCGTGAATCACGAGGGTGAGTCCGTTTGACAGTTCATATTTTGAGTAAGGGATGAGGGTTTCATCACCGGTTTTGGTCACCTTTTCGATGAGGCGGGTTTGTGCAGAAAGGGAAACTGCAACTAAAATGGCAAATGCCGTGGTCAGTAATTTTCTCATGGTTGATCCTTTCTTTGAGTCATTTTCATAAAGATAATAGATGAAGGGATTAATTCCGGCATTTTCACCGCCCCCAAGCTAAAGCACGGGTCTAAGGAGAGACGCCGGGCACGCAGAACGGGGGGATAATTTTTATGGGAATTCAATTGGAAAATCCGGACACTGAGGTTCTCGAAGTGTTCGGATTTTCCTTAATTCCTTCCGGTGGCTTCGAGAGCCTCAGCCACCGGAAACCTCCAGCATTACCCCAAAATAATTGTATTTTCCCCCCGGCATTTAACCAAAAAAACCTCCCTCCGCTCCGTGTTCCTCTCCTTAGACCCGCGCAACGAAGTTGCTTGGGTGTGCCTCTGCGCCTTTCCTTAGACCCGTGCTTTAGCTTGGGTGCGCGTAAATTGCCTTTAGCTGTTTCTTTTCCTGAAAACAACCATAGCCAGCAAAACAAATAATCCGCCGCTGATTCCCACAATCAGTGCGGTTACATCCCGGCCATCATTACCAAACACTGAATTCAGTGAGAGCAGCCACGGATAGAGATAACCGTATTTCCATCCCGTTGCAAACAAAGCAAAAAAGGTTCCGGCAATACCGGTTCCGATGGGTACAGACAGAGAGGACCACCGGTAACTCACCCAGTTCTGAATTGCAAAAACAAAAAGAGAAGCACCGAGAACTTTAACCGACCGTAATGCCATTTCAGCAACCGGGATGTCATCCGGCATATCAATGGCAGGATGGAAATACCCGGTCAGCCAACCGCCGGCGATCGTTAATCCGAACAGAAAGAAACTGCTTAAAACCAGCAAGTAAAAAGCTGATGCCTGTTTGGAAACCAAAATCATCCATTCAGGAACCGGAAGTGTGTATATCCGCTGCCAGCCGCCGTTTACATGTTCATAATGGTAAACCAGCGCAACGACAAGACAGCAAAACATGGGAAACATGAAAATCCCCCAGATTGATAAAATATTCGTTG
The DNA here is from genome assembly GCA_017303995.1 of Bacteroidota bacterium. GTDB lineage: Bacteria > Bacteroidota > JABWAT01 > JABWAT01 > JABWAT01 > JAFLBE01. Next base: position 98,211 of record JAFLBE010000010.1, on the reverse strand, counting down.
AATACATCAGCCAGAGATCTGCATCATACCCGATACCCTCTTTCTGGTTCAGCATGATCAGCGACTGAAGCAAAACCACAATCGAAGGGGCAATGACTACCATCCACAAAGCAAGTGTCCGGCGAAGTTTTATCATTTCGGTCGATATCAGTGATAAGAGCAGTTTCATTCGGTCACCTCCCTTTGTATCAGGTCAAAGAAAACCGATTCCAGATTCGGTTGTTCGGGTTTCAGCTGGTAAACAGAAACAGAACCGGCGACAAGCAGGGCATTTACATCAGCTGCGTCCTGCTGTCCGGTTACCGGTAGACTCAGCCAGTTATTTTCCGGTTTTTCAGGGATATATCCATTTTCTGTCAATATGCTGACGGCTTTCTCTGGGTCGGAAACCTGAATCAGCAGTTTCCCGTTCTGTTTCAGTTTCAGTTCATCAAGTGTTCCCTGAAACCTGATTTTTCCTGCAGAAATAATTCCTGCATGGGTAATAATCTGCTCCAGTTCCGATAAAATATGACTGGACAGCAGAATTGTCACCCCGTCCGCTTTCACAAGATTTTTCAGAAACTCCCGGAATTCCTGAATACCTTCCGGATCCAGACCGTTGATGGGTTCATCAAGAATAAGTATGGAGGGTGAATGCAGGAGTGCAAGGGCAATTCCCAGCCGTTGTTTCATCCCGAGCGAAAATTCTTTTACTTTTTTCTTTTTGGCGGAAAGAATTCCGGTGGAAGTTAAAACCCTGTCGATCGATGATTTTTCTGTTCCGTAAATCCGTCTGGAGATTTCAAGGTTTTCTTCTGCGGTCAGATGCGGATACAAAGAGGGCGTTTCAACCAGTGATCCGATACGGGATAAAACTTCCTTACGGTGATGGGCCAGATCAAGTCCGGATAGACGGATCGTTCCGGTATCCGGCGTGATAAGGCCGAGGATGAGTTTGATGGTTGTGGTTTTTCCTGCTCCGTTCGGACCTGCAAATCCGAATATGGACCGTTCAGGAACCGATAAACTGACGTCCGTCAGGATTTTCTGTTTTCCATAGCTGAAGGAGACCCGTTCAAGTGATATCATGCTTTTCCCGATTTTTTCTTTATTCCAGGCCTGTACTTGGCGTCATCGTCTGAATGTAAAACAACCCGTCCATCATTTCCGGCCAACGTGCAAGCATGGATGAATATCCGAAGGGACGGGCCCGAAGCGTATCCCTCAGCCAGTGGTCGCCGGGTAGCTGTTTGAAATCCAGCCACAAATTCTGATTGCCTGTTTGTTCCAGCCAGTATTCCAGCGTTCCCGATGAGGCCTTTGCAAGATCCCACGGTTTTTTTTCCCGGATTCCAACACGGCCCCCGCCAGCCGTAAACCCGAGCACATAACTGCTGTCCCTGAATGTATCCCAAACCTGCTGACCCATTGGAACCATGGCTGTATCTGCTTCCTTCCTGTTTCGTATTTCGTGTCTGTTTCTTGAAATATGTGAAGAAGCTGCCCAAACAATGATTTTTTCCTGGGGATACTGGTTCCGCATCAGCCAAACCAGATTTTCTCCCATCTGGCGGTCCCGTTGATTGAAGGTAACCGGATCCGGTTTGTTAAAATCAATCGTCCAGAGAAACGTCAGGTAAGTTTTGAGGCTTTTCAAAAGCTGCAGATGAAGGGCATGAGAGGGTGATAGGGGAAGCTTTCCGGATGCTGCAATCAGAGAATCTGCAGAGCTGTAAAAGGCCTGGCGGACTGGCGCAGAAATTTTTTCTTTGGGTTTTAGTTTTTTGATCACCGTATCGAGAACAGACAAAAAAACCTGTTTTTCTGTCTCGTGACCAGGAATTGATTTGAACTCTTTTTGAAGCCGCGATTTAAGAGAGTCCCTGCCATAAAGTCCGGTTATTTGAAGATCAAATCCGGCCAGGTGAAGCGGATGGTTTGTTTTCCGGGTAGCTTCCAGATACTGAATCACCGGCTGAAATTGTTTGCTTCCTGTCCAGATATCAAATACAGATTTCCTTGCTGCTTCCCCAACCGGAACTCCCGACGTTATCAGTTCTTCTGCAAGTGAGCACTCAAATAATCCGCTTTCAAACGCCAGAACATTAAATCCCATTTCCTCGTGAAGAAATTTGATCAGTCTTGCTTTGGCAAGAAAAACAGATCCGTCACCATGAGACTGTTCACCCAGAAGAACTATTTTCTTGTTATTTAGAACGGACTTCAACGGCTGCAGATCTGTGAAAATGGTATCATCGGGATCAATGCTTCTGACTGTAAAAATGTGGGGGGATAAGGCAGCCAGTTTTGCCGGATCAGGGGGCGGTAATTCCTTCCCGCAGGTAACAAGGAATCCGGAAAAAAGAAAAAGAAAAATGGTTTTCAAAGAAATTCAAATCCCTGCATAATAAAATTGTTGGGTTACGGGAAAACCAGGTTTGGGGTTTCACAGGAGAAACGGCATATGTCGTAAGGAAGAAGGTTTAAGGTTAACTGCAATTATTCCCCTTCTTTTTTAAAGGACGGCAATTGAAATCCAAATCCATTCAGCAATTAACCAAAAAAAAACAATTGTATTTCCCCCCGGTATTTACCAAAAAAATCCTCCCTCCGCTCCGTGTTCCTCTGTGTTTCCTTTGTGATCTCTGTGGTAAAACGCATTTCCCCCCCGGGCATTTAACAAAAAAACCTCCCTCCGCTTAGCGTTTTCTTAGCGTTTTCTTAGCGTCTTTGGGCCTTTGCGGTTTCCCCCGCATTTTCCTTATATTTACACCAAACGACCAACGGACCAAAACCATGAAACAAAATATTCAGCTTATCTTCACAGGCGGCACGATTTCCATGCAGATCGACCCGAAGACCGGGACTGCCGTTCCCACCCTTCCCCCGCAGGATCTCCTCAAACTCGTACCCGGACTCGACCGCCGGGCGAATCTTCAAATTCACGATTTCGGGATGTATCCGGGACCGCACATCACCTCAAAACTGATGCTCGATCTTTGGGAAGTGGTTCAGGGTTACATCAAAGACCCAACCATTGACGGCATTGTCATCACCCACGGCACCGACACCCTCGAAGAAACAGCTTACTTCATCGATCTGATGAGCCGGTCACCCAAACCGATCGTCTTCACCGGATCCATGCGCACGTCCTCCGAAATCGGCTGGGACGGACTCCCGAACTTAATCGATTCCGTTGCCGTCGCCTGCCATGAACATGCACGCGATTTAGGCGTTCTCGTTTGTCTGAACGGAGAAATCAATCCGGCTTCTGAAGTCGTGAAAACCCACACCGATCAGATGGGCACGTTCCAATCGCCCAACTTCGGCATGCTGGGTATTGTGGATAAGGACAACGTCTACATTTACCGCAAACCTGAATTTCTTGAGTATATCGGATCCAGCCGGGTGGAACCGAATGTGGATTTACTCAAAACCTATACTGGCATGGACGGATTTCTGATTGACTGTCTGGTTGACCGTGGCGTAAAAGGACTGGTTATTGAAGCGATGGGACGTGGAAATGTGCCGGTTCCGGTTTATGAATCGATTCTGAAGGCGATTGAAAAAGGCGTAACAGTCGTGGTTGTCTCCCGTGCCGGAAAAGGCCGTGTTCTCGATACTTACGGCTATCCGGGCGGTGGTGCGATGCTCCGCAAAGCCGGCGTCATCTTCGGCGGCCATCTCAACGGACCCAAAGCCCGCATCAAACTGATGGTAGCCCTAGGCAAAACCTCTGACCCAAAACAACTCAAAGAAATCTTTGAGCACGGGCGTTATATTGGAACCGGGGAAAATTCTGGTAGGTAGTAGACAGTAGGTAGTAGTTAGTAGATGGTATAAAAAATTCCCCTCCTTTTTAAGGAGAGCCTGTCCCGAACGCTTTCGGGAGGTGGCGAAGCCGGGAATCCAGTATTTTCTTCATTTTAGATGGTTTTCCACCAATGCCGGGGTGGTTTGTAATTTCGCTTACCCCTTACGCCTTAAACCTTACACCTTACGCCTTCATTTAACCAGAATAATTTTTCTCATTTCCGTCCCTTTCGGTCCGGATAGCCGGAGGAAGTATTCACCGGTTGCCAATCCGGAACCATCCAGCGAAAGTACATAATCTCCGGGTGCTTTCCATTCTTTTTCGAGTGTGCGGAGAACTCTACCGCTAACATCAATCAGATCCACTGAAATCTGACCTGCAACGGAAAGCTGATACCGGATGACGGTTCCCGGATTAAACGGATTCGGAGAATTGGTTAGCTGATAAGCGCCGGGAACTTCCTCTTCTTCACCGGCTGATTGTGGCACCGAATGGCATTTACTTTGACTCATTTTCCCTGAAACAACAGCACCCGGACTGTTCACGGTAAACGAAATCGTCCCGCCATCTGCTAGTCCTGAACCCGGGATAAACGGAGCACTTCGGGTGACTTTTGCTGTGTAGGAACCCGGGGCAAGTCCGGTTATTCTTGTTGTGAGGGTATAGTAGCACATACAATCTGCCCATTGTTTTGCAGTATCCACCTCTGCGATGAAAACAGTGTCTGCAGAAACGGTTAAATTCGTTGAGAATGTGCCGGCACAATTCCAATTGACATCCTTATCTGTAACCAGGACTGTATCTCCAGAAAAGGACACCGAAAGCTGGGCAAAGCCTGCAGAATAAACACCAGTTAGCAGAATAAGAGTGATGAACGCTGTTTTGAAAGTCATCATTTACCTCCGGATACTGACGGGAAAGATAAACAATAAACCAGAAAAACAACAGACATCTTTATCTCATTTTAATTAAAAGTAGCACCCCGTTTGCTCTCCTGATTCTGCTTTTCCTTTTGTATCTTTCGGAAAAACCAGACCCATGACTGACGTTCACTCAAAAGCTCAGCGAAGCTACAACATGAGCCGGATCCGGTCGAAGAACACCAAACCGGAAATGGTGGTGAGGAAGTTTCTGTTTGCGAGCGGATTAAAATATAACAGTTTTGCATTCCCCGAGCATTTTTATAAGACTATATAACCTTAGTACTTGAATCCTAATTGAATTTCTGGTACTTTTCTAATATTCAGAGTTTGATTTTAAAAAATTTTATGAACGAAAAACCTATTTACATCGACATATTTTCTGGTTGTGGTGGCCTTTCCTTGGGGTTGCATAATGCCGGTTGGAAAGGACTCTTTGCAATTGAAAAAAATTTCGATGCATTTAGCACCTTAAAATTTAATTTAATTGATAACAAAGACCACTTTGATTGGCCCGATTGGTTGCCAAAATCGAATCATGACATTAATGAGGTATTGGTAACCTATAAAAAGCACCTTTTGAACCTTAGGTCTAAAGTTGATTTAGTTGCTGGTGGCCCACCCTGCCAAGGCTTTTCAATGGCTGGTCGAAGAAACGAAAATGACCACCGAAATAAATTGATTACCTCGTACATTGAATTTATTGAAGCAATCCAACCCAAAATAATCTTTTTTGAAAACGTTAAAGGGTTTACCCTAGAATTCAAAAAAAATAAGGATAAAGGAAAAGAGTACTCATCATATGTTGAAAATGCCCTTAATAATGCAGGGTATTTTGTTAAGGGAGAATTGGTTAATTTCGGGGATTATGGTATCCCTCAGAAAAGAACTCGATTTATATTAGTTGGGGTTAGAAAAGACTTACCAAAAGCTTCAATTGAATTGGCTGACTCTTTTTTTAGTTTAATGGAAGAAAACAAGCATTCTTTCCTAACTGGGAAAAACATTAATACTAACACAAATCTATTAGATGCCATTTCTGACTTATTAAAATCAAATGGGACCAAGAATTCCCCAGATTCCAAAAACTTTCAAGCCGGAATTTATTCACAAGCAAAAAGTAATTATCAAACACTAATGAGGGATGGAATTACGAACTTAATTGCTGATAGCCACCGATTTCCAAAACATAGAATCGATATTGTTAATAAGTTTGAAGTAATTTTAGGCTCTTGTCAAAAAAACAAAGACATTGATGAAAAGACAAGAGAACTTTTTAATATAAAAAAACATACAGTAATTCCATTAGATCAAAACCAAAAGAGTCCAACCATTACAACATTACCAGATGATTATATACACTATTCTGAGCCAAGGATACTTACTGTAAGGGAGTATGCAAGAATACAATCTTTTCCTGACTGGTATCAAATTAAAGGGAAATACACAACTGGAGGAAAACGAAGAACAAAAGAAGTCCCAAGGTACTCTCAGATCGGAAATGCAATACCACCTCTTTTTGGTGAACAAAGTGGCCTAGCGCTTAAAGAGTTTTTAAAATAATGGAAGAACAATTACAATTTAAAGTTAGTTCGGCTTTAAAAAACATAATTGGCCGTGATTTAATCAATGATGATTTTATCGCAGTATTTGAACTTGTAAAAAATTCCTATGACGCTCACGCATCCAATGTGGATATAATTTTTAAATCCTCAAACAATTTTATTTCGACTATTGTCATAAAAGATGATGGTAAGGGGATGAATTTTGAGGATATTAAAAATAAATGGTTATTTGTTGCATATTCGGCTAAAAAGGATGGAACAGAAGAAGATAATTATGACTATAGAAGTAAAATAAAAGTCAAAAGAGCCTATGCTGGCGCCAAAGGAATCGGTAGATTTTCATGTGACCGGTTGGGGACAACACTTTATTTAGAAACAATTAAAGATGAACCAAATTCGCAAATTGAAGTTTTATTTACGGACTGGGAAAAATTTGAAAGTAATTTAAATGATGAGTTTGTGAATATTAGTGTACTTCATGATACTATCGCTAAAGGTAATTATAATTTAATCAAGGGAACGGTTCTTGAAATTACAAATTTGCGCAGCGAATGGGATAGATGGAAAATTTTAAAATTAAAAAGTGCATTAGCAAAATTAGTAAATCCGAACACTCAAAATGCGGAAGATTCATTTACAATTAACATAATTGCTGACTCGGAAAGAGATGAAGATGAAATTGTCAAAAAGAAAGGTTCTCAAAAAAAACTACATTGGGAAGCAATTTATAAAGATATTGTAAATGGTAAAATAGAAAATTTTATTTTCGAGACCCTTGATTTAAAAACAACTAAAATTTCCTCTATAGTTTCTCCCGAAAATGAAAAAACTATTACAACAACTCTTTATGAAGGTGGAAAACTTGTTTATAAAATTATTGAGGAAAACCTATTAAAACATCTCGTGAATGTTGATTTCACTATTTATTATTTAAATCATCCTGCAAAAATGACTTTTCATCGAAGGATGGGAATTGCACCTGTTGAATATGGTCACATTTTCGTATATAAAAGTGGTTTAAGGATATTTCCATATGGAGAACGTGGAGAAGATCCACTAAAAATGGACAATCGAAAGGCACAGGGGAGGACTAGATTTCTAGGTACCCGGGAAGTAATAGGATACATTGAAATACATGGCGATAATTTTGAACTTAGCGAAACATCAAGTAGAGGTGATGGCTTAATAAAAACTTCAACTTATAACGATTTGTTTGAATGGTTTTATACTACTTTAAAGCGATTAGAGAAATATATTATCGAAGTCTCAAATTGGGGAAGGGACTTATCTGAAGACGATTATATTAATTTAGATGAACATGAAAGAGTGATTGCACTTCAAAATATTGTTTCAAAATTATCAAAAGCAAAAAATTTACTATCAATCGAGTATGCTCCAGATTTATTTCATATTTTAGAATTGAAACAAGAAAATTCAGCACGAAGTGTTTTGTCCGAAATTAGAAATAAATTAATTAGAAACGACTTTGATAAACAAGAAATTCTTAAAGAAATTGAAAAGGCAGAAGGGAAAATTAGCACACTTGAAAAAATAAAGGATGAAGCAGAAAACGAGGCATTCTCAAAATTAGTTGAAAATGAGATTATTGCAAATGAATTAGAAGAAGAAAAAAAACGGGGTTCTTGGCAAGGTGCACTTATCGGAACAGATAAGGAGAGAATTATTGGTTTACAACATCAAATTTTCCATTCTTCAAGCAGAATTAACAGAAACATTAAGCTGTTATTAAAACACCTTGATCCCGAATTAATTGACGATGAAACTAGGAAATATCTTTCTATAATGTCATTAGAATCAGCTAAAATAAATTCAATTGCTAATTTTGTTACAAAAGCCAATTTCAATTTGGAGGCAAGCGAGATTGAAAGAGATTTAGTCGAGTTTATGGTTGGATATATAAATGAAATTTATATTGTTTCTGATAAAATAATTGATTCTCAAATTAATATTGAAGTTTTTACTTCTGATCAAATTGAATATGTTAAAGAAATTAGACCCCTAGAAATAACTACTCTGATTGATGTTTTTATTTCTAATGCTGAGAAAAAGGAAACAGCAGCCTCCAAAATTTCATTTAACTTTTATAAAAATAAAACCAACTTTATTATTGAAATTTCAGATGATGGTAAAAGAGGTATCCCTCCAGAAAACTTGAATAGGATTTTTGAATTAGGTTTTACCACAACAAACGGATCTGGAATTGGTCTATATCAGGCTAGAGATATTGTGAAAAGAATGGGCGGGGATATTGAAGTTAAATCAACAAAAGGGCTTGGTACAACTTTTAAAATAATACTTTAAAATGAAAATTAATTATAAGATTCTTTGGCTTGATGATAAAATGGATGAAATTCTCACTGATGCCTATCCAGAAGAAATTTACAGCTTTTTAAGAGAGCAAGGCTTTGAGCCTGAAATTGTTCCTGTTAAAAACGAAATTGATTTTTTCAAACAATTAGACGATTCTTTCGATTTGATTCTTACTGATTTCCACCTAAACGAGACAGCCCAAAATACTCGAAATGGTGATAAAATAATTGAAGAAGTCCGAAATCGTTCGATTTTTTCTGAAATCATGTTTTACTCTGCACAGGGTGAAGTAGCAGACACAATAAAAAAAGATAGAATCACTTTTTTTGATACTAGAAAGGCAACTGGTAAGGTACACTATGAAAAAATAGTTGAAAAGGCTATTAACCTAATAGGCTTAACTATAAGGAAATTCCAACACATTATTGCAATGCGTGGAATGATAATGCATGAAACGAGTACTTTAGATTCACAAATGATTGAAATAATAAATGCTACAATTTCCAATCAGTTAGTTGATTTCAATACTCTTTCATCCACAATTTATAGTGAACTTATAGAGCTTTTTCTTAAAAAAGGAGAATTTGTAGAAGGTTGCAGAGATGAAAATAATTTCAAAAAACTATCGAAGGATAATTTTGTATTTAGTGCGAAATATAAGATACAAACACTCTCTCAAATAAATAAGTCTTTAGAAATATTGGATTTTTCAAATGAATATGAAACTGAAATAAATAGTATTCGGAATAAATTTGCTCATGCGATATTGTTACAAAGGCCCGATGGAAAAGTTTATTTTAAACATGGTGATTCAGGGTTAGAATTTAATGAAGATTTATGTAAAAAAATCAGGAAAGATATAAATAAACATAAAGGTAATATTGAAGAATTGAAAAATAAAATTGATTCAAAAAAGAATTAACCTTTATAAAACCTATGAAACCTGGTCAACGCCTCTGGACCCGAGAAGAGTTGATTCTTGCAATCAATTTATATTTCAAAACTCCGTTTGGGAAACTCCATTATCATAATCCCGATATCATTCATTTGGCTGGATTGTTAGATAGAACAGCAGGTTCTGTGGCATTTAAGCTTGTCAATTTTGCTAGCCTAGACCCAAGTTTAAAAGCCAGAGGAATTAAAGGTGCAAGTAACTCTAGTAAACTGGATCGCGAAATCTGGAACGAGTTTTACCAACACTGGGATACTCTGCCATTTGAAAGTGAAGTCATTCGGGCAAAAACTGAACATACTACCATTGAGAAACTGAACAACATCTCAGAAGATGAGCTACCGAAAGAAGGGAAAGAACGGGAGAGGCTAGTTAAAACCAGAGTAAATCAATCATTATTCAGGAAAATGGTTTTATCCTCTTATAATTCAACTTGCTGTATCACTGGAATTCAACAACCTGAGTTCTTAATTGCTGGTCATATCCGCCCATGGGGTTTGGATGAAGGAAACCGCATGAATCCCAGAAATGGTATTTCAATGAATGCCCTTCATGATAAAGCTTTTGAAAATGGTTTAATGACGATACTTCCTGATTTCACCATTAAAATTTCATCCCTATTGAAATCCAAAAACAACCCACAGGCTGTTACCGAATATTTTTTCAAGTACGAAAATAAAAAGATTATTCTTCCTGACCGGTTTTTACCTGAGATCTCATTTTTGGAATATCACAATCAAGAACGATTTAAACCCTGAATGAATATGGATAACAAACTTCACGAAACCATAGCAGACATTGCCTACATTGCAGGACATAAAAAGTATTATTCTGGTGATTCCAGAGCAGATATGATTGAAATTATTTCTTGGGCAACGGAATTTGAAAAAATCCACAAGGGAAATGTTTGGTATGAGCAGGATTATATGATCGAAATTGAAAAATATGCTGATCAAAAAATTAGGGAACAAAAACAGTACTTAAAAAATATTGCCCGGTGAAATGACAGAAATGCTCACCTTCCTCCGCACTTCCCAACCCACCACCTGTCCGGTTTGCGGAGCAAGAACCCTTATCCTGAAAGAAAGTCCGGAGGAACCGGGGAGTCCGCAGATTCATCAGTGTCTGGATACGGTGTGTCAGTTTACTTTTGTTGAGGAAGAAGATCTGGAAGCGTTTGAAGGCGTTAATCACGACGGTTATTCGCAGACGGGAAATACCCAAAAACTACGCCAGCTTCGGCATTAATTAAAAAACCACCCCGTTCCGGGCACTTCGACTCCGCTCAGTGACCGGAACCACCTCCCGAAAGCGTTCGGGACAGGCTCTCCTTGCGAAGGAGGGGAATTTAATACTGCATTTCCAATAAAAAATCTCCCACAGGCATTTATCTAAAATACTTCCCTCCGCTCTGTGACCTCTGTGTTTCCTTTGTGAACTCTGTGGTAAAACGTATTTCCCCCCCGGCATTAATTAAAAAACCACCCCGGCTTCGCCACCCCCCGAAAGCGTTCGGGGCAGGCTCTCCTTGCGAAGGAGGGGAATTTAATTCTGCATTTCCATAAAAAAATATCCCACCGGCATTTAACCAAAAAATCCTCCCCCCGCTCTGCGTTCTCTCCGTCTCTCCCTAGACCCGTGCTTTAGCTTGGGTGCGGTGAAATCCCCGAATTTTTACGATATTTGTTTTGCAATCGAAACACCACTGCATCCTTTACCATCCAAACGGGGTTACACATGAACCTGAAACGCTTTTTTTTCCAGCTTACCCTTCTTTTTTTACCCATTTTTTCTGCTTTTTCACAGCAGTTCACCGTTGATCAGCGGGTTGCAGATCTTTTATCCAAAATGACCCTTGACGAGAAAATCGGTCAGCTTAACCAATATAACGACGACCATACGGCTACCGGTCCCGTCACCCTCGATTCCGATAAGGGCGGACAAATCCGCAACGGACAGGTTGGCTCCCTGCTGAACTGCCTGGGTACAGAACGGACCCGGAAGTGGCAGGAAATTGCCATGCAGTCCCGCCTGAAAATTCCGTTGCTATTCGGACAGGATGTGATTCACGGATACAAAACCACTTTTCCCATTCCGCTTGCAGAATCCTGTTCCTGGGATCTTGAAGCCATGAAACTCGCCGCCCGGGTTGCGGCAGTTGAAGCTTCAGCAAGCGGTATCCACTGGACGTTTGCCCCGATGGTTGACGTCGCCCGTGATCCACGCTGGGGACGCGTGATGGAAGGGTCGGGTGAAGATACTTACCTCGGTTCCCTGATCGCCAAAGCCCGGGTTCAAGGCTTTCAGGGCAATAAACTGGGTGATCTTGATGCCGTGATGGCCTGTGCCAAACACTTTGCTGCTTACGGAGCTGCCATCGGCGGACGGGATTACAATGCCGTCGATATGAGTGACCGGATGCTGTGGGAAGTTTACCTGGAACCTTTCAAAGCAGCAGAAGAAGCCGGTGTTGCCACGTTCATGAATGCTTTCAACGACATCAACGGCATCCCTGCAACCGGACATAAACACCTTCAGCGGGATATTCTCAAAGGACAATGGGGATTTACCGGTTTTGTTGTCTCCGACTGGGGTTCCATCGGTGAAATGATCAATCACGGCACTGTTAAAGACGGCTATGAAGCTGCTCTTTCTGCCATCACCGCCGGAAGTGACATGGATATGGAAAGCCGGAATTATAAAAATCACCTGGCCCAACTGGTTAAAGACGGAAAAGTGCCCGTTGCCCTGATTGACGACGCGGTCAGCCGGATTCTGAGAAAGAAATTTGAACTCGGTTTGTTTGATGATCCGTTCCGGTTCAGTGATCCTGAGCGTGAAAAGAAAGCGCTGAACAACCCCGATCACGTCAGAATTGCCCGGGAAGTCGCCGCCAAAAGTATTGTCCTGCTCAAAAATGAAGGAAACATCCTGCCCATATCCAAATCCGTCAAAACCATCGCCTTTATTGGTCCGCTCGTCAAACCCCTGAAACAGAATAAAGGATTCTGGGATGTTGAAGTGCCGGGAGTGGATTCCACTTTCATCGTGTCACAGTGGGAAGGGCTGAAAAATAAAATCCGCCCCGAAACGAAACTGATTTACGCAAAAGGCTGTGCCATTGAAGGAACCGATAAGAGCGGATTTGCGGAAGCGGTTGAAGCGGCAAAACAGGCCGATGTGGTGATCATGAGCATCGGTGAACGGCGGGATATGAGCGGTGAAGCCAAAAGTAAAGCGCATATTGTGATTCCGGGAGTGCAGGAAGAATTGGTGAAAGAAATTCTGGCGACCGGCAAACCGGTTGTGGTTATGATCAACGCCGGACGGCCTTTGGTTTTCCCGTTTATTTCGAAAAACGTTCCTGCCATTTTATACACCTGGTGGCTGGGAAGTGAAGCCGGAAATGCAATCGCCGATGTGCTTTTCGGGGATGTAAATCCGTCTGCAAAATTAACCATGTCGTTCCCGGTCAGTGTAGGTCAGATTCCCATTTATTACAGTCATTTCAACACCGGCAGACCGGCATATGATGACAACAACCACAATTACAATTCATCCTACCTTGATGAATCGATCTTCCCGAAATATGAATTCGGTTTCGGACTCAGTTACACCACCTTCACCTACAGCAATCTAAAACTGGATAAAAAGGTTATGAAAACCGGGGAATCCGTTCAGGTCAGTCTTCAGGTTACCAATTCAGGAAAAGTTGCCGGTGAAGAAATCGTACAGCTTTACCTTCGTGATAAAGTCGGATCGATTGCACGTCCGGTGAAGGAACTGAAAGATTTTGCGAAAGTGAAACTGGCAGCCGGAGAAACCAAAACCATCACGTTTACCATCACAGAAGAAAAACTGGCGTTTTATAATTCAAATCTGGAGAAAAAAGCCGAGTCCGGTGAATTTGATGTCATGATCGGTGCCTCGTCGAGAGACATTCGCCTGAATGACGGATTTGTTCTTCAATAGGCGTAGGATAATGGTTAATGGTGAATGATTAATGTTGAAAACCCGGCTTTCGACGGGGTTAATGGAGGATGGTGTTTAAAATTCCCCTTTCCCGATAAAATCGGGATTTACAACTTTTTAAGTCATCGATCCGTCAACCGACGGAGAGGGGTGTGCCGAAGGCGGGGTGGTTCTGGGCCGAACCCGTTCGGGAATTTGTGGTTTCCCCATACCACCGCACCAGAGGTGCGGCATAGTGGTAGAATAAAATTAGCTACAATCAAAACCGCCCCGGATGGGGCGGTATGTGGTTGGGTTGAATTCAGGGAAAATCACAAAATAACAGGTTGTTTCCATTTTAGGTAAGGAAAAATGGGAAACCCACCCCCAGAGGGGTGTCCAAAATGAAATACTTTGGTTAAAAAATGCATGGATGAGCTTCGCAAAACTTCGTTAGCCGGATCCCTGATCCCGATTCTCGGGACGGGGCAGGCTTAGTCCGGGATGACAACCCAATAAAAAAGGGCGACCAGCCGGTCGCCCCTACAAAATGCCTATTTCCATTAAAAAATTATCCCACCGCTCTGTGACCTCTCCCTGGACCCGCGCAACGAAGTTGCTTGGGTGTGTTTCCTTTGCGTACTCTGTGGTAAAACGCATTTTCCCACCGCTTAGCGCTCTTTGCGCCTTGGCGCGCAAATTTCTCTTACTTTTTATTGGCGGTAAAGAATGCCAATGCAGATAACACCACGACCAGCACCAATGCTGGAATGGGCGGCTGAGCCTCACCACCGGTAAAATGCTTCAGTGCAACAGCAAGAAAAACAAGATACCCGATACCAACTCCGTTGAGAATTTTCTTTGCCGCAGAAATTTCAATATTTCTTGCAGAGAGAACAACAATGCCAAAGCACGCCATCAATCCGCCAAGTGCTTCATGCATCAGAGTTCCAACCCTGAGCGCATCACCCTGATTTAAACTCCCAAACGCTCCTTTGGTAATGCCTTCCGCACCAAAAAAGAATCCGATGCCCTCCAGTAAAGCAATTCCACCGATGACTGTCAATACATTTTTCGTGGTCAAGAAATTCATACCGTGCTTTCCTTCATTTTTCCTACTCGTTTGGCTTTTCGGAAATCGCCCCCCGGATAAACCTTTCAGGGAAGGCCGTTTTTTTGAGCGGTCTCAGGACTCCGCTTTTAGACAAACTGTGCGCCTTTCGCCCGTAAGAAGACTATATTCATCAAATAGTAATCCACCCGGGCGGTTTTCTCCTGAAATTATCCCCCGGGTTTTGATCCGGGCCTACCAAAAGGACACTCCTCCTAAGCTGCACGATTCAAATTTCCGGTGAGGAGATGCGAATACCTTTAGAAAAAGAAAGAAGAAATCTTGCCCGGTTTATTTAGATTTTTTCAAGATAGCGAAAAAATCCATTTCATCCAGAAAAATATTTTATTCTAATGAATCGGGTGGAAAGGCGTTTTACCACATACAGGCAACTTCGTTGTGCAGGTTAAAACCACTGGGGCGCCTCTGCGTTTTGAAACAGATGTAGTCTCCAATGAGGCGGATAAATCCGTTAACCGAATTCCATTTATAAAATTCCCATCGCTTTGCGATCCTTGTTGTTAAACCAGCGTCAGTGCGTTTAATCTATTTTCAACTTTCAGGGTATTTCTAGCTATTAAAAGGATGGACAGAGCAAAAAATAATTCCGATAATTAAGATATTATTACCTTTTTATATTTTTTATAGTTAACCAGGTGACTGAGTGTTGCCAGCAGCAACTAAACTTATAACTGCCCACTTTGGCAAATCTCACGTTTCACTCGATACCGTACGGGAAGCCGAAACTATTTTCCTCGAAGACCCACTGGTTTTTGAACCCAGTTTCTTCAATGAGTTTTTCACACTTTCATCCTACTGCTTCTGGTGCATTGAAGCAAAACTAGGATTAAACGCCAATCTTTCTGCCACGATTTTTAAATATTTATTCCCCAAAAGGGGGCATTTCTTCACAATTCTGATGGGAGCAAATTTTCGGAAATGTTTTCCATGGTATCAATTTCCAGGGTTAAAATGCATCTATCTGTTTGATGCGTGGCCTGACTTTCACACCCGCATTGCCAGATTTGCAACTGCCTTTCACATTGATTTTCTGTTCGTCTCATCATCACAGGCTGCTGAAACCCTAAAAGTAAAATTGCCAAAAACACGGTGTTATTGGATACCGGAAGGAGTCGATTCTTCTCACTATACTTTTAAGGCTTATGAAAATAAAGATATTGACGTTCTTGCCCTGGGACGGCGGGATGAGCATTATCATGGGCAGATTGTAAATACTTTGCAATCAGGCGGTAAGATCTACCTGTTCGAAAAGGAAAAAGGCCAGCTTGTTTTTGATACCCGAGATGAGTTTGTTACCGGTCTCGCAAGAACGAAACTTTCAATCTGCATTCCTTCAAACAGAACTCACCCTGAAAGATCTGGAAATTTTGAAACCATGACCGTGAGATACCTGCAGTCAATGGCCTCAAAATGTTTGATTGTTGGACATGCCCCTGCAGAGATGATCCAGATTTTTGGGTACAATCCGGTTATCGAAATAGACAGTGACAATCCTGAAAAACAGATTTTAAATCTTCTTGAGAATTATAAGTCCTACATTCCGTTTATCGAAAAAAATTATACAGAAGTCATGGCAAATCACACCTGGCAAAACCGTTGGAACCAGATTTCTGCGATTTTGAAAGGAAACCAAAATCCCGAACCTACCGCATCAGCATAACTTTACGGGAATCCCTGAACCACAAACTGCCTGACTCTGGATTTCTCACTTCAAGCACAACCAGATAAAGTCCGGATGAAAAACCCGGATTCCAGGTAACCGGATAAAATCCTGCTGACATTCTGCCATCCAAAAGAACGGCTAGTTTCTGCCCCAATGTATTGACAACCGTTAGCCTGACAGTTGCCTCTTTTGAAACCGTAACAGGAATGACAGTTTCGGGATTAAACGGATTCGGATAGTTGGCTCCGAGAACAAACGGGAAAGTTACATCCTGTGTGATCTCAGCCCTGCCGGCTGAATGAACCGTTCCATCCTGATCCACCTGAAAAAGCCGGTAAATTACCGGTGACAAAGGACAAGTGACAGGTGACTGGTCAACATAGGAGTAACTTTGCTGTTCAGTTGTTGTTCCTTTTCCGTTGATGAACCCAATGGTTTCAAAAACAGACCCCCCAACAGACCGGGTGAGTTTAAATCCCAGATTATTCTGTTCAGATTCGGTTGTCCAGTTTAATTGAATTCCGTTTGCAGTTCTCACAGCAGTGAAGGAAGACATGTTAACCGGAACGGTAACATCCGGAACTTCGGCCATGAGCTGAATGACCATGCCGCTCCAGGAACCCAGATACAGAGAGAGGTAACTGTCATGCACGGCAAAACCGCCAGGCGCTCCTGAATTAAATTGCTGAATAAAATAATGACGTGATCCATTGTAACGGACATCATTCCATTTCAAATAACAGATACCCGCCACCGGCATTCCGGTTTCGGCATAAAAGCTGTTCATTCCGTCAGGTAAATTTCCAATCCAGTTTTTTACTGCCGTCCAGTCTGCCAGCCGGGAATCAACCCCAAATTCTGAAACACAGACAGCATCCATATCAACATTGTCCAGATAAGTTCCTGAGGTTATGTGATAGGTTTTTGGAATGCCGGTTTCTGGTTTTTGAAACGATTGGGAAAAACCGGCAGAAAAAAGTCCGGTGAGAAGAAAAGTGAACAAAATCCGTTTTTCCATACATCCTCCTGAAATTGAGAAGTAACAGAAAAATTTTCAATCGGGATCAAACTTCCAGCCGGTTAAAAAACCTTTGGGAATCATTGGCAACAGACATGGGAAAGTAAAGGAGTTTTTTATCTGTTTCAAGAGGGTGAGTGCAATTTAATGGGAGAAATACAGAGACGGATCTGAGATCCGACTCTACGAAAACCAATTCTTTTAATTACCCGGGCGACCCGCCGGTCGCCCCTACAGAATTCCTGAATTCCATAAAGAATCTCCCCCCGCTTTGCGTTCCTTGGTTTTTAAACCTGCGACATTGCGATTAACGTTTTTGGATTGCCAAACGGAGACGGATCTGAGATCCGTCTCTACGATTAACGTATTTTCCCACCGGGAATTAACTTAAAAAATAATTGAATCCTCCCCCCGCTCTGTGGCCTCTGTGTTTCCTCCGTGTTCTCTGTGGTAAATTGCATTTTCCCTTTGCGGTCTCCCTATCCCCGTCCCGGCATAGATTTTGTCTAAACACGCACTTTCATTTTACCGGAAGTTTTGTCATGGCTAAAAAGTTCACCTCAGATTCTTTCAAACTCGCTTTTCACGATATTATCTGGCCCCGTCGGAAACTCATTCTTGGCGGACTCATCCTCATCACCATCAACCGCCTTTCCGGACTTGTCCTCCCCGGATCAACCAAATATCTCATCGATGACGTCATTGGTAAATCCAATTTTGACCTGCTCTGGATTTTGCTTGCAGCCGTTTCTGGTGCACTTGTTATCCAGTCGGCAACGTCCTACTTCCTCACGCAATTGCTCAGCATTGAAGCTCAAAAACTCATTTCAGAAATGCGGGTGAAAGTTCAGAACCACATTCTCAGGCTTCCGGTTGGTTTCTTCGATGAAAACAAATCGGGTGCACTGGTTTCACGGATTATGAATGATGTGGATGGAATTAAAAACCTCGTTGGAACAGGTTTGGTGATCATGATCGGCGGTATTCTCACTTCCTTTGTGGCCCTTTTCCTGCTGATTAAAATCAATGCGATGATGACCTTGTACGTTTTGGCTCCGGTTGCCATTTTTGGTTTGGTAGCGATGAAAGCATTTTCCTACATCCGCCCGATTTTCCGTCAGCGGGGTGAAATCAATGCAGATGTCACCGGCCGGCTGACTGAAACCCTGAACGGAATCAGAGTGATTAAAGGGTTCAATGCCGAAGCCTCAGAAATGAAATCTTTCGAACGTGGCGTCACCCGGCTATTTGATAACGTAAAACAAACCCTCACGGCCACCAGCCTGACCACCATGGCTGCCACTCTTCTGCTCGGACTTGCTTCCGTCGGAATTATGGGCATTGGGGGTTACCAGATTATGCAGGGAAAAATGACCATTGGTGATTTTATTGCGTTTACCCTTTACCTCGGGTTCATGATTGCCCCGATCGTTCAGATGACCTCAATCGGAACCCAGATCACTGAAGCTTTTGCCGGACTCGACCGCACCCGTGAAATTCTGAATGTGAAAACGGAGCATGATGATCCGTCAAGAACAAAAATTCTTCCCACAATTAACGGTCATGTTAAATTTGAAAATGTGTCCTTTGCCTACACAAAAGAAAATCCGGTTCTTCATGCCATTTCATTTGAAGCAAAACCCGGAACGGTAACGGCATTGGTCGGAACGTCAGGTTCCGGGAAAACCACCATTGCCGGGTTGACTGCCACATTCCTTCATCCGGAATCGGGTTTGATTACCGTAGATGGTGTCAATCTGTCAGAAGTTAAACTCGAATCTTACCGGGGTCAGCTTGGTGTGGTTTTACAGGATGATTTTCTTTTTGAAGGCACGATCAGGGAGAATATTCTTTTCCCAAGACCAGATGCCACAGAAAAAGAAGTGCTTCATGCGGTTCAGGCCGCTTATGTGAATGAATTTACAGACCGTTTTGATCTGGGTCTCGAAACCATCATAGGTGAACGTGGCGTCAAACTTTCTGGCGGACAGAGACAACGGGTCGCCATTGCCCGGGCTATTTTGGCTAACCCCAGAATTCTCATTCTGGATGAGGCCACCTCAAGTCTCGATAATTCCAGTGAAGCGTATATTCAGAAATCCCTTCAGGAATTGATGAACGGAAGAACCACATTTGTCATTGCCCACCGGCTTTCAACCATCCGCCGTGCAGATCAGATTCTGGTCATTGAAAAAGGCGAGATTCTGGAAAGAGGGACCCATGATGAACTCATGGCGACGTCAGGTCGGTATTTTGAACTTTATACCTATCAGGCCAGAATTTAACTTAGCCGATTTCAGTTTTCCTTGCCAATCATTCAAAAAACCGAATGCCCTTTTGCCGTTCGGTTTTTTGAAAACTTTCCTGATCAATGATCACATTGAACCCCTACCCTTTCTCTTTTTGAATTAACACTTAATTAAATTTTCAAGACACCTTTTTTCTGAAAAGTAAATTAATGTATCTTTAATTTCCAATGTTCGCACCAGCTCAAATTGCAGACAACAAATACTTAACAACTTTACCTGGAAATTAAAATGAAACATTTTTTTTCTATGCTCGCATTTCTTGTTTATGGCAGTATGGTTTTCGCACAAACAAATGATTTCATTATGTTAAAAAACGGAACGCAAATAACTGGAAGTTTTACTATAGACCGATCCATTTTTGGCGGGACGATTAAATCTTTCATTATTGACGCTGATAAAAAAGTAATTAGTCCTTCAACTGTAATGGCCTATCAGGAAAATGGAAATTACTATGCAAAAAGCGTTGGGTCAAATACTTTTTTAGAACGCACCTTAAAAGGGAAAATTGAATTATTTTCTACTTCCTCTACTTACACCAAGATGTCATCAACAGGCGCAATGTCAACAACTACAACTGTTTCAGAATATTTCAGAGTTGATAATGGACCAATTGAGGAATTATCAGACAAAAAGCTGAGAAAAATCATGGCAGATACACCTGAAGCCATTGCACTTTTAGATAAGGACAGAAAACTTACTTATTGGACTTATGGTTTAATCGGCGGCGGCATTGTAACCACTATTGTAGCAGGTGTAAATGTTGGAAAGGATGACAAATTCCCTACTCCTGGGATTATTGCTGGTCTTGCAATTGCCATTTCGTCCTGGATTCCCTCCCTCATGAATGACGATTATGACAGCAAAGCAATACGTGTTTATAACGAAAAACACAAATAGGGCTTTGATTTGGCAGATTCCATTTGGCTTTTAGGTGGTTTCTGCCTTATTCACAGTCCCCACGAACTTAATATCCGTTTTGTGAAACATAAAAGGCGCCTAAAAAGCAAAATCGGTATTTTTTTCCTTCCTGTTTTTTAACCTGATTCAAATTTTGTGATCTGGACGGGAATGTATTTAAAATATTTCATGTACTTTTATTCTGCTTTGAAAAGAGAAGTCATTCCACTAATCAGGTAAATCAGGTTCAATGGGTGCTATCAAAGAGTTTATCAACTTCGTACGTGATATTTTCATCCCGGTAAAAGAGTCAGATTCAAACACACAATACATTCAGGAGATGATCCTCAGGATTCTGATCTCACTGCTATTTATCTCCGGAATTCTGGTCATTTTTCTTGGCGTTCTTTATCAGGTTGCCTTAATCAGAGCTTCGCTTCTGGGTCTTTTTTTTCTTTTGGTTGGCTTTCTTTCACAATGGCTATATAAACACAAACAACTCAAACTTTCACGCCGGTTAATTGTACTTGCCCTTTTTGCATCAGTATCCCTTTATGCCTATACGGGTGGCGGACTTGAATCACCCGTTTTCCCTTCCATATACGTCATTCTTATCATTTCAGGTCTTTTACTCAGCAACCGCACCTTTCTTTATGCCTTCTTTTTTACCGTTTGCCTGACTGTTTTCATTACCGTTATCACGATCAATGGGTATTTACCAGCGCCATCGGTTGTGCATGTTCCTTTTAGCCGGATGCTGGTTCACCTTTTCCTTTTGTTCATGACTTTGGTCCTGATCTATTTGTTCACCAACGTAGTGAGAAAATCATTGGCAAAAGCCCGTGAAGAATCCATCAGGAGAACCGGCGCCGAAACCGATACCAATATTCTATTCAACTCGATTGATCTTGCCGTTGCGGTAACCTCACTCGAAGGCCGTATTTTGGGGGTAAATGAGCAATTCAAAACCTTGTTCAATTCACATCAGACTATAAGGGATAACCCTGATCATATTTTCCCGCTGATCGGAGAAAAAAACAAAAATCTCCTTACTGGTATGAGTTCAGAGAAGAAACTCGAGTTCAGATATAATAACCCCGAATTAAACCTTGCCACCGATATTGAAATCAGAGTGAAACACATTCACTTCCGGAATGAAGATTCCCTGCTCTTTTCCTTTATTGATATTACAGATAAAAAGAAAGCTTTTGATGATCAGGAAGCCTTGCTCGACCGGTCACGCCGCCAACGGTCTGCTCTGATTAAAATTGCTTTGTCTCCTGCCCTTTCAACGGGCGATATCAAATTCGGAATCAGGGAAATCACAGAAAATGCTGCCCATGCAATACGTGCGGATCGGGTGAGTATCTGGATCGGGAGTCCGAAAAAGGGAAAAATAACCTGCCTCGATTTATATAAAAGTTCAAAGCAGGAACACGGGAACGGTCATACTCTTGAAGCAGAACATTACCCCAGATATTTTCAGGCATTAACCCTCTCGCGTGTCATTGATGCTAATCTGGCCCAGGAAGACCTCAGAACCCGGGAATTTACCGATAACTATCTGAAACCAAACGGCATAACGTCGATGCTGGATGCAACCATCCGGGTATCGGGACAAATAGAAGGTGTCGTTTGTATTGAACACGTCGGGGAACCCAGAGTCTGGCTGCCTGATGAAATCAGGTTTGCTGGTGAAATTGCAGATCATATTGCTCAGGCGTTTCTTCTTGAAGAACGCAAAAAAGCCGAAACTGCACTGATCAGAAGTGAAGAACGTTACCGGGTTCTGGTTGAACAGTTACCAGAAAGTGCGATTGTGATGTACGACGAGGATCTTCGTTTCATCCTGGTTGACGGACCGGAAGTTTCTGTTGCCGGATTCAACAAAGCTGAAATGGTAGGCAAAACTCTTTTTGAAATTTTCCCCGAAGAATATGCGAGTGTATTTGAACCCAATATGCGTCGGGTGTTCATGGGCGAGTCATTTAACCGCACACTCCCGTTTGGTGATCTTTTTTACAACTACCATTACGTTCCGCTAAAAGATGAAACAGGCAAGATCAGCATGGGACTGCTGCTGGCCCGTAATGTGACTGAGAAAAAAAGAGCCGAAGAAGAACTGCTTCAATCAGAAGAACGCTACCGCAGCTTTTTTGAAGAAGATCTCTCGGGTGATTTCATTGCCTCACCAGACGGAAAAATTACCGATTGCAATCCGTCTTTCATGCGGATTTTTGGTTTTGGAGCTGTTGATGAAGCACAGTCGACCAACATTGTAACCCTGTTCAGAGTAACTTCAGTCTGGAAGAGCATTCTGAATCAGCTCAATAAAAATGAAGATCTTGAGTATTTTGAAATTGAAATGGTGAGAATTGACGGTCAACCCGTTTACATCATCGGGAATTTTATCGGGAAAAAGGATGATAACGGAAAACTCAGGATCGTAAAGGGTTATCTTTTCGATGATACCCGGCGCAGGGAACTTGAAAACCAGCTTTTCCAATCCCAAAAAATGCAAAGTATCGGAACACTTGCCGGTGGCATCGCCCACGATTTCAACAATTTGCTTGGAATTATCATTGGCCGTACTCAAATGCTCGAACTTAAAGTGGCTGATGATCAGCGTCTTGTGAAAGAAGCCAATATCATCCGTCAGGCGGCAGAACGGGGAACCGGATTGGTGAGACAGCTTCTGACCTTTGCACGAAAAAACGAATTCAAACTGGAACGGCTGAAAATTAACCACCTGGTCGAGGAAATGGAAAGACTCATCAGAGAAACTTTCCCCAAAACCATCTCAATCGAGAAAAAGCTAAAACCAGACATTCCTGAAATTCAGGCAGATAGTACCCAGCTTCATCAGGTTCTTTTAAATCTCTGTGTGAATTCCCGTGATGCGATGCCAAACGGCGGGATGATCAGAATCAGTACCGATCTGATTGAAGGGGATTTGCTTCAGCAAAAATATAAAAATGCGGTTGCCCGGTCGTACATTCATATTACCGTTCAGGATTCTGGAGCCGGCATTGAACCTGCCATTCTTAACAGGATTTACGAACCTTTCTTCACCACGAAAGATATTGGCAAAGGAACCGGACTCGGGCTTTCAGTGGTCTACGGCATTGTTTCAAGCCACAACGGTTTTATCAGCGTTGAAAGTTTAAAAGGAAAAGGAACCACTTTTCAGATTTTCTTACCGGTTGATGAACTGATTCTGGATACAACGGGTGCTGAACCTCAGGAGTTTGCACTCACACCTGGCGGACAGGAAACTTTGCTTTTAATTGAGGATGAACAAATGCTGCGGGATTTGGTTTTTGAAACCTTGTCTGCAAAAGGATATACCGTCATTCCTGCACAAAATGGCATCGAAGGAATTGAAATTTATCAGGCACAATCAGGCGCAATTGATATGGTTATTTCTGACTATGGGTTGCCTGTCATGAATGGCAGTCAGGTTTTTGCTTATCTGAGTCAGATAAAACCGGACGTAAAGTTCATTCTTGCCAGCGGATTTATTGATCCGTCACTAAAAGGTGATCTCAGTAAACAGGGCATTCATCAATTCATTGAAAAACCCTACCGGCCCGAAGAATTGGCCATGAGAATCAGAATGGTTCTGGATGGGAAGTAGGCGAGAAGTGACGGTCCCTGAGCGAAGTCGAAGGGTTGGCTGTTGGGTAAAATGCAAAACCACCCCGTCCCGAAAGCGTTCGGGACACCCCTCCTTTCAAAAAGGAGGGGAATTTAATTCTCTTTGTTTAATTGACAGTTTTCGTTGGGAAGGCCTTTTCCCCACTTATAACTTATCACTTTTAACTTACCACTTACCTTTACCGGTTCGCCTCAAACATAGCTTTATGAACCAAAACCGGTTCACGGTCAATTTTGGTTTTGTAAAGCACACCTGATTCAATCAGACGGTTCAGCGATTCTGTAATCACTTCTTTTGAGAATTGCTTTTTCAACGCCCGTTGGAGCTGAACCGGATTCACATATAAACTTGCACCAACCATTTTCTCCAAAATCTCATCAACTGAAGTTTCAGGCAGCGATTCAGCTTTCCAGTCGGGAACAATCTGCGTAAACATATCGAAAATATTTCCTTCAATTGCATCAAAGCCGATTTTGTAAATCCTGAGATCCTGCTGAAGTTTATAAACGTAATAATCGATTCGTTGAAAAACGTAGGGGTTAATACGGAAATGATCTTTGATTGCTTTCTTTGAAACCGGACCATTTTCAGAAACATAATCGAACATGGCCTGCTCATGTTCATCATCAAAAGATGTTCTCAGTTTCAGTGCGTAGAGTTTTTTAAATTCTTCACGACTGATCAGAACATGGGTTGACTGCACAAGCGGATATTCGAAAACAAGTGCTTTTTGAACAAAGTCCTTATAGAATGCGTCAAAGACTTGTTCAAACATTTTTGCAAGGCGCGGATATTCAGAAATGAATACTATTTCTCCGCGAATTGCAGAAACCAGATCCGGAAGAATTGCATCATCAGAAGGAAGCAAATGCACATAACCATGACGCTCAATGAACTCAAAAAGATGAGCCGGGGTCTGAATTGTTTGACTTCCGTCATAATTCAACCATTTAAAACGGGCAATCTGCTCAGGCTTTGGGTTACTGCCTTGAAAGCCTTTCTTTAAAATGGTATTTTTAAGTTTAGTTTTGAAAATATCACTGCTGACATCCAGACTCATTACATCCTCAGTTTTTCAGGTCATTAATGCCGAATAAATTTCTATGGGTCCTTGTCGTTCTTCTGTCCCCTCTTCTCGCACTTGCTCAGATCGACCCCGGACAAAAGAATTTCGACACGGGTAAAAAGTATTACGAATCAGGTCAATACTCATTAGCTATACAACAATTTAAAGAAGCTTTAAGTGCCAGTCCGGTAGCTGAATTTGTTGCTGATGCCCGTTTCATGCTTGCTGAAAGCTATCTCAAACAAAAAAATGCCGTAGAAGCTAAATCTGAATTCGAGCGTGTGATCCAGGAATTCCCTGCTTATTCAAAGGGTGATGAAGTCTGGAACCTGCTTGCCGAAACCGTATTGCTTCAGAACCGGCCAATCAATGCTGCCGAAGTGTTGTCCCAGATTTCTGATAAATTTCCGTTGAGTCCGCTTGCACCCGGTTCTTTGTTGCGCGCAGCAGGACTTTTTGCAAAATCAGACAAACAGGAAGAGGCAAAAACTGAGCTGATCAAGCTGATCAATGAATATCCGAACTCAGATGACAACGTTGCCGGTCAACTCATGCTGGGTGATTTACTGATTGCAGAACATCAGGAGGAAGCTGCACGCCTCAGGTTTTCTTCCGTTCTGATCCACCCAAAAGCAACTCCCGATCAGAAGAACCTTGCTTCTCTGCGAACTGCTGACATTTATCTGATTCAAAAAGACCCGCAACGGGCTTCTGAGGTTTTAAAATCCCTTTCAATTTCAGAAAATTCAATCCATTACTCCCTTTGGCAGGTCATTAACGGGAAAATTCTGGTTCAGACTTCCGAATGGGAAAAGGGCATTCCTTTGCTTGAATTGGGTTGTACACAGGGCAAACTGACTGCACAGGAACGGGCTAATGCTGCTCTTTTTCTAGCAAGAACTTATAGCCGTATCAATCTTTTCGATAAGAGCAGATCCTGGTATATCCAACTGCTTTCTTTAACCACACAACCATCAGATCAGGTTACCATCCTTTCTGAAGGATCGGTTGTTTTTCTGAATATGGGAAATTACGACAAAGCCTGGGAATGGAGTCAGCAGGTTTTAACCCAATATCCAGGTTTTGTGACTCCAAATTCATTGGTTTCTGCAGCAAGGATCGCCGTTCAGGGGAAAAAATTCAGAGAAGCACAAACCATTTACGATCAGTTTATCAGCCGGTACCCGACCCATCCTGAAATTGACCGGGTTATTTTTGATGCTGCAGAAAACACATGGAAAAACCTGGAACTGAAATCGACTGCTGCTGAATATTTCAAAACAATTGCCAACAGAAAACCTGCCGGACTTTTGGCAGATGATGCCGTTTTTAATTTAGGTATTCTGTATTTGGAAATGGGCTACAGCAGTGACGCCAATCAATTGTGGAAAACATTCCCGGCAGACTTTCCAGGGTCAGAGTTCGGGTCAGACATTCAAAATGTCTATGATACCCTGTCAATTTCACTGGTTAACAGTACAGCATTGGCGCTGGAACTGATCAGTATCATTGACGATGTAAACCTGAACAGCTCAAAGGGGAATCTCGCTTTTTCGTTGGGAAAACTGGTTTTCAAAACCGGAATCCGCCGTGAAATAGCGTTAAATCAGTTAAAAGTTGCAGCTGAGTCTACCGACCTTCCGCCTGAAAGCCGGGAAGAATGTTATTTCATGCTTGCAAAACTGGCTTTTCAGACTAAAGATTTTGCAACCTCGCTTCGTTACATTACGGCTTACAACAAAGAATTTCCGGCTGGAAAATGGGCACCTGAGCTTCGGTCTTATCATGCCCGATTTTTATTGCTTCAGGCGAAAACAACTGATCTGAAAACTGTGGATGGAATTATTGCATCCATCCCTGAAAAAGAAACAGCTTTTCAGTTAAAAATTGAACTTGAAAGAAAAAGGTATGATACAGATAACCGCGAAACTGCCATTCAGAACCTGAAATCTTTGCTCTTATCTGCCCCAAACCGACCACTTTCAGATCAGGCAAAGTCGGTACTTGCCGGTATTTTCACCAAACAGGGTGATACCCTTTCAGCAGTAAAATACTGGAAAGAACTTTCTGAATCTGACCAACCGGTTTTGATTGAATCTTCACTGAGAAACCTGATCAGTTATACTGAAAAACGGAATAACCCTGTTGAACTCTTTACCTATCTGGATTTATATCTGAAAAGGTTCAGTTATTCGAGATACGCAGAAAAAACACGGTTAAGCTGGTTGAAAGTTGCCCTGATCAGCGGAATGACCACAACAGCCGGACAATGGAGTACGGAATATACCCGGTTCGACCGGTTATTTGAAGATGATGCCGAGCTTTACGAATCGGCTTATTATACCAAAGCCAAAACCCTTCAGGTTACGCTTCCCGATCAGGCTATGCAGGCGTTCCGTGATTACATCACCCGATTCCCTGACGGATTTTTTCTTGCTGAAGCCTACAGTTCGCTTGCCTTACTGGCAAAAGACAACGGTGACCTTGAAATGGCAGCTTCCTACTACAAACAGGCCAATGTCTTTTCTTTTGGAAAATCAGGCACATCACTTGAAATTGCCAATCTCTATTTCTCGAATGGTGATTTCAAAAAGGCAATTTCAGAGTACAATACACTGATGCAAACCGCCGGTGCCAATGACCTTTTATTTATTGAAACCAGAATTATTGCCTCTTACTACCGGCTTACCAATGGTGTGCTTGCTGAACGAATGGTAAAAACAGTTGAGAAACGAAATCCGCCTGTAGATCTGATGGCAGAAATTGCCGTTGAAAAGGCCGATTTTCTTATCGGGCAGCAAAAATACAGGGAAGCAATATCAGTTCTTGACCGGATGATGGATGACTACAAAGCGTCAATCTGGGTGCCCCGTGCCTTGTTTAAAAAGGCAAAAGCACTTGAACTGGATTCCAAGTCTGATGAAGCCGTTCCTATTTATCAGGCGATCATGAAAAACTACCCGACCAGTGAAATCATTTCTGATATTTACCTGAGTCTTGGCAATTATTACTTCAGAAAAGAAGCTTACGATCAGGCAATAACCAATTATAAAATCATAGCTGAACGGTATAAAACGCCGGTTGACCG
Source organism: Bacteroidota bacterium (assembly GCA_017303995.1). Classification (GTDB taxonomy): domain Bacteria; phylum Bacteroidota; class JABWAT01; order JABWAT01; family JABWAT01; genus JAFLBE01. The sequence continues at coordinate 69,865 of JAFLBE010000010.1, read as the reverse complement.
GTATCAATCCGCACTGAATAATTTGATCATTGCTTACGAAAAATATGGGTTTTATGACCGGGCACTTGAAGATCTCAGAATCTATATTGACCGGTTTCCCAACGACCCTGAGATTTTGGATAAAAAGATTAAGGTTGGTATATTACTCCAGAAAACGAAAAATTACCAGCAATCAGTTACTTACCTTTCACAGATTCTGCAGGGAACCAGTGGCGGTTTACAGGCTGAAATTACCTATAATCTGGGTGAAGCTTTCTTTGCAAAAGGCGATTTCCCTAAAGCAATTGAAACCTTTGAATCGGTTGAAAAAATTAAAAATGCCAATGAAAAACTGGATTGGATTACCTCTTCTCTTTACATGACCGGGCAGAGTTACGAAAAAATGGGTGATCCAAAATCAGCCATTGGCATTTACGAAAAGATCAGCAAACGTCCCGGTGTTGACCCGGTTTTCAAAAAAGCAGCTCAAAAAGAAATTAACAGGCTGAAAAGCAAATAAAGCACAATCATGAACCCCTATTCTCTGGATTCTTATCTCCCAACTGACGTACTTCTTCCAAAAATGGAAGCGGCATTTGGTAGTCTTATCAGTCAGAAAGACTCGTTTTCCTGGCAGGATATTTCACAATTCGGATTTCCGGCCTCTTTTATGGACCGGATGTCATTTCTGCTTCTTGCAGATTTTCCTGATCTTCAGATTGCAGGGCTGGTAAGAACAACCCAGACGCTTCCCCCTGAAGGAATCAAACCCTTTTTATCCGGAATCCGCCAGGTTTATTTCAACACCCTTTCACTTTCACAAGAACAGGTAACTAAACTTATCACCCGGCAGATTCAGGCTGATCTTGTTTTTAAACTTGCCCCCCAGGTTGTTGCTGATCAGCTTTTGTTCGCTTATGGCCCCAGTATTGAGTACAACCGGTTTATTGAACTGATTGAATTTCTTCCGGAAGATTATGACCTCAAAGAAATTCTGCTGAATTATGCTGAAGCGAAACCGCAATCGGAGTACATGAAAACTAAAATCAGCCGGAATATGCTGATCATTCTTCAAAATCTGAGAAAAGATGAACCTGCAGAATTTTTTGCCGATCAGCTCAGACAAATCGCAGATGAAATCGGAATTTTTGAAATTGAAGCTGAAGCACTTAAAGCCTATGCTCAGATGATTCCTGACCCGTTTGTTGAAAAACGGATTGAACATTACCTATTCCTTGAAAATCTGTCTGTCATCGATATTGAAAGGGCGTCAGGTTTGTTATTGGGTGAACTTGAATCAGGAGTGAAAACGACCACCTTAAATCTTGATTTTTCACTTCAGGAATCAGAAGAAGCCGGTTCTGAGGCTTTCGGTGAGTTGAGACCCAAGTTTACCACCTCTCAGGAGGACAAACCGTTTTCACCATTTTTTGATATGGTTGGTAAAACGGAACAAGAAGATAATAGGACTGAATTACCATTAGCAGACCAGAAGCCATTACCCTTTTTAGCAGAATCAGAACAACCGGCCAAACCCGTTGAAGATTATAATCAGCCAGAAAATCTGATTGATGAGATCACACAACCGGAACTGAATGTTGAACCCGTCCAGGAAATTTCACTTTTTGACCGGATCATTCAGGAAACCCGGCAGGATATTGCTCTGGCAGTTATGGAGCAAATCGCAAAACCAGAACCGTTACCGGAACCTGAACCCGAGTCGTTGTCTGAAACCGGTCTTCCGCCTGAAACTATTTCACTTTTCGATGCGATTATTCAGGAAGAACCCAAGCGGCCAGAACCGATAAATCTGGATGCACCACCTGTGGTTGAAGAAAATTTTCCGGTCTTTACTGAACCGGTTTCGTCAGGTTCAGAAGAATTAATTTCTACCAAACCTTTTTACACACCTTTGGAACAAATGATGTCTGAGTCTCAGGCACGCGGGTTTATCAAACATATATTCAGAAAAAATGAAACCCGTTTTTATGCTTCACTGACCGATTTAAATAACATGTCAACCTGGGATGAATCAAAAGGCTACATTGAACAGATTTACAAAGAATTTAATGTCGATCTTTACAGCAATGAAGCAATTGAATTCACTGATCTGGTTTACAGCCGGTATACCCTTTAATTATGAATAAACATCTGCAGAAACTGTTTGATCTCAGACTGAAAGCCCAGGAGGGCGGGGGTGAGAAGCGTATTGAAGATCAGCATAAAAAAGGAAAGCTGACGGCGAGAGAACGGCTTGATTTGCTGCTTGACGAAGGCTCCTTTCAGGAAATCGGCATGTTTGTTTTGCATCAGTCACATAATTTCGGCCTCGAAAATCAGCGGGTTCCCGGTGATGGCGTTATCACCGGTTACGGTACCATTAACGGCAGGCCGGTGATGGTTTTCAGTCAGGATTTTACAGTATTTGGTGGCTCTCTTTCAGAAGCACATGCAGGCAAAATCTGCAAAATCATGGATTTGGCGATAAAAAACGGGATCCCGGTTATTGGATTAAATGATTCAGGCGGAGCAAGAATTCAGGAAGGTGTTGCCTCTTTGGGCGGCTATGCTGATATATTCCTGAAAAATACAATGGCTTCAGGTGTTATCCCTCAAATTTCGGCAATGATGGGACCGTGTGCTGGTGGTGCAGTTTACTCGCCGGCAATAACTGATTTTGTCTTTATGGTTGAGCATACCAGTTTCATGTTTGTAACCGGACCGAATGTAGTAAAAACAGTTACGCACGAAACCGTTACCGCTGAAGAATTGGGCGGAGCTGACGCCCATGCATCAAAATCTGGTGTTGCACATTTTACGGCTGTTAATGAGCTTGAATGCATTAGTAAAATAAAAAAATTGCTCAGTTTCCTGCCGTTAAACTGTGAAGATGATCCGCCCTTTTTGCCAACGAATGACCCGTCTGACCGGATGGATTCCTGGCTGAACGAGTTTATTCCCGAAAACCCGAATAAACCGTATGACATGCATGAAATCATTCTTTCTCTAATCGACGATAAAGATTTTTTTGAAGTTCAGGATAAATTTGCCCCCAATATTATCTGTGGATTCGCCCGTTTGGGTGGTCATTCTATTGGGATAGTTGCAAACCAGCCACAGGTCCGTGCCGGTGTTTTAGATATTGACGCTTCAGTAAAAGCTGCCCGGTTTGTCAGGTTCTGCGACTGTTTTAATATTGCCCTTCTCGTTCTTGAAGATGTACCGGGCTTCCTACCCGGAACCGAGCAGGAATGGCATGGCATCATCCGTCACGGTGCAAAATTATTGTATGCATTTTGTGAAGCAACAGTACCCAAAGTAACCGTCATTACCCGAAAGGCGTATGGCGGAGCTTATGATGTGATGAATTCGAAACACATCAGGGGTGATATGAATTTTGCCTGGCCATCCGCAGAAATTGCGGTCATGGGTCCGAAGGGTGCAGTTGAAATCATTTTCAAAAAGGAAATTGAATCTGCAACCAACCCGGAAGATGCACTTGAACTTAAAACTGAAGAATACCGAATCAAATTTGCGAACCCTTACGCTGCTGCAGAGCGTGGATTTATTGACGATGTCATTGAACCTAAATCCACCCGGAAAACTCTGATCAGAGCATTTTCCCTTTTAACAAACAAAGTTGATACCAATCCCAAAAGGAAACACGGTAACATACCTTTATAATCTGGATACTTAATGACGTTTAAATCTCTTATTCTCGCTCTTTCTATCATTTCACTCTCCGGTTGCCAGACGCTTAATTTCTGGAGTCCGTCTAAAACCGAAAATAATTCTGCGGATTCACTGTCTGCAAGTCAGGAAAGGTCAGAATCCGCCGCGGATTCACTTTTCAGTTATCGTTCCCAGAAGGAAATTGATTCACTCTCGGCCCGTTATCAATTTTATCTTGGCAGTCAGGATACGCTTTCGGCAGTTCAAACAATAACCTCAATTCTGGATGTCCTTTACGCTGAAATGGATTCAACTCTTGCTGACAGCGGAAAGGTAAGACAGGACATCACCTTTTATGAAGGGATGATGAGCCAGCTTGATCCTGAATTTTTTGCTGCAACCAGTATGGATGCCGTACCCGATGAAGGTGAAATTGATAATCTGGATTTTGACCGTGCTGCACTTGAAAGAGTTCTTAGCGGACTCGACACAACAGGAACTCAAATCCACCTTGAAATCAACACGCTCGTTGAAAAACATATAGCCTACTTTCAAACAAAAGGAAAAGACTATTTTGCGGAATATCTAAAGCGTGCGGCAATTTATTACCCGGTCATGCTCCCAATTTTACAGGAGGAAGGAGTCCCCCCTGAACTGATTTATCTGACCATGGTAGAATCGGGTGTGAATCCGCTGGCCAAAAGCAGAGCAAAGGCAATTGGCATCTGGCAGTTTATCAGAGGAACCGGTAAATTATATGATATGCGTGGAAATTTCTGGTATGATGAACGCCGGAATATTGAAAAATCGACAAGAGCAGCAGCCCGGCATTTCAAAGATTTATATGCAACTTTTGGTGACTGGCAACTTGCTTTAGCTTCTTACAATTCTGGTGCCGGCCGGGTAAGACGTGCTGTCAAAAAATCGAGAGGGAAAACTGATTTTTGGGAAATCAGGAAGTTTTTACCCAGGGAAACCCGAAATTACGTTCCGGCCTATATTGCTGCAACATTGATTGCAACCAACCCCACCAAATTCGGATTTCAACCGATCGCCTATCAGGGGAGTTACCGTTTTGATGAAGTTTCGGTTACTGGCAATCTTTCGCTGGATCTTCTGGCAGAATTGTCTGATACAACACTCGAAACCCTGCAATATTTGAATCCGGAACTTACCCGCACAAGAACTCCGCCCGGAAAAGAATCTTACTCACTAAAAATCCCCCGCGGAAAAAAAGAATCGTTTCTTGAAGGTTACAACTCACTCGCAGATTCGGTAAAAAACAGACCATTAACTCATCTTACGCTTCCCGGAGAAACCGTTCAGGGTATCTGTAAAGAGTATGGGGTAACTGTTCAGATGCTAGCTGCCGAAAATCCTAAATATGGAAAATTGAAAACGCTTCCGGCAGGAATTGAACTTACCATACCCGTGGCAGAACCTGCAGGCGGTGCGATGCTGTACAGCGATATTGCCCATTACGGACAAAAAGGTGCTGGCAGAATGAAGGGCGGAGTTGCAATTCCCGGTTCTGGCGAAAAATTTACCTACAAAGTTAAAAAGGGTGATACACTTGGTGGTATTGCCCAGCGTTTCGGCGTAAAAACTTCCTCACTAAAATCCTGGAATGGCATTCATGGAAGTACCATCCGGGCAGGTCAGAAACTGAAAATTTATAAAAAGTGAGTTATAAGTTATAAGTTATAAGTTATAAGTGGTAGGTGAAAAGTCCGGAATCGGGAGATTTTTCCCTACGTTCACCCTACGATTTTTATTAGGTTAAGAATAACCAAATGTGATTTCCTGCTTTTGATCAATTTATTAGGCAATCGTTTCCCGGGTAGCTTTTTTCATGTCACCCCTTCGGGGTTTTATTTTGTTTTATAATGGTTTTCTATAATCATGTCAGCCCAATGGGCTTTAAAGGCGATTTAGGGTTTTAAATTTTAGTTTCTTGATTTCAGAATTTTTAACTCGAATTTTAAATTTTACTTGTTACCACGTCATCTGGTATTTTTCCTTATAACTTATAACCCCGAAAGCTTTTCCAAGCTTCGCCGGATCCGCGGTTCGTAACCGAACCTTGGACGGGATCTTCGCTTCGCTCGACTTGTAACTTATAACCCTGAAGTGAATTCGGGGCATTCACATTCCCGACTTACCCCTTACCACTTGTAACTTATAACTTGTAACTTGTAACTTACCACCGCCTTCCCTTCCATTCTGCATTTCTTCCATCCTGAATATTTCCATTTCGTGTTTAAACATATAAATATCGAAGCCCTTCCATTTTAAAATAATGGAAGCGCTTCATGGAATCGTTACAAAGATAAATATCTCTTTTTTGTATCCCAGATCACATTTATACAAAATCTATTTAATAAACTGTCATTTTAACTTTTTTTTATAAAACGTATAAACCGTTATTTATAATGATGTTATGCATCATGAAAGAAATTTATAATTGTGATTTTTCGTGACATCTATTGACAAGCAAAAATCAGATACTTACCTTTTCAACAAGACAAGGTGGAAGCGCTTTTGCACTTCTTCCCCCGGCTCAGCCGGATTTTTCACTGACGACATCGCAATCGCTTTCCGGAAAAAGTTCTTTCATACCCCTTCCGGTAACTCAGTAGAAAAAATGGAACCGCTTTTATAATCAAAAAACAGGAGGATCGATGAAAACGTTGAGATTTGCAATAACTGCCTTATTGCTGGTAGCAGCTTCCGGGTCATTTGCCCAGGACAAAACTATGCTTCAGGGATTTTACTGGGATGTAACTCCCGGTGGTGTGTGGTGGGATAATTTAGGTGCCAAAGCCCCTGAATTGGGTGCTGCCGGATTTGATATTCTTTGGATTCCTCCTTTCTACAAAGGTGCCAGCGGAACAGGTGATGTTGGCTATACACCTTACGATTATTATGATCTTGGAAATTATAACAGCAAGGGCGGTGATAATTTCAATGACGGCAATGTGACTGACACCCGTTATGGAAATAAAACCGAACTTAAAAATATGATTAATGCCTATCACGCTTCTACCATGCAGGTTTGGGGCGATATGGTTTTAAATCACCGTTCAGGCGGAAATCTGGAAGCAAATCCTTACACAAACAGTAATACATGGACATCCTTCCCTATTACCAAAGGCTCAAAAAGAGTAGCCTGGTCTGCAAACGGTTACAATTTCTTTTATCCGAATGCTTCAGTTAATCCTGGTAATACCGGCGATTATTATTCTGAAGATCAATTGGGCGCCCGCATGAAAATGTACACCAACTGGTTTGCTTATGACAATGCGCTTCATAATGGTTCAGGCAATAACCTTCCTTATGGTGATTCTCTGATGGTTTGGGGAGATTGGGTTACCAAGGAAATCGGTCTTGATGGGTATCGTTTTGACTTTGTTAAGGGTATCCACCCAGAATATATGAAAAGATGGTTAAACTATGGTGCCATGAGAGGCAAACCTTCAGTAGGCGAACATTGGGATTCAGCTCCTGCCGCTAAAGAATGGCTCCGCCAAACTTCAAGCGGTGTTTCTTTCTTCGGAGCCGGCGGACCTGTTGATGCTGCTCCCGGTGCTTTTGACTTTGAACTTCGTTACCGCTACCAGGATCTTTCAAACGGTGGTGATGCATATGACGGAAGAAATGCCTTCCAAAATGCCGGACTTCACAGAACTTTTGGCGTTCCCTACGAAAAAATCTGGTCATTCATCGAAAACCACGACTTTGACCGTAAAAACTATCAGGGACTGGTTACCATTGACGGACACAACCCTATCGTAAACAAGAAAAACCTGCTTTACGCTCACATGCTTACCCTTCCGACCAATGCTCAGATCTGGTATCATGATGTGTACACCTATGGAATGAAAGATGAACTTTTCAAACTTGTTTCAATTAAGCACAAATTTGCAAAAGGTGCTTATTCTATCCTGACACTTGACGGAAGTCCTGTCTGGACCGATTCAAATGATGATCCCAAGCAAATGTACATTGCCCAGCGTTCTGGTAATGGCGGACAAACCGGACTTATCGTTGCTGTCAACAAACATTCAAACCGCAATATCACTACCTGGGTAACCACACAGTGGGCCAGCAAACAACTGAAAGATATCACCGGACGTCATGCCAATATCATTACTGTTCAGTCTGATGGCCGTGCAGGAATCAATTGTAATGCAAACAGCTACGCCATCTGGGTTCCGACTGATTATTCTTTGACTCCATCTGCTCCTGCTGTCGCAATTTCTCCTGTTGGCGGATCCATTTCAGGTCCGACAACCATCACCATTGCAACAACCGGTGGCGTTGCCCCTGTAACGACCTATTATACACTTGATGGTTCCGATCCAAAAACTTCAGGAACACGGGTTGTTTATTCTGCTCCATTTTCTGTAAGTACAACCAAAACAGTTAAGGCAATTGCAGTCGGTTCTGACTCACAATGGTCACCGGAAGCCAGCCAAACTTATACTTTGGTTACAACCAATTTCACCGTTCGGTTCAAGAAACCAGCCGGCTGGGGAACAACTGTAAATGTTCATTACTGGAATCGGTTACCTGGCGGAACAGCTTCAACCTGGCCTGGTGTTGGCATGACCGCTGAAGCGAATTCCTGGTATGCTTACACTTTTACCGGAACCACATCAACCAATCTTCTTTTTGTAGACCCTGTTACTCAAACCAACAAATCGGTTGATCTTACAAGATCTGCAAACGGCTGGTACAAAGATGGCGTTTGGTACACATCAAACCCAGATAACACAGCACCTGTTCTAACTGTAAATCCTGCAAGTCAAAGCAGTGCAACTGCAATTACGGTAACCATGTCTGCAACTGATGCTGATGGTGATGCTGTTTCTATTTACTACACCCAAAACGGTACAACCCCTACTGCTGCAAGTACAAAATACACAGCAGCTTTTTCAGTTACTTCCACAAAAACCATCAAGGCCATTGCTATTGACGCCCGTGGTGCTGCCTCTGCAGTTGCCCAGCGTGACTATACGATTGGCACTGTACCGGGATTAACTGTTCACTTCTGGAAACCTGCAAGCTGGTCTTCTACTGTAAAAGTTCATTACTGGAATACAGTTCCAACTACCGCCGGAAGTTCAACCTGGCCTGGTGTTAATGCCGTTGCTGAAGGTGACGGATGGTTCAAATACACGATCGCCGGCGCAACTTCATCCTCGGTTATTTTCTCTGATAACGGTTCAACAACTGTTAAAACTGCTGATTTGAGCAGAACTGGTGAAGGCTGGTATATCAACGGAACCTGGTATTCTGCCAAACCATCCGTTCTGAAAATCCATTATCGTAACATGACCAATTGGGCTGCTCCTACCATCTATTTCTGGAACACCGGCAGCGGACAAACCTCAACCTGGCCTGGAAAAGCAATGGAAAATGAAGGTGCCGGTTGGTTCTGCTATCCGATCGTAGGAACAACTTCTGCTTCCATTATTTTCAGCAATAACGGTGCAAGTCAGACCGCTAACCTCAGCAGAACCGGTGAAGGCTGGTACAAGAGTGGCGTTTGGTATTCAACAAAACCTGCAGGAAAAGATGAAGCATCTGAAAATGACGGTATTGTTTCGAATGAATTTACCTTGTTCCAGAACTACCCGAATCCGTTCAACCCATCAACAACGATTGGGTTCAACCTGCCTTCAGACGGTTTAGTTACACTGAAAGTATATGATGTTCTGGGTAAAGAAATTGCCACCCTGATAAATGAAAGCATTTCTTCTGGAAATCACGTGGTTTCCTTTGATGCTGCTCAATTCCCAAGTGGTGTTTATTTCTATCGTCTGACCTCAGAAGGACGTACAGAAATCAGAAAAATGACGTTAATGAAGTAAGTGTTTTTCTCTACATCCTTCGCCAAACGGCGAAGGATGGTTTTTTGCCTTGAATCGCAGTCAACTCACATAATCAACCGAAGGAACAACCATGTTTAAAAGGTTACCGTTACTCAGAATGTTTATTCTGATTGGATGCTGGATGTCATATCTGGTATCAGGACTAACAGCTCAAACTACCGATTTTCGTGAAGAAACGATCTATTTTGTACTCACAACCCGTTTTTATGATGGTGATCCCACCAACAACCGACCCAACGAATGGTGCTCATACGACCCAACCAATCCAAGCCGCCTCATTTCTGACCCGAATGATGTCACCTGGCGTGGTGATTTTAAAGGATTGATTCAAAAACTCGATTACATTAAAGATCTTGGGTTTACGGCCATATGGATCACTCCAGTTGTGCAAAACCGGGGTCCGCTCGATTATCACGGCTATCATGCCTGGGATTTCACAAAAGTGGATCCGAGATATGAATCTGCCGGTGCAACTTTTCAGGATCTGATCAATGCAGTTCATGCAAAAGGAATGAAAATCGTTCTTGATATCGTCACCAACCATTCAGGCCGTTTCGGTATCAAAGGCGTTGCAGAAATCAAGTACAACACCGACCCAACCCAACCCTGGGGGAAAAACCTGGCTGGAACCGCCCTTCAGGACAATCCGAACTGGCAATATGACGGAATGACCAAAAACCCTGCTGACGGAAAAATCTGGAGCCGGGCAAACCTTGCAAAGATGCCTGCACCTTACAACGCTAATCTTGCTGCCTATAACTGGCCTTCAACTGAAAGTTTTGTAAACACAACCGATGCCAACTGGTTTCACAAATCGGGTAATGGTTTTGCACAAGGCTGGGACGATACTACCAACCTGTACCAACGTGCGCTCGCCGGTGACTGCCCGGATTTAAACACCGAAAGTGTTCAGGTTCGTACTTACCTTGCCAATGCCTATAAAACCTACATTCAAATGGGTGTTGATGCGCTTCGCTGGGATACCATCAAGCACATGAACAAAAACACAACCAACTGGTTCATCGATCAGTTTAAAGCAGCAAAACCAAATATTTTCATTTTTGGTGAAGTTGCCCAGAAACGTCACGAGCTCCATACCGTTACCGAAATTAATCCGCATTGGTACACCTGGCGTGGCGGTGTTGGTAATTCTGCTCCATCCGGGATGTCAGTTATCGACTTTTACGGCCAGGCAACCTTCCATAACGTTTTTGAAGCCGGCGGAAACATGAGCGGCGTTCAGGATGCTGCCCGTTATGATCACCTGTATTCTGATGCTTCCCAACTCGTTACCTGGTTGGATAACCATGATTTTGGTCCGAACAATGACTGGAACCGTCGTTTTGGCGGATCAACTGAAAACCTTGCAGCCTGCATGAACTTCATGTTCACCTGGCGGGGTATTCCTTCCGTTTATTACGGAACAGAAATGGAATTCATGAAGGGTGCTTATACTGACATTCATGAATCTGCCGATATCGAAAAATCACTCAATCTGACCGGCCGTGCCTATTTTGGCGATGCTATGGCTCAGGCGCCCAATCACAAAATCTACCAGCAAATCAAAAAACTGAATGCCATCCGTAAAGCCGTTCCAGCACTTCAAAAAGGAACCTGGAACTGGGGTGGAAATGGTGGCGGAAATGGCGTTGGCTACGTTCGTGAATTCGGATCCAGTTATGCTGTTGTAGGTCTTGCAAAAGACGGCAATGTGACCTTCAATTTCAGCGGACTGAAATACAACGGAACCTACAAAGATGCCGTTACCGGTGCTTCTGTAACTGTCTCCGGTGGCAATCTTTCTTTCACTGTAAGTCCTTCATCTGCAGGTATTTACGTTTATAACGGTCCGGGCCTTGTTGGCGGACTTGGTGTCGGTTTCTTCCAGAACTCTGCAAATCCGGGTTCAGGTGGCGGTGGCGGCGGCGGAACAACAACGGTTGCGTTTACCCCGACAACACCAACTGCCGGACAAACCCTTGCAGTAAACTACAATGGAACCCTGAATTCAAGCTCAGTCGTGAATTTGTATTGGGGATATGATACCTGGAAGGGTGTAACCACAACCCCAATGACCAAACAGGCAAACGGCTCCTGGTCGGCAACCATTACAGTTCCTGCATCTGCTGCAGCAACTTTTGACTGCGTGTTCAATAATGGAACCGGTACCTGGGATAACAATGGCGGTAATGACTGGCATGCAACTGCTACCCCTGCATCCACCAATAACCCGCCAACGGTTGCTATTTCACCTGCAGGCGGAACGTTTACAGCTCCGGTTCAAGTCACACTTTCTGCAACTGATGATAAAACGGCAAGTCCGGAAATCAGATTTACAACTGATGGTACAAACCCTACCGCTGAAAGTCTGTTGTACACATCACCTTTAACTTTAAGTGCAACCACAACAGTTAAGGCAATTGCATTTGATGGCGCCGGTTTAGCTTCAACAATTGCATCAAGAACCTATACCATTAACCTGACAACCACCAACTTTACGGTTCGGTTTAAAAAACCCACAACCTGGGGAAGTACAGTTAATGTTCACTTCTGGAACCGGATTCCAGGTGGAACCGCCTCTGCCTGGCCTGGTGTAACCATGACTGCTGAAGCCAACTCATGGTATGCTTACACATTCAGTGCTACCACATCAACCAACCTTCTTTTTGTTGATGCCGGAAATCAGAACAACAAAACCGTTGATCTTACCCGTTCTGCAAACGGCTGGTACAAAGACGGTGTTTGGTATACTGCAAATCCTGATAACAATGTTCCTGTTCTGACAGTAAATCCTGCAAGTAAGACCAGTGCAACAGCGATTTCAGTAACCATGTCTGCTACTGATGCAGATGGTGATGCTGTTTCAATCTATTACACTCAGAATGGAACAACGCCAACCGCAGCCAGTACCAAATACACGGCAGCTTTTTCAGTGACCTCAACCAAAACCATCAAGGCAATTGCCATTGATGCAAAAGGTGGTGCTTCTGCTGTTGCCCAGCGTGATTACACCATTGGTACTGCACCTGCAGGACTTACGGTTCACTTCTGGAGACCGGCAAACTGGTCAACCACAGTTAAAATTCATTACTGGAATGTGGTACCAACAACAGTTCCTGCTTCAACCTGGCCTGGTGTTAATGCTACAGCAGAAGGTGACGGCTGGTACAAGTACACGATTTCAGGTGCAACTTCTGCTTCAGTTATTTTCTCTGATAACGGATCCACAACCGTGAAAACGGCAGACCTGAGCAGAACCGGTGAAGGCTGGTACATTAACGGCACCTGGTATTCTGCCAAACCTTCCGTTTTGAAAATCCATTATCGTAATCTGAGTAACTGGACGGCTCCAACCATTTATTTCTGGAATACAGGAACCGGACAAACCTCAACCTGGCCAGGAAAAGCAATGGAACTTGAAAGCACCGGCTGGTATTGTTATCCGATCGTGGGAACAACTTCAGCATCCATTATTTTCAGCAATAATGGCGCAAGTCAGACTGCAAATCTGACCCGAACCGGTGAAGGCTGGTTCATGAACGGAACCTGGTATTCAACCAAACCCGCAGGAAAAGAAAATGTGGCAGAAAACGGAGAGGTTGTTTCTGATCAGTTCATGCTGTTCCAGAACTATCCGAATCCGTTTAACCCGTCAACGTCAATCGGATTTAATCTGTCTGATGCAGGACATGTAAAACTCACCGTTTTCGATTTACTCGGACGTGAAATTGCAGTTCTGGTTGATGAAACCATTTCTAAGGGTTACCATTCGCTTCAATTCGATGCAGCGTCACTTCCATCTGGAGTGTACATGTACCGCCTGGTCACCAGTCAGGGTGTGCTTCTTAAAAAGATGACTCTGATGAAATAAGTCCCTCCCCAAAGCCCACCCAAAGGGCGATGAACGTCAGAAAAAAGGTCCGGTTGTTACCGGACCTTTTTTCGTTTATGCAAATCAGATGCAGACATCTCGTTGCATACCGTTACAATACTGACCCTATTTTACCTAAAAAACTCTTTTATTTTATTTTATTTTCCGTTACTTTTATTGTCTATGTTACGGGAATGTTAACAATTTCCGCATCATTTAATCGCAATAATCTCAGTTTTTCTTTTCCCTTTTCTTTGAAGTAAGAGAAACTACTTCCTTTATGAGCTTGTTCCAATGCCCCAACTTACCAAACCAATCCTGAAAATTATTGCTGCTCTGTTTGTTTTAACCGTGATTCTGGTTGCCTCCCTTTTTTCAATATCCTCCCAACTCATCCTTCCTGCGCCAGGGAAAGTTCTCCCGGCAAAAGAATGGGTAGTTTTCAGAGATAACGGTGACCAGATTGTAAGTCGGTTAACCGATCATAAACGCGGCGTTATTGTTTCCCAGGCAACCTTTCCCGTTGTAAGAGGTGACAATCTCCATTTTAATTTGGCAGATCTTTCCTCTTCAACCGGTATGGTTCATTCAGGAGATACGCTTGCCCACCTCTCTTCACCTGATTTTCAGATCTGGAAACAAGACCTTCTGAATCAGCAGCAGGATCTCTCAGCTCAACTGAGACTTGCCATGGCAGGAGACAAACCTGAGCTGGTAAGACAAGCAGAAAATGAACTTGCTCTGGCAGAAGAAGAAGAGAATTTTCAATCCCGGCAACTCTCCCGTCAAAAGGAATTATTTTCAAAAAATATGATCTCCAGTCAGGAATTTGAACTGACAGAATCAGCCTGGCGACTTGCAAAAGCAAGAAAGGAAGTTGAAAAGGCTGCTCTTGAGGTTTACCGGACAGGTGAAAAACCCGAACTGATCAATCAGATTAAAACCCAGATTGAAGGCGTAAATCGCCAGCTCACTTTGCTTCCTTCGCGTGAACAGGCATTTACCATTATCACCCCTATTGATGGCAGACTTTTCCCGACTTCTGCAAGCGTTGACACGTTGGTTTGGGTGGGCTCTGATCCTGATTGGATTATTAAAGTCCCGATTGATTACCGATATAAACCTATGGTTTTACCCGGTCAGGAAGTGCAAATCAAAACCGTTGCAGGTGATGAATTGGGGCATGGACGGATCACTTCTGTAGGACAACAGGCCGTTCTGCTTGCGGGGCAACAGGTCATTGAAGCCATTGTTAAAATTGAAGGTGAAATCAATCTGACACCGGGTCTGTATCTTGAAATAGGGATTAAAACCGGCTCTGCAACCTGGTGGGATCAGCTTATTTTTTCTTTGAACCGGCCCAGGCATTAATCTATGCCAATTGAATATAAATATATTGTTCCTGAACATAAACTGGATTCTCTACGCGCCAGTCTAAAACCCTTTCTTACTTCTGATAAATTTTCGGTTCACCGTGAAGTTGAGGAATATACCGTAAGAAGCATTTACTTTGATGACAATCACTTCAAAGCTTATTACGAAAAAATTGAAGGGTTGCTTGAGAGAAAAAAGATCAGAATCCGCGGGTACAATGAACCTACTGATACTGATATCGTTTTTCTTGAAATTAAAAGTAAAGTTAAAAACACCATCAAAAAACGGCGTGCACCCGCTCATTTTGAACATCTGAATCAGTTGATGCGATCTGCAGATTTCAGAGAATACATCATCAGAAAACCCGGACAGGAAAAACCAATTCTTGATGCAGAGGCGTTTTTCTTTCAGGTTTATCGCTTCAATATGAAACCGGTTGTTTTGGTCACCTATGATCGTGAAGCCTACTTTTGTCATTTTGATCCGTCACTCAGAGTTACACTCGACAAAAAAGTCAGGGGCAAAATTTTCCCTACATTAAATGAGTTATATGATGACAATCTGGTCATTACCGACCCCGGGTATTTTATTCTGGAAGTAAAATTCCCGAAAACATTACCCTTCTGGATGATTGAAATTATTCATTCATTCAATCTGATGAGAACCACTTATTCAAAATATTGCCGGACGGTCTACCGGCATCTGGGTCAATTCCCTGATAAACCCGGCATGTACGTTGCCGGTGAAGGCCAAAAGAGAGGACTTGTTTATGTTCCGGGACTTTGATACCCTGATTAATTACTCACTTTCGGTTACTGATATTACACTTGCTCTTATTGCCGCCATGACGTGCGGACTGATCATTGCAACTCTCTATAAACTCACCAGTCGCGGACCCGGCTTTTCTGTTACCTTTGCACATTCCCTGATTGCACTTGCTCTAATTACAGCCTTAATTATTTTGGTCATCGGAAATAACCTTGCCCGGGCTTTTGGGCTGGTCGGTGCCATGTCCATTATCCGGTTCAGAACGGCAGTCAAAGAAACTTACGATATTATTTTTATCTTTTTCGCTCTTGCTGTCGGCCTTGCAGCCGGAGCCATGTATTATGGTGTCGCCATTACCGGAACTATCATCATCAGCGTCATTTTATTTTTCCTTGCCAAAGTCAATTTGTTCCAGTCGGGTACCAAAGAATTTCTGCTTCAAATAAAAATCTCTACTCATGAAAAAGACCCCGAAGCAGTTTACACCAGTGTTTTCCAGAATCACCTGCGTGCCTGGAGACTGCTCAATTCTCATTCTGCCGATAAAGAGTCTACCTTCGAACTCACTTTTACAATCACCCTTCACAATGAGAAAAAAGTTCTTGACTTTCTTAAAGAACTGAAATCAAAAAAAGAATTGGAAACCGTCAATCTGTTCAGAGATGAACCTGTTTCTCTGGAATGATTTATTCACATTTTCACTTTTTTCAGGTTCATTTTATATTTGAAAAGTAATTGAATCTGCCTATCTTTTTGGAAATTCGTAACCTGACTTGGGTAACTCCGGCTATCGGGTAATCAGGTTAAAAGCAATACATTTTTCTTCCGCAAAACATCCTATCAGAAAGGCATAATTCTATGCAGTTCTCTTCATCCGTAACTCACAAATGGAAATTTTTCCGCTCTGGCGGTTTTGATCAGGTTCGTCTCGAAACCGCAGATGATTTGATGAATCTTGATCAGCTTGATAAAAAATTATGGGCCGTTTTAAGCTGTCCGGTGAACGGACTCCGTTTCGACAAAAAAACGCTGGAACTCATTGATACTGATAAAGATGGGCGGATTCGGGTTCCTGAAATTATAGCCGCAGTCAAATGGACCGGCACCCGCCTGAAAAACCCCGCTGATATCACCAAACAATCAGATTCACTTTCTCTAAATGCAATCAACGACCAAACACCTGAAGGGAAACAGATTCTGGCATCTGCCAGACAAATTCTGTTAAATCTTGGAAAAACTGATTCAACCCATATCACGTCTGATGATTCTGGCGATTTAGCAAAAATTCTGAAGGGAACCCGTTTTAATGGTGATGGAATTATCACTGTTCTTTCTGGAAGTACAGATGAAGAGAAAAGTTTAATTCAAACGATTATTGACCTGACCGGAAGTACAATTGACAGAAGTGGAGATCCCGGAATAAGTGAATCACAAATTATTTCCTTTTTTAACCAGCTAGAAAGTTATCTGGCCTGGTTTAATCAATCACAGGAAAAAAGAAAAATCCTTTTCCCTCTTGGTGATGAAACAACCATCGCTTTAAAAATCCTGAACGACGTTAAAGTAAAAATTGATGATTATTTTACCCGTTGCCTTCTGTCCAGTTTTGATGAAAAAGCATCACCGGTTCTGAATGCGTCTGAATCTGAATTCGCATCACTTTCACCCCTAAATTTGAATGAATCAAGTGCTGGAATTGCCACATTACCGCTTTCGAAAATTGAAGCAGGAAAAAATCTCAATCTGATGTCAGGAATCAACCCTGCATGGTCAGCCAGAATTGAATCCTTCCATCAACAGGTTGTCGTTCCTCTACTTGGTAAAAAGGCCACGATCAGCAGGGCAGATTGGCTTGAGATCAACCAAATTTTTGCTCCGTTTGAAGCCTGGCAGTCAGAAAAACCTGAAACCAAAGTTGAAAGTGTCAGCCCTGAAGAAATGAAGAAATTGCTTTCTGGCGGAATGAAAGAACAATTGCTTTCTCTGATTACTCAGGATAATGCTCTTGTTGAAGAAGCTGCCGGAATCGACTCTGTTGATAAACTCGTCAGGTTTCATCGTGACTTATTCAGACTGCTGAATAATTTCGTTTCCTTCCGTGATTTTTACACCAAAAAGGACAAAGCCATTTTTCAGGCTGGTGAATTGTATCTCGATGGACGTTGCTGTGAACTCTGTATTGAAGTCGAAGATGCAGGAAAACACAGTCCGCTTGCCAATCTGAGCGGAACTTATCTCGCTTATTGCCAGCTCATCCGCCTGGGAACCGGTGAGAAAATGGTCATTGCAGCAGCCTTTACCAACGGTGGAACCGAAAACCTGATGGTCGGCAGAAATGGCGTTTTTTATGACCGAAGTGGTTCAGACTGGGATGCAACCATTATTAAAATATTGGATCACCCGATTTCAATCAGACAAGCTTTTTTCGCTCCCTATCAGCGGTTGGCAAGAATGATTTCTCAACAGCTTGAAAAAATGGCTGCAGCCAAAGATAAAGCCATTGAACAGAAACAGTCTGCCCACGTTTCAACCACTGCGGTTAAAACAGAAACTCTCGGGCAACAAACTGCACCATCACCAGCGGCACCACCAGCAGTTCAACAACCGTTTGATGTGGGTAAATTTGCGGGGATATTTGCTGCTATCGGACTCGCAATTGGTGCAATTGGCGGAGTTTTAGCTGCTATTCTGGGCGGAATTCTTGGTTTACACTGGTGGCAGATGCCGTTGGCTTTTGCGGGTTTAATTCTGGCAATTTCAGGTCCGTCTATGGTTATGGCCTGGCTGAAACTGAGAATGAGAAACTTGTCTCCGATATTGGATTCCAACGGATGGGCTGTGAATACGCAGGCAAAAATCAACATTCCGTTTGGTCGGTCACTTACTGAAATTGCCAAACTTCCCGAAGGATCAGAAAGATCACTTCAGGATCCTTATGCAGAGAAAAAACGCCCGTGGAAACTGTACTGGGCACTCGCAATTCTCTTGTTTATTGCATTATATCTTTGGGATCAGGGTTACATTCAAAGCTGGATTGGCATGGAAGCACCGGCACCACCCGCCATTCCGGCTGCAACAAAATAACCTCAATCTATTTCTGATTCACCAGCTTCTGCCAGCGGAGGAACTTCCATCGGAATCGGTGCAAGTTCTTCCGAAGGAGCAACTAATCTGTACCGTTCCACAATTCCGAAAACACCAACACCATAAGCAACCGCAACATTCAGCGATTGTTTGATTCCGAATTGCGGAATTTCAATTGCGAAATCACAGAAATCCATCAGATCATCATCGACACCGGTAATTTCATTCCCGATAATCATTGCCAGAGGGAAATCACTTGTCGCCAAGTCTGTGTAATGCCGTGATGGCGTTGCAATTTCAAGTGCAGCGATTTTATAGCCTGCATCTTTCAATTTCTGAAGTGCAACTTTAATATCTGCTTCGTATTCCCATGCAACCGAAGCTGTGCTTCCCAATGCCGTTTTTTCAATTTCTTTTCTTGGCGGATAGCCGGTGTATCCGCACAAAATGAGTTTTTCAATACCGGCTGCATCCGAGGTTCTGAAAATTGAGCCAACATTATAAAGAGAACGCACATTGTGCACCAGAACGGTAACTGGATGGCGTTTTAATTGTTTTACCCCTTCAAGGGTAAAACGGGGAATCTGGTCGTGAGGTAATTTTTTTATCATAGAACGGCAAAGATCGGGAAAAATTCAGAATTCACGAAACCCCAAAGGCCCAAAATAGCAAAGAAAACCGGAATTCAAGGTTTTTGGATTTAAATTCCCCTCCTTCTCAAGGAGGGGTTAGGGGAGGTTTGTTTGTTTTGAGTTTTGAAAAACCACCCCGGCTTTGCCACCCCTCCTTTGAAAAAGGAGGGGAATTGAATTTCTACTACCTGCAATCCCGAAAGCTTTCGGGATTGTATCGAAGAACGAAGTGTCGCTCAGTGTCCTTCCATTTTCAATTTCCTCTTTCCCTGCACTTACCACTTTTAACTTGCCACTTATAACTATTCCCTTTTCTTGCTTTTCCAAAATCCACTCCCGATATTTGCAATCCCTGAAACTGGTTTAATTCCAATTAAAGGTTGAAACAAAAATCGTTCACCGTCCTTTTCCGGGACAACCATGGGTCTGCCAGTCAGATTTTCCGGAAATTGAAACCATGAAGCAGTTAACTTGCTGCAATCCTCATGAAATTCAAACTTCTTCTTCTCCCGGTCTTTACCCTTTTCTTTTTACTTTCTGGTTGCAGCGTTATGCAGCAAATCAAGGAAGCCCAAAATTTTGCAAAATGTGAATTTAAACTTGCAGCTGTCAACGACATTAAAGTTGCCGGAATTAATTTCCAAAAGGTTGATTCCAAATCTGATCTTGCTCTAACTGCCCTCCCAAAAGTCATGAAAGCATTCGGATCAAACAGTATCCCGCTGACTCTGACCTTAAATCTGGATGTAAAAAACCCCAACACAACCGCAGCAGCAATGAATACGCTGGAGTGGATTCTCTTTATTGATGATATTCAGATGGTTGCCGGAGCAGTTAATGACCGTGTTGATGTGGCAGCAAACGGACAGTCAACCCTTCCGATTAAAATTGAAGTTGACCTGAAACAGGCCCTTTCCGGAAAATCATTTGATTCCATGCTGAATTTTGCTTTTAACCTGGCCGGAGAAGGTAATAAACCAACCCGTTTTATGTTGAAAGCAAAACCTTCAATTAATGTTGGAAGTTACAACCTGAAATATCCGGGTTATATTGATGTTCAGACCGAATTCACCGCAGCCGAAGGCAAGGGAATTCGTGACGCGGTTATTAAGTAACAGGCATCTGCAACATCAGTGAAAAAAATTATCATCGCAATCGACGGTCCTGCTGCATCCGGTAAAAGCACAACTGCCCGTCTGGTTTCCAGAAAACTAAACTATATCTATGTTGATACCGGTGCAATGTACCGGGCTGTCACCTTTATCTTTCTTGAAAACGGAATAGACCCAGAAAAAGTGACTCCAGCCGAAGTTGCCGATTTACTTTCAAAATTTCCGGTAAGTTTGAAAATTATGGATTCTGTTCAGCATGTTTTCATTGCTGACAGAGATGTTTCTGAAGAAATCAGATTACCTGAAGTGACCAGAAATGTTAGTGCCGTTGCAGCCATTCCCTCTGTCAGAAAAGAAATGGTGAAACTGCAACAGGCGATGGGCCTTGAAAAAGGGTTGGTGATGGATGGCCGTGATATCGGTACCATCGTATTTCCATCCGCAGAACTAAAAGTATTTATGATTGCCGATCCGGCTGCCAGAGCAAAACGCCGTCAGCTTGAAATGGAAGGCAAAGGTCAGCAGGTCGATTTCGACAGCCTGCTTAAAGAAATTGAACATCGTGACTTTCTCGATTCAAACCGGGAGGATTCACCGCTGAAACAGGCAGAAGATGCCATAACTCTAGACACCAGCAACCTTACCATCGATCAGCAGGTTGACTGGATCGTTTCACGGGCGGAAGGGTTACTGGTTACGGGTAACGGGTCACAGGTTTAAAACAAAGAAAATTAGGATGTCATTCTGAGTGACGAAGCTGCAAAGCAGATTCGTTGTATCGAAGAATCAACCAAAAAGACATTTTTTGCCGGAAGCTCCTGGGGCCAACGGCGGAAAATCAACTAAAAGGAAAAAATAACGAATGTCTAACCAAACCAAACCAAGCATCAGCCTATCCGATCTGAAATCGGGTGCTGTCGTCAATATGAAAGATCTGTATGATGATCTGGAGTATACGGCTGACGAATTAGCTGAAATGACCGGCCTTTACGATCAGACCATCAACAACCTTAAAGAAGGTCAGATCGTCAAAGGACGTGTTGTATCCATCTCTGATAAAGATGTACGCATCGATATCGGATTCAAATCAGACGGCGTTGTCGCTCTGCATGAATTCGGTGAAAAACAACCTCTCGCCCTTGGCGCTGAAGTTGAAGTATTCTTAGAAAGCATGGAAAACAAGGAAGGATTACTCATCCTCTCCAAAAAACGTGCTGACTTCGTGAGAATCTGGGAAAAAATCACCCACGCTCACGATCATGATGAAATTATCCGTGGCCGTATTGCCCGTCGTATCAAGGGCGGAATGGTCGTTGATCTTCTTGGCGTGGATGCATTCCTTCCAGGTTCCCAGATCGACGTCCGTCCGATCCGTGACTTCGATGCTCTCGTTGGTCAGGAAATGGATTTCAAGGTTGTTAAAATCAACCAGCCAACTGAAAACGTTGTCGTTTCTCACAAAGTTCTTATCGAAAAAGATCTTGAAAACCAACGTGGCGCCATCCTCCAAAACCTCGAACCGGGACAAGTTCTCGAAGGAACTGTCAAGAATATCACCGACTTCGGTGTGTTCATTGATCTCGGCGGCGTAGATGGTCTGCTCCACATTACCGACCTTTCATGGGGCCGTGTAAACCATCCTTCAGAAGTTGTCAATCTTGACCAAACTCTGAACGTGGTAATTCTCGATTTCGATAAAGAGAAAAAACGTATTTCTCTGGGTCTGAAACAACTTCAGCCTCACCCATGGGAAAATATCGAAGAACGCTTCCCGATCGGTTCCAAAGTTGCCGGCAAGATCGTTTCGATCGCTGATTACGGTGCTTTCGTTGAAATCGAAAAGGGTATCGAAGGTTTGATCCACATTTCCGAAATGAGCTGGACTCAGCACATCAAACATCCGAGCGAAAAAGTTCAGATGGGCCAGGCTGTTTCCTGTGTTATCCTGTCAATCGACAAGGAAACCAAGAAAATCTCTCTCGGCATGAAACAACTCGAAGAAGATCCATGGGATAATCTGTTGAAGAAATATCCGATCGGTGCCAAGGTTAAGGGTGTCATCCGCAATATTACCAACTTTGGTGTATTCGTTGAACTCGAACCAGGTGTTGATGGTCTCATTCACATTTCTGACCTGAGCTGGACCAAGAAAATCCGCCATCCAGGTGAAATCGTGAAAAAAGGCGAAGAAATTGAAGTCACCGTAATTGGTGTCGACAGTGAAAACCGCCGGATCTCCCTCGGTCTGAAACAACTTGAAGAAAATCCATGGGAAACTTTTGAAAGTGTATTCCCGGTTGGAACTCCAGTTACTGCCAAGATCACCAAGGTTACTGAAAAAGCAATCCAGGTTGATCTTCCTTATGCCCTCGACGGTTTCATTCCTGCTAACCAGCTGAATGAAAGAGGAAAAGATCTTGCTCAATCTTACAAGCTTGATCAGGAACTTACCGTTGTGGTTATCGAACTGAACAAGGAAGATCGTAAGATCGTCCTTTCTGAAACCGAAGCTGCCAACATCAGCAACAAAGAAGCCATGAAATCAGTCGCCGGTGCCGGTGGAAATGATTCAGCTATGGCTGCTGCTCTGAAGGAAGCCGGTCTTGCCGGTGCGAAGAAAAAAGCCAGCAAGAAAAAAGAAGAAGAAGCTGAAGGCTGATTCTGATTGGTTCTGTTCTGTATTGTCAAAAAAGTCCGTCACCCGACGGACTTTTTTGTTTGACCGGGATTTTTTTTATCTGACGATGTTTTGAGAACTTATGCAAAAAGTAACTTTTCACACCCTCGGTTGTAAACTCAACTTTGCAGAAACCAGCACACTGGGCCGGCAATTTCTTGACCGGGGTTTCAGAGAAGTTGAAAATGAATCTGGCGCTGATGTTATCGTCATTAATACCTGCTCGGTGACCGAACGTGCCGATCAGAAAGCCCGCCAGATTATCCGCCATTTGCAGAAATTTTCTCCCGATGCCTTTACCATTGTGACCGGTTGCTATGCCCAGCTCGATCCTGAAGAAATTGCTGCCATTCCGGGTGTTGACCTGGTTCTGGGTTCATCAGAAAAATTCAAATTATTCGATTACATTCAATCTTTCGACCGTTCGGGTGCAGCAAAGGTTTTTACTTCACCTGTTGAGGATGCCCATGAATTCGGTGGTGCATTTTCGCTTGAAGTCGGCAACAGAACCCGGGTATTTCTTAAAATTCAGGATGGCTGTGATTACGTCTGCACCTATTGCACCATTCCCAAAGCCCGTGGTGAAAGCAGAAGTCCATCAATTGAGTTTGTGGTCAATCAGGCCAGGGAACTTGCAGAAAAAGGGATTAAGGAAATTGTTCTCGCCGGAGTGAACATCGGAGATTTTGGCCGGAAGGATGGACTCACGTTTTTAGATCTTTGCCGTCAGTTGGATTCGGTTGATGGAATTGAGAGAATCCGGATTTCTTCAATCGAACCCAATCTGATCACCGATGAGGTCATCCATTTTGTAGCGGAAAGCAAACAGTTCTGCCACCATTTCCACCTTCCGTTACAAAGCGGAAGTGACACGGTTTTAAAAAGAATGAAACGCCGTTATCTCACCGATATTTATCGTGACCGGGTTGAAAAAATCCATTCAATTTTACCGGATGCCGGAATTGGTGCTGATGTGATTGTGGGGTTCCCGGGTGAAACTGATGAACTTTTTGATGAGACGGCTTCGTTTATTACATCCCTTCCGTTAACCTACCTTCACGCCTTCACCTTTTCAGAACGGGAAAATACGCCAGCATTCGATATGGACGGGCAGGTTCCGCAACACATCCGGAAAAAGAGAAATGCTCATTTGAGAATTCTTTCCAGAAAGAAGGAACACGAATTTCTTGAAAGCTATATCGGGAAGGAAGTTGATGTGCTGATAGAAGGTGAAATTCAGGACGGGTTGAGTTTTGGCTACACGGGAACCTACGCCAGAATCGGTGTGCCAACCGGTAAAAACCTGGTCAACACCATTCAAAAAATAAAAATAACCGGTTGGTTTTCTGACAATGAACTTCGGGGAGAAATACTGCCTTCGGAATAATGAAGCTTAAATTTTAAATTTTAAATTGAAAATTCGTGTTTACCGAATTTATTTTCACCAACCAGTCTCTTTTTTCTTAAAACCAAATCGATCATTTTACTAAAAGTCAATTGGACGCTCTTTCGAGTACAATAAATATGAAGCCCATTCAGAAACGGGTTTGTTTGCCTCTATTCTTTTTAATTTTACTTGTCTTAACGCCATACCGTAGGTTTGGTTATTTTCTAGAAGCTCCTGATAAAAATCTACCATAAATTCCGTTGCTAAATTGTCCTGGACAGGGTAAACCGAGACAAGTATTCTTTGTGATCCACCAAGAAAGAATGAACGGGTTAAATTATAAAGTCCATCGCCAGGATACTGTTTTCCATTTGCTGTTTCACAACCATTGAGTACAACCAAATCCCCTTTAAATTTTATTTTTTCGATTTCCCCTGGTGTAAGTTTATAATCATCTGAAGAATTTTCTGAAGAAAGATTTAAATAAGAAAGGGATGGGTTTGTTGTGTTGATTGTGTAATGCGTTGAAAAGTGTAAAATTGAGCTGTTTTGAAAGTCCGATTGAAGCAAACCTGTCTTTGTTGCATAATTTTGAGTTAGAGTAAAAGCGGGAAATTTCTTTTGGTCGAACAACATTTTAATTTTATTCATCTCATTTAGTGATGCTGGCAGTGAAATAAGGGAATCAGAACCGGAGTACCTGAACCTGACAGGTGCAACACCAAACCACTTATACTTTTTTGGCGTTATTGAACTATTCTCAATTTTTCCCTGATTCAAAAAAGTATTCATGTATTGAATGTGGTAATCCTCAACCAAAAAGTATGTCTTTCGTGTTTTTGAGGGGATTATTAAAGACTCAAACGGAATTAGTGCGATTTGGTTGTGTGGAATAATAATTAATGATTTGCTTTTTAAGTGAGACTGTATCGGTTTAAAAAGGAGGTTATACAGTTGAGCTGCTGTTTTTAAAAACAAATCCTGATCTGAGTATTTAATTGATTCCTGATATTCCTGGACTATTGTCTTAAAATTGGCAGGAATACTGCTTCTGAAAAAATCAACCTTTCCTTTTTGGATCAGGAAAATAAATAATATTGTGTCATTTTGATGATACTCAATAAATGCTGGATTACCAGGCAATTTTCCGGATTCTGAAAGTTGTTGTGTGATTAAATTCTGTGTTTGAAATTTTGGATTATACTTTTCAAGTAATTTTTTTCTGATTTCTCCCCTTTTCAGAACGGTACTGGCAAAATTTGACTGCATTTCCAAAAACTCAGGCTCCTTAGAGTTTACAGAATACACCTCCATACCACTTTCGATTTTTAATAATTCTGATGAAAGAACAGAATCCTGATCAAACAGAAGGCTATTATGGTCACCTTTCACCTTTTCCTTCAGTAAAAAATAATGTTCGTTTACCAAACGCTGTCTGCTCCTTTCGGAAAATGCCAAGGCCTTTTTCGCCCTTTCAGGGTTTTTATCCCTTTTATAAAGCTCATATTGGGCATAAATATAAAGAGAAGCGGCATCTTCACTGTATTCAGTAAAATTGTGTTTTGAATTGTCATCACTGTAAATCATTTGACTGTCGTCAATAAAATCCATCAATTTTTCATTGAGTATTAATGACTCAAGCAAAAACTTTTTCCTTTTTGTTTTAAAGTAAAGACTTAAGTAGGTCTCATTTTTCAAAGAAAGCGTTTTCAAAGCAAAATAGCGGCGTGGGTTTTCAGGATAAACAGGCCAAGATTCAGGTTTTTTAAACTCCTCATTTTGATATATAATTGAAAGCGATTTATTCAGGAAAACAAAAGCAGAGTCCTGTTTTCCCATTTTACGATAGGTGTTGGCAATACTATTATAAGTTTCGGCCTCATACAACCGATCAGAGTTATCACCGATACTATCCAATTGAGCAAGAGCAAGCTGGTAGTAATTCAATGCCTGTAAATATTCTTTTTTCACATCATGGATATTTCCATAGTTAGTCAGATCGCTAAAAATGTAACTATGATATTTTCCAAATAGTTTTGTACAGAGTTTGGTAGATTCTGTTGTATAGAATGCCGCTTTTTCAAGATTTCTCAATTCATAGTAAGATGCCGCAATATTTTTATAAAACCCAATCAGGTCTGGGTATTCATTTCCCCTGAATTCAATTGTTTCTTTGATAACGTCCGAAAAAACAGAAATCGCTTTTTCATATTCACCAAAATCGGCAAACAAGGTCCCAATGTTGCTCATCGATTGAATCGTCTCAAAGTGAGAACTACCGAGCAATTTTTTCCGGATTTCCAGTCCCTTTAAATAAAATTTCAAAGCTCTTGGATAGTCGTATTCTTCACTGTATACAATCCCCATAAGATTATTAATTCTTCCACCTTCGGGTGATTCTTCCCCGATTGTTTTCTGAATAAGCTGAAGCGCATTAGTTGCATATGCTTTTGAGGTATCTAAACTACTCTTATAATAATAGCAGTTTGCAAGATTTATGTAACTTGGAATAAATTCAGGATTGTCGGGTTGCATGATTTTAGTTTTTATATTAATGGATTTTCTGAAGTAGCCAATTGCATCCTGAAAAAGTCGTTGATCATAGTAGATTAAACCAATGTTATTTAAACTGGCTGCCACTTCTGTACTCTCTAGCCCATAGAGTTTAACCCGGTAGTTAAAAGCCAAATCACCATACTTTAAAGCTTTCCCATATTCCCCAATTCTTTTATATGCAATGGAAAGGTTGTTGATAATTTTTTGAGAAGTCACCGAGACAGAATCACGACCCGACCTTTTTTGTATTGCCAGAGCACTATCACCAATGCCAATCGCCAACTTATTATGACCTAGATTTAAATGATTGCCCATAAGAAGGGTGAGACAATCAAGTTCTTTATCAATCAGGTTTTGCTTTTTTCTGATGATTTTGAGTGCCTTTTCTGCAGCAACAATTGAACTGTCGAACTGCCGCTTTGAGTTCATTGCCGCCGCTTTGGCGAGAAAGGCATTCATCTCGGTAAGTTCAGGATCTTCCGGAATTAATTGATGAGTTGTTTCGAAACAACCGGTTTGAAAAAAAGAACCAACAACTAGTAAAAGTAAAAAGCTGATTTTGGGTAAAATTATTATAAGAAATCTCATAGGACTATTCTCCCTTTTTGTTCAATACTCTTAATAAATCCGATGCCTTTTCTTTTACTTTCATGTCTTCCGATTGGCGGATTATCATTTCAAGTATTTTTTTACCTTCGACGAATGTAACTCTGTTCTCAATTGCAAAAAAACCGAATCCATTTTTCCTTATCGAGTTCCCGATTTTTTCCAACGCCATTTGGTAATATTTTATTGATTCTGACGACCCCAACCGGATATAAACGGGAGGTGGAACATATTTACCTGTTTTTTCTCTATATGTAGTCTCAGCTTTCAGAGACTTTGCTTCTTCAAGAATGGCATCGGGTTGAATGAAATATGTTTGATTGTGAAAAAATGAAGCTGAAAACCAAAAAACCGGGATGAGTAAAATCAATAATGCCCTGATCATGTTTATATTGGGGTTTTTACCTAAATTGACCAATACTACCTGCCTTGCCGGTGAATTTATTCTGGTTTCAATCCGAAGCATTCTCTCTCTTTCGTGAACATGGAGTTCCTGAGTTAAAATAGAACCGATGTGAGAATTGATTTCTCTTGGTGAGTTATCGAACCGAAGAAAACGATGAAACTGAGTGTAGAGCCAACAAAAGTAAAGTCTTAACACTCTTTCTTCATTTTTCTTTTCTCCAGAATCAGAGCCTTGTATGTCATTTGTGGTTTCCTTTGTCTTTGACTGAAAAAAATATTCTTTGATTCTTCGGTCAATTTCAATTTTAAATTTTGCTGCTTCGGAAATTTCCGTTAGAAGGGTGACCAAAAGTTGTTTTTTATTTTCCGGCATCCTACTTAAGAAATCCTGATACAAAGAATTATAAAACCCAGTAAGAGAGTCGATGTTACGGCGAAGCAGGATTTGTTCATGACTCTCAAGCGCTGAAAGAAGGGCACCAGGAATGACGGTTCCGTTCAGTACAATTCCTGTTATTGAAGCTGTCAGATCGGTCATAACTGAAACAGGTTCTGACTGGTACCCAATGGGCAAACATAAATAACTTGGAACCGGTATCCAGAAGTAGGGGGGGATCTTTAAATGCATACATATGGCAGGGCTTTCACCACCCGGCTCATATAAAATGAAGTGATTTAGCAGGGAGTTCCGCCTCAGATTTTGTTTAACCTTTCTATGGTCTTCCTCAAAAAATGGGCTTTGAGGGTATCTTCCGGAAGCATTTGGTTTAAGATTATCTTGAAAATCCTGTCGTAAAATGCACTCCCTAAGTACAATAAGGTTTGTATTGAGTGTGTTACGTGTTTTTGTTTTATTTGAGCCGAATGTGCCAACGAGTGTTTCCGCTGAACCCAGTTCAACCTTGCTATCTATATACTGGTAATAAAGAATAATCATTTCGTACTGCCTGAAAACCAGCTAAAATACGATCGGAGTTAACCTGCCCGGTTTCATTAACTCACTTTTTTTATCAGTGCTTTGAAACTGCTGCACTCAGAACCATCCTGAACTTTGTATAAGTCCTTTCAACTACCTGCTATCTCAATTTTTCACCAAAAACACTGAGTATTGAAGGTTTGTTGCTATACGAGACAAAACCAAAGATATGACATGTTTACTAAATTAAGGATAATTTTATGATAAAAAATATTTTCACCGCCGGAGTTCTTGCCCTGTCAACAGGTCTTCTTCCCTTAATTCAGGGATGTGCTGTAACCCCTTCTGTCCAATACATGAAGAGAACAGAACCTGCCTTGGCGGATCAAACAAAGGCAAAACAAGTGAATCAGGGCATCACCATTTCCCTGAAGCCCCTTGAATCAAGGGAATATTCCCACCCCGATTTCAAACAACCCGTAAATGTGATAAGGAAAGGGTTGGGGTCAGACAATTTTTCGAAAGAAACGCTGGAATTCAATTACCCGATCTTCAGGGATATGACTGCCATTGAAGTAACCATCATTAATAATACCGACCATATTCTGAGAATGCGGGATAGCCGGGTAGCCTTTATTGACCCCGACTCTGATGAACCTGTTATGGCCTATGACAAAGAAAACATGACAGAATATCTTACCGAATTACCCTCCTTTAAATACTCAGCTGACTACATCAAGGGCAGTTATCCTTATACAGAGGACGTTAATGATCAGGTTGAAAAAGCATTAAAAAATATAATTAAAAAGATCAAGTTTATTAATGGCTTTAACAAAGAAATCATGCCCGGGATGAAACAAACAGGGGTGATTGTATTTCCGATCAGTTTGGAAAAAGCTGGCGAAGGTAAAATTTCATTTATTGATATGGCAGCTAAAACGGATGCAGCCGGTAATGTTACCGAAAAAGTCCGGTTTGATTACATCGTTCAACCTCTCCTGAAATATTTTAAAATGGAACAGGGAAAAGATGCGGACTGGGTAGAAATTGAAGAGTCAGTTTACAAAGCCGGTGGCGGAAAGTAATAATGAACAGTTGAGAAGCATATGAAAACAAAAATTACTTCCGGCATTCATTTATTTATTCTGCTTTCTTTTCTTTTACCCTGGATGACGATATCCTGCGAAAACAAGACTGTTGCCTCATTAACAGGAATTGATTTTCTGACTGGAAAAAAAATCGAATCAAAGGATGCATTCGACCAAACAGAAACCCGTTACATTCCGGCCTCTTTTTACACAATAGCAACTGCGGGGCTCGTTGTTATCTGCTTTTTTCTTGGATTTTTAAGAACCAAAACTGCACTTGTATTTGTCGGGATTCTCGATTTCACAACACTTGCCCTTCATTGGTGGTTCAAGACAGATTTGGAACAGAAAATTCTTGCTGAAGGTAACGGTTTGTTTCAAATAAAACCAGAAATGGGCTTTTGGCTTGTTACCCTTTTCCTTTTTGCAGGAATTGGATGGATCGGATTTCTATTGATGCAATACATTAAAAACAAAGACTTGTAACCTGAAAGGACACAGCTATGCGTACAGTTCTAACAATCGCTTCGATTTGTTTTGCAATTATCATTGGGACCTCTTGCGATAAAGACGAGGATGATAGTTCAAAACCAGGTCCTGATAAAGTCAACATTGGAAAACACCAAACAACTTTAGGTGACTTTCCGTCCAATCATTACGCAAATGAAGTAGCTCTTGTCGTTGGATTTACCGATGATATCGGAAGCAGTTATGCAGGATATCTACAATTTTATGACAAACTGACCTGGAAACAGAATGGATCCAGTTTTGTTGCTGAATTTAAGCCCAGTGATTTAAATCCGGAATTTGAAGGAAATCTTTCAATGAAAATCCTCATCACTGATGTGGGGCAGAGTCAAAGCATGAAAATGACACAGACAGGAGAAAACGAAAATAGTGTTCTTCTGACCGATGCCCTGACCTTTGAAGGGATTTATACAAAAGATGCAAAGTCAGGTTCTTTCAAAGGATATTCTTACACATCACCAACATCAAGCTATATCTGGGGATCTGAAGACTGGACTACCAATTCTGGCGGAACAAAAACCGGTACTGCCAAATACTGGGACAATTCAACAGACTCAACACCTGATATCGTTGAGTATGAACTTAACCAGGATAAAACGGGGATCGTTATCTACAAGCCAAATGGGGTTAAAAAGTTCTATGCCCGGTGGTTTATAAACGGATCGGGAGAGATCACTTATTACGATACGGCTGGAAATTCCACCGGAACCTACACCTGGCCGGCCCCCTGAACATGTAATAGGATAAACCGGGGCATTGTCATTGAGCCCCGGTTTACTAAAAAAACCTGCAATTTGATCTTTGGAGGCAACTATGAAAGCATTTATAATTCTCATTTCAATTTACTTTACTTTCCTCCAGGCCAATGGTCAGGACTGGAATCAAGTCACAAAACTGGTTTCGTCCGATCGAGACTTGGGGGACTATTTCGGTGGGTCAGTCTCAATATCTGGTAATTATGCTATAATAGGGGCACAACATGAGGACAATGATATCAATCGTCAGGTCGACATGGGGGAAGCAGGTGGTGCCTATATTTTCAAAAAAATTGAGGGTAATTGGGAGTTTGTACAAAAAATTGTGGCTTCAGACAGAGCGGTAGGTGATAATTTCGGGTACTCGGTTTGTATTTCAGGTGATTATGCAATCGTAGGAGCCGCCTGGGAAAATGAGGATAGCCTGGGTAATAATAACCTGAATGATGCCGGGTCAGCCTATATTTTTAAAAACATAGCCGGTCATTGGTCACAAATAAAAAAGCTAACAGCACAAGACAGGATGGATGCTGATAACTTTGGATATTCTGTAGCAATAGATC
Organism: Bacteroidota bacterium; assembly: GCA_017303995.1. Lineage (GTDB taxonomy): Bacteria > Bacteroidota > JABWAT01 > JABWAT01 > JABWAT01 > JAFLBE01. The sequence goes on along the minus strand of JAFLBE010000010.1, from coordinate 37,995 downwards.
AGGATTTTGCAATTGTTGGAGCACGTTATCAGGATTACGATTCAAACGGGCAAAATGTAATTGAATCCGCAGGGGCTGTCTATGTTTTCAAAAATAATTCTGATAATTGGAATCAAATTCAAAAAATTGTTAGTAACGACAGAGGTTATAAAGACTATTTTGGTAGTGCTGTTTCATTGTCAGGTGAGCATTTCATTGTAGGGTCAGCCTGGGAAAATGAAAATTCTGCTGGGACATCTACTTTAATAGATGCAGGTTCGGCTTATATTTTTAAAAAGGTGGCAAACACATGGGTACAGGAACAAAAATTAGTTGCCACAGATCGGGAGGGTTCAGACAATTTTGGATATTCAGTGGCAATTTTTGATTCAATTGCAGTAATTGGCGCAAGATATGAAGATCATGATGAGAATGGTCTAAATGGAATCTCAGCAACCGGAGCTGCCTACATATTTGAGTACCTTAACGGAAACTGGGGACAAACAAAAAAAGTCGTCGCCTCAGACAGGGCTTATGAAGCGCAATTTGGCTATTCTGTGGCTGTCTCTGGGGATTTTACATTAGTTGGTGCTTTTCAGGAAGATACTGATCAGAATCAACTTAATTCACTTAGTAATGCCGGTGCTGCTTACCTTTTCAAAAAGGAAAATGGGAACTGGACGGAAATACAGAAATTAACCGCCTTAGACAGAAATTCTTATGATAATTTCGGGATATCCGTTGCCATTTTAAATGATTACAGCCTTATTGGAGCATTTCACCAAAATTATGATGAAACAGGCCAAAATGGCATCAGTGACGCAGGTGCGGCTTACCTCTTTCAGAATTCTAATGTACTTCCTGTGGAGCTTTCAAAACTCAATGGTTATCGTGTTTCGAATGGTGTAGCTTTAGATTGGGAAACCAGTTCGGAAAATGGGAATTATGGGTTTGAAGTGCAGCGTTTAGTGACTTCTTCGGATAAAAACACAAATGACTGGAAGGCCATTGGGTTTGTGCAGGGACATGGAACAAGCACTGTCTCGCATTTTTATTCCTACGAAGATATTTCTCCAGGGGTTACTAACGGTAAGGAATTGTGCTACAGATTAAAACAAATTGACCTCAATGGGGGTTATCAGTACTCAGGTACAATCAGCGTCAATCAAGTTATTTCAGGATTTAATCTTCTTTCCGTTTACCCTAACCCTTTTAACCCAATTACCACCATTCGGTTTAGTTTAACTGAAACTGACTATATATCGCTGAAAATTTTCAATTTGATGGGACAAGACGTTGCAGAACTTGTCAATTCTGTGCTTCCGGCAGGAGTACATGAAGTTGAATTCGAAGGCGAAAACCTTGCATCAGGTAAATACTTCATCCGGTTGCAAGCAGGCGACCAAGTCAGAATCAGTAAAGTGACCTTGCTAAAATGACCCATAATTGGTGTAAGTTTAAAGTGAAGTACCCATTGACTTTTCACAACCGCCAACCGTTTTTGGCATTTTATTTCGAAATAATTTACACCGAACACCTTTTAAGCGATAAGTACCGGAAATTGGTACTTATCACTTGTGTTTACAAAACAAAAAGGTATTTCTCTGAAATGTATAGCATTTTTTATCATGCCCTCACTACTTCACAAGTAACATTTTCAATTTCAGTTTCCTCACCAGTTTAAACTTCATCCCAAAAGATGTCCCCTGCAGCAAATAAATCGATTGCATGATCTATCTCTGTTATTTTTACAGGGAAGTAACGATTGGATCACTATTGTTTCAACATTCCGGATCGTCACTGAATAGTCAACCAATAGTCATCCAATAGTTATTTTGCCCGGGAAACTAAGCAAAGAAAGGCTGAATCATGAAGTCACCCGTATATCAAAACCCAAATCCGGTCATTTCCGGATTGAACCAGAATCTCGATAAAACCTTTGCCATTTCAACTCATCAAAACGGAACCACCAGGCTCAGGATCAGACAAACCCGGAAAACACCTGCCTATTCAGCCAATCAATATTTGTCTCAGGTGCAATTTCAGGAAGCAGCCAAGTTTGCAAAACTGAATCAGACTTCCTCTTTCTTTAAAGAGCAATCCAAACTCCGGAAACAAAAAGCCTATCAACTGGCACTTTCCCACTTCCGGCAGAGACCGGTTGTCCTGAATCTGAACATCGTTCACAACAAAGTCGAAACTGCCAATCTGGTTCGATTTCAACTTCTTCATCCGGTTACACTTGCCAGTTTAACTGTAACTATTACGGATTCTGAACCGGGAACAGAAATCAAAACCGGATCACCGGTTCTTGTAGATGAGTTGGCTTTGAAGTACGAATTTGAATTTCCCTATATCAACGGAAATTCTGTTCAATTTTCCATTAATGCAGATTGCAATGAGTGGGAATATAAACAATCGATGGGGCCGGTTTCCGTACCAGCCGGAAAAGCAGTCTTGAAGGGGTTGTTACCAATAAAAAAGAAGAAAAGAAAATAACCACTAATTTGTTTTAGGTACAGAGCACCTCAAAAAAACCTCGTTTTTACCATTATAATGGATCCCCAATCAAGTTGGGGATGACATTTGTTAAGGTGTTTAGAGGTGCCAATTTTAAATTTTGAATGAATTTAAATACAACGAACTTGCTGAATTATTTAACCTACCTACTACCTACTGCTTCCCAAGCCACACTTCCGGATTCTGGTGATCACGGCCATTCCAGACTTCAAAGTGAATACTCGGTCCTTTTGAAGAAGACTCACCACCTGATGTCCCGATAATCGAACCCGGATTGACCCGGTCACCTTCTTTGACCGTAACGTCACCAATCTGACCGTAAACGGTAAGATAAGAGGCATTGTGCCGGATAATGACGATGTTTTCAAAGCCTGGAATAAAATCCACCTTCGCCACAATTCCATCTGCGATAGCGTGAACCTGAGATCCGTTCTTAACTGCAATATCAATTCCGTTACTGATTTTGGTTGTTTTCAGTGTAAAATCCCTGATTTTTCCATACGGAGTTATAATCACTCCGTTGGCAACCGGCCAGTCAAATTTACCCTTGTTGGCCGCAAAATTCGGATTCAGATTTTCCCAGGCCGCAGCCTTTTTTTCATATTCTACTGATTTTTTAAATGAATCACTACCCTTTACACCCGCCTTTGCCCTGCGGGTTTCTTCTGCTTCGATCAGGCTGGCAATTATCGACTGCAGCTTTTCTTCTTCCTTACGTTGTGCGGTAAGTGCATTGTTAAATTGCTTCAGGTTTTTGCGGGCCTTTTTTACGGCACTTTCCATCCGTTCACGCTGATCAGTTAAAGTTGCTTCTTCCTGCAATTTTGACTGAACTACTTTTTTCTGTTCTTCAAGCTGTCCGCTAAGTTTAACCCGGCGAAGGGTAATCTGTTGCTGTTTAATCAGAATATTTGAGAGATCGCGTTTTCGCTGATCTGCAAAAAACCGCATATACCTTAGTCTGATTAAACTCTGATTGATATTCTCTGCAGCAAAAATCAGTTCAAAATCGTATAGACTGCCTTTTTTATAAACTTTTGATACATAGTTTGAATATTGTTCCCTGAGTAATTTCAGGTTCGACTCAGTTTGAATCAAATCTTGCCTGCTTTTTTCAATTTCCTGATTAAGGTGACTAAGCTGACCCGAAAGTGTCTCAATTAATGCATCGGTTAATGCAATCTGACGTTCGTACTGGTTGATTTGAGCAAGAGATGATTTTTCTTCTGATTGAGCAGAAGTAATTTTATTTTCGAGTTCTTTGATTTGTTGGCGGATGGAATTCAGGCGGTCAGTTGTTTTATTCAGTTCCTGAGTAAAACCGGATGAATAAAAACACAATGCAATCACAAAAATTAAAAAAAGCCGGATCACAACCTGACTCTTTCCATTTTTTCAGGAACCAAAATTTTCAGTTCCTCCTTTTCAAAACTGCCAATTTGCGAGAAAAACAGGGATAATTTTTCCTTTTGAGCCGGACGGTAAATCTGGATTTGATGGGCAAGTTGGTCTTCATTTACTGGCTTATATCTTAAAAAGCTGATATCAAGCAAAACTTCTCCCCGGCGATTATTCCGCACAATCCGGGTTGGCTTTTTTAATAATTTGGATATCCAGATTTTTTCTGAACCTTCAGGACCACGATATGAATAAACAAAATTTTCAGGTTCATTCATGACCCGGGTTAGCTGCATGGCGCTATTTAAAATCACTTTCCCGAGAAACAAGGTCTGAATATCAGTGTATTTAAACGGAAAATGGAGCAGGCGAACCAATTCATCAGATCGGTAAGTACTTGAAATAAATTGATTTGAGAGTCTGTTGCTAATAAAAATACTATCGGGAGTCAACCAGAGATTAATGATCCCATAACCAAATCCGGTGTTAACTTCCATTTTAACAGTATCGTGCGAATTATAATAAATCCGGCAATTTAGGCGTTGCCCCTGATCTGGAGTTTCAATAGTTAACGTTCCGGTTCCCTGAAAAGCTTTTAAATCACGGTTCGACTGTAAAACCTCATCGATGACTGCCCTGGCCGATTGGGTTATCGGCTCATCAGCAACCTGATTCCCCGAAATACCACAACCCGATAAAACCAAAGCCAGAACCAGAAAAAAGAGAGTTCTCATCAGTTCGCCGTTTCGAGCTTGTTAATGATTGACGCCCGGGTTGGGTCTTTTGCACGGGCCTTTTCCCACCAGATTCTTGCTTCAGCTGGCTTTCCCATAGCCTGATACACATCGCCAAGATGTTCCAGAACAACTGCACTCGCTTCACCTGTGTCAATTGCCTTTTTTATATACTCTTCAGCACCTTCATAATCCTTCAGTTTGTATAAAATCCAGCCGTAAGTATCGAGATAGGCAGCATTTTTAGGATCTTTCAGTAAAGAAGCTGCCGACATTTTCCTGGATTCTTCCAATCTGAGATCACGTTCCGACAAAGAGTAGGCAAAATTATTCAAAACCAACGCATTTTCCGGATCCATCTTTAAGACTTTTTCAAAAAGTGAATCAGAATGAGAATATTGTTTTACTTTTTCATAACTCGAAGCAAGCAGAATAAGAGGCTCAGCCGTGTAAGGATTTATGGAAGTGGCTTTCTCCAAAAATCGAATGGCCACAGAATCATTATTCATCTGGATTGATGCAAAACCTTTAAAATAATTGAGCTGAAAATCCATGCCGTGCAAAGAAAGTCCCTTAGTTGCACTTGCATCTGCACTTTTGTAATCATTCAGCTGAAGATAGGCAATGGTCAGATTCTGCCAACCCTGAACCATATCCGGTTTTTTGGAAACAACAAATTCAAACCTTTCAATTGCTTCTTTATTCTTTCCACCTGACAAATAATTCATTCCCATAAACCATTTTGGCCGCCAGTCATCTTTTTTAACAGATTCCATTTCAGAAAATAAATGCAGGGCAAATCCCAGTGCCGCCGAATCATCTTTAGCCATCTGGAAATAAGTCTGTCCCACTCCGATCAAATCTTCTTCATCAATTTCATCAGAAAGAATAAGTTTCTTTACGTAGTCAGAAGTTTTAATGGAATCTTTGGCTCTGAAACTGATTTCGGCAAGGGTTAAGAGGGTTTGAACGTCATTGGGTTTTGTTGAAAGAATTGGGATTAGGGCAGTCTCAGCCGAATCAAGTTTACCGGCCTGAAGATATTCTTTTGAAAGTGTCTTTCTTAAATTATCATTTTCAGGATCACCGGCAATCATCATGTTCAAAATGGATATGACCCGGCCCCGTTCATTTCGGGCATCATAAATCATGAGTTGCTGCATTCTTACATTAAAATCTTCGCCGAATTTTTGTATGTACTGATCAAAAATGTCGAGGGCTTTGTTCATATTCCGGGTAAGCTGATACATAACTGCAAGTTTATAAAGATAGTCGTTGTTATCCGGATAGGATTTTACCAGCTTTTCATAAACCTGAGCTGCTTCTTTATATCGGGTATTTTCAAAATACAGAGTTGCCAGAAGTGCATAATAATCTGCATTTGTCGTATCAAGCTGAACTGATTTAATACCAGACTGAAGGGCAAGTGCGGGTTGCTTTACAGCAATTAAATTTTTAGCGAGATTGTAGTAAGTTGTTGCGGCCCGGGTTGTCGTTGAATCATAGATCAACGATTTCTGATAAAGTTCGATGGCAGCAGCCGATTGTCCCATACTTTCCTGGGTCACACCGTCAATAAAAAATTCGAGTGCTTTATTCTCATCAACAGTTTGCTTGGGTCCGGTAACCTGAGATTCCTTACCCCAACCACAACCTGAAAGGCTAAAAGCAATTAAGACAAAACCAAAAATCAAACGAAAATGCCTTATCATTTGAATTACCAGCTTTCCTTTCCGGGCAGCGATCCCTGATCAAAAGACCATTCAGGATCCGGTTCTGCTTTGTGGTTATAATAAATTTCTTTGAAAATTTGCACGGGTTTTATTCCATCTGAAAGTAAAAACCGTTCTGTAAACTTTATTTTTTGTCCGTCACCACTTAGATAGAAACCGAGGTCATTGGGGTCAGTTGAATGTTGCCTGATCCGGTTAAATAAGTGATTCCAGTCAGTCACGACTTCCAGATTTAACGAAAGTCCCTCTTTTTCCATCACGCCTAATATACTGTCTGCATCAGATTTTAAACCCATGAAAAGAACAGGGGATTTCTGCAGATTTGAAACCAACGAAACCAGACTGAGGGCAAAAGAAATTCCGCTTCCAAAACAAACAAAAATTACATGTTGGTTTGTTTCAGGCGGAAATAATTTTTCTTTACCTGATGCACCTGAAATTCGGATGACCGACTTCGCCGGTTTTCTTAAAAGTTCAGACGACAGTTTCCCACCAAGGTTCTCGATCAGAAATCCAAAATCCCCATTCTGGCATCTGATCGGTGTATAAGAACGTCTGTGATAATCCTGACCATCAAAAAGGTCGGTATTCAGATACTGTCCAGGTAAAATCGCGATCTCTTCAACCCATAATGATCTGAATTTTATCCACTGGAAATGAGTTCCGGCAGGATTAATTTCAGTTATTTCTACAGGATGAGCGTACCACGATTTAAACCACATTAAGAACTGACTTTCAGCCCTTTGGTGCGGTTATCTCAAACCATTTCATAACAATTCCATATTGACGCTGAATGGAAACATCATTTCCGAATTTTTTAATGTGGTCATCTCTCAGCGGTGCAGCAAAATTATCGAGGTAATGGGTGAGGTCACTTTTATCATCAAAATAAAACATGACACGATAGGCAGAAAAGGTGTCTGAATCAGGACCATCAATTTTGATCAGAAAGGCATCAGAAACCCGGGCAACTTCGCAAATTGCCGGAATATGATCATCAGAAATCCAGGTTACCCAATCAATTTCCTTTTCTTTTCTGACCTGAATATTAATTTCATATAGAATTTTCATATACCATCCGTATCTTTTTTAACCGGCTGAATTGCAGGTTATATGGATTATCAATTTCTTTACGTTTATTTAAACCGTTAATTTAAGTGTTTTTCGCCAAAAAGGATATTCGATGAACGGGAAAGTAACCATCTGGCACAACAACAAATGCAGCACAAGCCGTAAAATTCTAGAAGCACTGAAAGCCTCTGGCTATGAGATTAAAGTGATTGACTACCTGAAAACCCCACCGTCACCAGAAAAAATCAGGCATTGGCTAGCTTCAGGTGGAGTTTCAGTAAAAACCCTGCTGCGAAAAAAAGAATCTCTTTACAAAGAACTTGGTCTGGACGGCAATTCACTTTTAGGCGAAGAATTAATAACTCTTATTCAAAAATATCCGGTCCTGATGGAAAGACCTGTAATTGAAACAGAATCATCTGTATTTGTTGCCCGGCCTGCTGATGAATTCATTGGCAGAATCAATGAAAGGAAAATTTAGCCGTTCCACTTGTCCGGATCAGTTTCAGGTGCCTGACAGGAATAATTCATACAACTGAAAAGTGTTGTTTTTCCGTTTATTGCCAACTTATCTGCATACATATTGGGCAAGTCGCCGTCCTTTCCCGTCAGAAAAATCGATCCTGGTCTGTATACTGAATGTATTTTTTGAATCCATGGATCTGCAGAATCTTCTCCTTTGATCAGAACCAATTCCTGACCGGGATAAATCGATTCAATCATTGAACAAGCCATCCATCCAAATCCGCCCGGCTGACTTTTTACCTGTCCGGAAAGTAACTCTTGTGCTAAAGCTGCCGCATCTGAGTATTTATTTTCGCCTGTAAGTCTTCCCAAAATCTGTAATGCCCAGGTTGCAGATGAGTGTCCTGAAGGTTCAGCATTGTCAAAAAAATCTTTATTCCGGATAATCAATTTCTCGCTGTCGGAAGCAGTTACAAAAAATCCACCATCTGTTTCATCTCTGAATCTGGAAATAAGAAGTTCAGCCAGAGTTTGAGCCCGGTTCAACCAGATAAGGTGTCCCGAATACATGGCGAGCTCAGTAATCGCCAGCAGGAAATTTCCATAATCATCTGAAAAACCAGGAATTCTGGACTGTCCGTCTTTGTAAACCCGATAGAGAACCTGATCACGGAATTGATTATTCCAGATCCATTCAGCAGCTTTTTCTGCCTCTGCAAGAAAATCTTTTCTATCCAGCGAGAATCCGGCATAGACTAATGCCGAAATCATAAGTCCGTTCCAGGATGTCAGAATTTTTTCATCGCGTGCCGGTCGGATTCTTACCGACCTCGCCTTAAATAATTTCTCACTGTTCCGTTTAACAATGTTATGAACTTCTGAAACGGGCAACTGATTTTCATTTGCAATTTGTTCAGCTGTTTTTACCCGGCGAAGCACGTTTGTGTGTTCCCAGTTTCCCTGTTTCTTAACATCATACCAGGCGGTCATGACTTCAAGATCTTCAGGTGAAACGACCGAAGTGAATTCTTCCCAGGTCCAGGCATAGAACTTCCCTTCAACACCTTCACTGTCTGCATCCAGTGTCGAATAAAACCCACCATCCTGACTTTTCATTTCCCTCAGAATAAATTCAGCCGATTCAATCACCCGGTCACGATAAAGATCTTTACCTAGTTTCAGCCATGCTTCTGTGTAAATCCTGATCAGAAGAGCATTGTCGTAAAGCATTTTTTCAAAATGCGGAACATGCCATTCTGCATCTACTGAATATCGGGCAAATCCGCCACCAAGATGATCATAAATTCCACCGGCGGCCATTCTATTCAAAGAAAGTTCAACCGCTTTCGCTGAACCGGCATGACCTGTGAAATGAAAATGACGCAACAAAAATTGGAGTGACATTGAGGATGGAAATTTCGGCGCGTTTCCAAATCCGCCATGAACCGGATCAAGCCTGCCAGCGAGAGTTTTTGCCGCACCATCAAGAAGTTCTGGCGTTATTTTGAATTTCCCGGAAAGAGTCGAAGCTGATTTTTCCAGTTCGAGTGTAAGTCCGGCCGCAGAGGTCATCAGTTCAGCATTTTTATTTTTCCACATATCAGCCAAAGCCAGTAATACTTTTCTGAAGGAGGGTAGCTGATGCCGTTCAACCGGAGGAAAATACGTTCCCCCATAAAACGGACGCCCTTCGTGATCAAGCCAGACACTCATCGGCCATCCGCCATGCCCGGTAATCATTTGTACCGCCGTCATATAGATTCCATCCAGATCGGGTCGTTCCTCCCGGTCAACTTTGATGCTGATAAAATGAGAGTTCATAATTTCAGCAGTTGCTTCATCCTCAAAACTTTCACGTTCCATAACGTGACACCAATGACAGGCAGAATACCCAATAGAGAGGAAAACCGGTTTGTTAGTTTGGCGTGCATGCTCAAATGCTTCTTCGCCCCAGGGATACCAGTCAACTGGATTATGGGCATGCTGTATTAGGTAGGGACTTGTTTCGTTGATGAGGCGGTTGGTAAATTTGTGGGGTAGCTTTGGATGGGACATTGAAAAACCCTCTGTTTTCTTGGCACAACACACCCACAAGCTTTCAAATTCCCGACTCTTGTCAAGAAATAAGGCGCAGAAATTGGGCGGTATCCACATAAAAAAGTAGGATATGGCATTATTTAAATAAAACGTTCTTTATTGTCAAATTTAAATTTGTTATCTTTACAGATATTTTATTCAAAAAACCGGGGAGAAAGATATGAAAAAAGTCTGGTCTGTTGTCTTAGGTGTTGCTGTGATGTTGGTTATTGGAACAGGTTCTGTAACTTTTGCTCAAAAGGCTGATCTTTCTTCTCAATGGGAAGTTGCAAAAGCTGCTGCAGCAAAATATGATATTGAAACTGGGTCTATGCCAGGGAATTCAGTTGGTTTTGCAACTGATACCGTTGATAGCGATACTTTTCGTGAACTGAAAAAAACCTTTGAATCTGATCAGCACATCAAAGCAGTTCTGCTTGTTGAAAAAGGCTCGACCTGGGTATTTCAACGGTACAACCGGTATTGGTGGCCAGCCATGTGGGGTGGCATTATTGCGGTTCCGTTGGTTACCGTTGGTGCGTTAAATGATGTTCCTGCTGCGATAATTACAGGTGTTGTTTTAGGTGCCGGCGGTGCTATTGTTGGTTTTTTCACGATGGAAAAATCTGAAGTAGCCAATATTAAAAATGATTCAAAAGGTCCGGCTGCTGTTTTCATCTTGAAGAATTAAGACAGTCAGGATCAAAACTCAGATGAACTGGATGGTTTCTGAATCCGGTTTCCTCATGAGCCTTCAATACTTTGCCAAGTGACACCGGAATAAAATTTTGGTTTGATATTTCACTCAGGGGAACCCATAAAACTTCCCTGAGTATTTGGTGTTCTGCCGGAAGTTCGGGATCAAAACCAATTTCCGGCATTTTTTCGTTTTTTCGGGAAACGAGAAAATAAAATTCAACTGCATGCACCCGGTCAAAGATAAACTCATTGATATAAACAAGTCTTTCAGGAATAACAGACAATCCGGTTTCCTCAAAACATTCTCTGATTACAGCATCCTGGAGCGTTTCCTGAAAATCAACGCCTCCGCCAGGCGGTAACAGATGAGCGACTGAACTGTCAAACATACTTTGCTGACGAACCAGCAAAATCGATTTTTTTTCAATCAGAATGGCTCCTACCCTAACCCGGGTGAAGCCTTCATATTTTTCAAGTAACTCGTGTTTTTTCATGTATTAAGGTTGTTTTCACCCATATGGATTATACCAAAGATATTCCTTCCTTCGAAGAAGCCAAATCAATTATCGTAAATAGTGTACGACCTATCGAAACTGTTTATGTGCCCATCAAAAAAGCTCAGGGCAATATCATTTCTCAGGATATTATTGCCGGGGAAAACCTGCCCCCTTTTAACAATTCAGCGGTTGATGGTTATGCCGTCAAAATTAAAAATGTTCAGGCTGCGACTCCTGAAAAACCCATTTTAATCGACACACTTGATGATGTTCCTGCTGGTAAGTTGCCAACAACACGGCTCCGCTCCGGAACAACGGTAAAAGTCATGACCGGCGCACCTGTTCCTGAAGGAACTGATGCAGTTGTTCCTATTGAACTGACTGAGTCTACCTATGGAAACCGTATTAAAGTGATCGGTTCAGTTGATGAACTTGCCAACATCAGGTTTGTAGGTGAAGATGTAACCAAAGGTGAGGTTATCCTTTCAGCTGGTACAGAAGTCACCTTCGGAAATATCGGACTTCTTGCTGCTCTCGGTTTTATTGAAATTCCTGTTTACCGCCGGCCAAGAATTGGTATTCTTGCAAGTGGAGACGAGCTGATTCCGATAGACAAACCCCTTACTCCCGGTAAAATCAGAAACTCAAACACTTACATGTTAATGGCACTTGCTCAGGCCTGCAATGCCGACGTTGTAAATCTGGGTGTGGCAAAAGATTCCATTTCTGATATTACCAACCGGATTAAAAAAGGCGACGAAGCCGACATTATTGTGTGTACAGGGGGAGCCTCTGTTGGTGATCGTGATTTCCTGAAAAAAGCATTTGCTGAACTTAATGTCCAGATCAAATTCACCTCGGTCAGACAAAAACCAGGCAAACCCCTCATTTATGGAACGATGGATGGAAAACCCGTTTTCGGACTTCCTGGAAACCCGGTTTCAACTTTCGTCAGCTTTCTGGAATATGTCGTCCCGGTTATCAAGAAAATGCTTGATTACGAAAAAACGGATTACCATTATTTCCCGGCAACTCTTCAGGAGGACATTCACAAACATCCAGGAAAAACCCACTTTATCAGAGGAATTGCAACTCTTCATCATGACGGCAGCTACACGGTTAAAACTACCGGGAAACAAGGCAGTGGCCTGATGACCTCAATTGCAAATGCCAATTGTATCATTCATCTCGATGAAGAAACTGGTAATTGTCACAAGGGAAGTAAAGTCAAGATTCACCTCATGAATCTCATTCAAACCTAACCTTTTCTGTTTTCAAAATGTTGTACCTTTATTGAAATTTTTCAGTAAAGGTTCAACACATGATTATCCGCAAAAAAGACGCTCTCGACTACCACTCTGAAGGCCGCCCTGGCAAAATAGAAGTGGTTTCAACCAAGCCAACCCTATCTCAACGCGATCTCGGACTTGCCTACACCCCTGGTGTTGCTGAACCCTGCCGTGAAATTGCCCTCGACAAAGATGCTGTTTACAAATACACCTCAAAAGGAAATCTTGTAGCAGTTATTTCTAACGGAACTGCTGTTTTAGGTCTTGGCGATATCGGACCCGAGGCCGGTAAACCTGTCATGGAAGGTAAGGGAATTCTTTTTAAAAAATTTGCCGATATCGATGTATTTGATATCGAAATTGATTCCCATGACCCCGATGAAATTATCACCATTGTAAAATCGCTTCAGCCGACTTTCGGGGGAATTAACCTTGAAGATATTAAGGCTCCCGATTGTTTTTATATTGAATCAAAACTTCGTGAAATCATGGATATTCCGGTTTTCCATGATGATCAGCACGGAACTGCAATTATCACTGGTGCAGCATTTTTAAATGCACTTGAACTGACCGGCAAAAAGGCAGACAAAGTTAAAATCGTGGTTTCCGGTGCCGGAGCTGCCGCCAATGCTGTTATTAAACTATTCTGCCGTCTGGGAACTGTTCCCGAAAATGTGTTTATGTTTGATTCGAAAGGGTTTGTTACCACGACCCGTCCCGATCCGATCAATAAAGAAAAAATGGAATTTGCTCAGCACCTGCCTATGATGACTTTGGCGGAATGTTTAACAGGAGCTGATGTTTTCCTTGGATTATCTGCTGGTGGACTATTGAAACCTGCAATGATTATGGGGATGAATCCGAACCCGATCATTTTTGCGCTTGCTAACCCTGACCCCGAAATTGGATATCACGAAGCTATCGAAGCCCGCCCCGATCTAATCATGGCAACCGGGCGTTCTGACTATCCGAATCAGGTTAATAATGTACTTGGCTTCCCGTTCATTTTCCGTGGTGCCCTAGATGTTAGAGCCCGTACTATCAATGAAGAAATGAAGCTGGCCGCAGTCTATGCAATCGCCGGGCTTGCAAAAGAAGAAGTACCTGAAAGTGTCAAGAAAATTTATGGATTGAATTCACTTAAATTCGGCAAAACCTATATTATTCCGAAACCATTCGATCCACGGGTTTTAACACGAGTTGCTCCGGCCGTAGCAAAAGCAGCAATGGACACCGGCGTTGCCCGTATCCCCATTGAAAATTTCGATGTTTATGAGCAGGAACTGATCAACCGGATGGGCTGGACGAAGGATATCATCAGACGCGTCATTCATAAGGCAAAACTCAACCCAAAACGGGTCGTGATTGCTGAGGGTGATCATCCAATGGCATTGAAAGCGGCGCAGATTCTCATCGATGAGAAAATTGCGTACCCGATTCTTCTTGGTAATATTCCCAAAATCCAGAAACTTGCAGCAGAACTTGATATGGATCTGGGCGAAATCAAAATTATCGACCCTAGAAACCATCCGGATATTGAACGGTATGCTGATGAACTATTGAAATCTCGTCAACGTCACGGTGTGAACAAGGTTGATACTTTCGATCTGGTTAAACACAGGTCTTATTTTGGTCCGTTGATGGTTAAACTTGGTGAAGCAGATGCGATGGTCACAGGTGTAACCACTTCTTACTCCCGTTATCTGAAGCCTACCATCCAGCTTCTTGGTAAAAGCAACCGGGTTTTTGGTCTTCATTTTATTCTAACCAAACAGGAAGCTTTGTTTTTTGCAGATACAACACTAAATATTAATCCGGATGCTGAAACCCTGGCAGAAATTGCCATTCAGTCTGCTGATTTTGTAAAAAGTCTGAATATTGAACCTATTGTTGGCATGCTTAGCTTCACCAACTTTGGAGCAGTGAGTTCACCGGAATCCAGAAAAGTTCAAAAAGCTGCTGCAATTGTTAAAAAATTGCGTCCGGATATAAACGTTGAGGGTGAACTTCAGGCAGAATATGCACTTGATTTCGAACTTGCAAAAAGCATTTTCCCGTTCAGTGAGCTCAAAGGAAATGCCAATGTTCTGATTTTCCCGAACCTCGATGCATCAAATATTGCAACCAAACTGATGAGTAAAGTTGGCCAGGCCGAAATCGTTGGTCCATTATTCCTTGGGTTAAGTCACCCTGTTCATATTCTTCCTTCCTACCGTGATGTAAATGACATCGTGAATGTTGCGGCAATTGCAGTCGCACAGGCAGGAAACTGAAAAAACAAATGATTAAAAGGGTTAGCATTGTTATTTTTGTAGAAAACAAGGAACCCAATGGCTGATTTTCAGCAATACAGAGCTCTCTTCCCTCATACACAGAACATGGTTTACATGAACCATGCTTCTGTGTCGCCTTTATCAACCCGGGTAACCCGGGCAATGACTGAATTTCTTCATCGCAGATCAGTTACTGAAGTTGATGTTTACCCTGGTTTTTCTGAAACGGTTTTAAAAACAAAAAATCTGATTGGCCAGCTGATTCATGCCTCCAGTAAAGATATCGCCTTCCAAACCAACACCAGCGAGGGACTTAACCTTCTCGCAAATGGAATAAAATGGAAACGGGGCGACCGGATTATTCTTTTCTCAAAGGATTTCCCTGCTGTAACACAAACCTTCGGGAAACTGATTAAAGAAGGCGTTCATCTCGATCTGATCAGAGACCGTGATGGCCGGATTGAGGTTGATGATATTCTCAGGGCAATGAAACCCACAACACAATTGGTTTGCCTAAGCCATGTACAGTTTTTGAATGGTTTCAGACTGAATCTTGAAGAAGTGGGCAGACTTTGCAATGAAAGAGGAATCATCTTTGCTGTTGATGCAATTCAGTCTTTGGGTGTGATCCCGGTTGATGTCAAAAAGATGAAAATCGATTTTCTTTCGTCTGGAGGACAAAAATGGTTGATGGGACCGATGGGAACTGCCTTTGTCTATGTGTCTGAAGAACTCAGAACCATGCTGAATCAGGCTTATGTGGGCTGGCTTTCAGTTGAAAATCCCTGGACCTTTTTTGATCTGGGACAACGACTGGCAAAAGATGCCCGCCGTTATGAAATCGGAACATTAAACGCCATTGGCATTGTTGGTCTCGCTGAATCTATTGGTCTTTTGATGGAAATCGGAATTAAAAATATTGAAAAACAGGTCACTGATCTGAATCATTATTTGCTGCAGGGAATGTCAACTTACGGGGTAAGACCTGCAATGCCCTATGAACATGATTTTATATCTGGTATTGTCAGCTTTCAGATTTCAGAACCTGAACTTATTGCAGCCAAACTGAAGGAACAAAACATTGTGGTTTCCGCAAGAGAAAAGTACCTTCGTGTTTCTCCCCATTTTTATAATACAACAGAAGAAATTGATACGCTTCTTCGGGTATTAAAAGACATCGATTACAAGATCAAGTATGAAAAATCAAAGGCCTTTTTTCCGTTTCCGTTAAAATCTGAGGCCAAGCCCTGATTTTTGGTTTAATTCTCCATTAGAGAATTGCCCTTTTCTGTCCTTTATTACCAGATTTTCTTATTTTTGCAATTCTGAATAACCAAAAAGGTAACCACAATATGGCAAAACTTGTACTCATTCGTCACGGGGAATCCGTTTGGAACCTGGAAAACCGTTTTACCGGTTGGATTGACGTTGATTTAACCGAAAAAGGCAAGAAGGAAGCTTCTTCTGCCGGCGAAAAAATCAAAAATATTAAATTTGATCTGGCCTATACATCCGTTCTGAAAAGAGCAATCGACACGCTTACCCTGACTCTTGAAGCAGCAGGACAGACCAATCTTCCCATCACCTACGATCAGGCAATCAATGAACGTCATTATGGTGATCTTCAGGGAAAAAATAAGGCTGAAACTGCCAAGGAATTTGGCGAAGAACAAGTTCACATCTGGCGCCGTTCTTATGATATTGCACCCCCAAATGGTGAAAGTTTGAAAGATACTGCCGCCCGTGCAATTCCCTATTTTAAAAGTGTGATTTTGCCCCAGATTCTGGCGGGTAAAAATGTGGTTGTGTCAGCACACGGAAATAGTCTGAGAGCCATTGTGATGGATCTTGATAAACTGACCAGAGAGCAAGTTCTTGAACTGAATATTCCAAACGGCGTTCCTATTGTTTATGACTTTGATTCTGCCGGAAATATCCTGAAAAAAGAAATTCTCTGATTCTTTCTCCCGTTTGAATTAGTAAAGGGCACCCAACGGTGCCCTTTTTTGTTTTATAAATACAACCAATTCGCGAAGCAGACCCCGCACTTTCTATCTTTGTTTTGAGTAACTGGAAAAAATATGATCGTTAAAAGCAATCGTGATGAATTCTTGAATTATCTGAATGACACCAGCGGATTAAAAGCCGGTGACGTTGAAGCAGTTTACATTCCTGAAACTTATGAAGAAGTTAGCCAGGTTTTACAACTTGCTGCAAAAGAACAAAAATTGGTAACCGTTTCTGGAAACGGAACGGGTACAACCGGTGGAAGAGTTGCTCCAGGCGGACTCATTCTTGCAACCGATAAATTGAATCAAATTCATTCAGTAACCAAGAATCTTGATGGAACTGGCTTGATTACCGTTCAGGCTGGCGTTTTGCTCAGTACCGTTCATGTTGAAGCGAAAAGATATGGAATGATTTACCCACCTGATCCTACAGAAAATAGTGCGTTTATTGGCGGAACGGTTGCGACCAATGCAAGTGGCGCCCGTTCATTCAGGTTTGGTGCTACCCGAAACTGGGTTGAATCCATCAAAGTGGCATTACCCGATGGCTTTATTCTTTCTCTGAAAAGAGGTGAAATCGTGGCGAATGATTTTCAGTTTAACTTTTCATCCGGATCGAAGACTTATAGTTTTTCAGCACCAGAATATCTGATGCCCGACATCAAACACGCTGCCGGTTACTACAGTAAACCCGATATGGATCTGATTGATTTATTTATTGGATCAGAGGGTACCCTTGGAGTTATTATTGAAGTACAACTCAAACTGCTACCAAAACCAGAAAAAGTTTTTTCGGGGATTTTATTCTTTCCTTCTGAAACCAACCTGCTAAATTTCGTTGAAATAGCTGAGAAACTGTCAAATGAAAACGTTAACTCAACTGAACTTCTGAATGCAACCAGCCTTGAATTTTTTGATGAACAATCCCTTCTGTTTTTAAAAGGGAAATACCCAAAAACTCCTGACGAAGCAAAAGGTGCAATTTATTTTGAACAGGAATGTACAGCTCAAACTGAGGATAGTTTACTAGAAGCCTGGTATAACCTTGCGTTAGAGCATGAAGCTCTCATTGATTCAAGCTGGTTTGCACAAAACCCAAAAGATGATGAGTTTTTCAAAGAATACCGGCATGCCCTTCCTGCTCTGATTAATGAATTTCTTTCTCGTAATGGGGTGAAAAAGATTAGTTCAGACATTGCGGTTCCTGAATTGCACTTCAGGGATATGATGAAAGTTTATCATGCCCATTTAGATGGAAGTCCGTTCAAATGGGTGATTTTCGGTCATATTGGTGATCATCATTTGCACATGAATATTCTTCCTCACAATGAAGCTGAACATACCGCAGGCAAAGTGATTTACAATCAGTTTATTTCAGAAGCGTTAAAAATGGGAGGCACGATCTCAGCGGAACATGGAGTCGGGAAACTGAAAGTTCAATATCTTGAACAGATGTATGGCAAGGAAGGAATTAAGCAAATGGCGAAAGTTAAAGCCTGTTTCGATCCAGCAGGATTGTTAGGCAGAGGAACGTTGATTCCGGAAACATTCCTTTCAACCTAAAATTATCCCCAAAAAACACCAGCCACAAATAGCCCAATCATAAAAATAAAAAATGTAGTAACGATTACAGGCAGAAGAATTGAAATTTTAAAAGCCTGAAATCCTGAAAGTCCCGTGAGGGTTGAAATTCCTCTGTAAATTAAAATCAGACTGAAAATAAATCCGGAAATGGTAAAAAACCACGAGAGGAAACTTGTGATAATATCCGATCCTGAACCTTCAAATGTTACTGATTGCAGATTGATGATCCTGAATAACAGACCAACTATTACCCCATAAAAAGCAACAATAAGCGCCACATTTAGAATCTGGGAAATTTGCAACCCAGTTAGTGGGTGTTTTACCAGATTTGAACCTACCGAAAGACTTAAAAAGAATCCACCAAATGCCAACACAGTACCGGTAAGGATAATGAGTCCATCCTTCAATAATTGTCCGAAGGGAATTAAACTTGAAACCGGGGCAAGAAGAACTGGTCCAATAAGGTTCCAGACTAAAATCAAAACGATTAAAAGAATGGGAATCACACCAAGGTAATTCAGATAGGCACCCCGTGCATATCGATCCATTGTTGGAAATGGAGAATATAACAGATCAAACATGACCTCCCAACCGAAGGCAAGTTTCAGTTCATAGAATGAATGTCCACAATTCGGACAACGCGGAATTCGCTCGTAAAGCGGGGTTTTGCAAGACGGACATTGAGTTTGTTTTCTGGGTTTCAAGGGGTAGAATCCGATTATTTACTTTGAATCTCTCTATCAATTAAATCTGCAAGCTCGAAATCAAGGGCTGTTAAACCACCCCGGTCGTGGGTAAAAAGGGTAAGCGTCACCTGATTATAAACAATTCTGATATCCGGATGGTGATCCAGCTCATCAGCGGGTTTAACAAGCATTGAAATAAAGTCCATTCCAGCCCCAAAGTCTTTAAATTTCAAGTGTTTTTCAATTTTATTTCCAACAAGTTTCCAGCCATTCCGGGCTTGAATTTCTGAGTTAATCTCGTCGGTTGTCAATAAGTCTCTGCTTGCTTTTGTCATATTAGTTTAATGATTTCTCCCTGTTTTCCGATATGAATCTGGTTAAATCCTGATGTATTCAGACTTTGAATCAGCAGATTCTGTGCCTCTGATTCACCGTGGACAAGAAACAACTTTTTCAATCGTTTTTTGTTAAAATGTTGGAGCCAGGAAATCAGTTCCTGTTCATCGGCGTGTGCCGAAAAGGCAAGAATTTTTTCTATCCTGCAATTAACCCGGTGAGTTTCGCCAAACATAGTAATTTCATCTGCACCATCCATAATTTTACGCCCAAGTGTGTGTTGTCCCTGATATCCAACAAATAAAATTACATTTTCACGGCGACCGCAATTATTGGCGATATGATGAACTACCCGCCCTCCTTCACACATTCCCGAGGCAGAAATAATCATACACGGAAAATCAATTTCATTCAATTCTTTACTTTCATCGGTAGTTTTCAGGAAAAACACACCCGGAGGAAACAACGGATTTTTACCAGCCTTGAGCTGTGCCATCGTTTCATCATCAAAACATTCCAGATGACGGTTGAAAATCTGGGTTGCTTCAATTGCCATGGGTGAATCCAGATAAATAGGAATATCCGGAATTAAATTTTTACCTTTCAGCTGGGCAATCTCATACAAAATCTCCTGAGTACGGCCAACACTAAAAGCCGGAATGATAATCTTTCCCCGATGCTTCACGGTTTCCTTTATGATTTTTGCAAGGTCGTCACCAACTTTCTCAATTGAATCATGTAACCTTCCGCCATAAGTACTTTCCGTAATAATATAATCAGCATCATGCAGATAGGTAGGGTCTTTTAAGATTGGAAGATGGTCCCGGCCAAGGTCACCGGTGAAAACTAAAACGGTTTCAGTATCACTGATGGCATCCTTCCATTTCAGTTCGGTTATTGCACTTCCAAGAATATGTCCGGCATCAAAAAAGGTAAAAGTGATTTCATTAAATAAAATTGTAGGTGTCAGGTAATTGACAGGAACCAGTAATTCAAGTGTCTGTTCAACATCATCCTGACTGTATAAAGGTTCAATTGGCTCCTGACCACGGCTAACCCGGCGTTTATTCAGATATTCCAAATCCCGTTTCATGAGATGTGCAGAGTCAGAAAGAAGGATTTTTATCAGGTCGGCGGTTGCCGGTGTCGCATAAATCTTTCCTGAAAAGCCTTGTTTAACGAGACCAGGCAAATTACCACTGTGATCAAGATGGGCATGGGATAAAATAATGGCATCCACTGCTTCAGCCGGGATCGGAAAATTCTTATTCTTTTCAATGGATTCCTGTCGGCGGCCCTGAAAAAGTCCGCAATCCAGAAAAATATGTTTCCCATTCTGCGTAATAATATGATGCAGGGATCCGGTGACATTTTCAGCGGCACCCCAAAACTGGAGTTTTGTAGTCATAAAGGTGTAAGTCCTTAAGCAGATTGCGTTTATGAATTCAATTTCCTATCTTAATTCATTAATCGCAAGTTATATTTTTTCTCCTGAGGAGTTAATTTTGGATAACAGTCTTCCACAACCTGGTGCCGGTGAAACCAATATTGAGGGCATTACCAGGTCTGTTATCGGTATTGATATGCTCGAGAGGTATACGGGAGCAGATGCAGGAGAAATTCAGGATTATATTCTGCTTACAAATTTTACCCGCTATATCGCCGAATTTGAAGCCATGTTCCCGACATCTATCAGACGAAATGGGTCTGCTTTTACCTCTGTGAATTGGGTTGAGGGTGGTTTATCCATCATTGACTACAAAATAGGCTCACCAACTGCTGCACTGGCAATGGATCTTTTATCATACCGTAAACCCAAAGCTGTTTTGATGCTTGGTTTGTGTGGTGGCTTGAATAAAAAACTTAAAATTGGTGATTTTGTTTTACCAATGGCCGCAATCCGTGATGACGGCGCCAGCAACCATTATATGCCCCAAAGAGTACCTGCCCTACCTACCTTTAATATTCAAAAAATTACAAGTCAGGTTCTTGATGACTATAATCTGGATTTTAAAACAGGTGTAATTCACACTACTGATTACCGGTTTTGGGAATTTGATGAGGTCTTTGTAAGCAAATTAAAAGAGGAACGGGCAATTGCAATTGACATGGAATGCGCAACACTTTTTGTTGTAGGCTTTGCAAGAAAACTCCCTATTGGAGCTCTGATGCTTGTTTCAGACCTCCCTCTTACCCGTGAAGGCATCAAGACAAAATCTTCAGCAAATCAGGTTTTCAGAGAATTTACGAATCTTCACCTGAAATCAGGAATTGAGACTTTGCAACGGATTCAGAAAGAACAAAATAATGTCGACTTAAGGCATTACGGATGGTAGGAGTAAGAGATGATACCAAAGGCAGTTGAAGTTCTTGCCAAAAAGGATATCTATGATTTTCTTCAGGTAGTAAGTCTGCTCCGATCAGACAATCCGTCAATGAAATCTGTTCGAACTCTTGTTGATGTTGAATCGTCCCTTCCCCTGCTTCTCCAGGAAAAACCCACCGTCAGTAAACTTTTAATCATTTTAAATTACTATTCAATCCTCAGGAATAACTCAGCATTTACTCTAAATGCCCCCAAACTCCAGCAACTTTCTCAGGAAAACAAGTGCCAGAGTCAGTATTATAACCTGATGGGATTGCATGCCATCAGGAATAAACAATATCGTGAAGGGATTCGGTTTTACGAACAAAGCCTTCTCTATGAAGCAAATACTGACCAGAGAAATGAGATCTTTTTACGAATAGCCTTTGCTCTTTATAACCTGGGTTCCCTGCAGGCACTGCACTATATCACAATCATTAAAACCTCAAAAAAAGACCTTCTTGGCAGAATGGCATTGATTGATGGGCTTGTGCATTGGGATATCCTAAAAAAATTAGGGAAATCAATTCAGGCATTTAGAACATCATGGCAAAACCTGAGCGAATCTGGTGAAGATTTCTTAAAGGTTCTTGCCTCTGTTTACCTTGCGGATATCTGTAAGATATTTGGTGATGAAGTTTCTGCTGAAATGCACAAACGGGAGGTTGATACCTTTTTCGCTGATTATGAGGAAGTCGTACTTGAGGGTGATTTTGGACCATCAGTATTTCAGGAAACTGAAACCTTTCTTCAGCTTGATGACCCAACTCTGTCACTTTTTAATACTGTTGGAAAAGTGCCACTTCACGAGCTTGAAAAAAAATATATTTTATTTGTACTGAATAATTCAAAATCATTGGATCATGCGTGCAAAACACTTGGGATTGACCGAAAAACACTATACAACAAAAGAAAAAGCTGGAATATCGTCTGATTATCTAAAAAACAATTTATGATAATTTTTGTCCTGAGTTTCCAGTAAACTGGCAAGAAACCCTGCAATTCTCTCCTCAGAAGCAGAAAAATTAATTTCCTTATCGGCTGAATTCAGGGCCATTAACCGTATTGTTTTTAATTTCTTCCAGGATGCATGATTGCGAAGAATTTCAACCAACCATTCCATTCTGATTTCTTCTTCGGTTAAATGAATGTTAAAAAGACAACATTCACCACCTGTTTGGTCAGAATGGCCAGATCCTGATGCAAATTCCAGATAGTCCAAATTACCCGACATTAGCCTGCCGAAAAACTGGAATTGTGCTCCAGTATACCTCAAAACGGGGAAAGGTATTCGATCATCGGAAGTTATATAGAAGACACGATTGAACGAGAGTGGCATCCATCCATGCTGATCAACCTGATAATCAGAGGAAGTTTTACAAACCTCACAGGTTTCGACTACTTTTATTTCCTCGTGAAATTGATAAAACCGCCACCCGCTATTAGCTTTAAAGTTATAAAGTATAGATGATTCATCAATTCTGATCCTTTCAGGATCAGTCAATTTAAAATCTCCCGAAAAGTGATACCCGGCAGGACAAATAACCAGTGAAAACCGATCATTTAATTGTCCGCCTCTTTCAAATAATCTGGAATGCAATACACTTGATGTCTCAGAAAAATGGAGTTGATTGTAAGCAAAAAGATCAGCTAACGCATTTTTTGCAGTCAATAAAATCTCATTTATTGGCGACTTTATTGAAAGAGCGCGTTCGAAGGGCAGTAGCGGATTAAATAGCAAAGAATTTCCCGAAACAACTATTGAAGGGACGGGAATTTGTTGTGATCTTAAAGAGGGAAAACCAAACAATTGTGACAATAACGCCGGAAGGAAACCGCTTTCTGTATCAGAAGCAACCTTCATTGAGTCTGAATGCTGATTGCATTCTTTACATAAACAGGTTCGTTCAAGAACCCGTTCAGTTATTGGTGTGCCAGAATGCACAGAAAAATACCCTTCCGATTATACTAGCTCTTTCGGGATACCAAAGAGAACTATCCTGAATGAATTTCGACTCTGGGCTTACAGAGTTGCCCAAGAGTTAACTTTATAGTTACTGGTTGGTCCTCTGAAGGAGAATAATTAAAGTCACAAGGGAAGTAATGGTTGATGTTGTAATCGTAACCCACCCTCTCCAGTCTACAGGCTCTTCCTTTTCCCGGGTTGGTACAATGATGACTGATCCTGAAAGTATTTCTTGATGAAACGACCAAAAATATCCCGGTCTAAAAACCCGGCCATTTGGCAGAATCACATAAATCTTGTCATTGTCAGCCATCTCATTAAGGCCGCCGGCCTCCTCAATATAAAAATTGACTGAAGCACCTTCCTTGTATAAAATACTGGTTTCAACTGCAACCTGTCCCTTAACTTTCACAGTATAATCCCGCTCAGGAATAATTATTTCATCCGCAGGCATAAGAATTAAATTTTCACTGCTTTCGGGATCATCCATGGCCTCTTTAAAATCAAGGGCAATCATTCCCACATTGTCTTTATTCCTGAAAATTGTTGAACCGTCAAGGTAGGCCGTAGATTTTAACCCACCAGCACGGGCAATAACAGAAGATAATTTTTCATCCTTGCTTGTCAGGGAATAACTACCCGGAAATTTCACTTCACCACGCAGTGTAACTGTGCGTTGCTCTTCAAAATAGGGATTTTTACGGACAAATATTTGATCCATAGGTTCCAGAGGAAAATCAAGTTCATGATTATCTTTGGATAAAATGCCTTTATTTTTAATGGTTTTTATAAAAGCGATGGTTCTGTCATTGTTTGTACTGTCGTAAGGGTCAACCCGTGCCACTTCAACAATTGCAGTGTACGCATCTTTTGAAAATCCGTTGGCGAGAAAAATTGCATCCCCTACTGTCATACCTTTTCGATAGGTAGCTGATCTTGCAAAGTTTACATATCCAATAATATTAATATTATATCGGCTATCAATTTCCCAAATTGATTTAATAAGAATTGTACTTCTGTCAGGAATGGTCAGGTTTTCAGCCGGATCACCTTTCATAGCTTTGCCAAGGTGGAAGGCTTTAATGCTTAAACTTGAATCTGGCTCTGTAATAAGCAATTGACCTCTTTCAAGATATGCCCAGTCAAAAAGCCCGCCAGCCTTTTCAACAATATCTTTAATTCTCATTCCTGTTGAATACTGAAAAACCCCAGGTTGTTTTACCGCTCCTTCAACAGTTATCAATCCAAAAGAAGTTGTGACTGAATTTTGAATCCGGATTCTATCACCCGGGAACAATGCAAAATCATCCCCTGTTGTTCCGTCAAAACTCAATGACTGAATTCCGGAACCTGGCACAATTCTTTGTACTTCCACGGTTCCCAGCCATGCTGATGAAACAGGACCGCCAGCAAAACCTAAAAGGGTTTTGAAATTTTCACCGGATTTAAGGTCATAGGTTCCGGGTTGGTTAACTGCACCAGTAATTTGAACCGAAAAAGTTTCGCCTTTAACCATGATCATATAGTTGTGATCAATTTTATCTGGTTTAGAGGACAATACACCCAATAAATTCGAGTATAAATCCACTGAATCAATGGTACCATCTGGTTTAATAACCGAAACATGCCTGAAATCAGCATTTTCATTTAACCCGCCAGCAGCATAGAGAGCTGTTATAACAGAGGAAACTGCAGTCAGTTTATAAGCACCTGGCTTGTTTACCATCCCGCCAACGTAAACCCGAATTGATCTTATTTTACTTAGGGTAAGGGCAAATTTGCTTTCACCTGTTTTTATTCCAGCATAACTGCGTGAAACCCGTTCTTTTAAAACACCTTCAGCCTGTTTAAGAGTAAATCCGCTTACGGCAACCAATCCCACCGATGGAATTTGAATCATTCCACGACGGTCAACCTCTGCCTTGAGATAAAACTCTGACTGTCCCCAGACCGAAAGTTGCAACTCATCACCACTGCCAATCACATAATCATCAGGTACAGGACCATATTCATTTGGGTCAAATGACTTGCTCCCCGAACGTAATAGGGAATACCCGAATTTTTGTGAAGTAACATCTTTACTAGGTTCGTTTATAAAAACCGGATCCTGCGTATTTCCCGGCACTTCCATGATGGGTGAGCCAGGCAGTGCGGTAGTGTTACTTCCTGTATTATTTTGGCTTTGAACCTGCTGGATAGCTGCTTCTATCTGAGATTCAGAATACCCGGCAATCTTTGCCTGTTTCTTAAGTGTTTCGATATCTGGGGTTTGCGAAAATGAAACAACAGGGAATACAATAAATAAAAAGAATTTTAATAGAGTTGAGGTCATATTTTTAAAAAATTTGTTTAAGCTTTTGATACGTTTTCCTGATTTCTTCCGGTACTACTTTAATATCAGCAAAAACCGGCATGAAATTAGTATCACCATTCCATCTCGGGACAATGTGAAAATGGATATGGTCATCAATTCCCGCACCGGCGGCTTTCCCAAGATTGACACCAAGGTTAAATCCCTGAGCCGAAAGTGCCTTAGTTAGCGCATTTTTTGACCTGGCAAGTAATTGAATGATTTCGACAGAACATTCAGGAGTCAATTCATCCAGATCTCTGGTATGCAGGTAAGGTACAACCATGAGGTGACCAGAATTGTACGGAAACAAGTTCATAATAACAAAAGCATGTACTCCACGGAAAATGATAAGTTTGCCTTCGTCCTGATCCAATAAAGGGTAGTCACAAAAAATGCATCCGGCCTTGCCGGATGCATCTTCTGAAAAGGTATCTATATAAGCAGATCGCCAGGGAGACCAGAGTCTTTTCACATTATCCCATTGGTTTTATACAAAAAGGCAAGATAACTGTTTTAGACTCTATTCTCAATTTCACGGTCAGGCAGTGCACCAATGAACGGTTACTCTTCTTCTTCTGCCTCTTTGTAGGCAGCAATAACTTTTTGTGCAACTTCGAAAGGAACTTCCTCATAATGGTCAAATTCACGGAAGTGAGTTCCCCTGCCCTGAGTCATACTTCTGAGCGCACTTTGATATTTTGACATTTCTGCAAGTGGAATTGATGCGTTGATGATTTGAAAGTGTCCATCTGCATCCATACCCTGTATTTTTCCACGACGTGATGAAATGTCACCCATCACATCACCCATATATTCTTCAGGGGCTTTAACAGTTACTTTGTAAATAGGTTCAAGAAGAATTGGTTTTGATTCAAGAAAAGCTTTCTTATAGGCCATCGAACCAGCCATTTTAAATGCCATATCACTCGAATCAACCGGGTGATAGGATCCATCATCTATGGTCACTTTAATATCAACACCTTTAAATCCGGCAAGAACGCCTCGTGTCATTCTGTCAAAAACACCCTTTTCAACAGAAGGAATATATTTTCCTGGAACAGCACCGCCAACAACTTCATCAACAAATTCAAATCCGGCACCTCTTGGCAATGGCTCAAGCCTTAACCAAACATCACCATATTGTCCTTTTCCACCAGATTGTTTTTTAAATTTCCCCTGAACACGTGACTTTCCTTTGATTGTTTCCTTATATGGGATTTTTGGATCTTCCTGATCAATCTCAACACCGTATTTTTCTTTCATCCGCTTCAGAATGACATCCAGATGCAATTCTCCCTGTCCGGAAATTATAGTTTGAGCAAGCTCAGGATCATAAGTAACCTGAAAACTCGGATCTTCTTCATGTAGGTGGGCTAAACCTGCCGAAATTTTGGTTTCATCATTCTTTGAATGCGGTTTAATTGCCGTTCTGATAACCGGAACCGGAAATTCTACCGGGCGCACATGAAATGCCGACCCTGTTGCTGAAAGAGTGTTGTTTGTATGTGTGTTCTTAAGTTTTACAACTGCAGCAATATCACCAACTCCAACACCAGCGAAATCTGTTCGTTTGTTGCCAATTAGTGTGAAAAGCTGATTTATTCTTTCTTCCTGATGAGTTTCTGCATTGATCAGATCCATGCCGGGGGTAATAGATCCCGAGTATACCCTAAAAATAGACATTTCACCCAAATGTGGCTCTGAGGATGTCTTAAAAACAAAGGCAATAGGCTTCCCATTGGTATCGGGCTGAATAAGAATATCCTCTTCACTGTTATTGATCCAACCATGTTCTGGTCCACGCTCAATGGGTGACGGACATAAATTGGCAAAAACATCCAGCATACGCTCAGTTCCGATCGATGCTTCAGGAGAACAGCAAAACACTGGGAAAAAGGTTCTGGAAACCATGCCGTGCATGATACCTTCTTTTAGTTCTTCTTCGTTCAGATTTCCATTTTCAAAAAACTTGTTCATCAAAACTTCGTCAGTTTCTGCAACGGTTTCAACAAGTTCGTTATGAAGTGCTTCAGCTTGGGCGATGTACCGCTCAGGTATATCGGTCACCGTCATATTATTTCTTTTGCCTGGCTCAAAGGTAAGAGCCTTCATCATAATGCAATCGATGATTGTTTTGTGGCTGAGTCCTTCTTCAACCGGAAATTGAACCGGAACAACATAATGCCCGTAATATTCTTTGAGTTTACCTAAAACCCGGTTAAAATCAGCATTGTCCCGGTCGAGTTTGGTAATCAGAAACATCGTTGGCTTATACTTCTGCATAGCATAATCCCACACATTTTCTGTTCCAACTTCAATTCCGGAGACTGCATTTACTGTAATAACCACAGTGTCTGCAACACGCATCGCAGATTTAACGTCTCCTACAAAATCAAGATAACCAGGTGTATCGAGGATATTAAGTTTTACATCCTTCCAGTTTCCGTTGATTAGGCCAAGATTAATTGAAACTTTCTTTTCAATTTCATCATCATGATAGTCGGTTAACGTATTCCCTGAATTAACACTTCCCATTTTTTGAATCAAACCTAATGAATAGGCAATGGATTCGGTCAGGGTCGTTTTACCGGAATCACTATGGCCCGCAAAGGCAATATTCCGGATTTTGGAAGGATGAAGCACACTCATAAATCACCCGCTGATTTTAATTGTGAAATGACTGCTGATTTGATTGCGTTTTTGAAATCTGCTGAGGGCAAGACTGATCAGGGTTTCCAGAAGTTCTGTGTAGGATAAACCGCTGGCTTCCCACATTTTCGGATACATACTGATTGGCGTAAAGCCCGGGATGGTATTAATTTCATTTAGATAAACCTCGTTACTGGTCTTATCGATAAAGAAATCAATTCTGGCCATCCCTTCCAAATTTAACAACTTAAATGCTTTAATAGCATAACTTTGTATAATTCTAATCAATTCCTCAGAAATATCTGCCGGAATTTTAAATTTACTTTTGCCAGAATGATATTTATCATCATAATCATAAAATTCTGCCCCGGGAAATACTTCTCCGGGCAGAGATACCCGGGCTATGATGTTTCCAAGTGCTGAAATTTCGATTTCTCTCACTGAAAGACCCTTTTCAACTAAAACCTTACCGTCAAACCGGAAAGCTTCATCAATTGCTGGCAACAAAGCTTCAATATTTTTTACTTTTGAAATACCTATACTTGAACCCGCATTGGCAGGCTTCACAAAAACCGGAAAACCAAATTCTGCCGCAACTTTTTTTACTGCAGAGTGCTTGTCAGTTTCCCATTCGAAATCATAAAAAACCAAACCGGGAACAACCGGAATGCCACCATTTTTCAGAATAATTTTGGTGATATCCTTGTCCATTGCCATAGAACTTCCCAGAACACCGCACCCAACATACGGCTTTGACATCATATCAAACATCCCCTGGATGGTTCCATCCTCACCATAAGTACCATGTAGCAACGGAAAAAAAACGTCAATTTCATTTTGCAGAAAATGAAATAACTCCTTTTGACTTACCGATGGAACCGAAAGTTTAGTCCGGTTTTCAGGAAGTATTTCCTGTAATGAACTTTCCGGGTTCATCCAAACCCCATCCAGAGAAATTTTCAACGGAACAATTTCATACTTTGTAGAATTAAAGCCCTTAAGCAAAGAATTCGCTGAAGTAATAGAAACGGCATGTTCAGCTGATCTGCCACCAAATACAAGACCCAGTTTTTTCAATGGTAAACTCCTTAAAACAAATAACTTATAACCAGTTTAATTTTATCGCCATCCAAGCGTGATTTTTCGTCAATTTTATTTTGTAATGAAGAAAATTCCCAACTCGAAATCAAGGCAAATTTGCGAAATTGATACCGAAAGTAAATCTCATTCAGGTCTTTTGTTTGAGATTGTAATAAACGGGTGAGTAAAGTGTTAGAGAAAACACGGTTAGTACGGTATAAACGGGAATCCATTCCAACTGTTAGTGACGAAACAAGTCCTGAAAATATAAAAAATTTCAGGTTCATATTTCCAAGAACCGGGTTGAATTTATATTGGTATTGGCGGGTTGCCAGATGTTGGGTTTTGAGAAAATCAGGAAGGTCAATTTTGAAGGAAAAGTCTTGCATCTGATATTGCTCAGCTTTTCCATTTTTACCAGAGGTTCCCTGAAGGGTGAGAATATAAAGCAGGCGTTCAGATAAAACAGAATCACGGGCAGAGGTCGTACTGCCCTTTCTGATTGGCCCAAATGGCGGATCATTTTCAATAGAAATGTCCGGCAAACCAGCGAGTAGGGTGTTTATTGAAAATAGTGGGAACAAAAACACGAGAAAACAAAACTTAAACATAGTCTGAATTTTGGAAGTCTTAATTCCTTTCATACTATTGAAATTAATAAGTTTACGATTCCTGGATTTAATTTAAAGCACAGTTATCAGGTTGAATAAACGTGAAATTTCAACTACATCGGTGTCCTGATCTGAAGAAAGAAATGGGTTTTTCTTGGAAACGCTTTCAGAAACAAACAGATTTGACAATCCAGTAGATTTTCCCACTGATTTTTTAAAAAGTTCGGAAGATGTAAACTGAGCGGGAACATGGAGAATTAAATCAAAAGGGATTTCATTAAATCTGCCATCGGGATAGGATTTGTAGGTTTTAACAAGATTCGAAACTGCCGGGATTGTTTTTTCTGTAAAATCACCTATGAGCTGCTCTTCATTTTCGGCTTTTATTTGCCGAAACAATAGAACATGTGAAATTCTGCCATAACGTCCAAAACCGGCATCAAGCATATCGAGAATGCCCTTTTCAGAACGTTCAGACGGGCTGATTGCAAACCCGTCACATCCTGTTTTCCTGATCTGACGAACAAATTCGCTCTCAATTTTACCATCTTGGGTTTTAACAGCCACTAATATTTTGTGGCCAGCTTCTCCAAGCTTATGCGCAAGTTCAACCGAAAAACCCAAAGGAACACCATCAAAAAGGTAAACCAGCTTGGCAGATTGACTCATGCCTGACCTGTGGTCATTGAATTTTCTGATTGATTGCGAATTTCGTAAAGTAGTTTTTCTGCATCTGCAAGAAGTAACTCTGCTTTTTCTTTTGCATCAGCAACAAGAGCTTCGCCTTTTTGCTTGCCTTCATTAATCAACCAGTTAGAGTCATCTCCCCCGGTAAATTCAGTTTCAGAATCAAACCATTCATTTAATTTGTTTGCGATTTCTGTACGTACATCTTTTCCGCTTTTGGGTGCAAGAAGCATTCCTGCAAGTATTCCTGCCGTTCCTCCAACGACAAAACCCCAAAAGAGGCCTTTGCCGAATCCCCGTTCCATATATTTACTCCTTTAAAATAGGTTATATAAAAATACAACTATTTATTTTTATTTCAATTAGGTTAAAAGTTAACCCAATTAATATTTCTCACTTATTTGTTGTTTTTTGATTGCCGGACACAGCAGAAACCAGTAAGTCCAGAGCAAGGCGTTGTGCCTTCTCTACCATTTTCCTAATCTGTTCTGGTTGCCCTTCATACAAAGATACCATTACCTTAATTCCGTTTTTGTGACGACGGTCGGATGAATGGCTTTTATTAGCCTTCTCATATAAATTTAATTCCAGAATTTCCTTCGCCAACAATCGGTTCGATTCAAAAGCAATATTGATTAGATCAACTGAGTGAGTAGCTTCGATTCTTTCAGAAGTATTTAAAATCTGAAATTTGAAAACTGAATTTCTTGAGTCAAGCTTTTCATCTTCTGATAAAACCAGATCGTCATACAGTTCAGTGTCGAGAAAACCGTTATGAATCCGGTGAGGAATTGCAATTTCTGAACAAAAATGAAGAATTGCCCCTGAAAACCAGATAATTTTCTTCTGATTTTTGACCTGATAATAAAAATTGAGTGAATCAAAACTGGTTTGAATCGAAGATACTAAATTTGGAGCAGAATGAGGATTGCCGGCAAAAGGGAGCTTACCATAATAAAAATGCAGCCCAGCCAAATCGGGATTTTCAAAACGATCTGTTTCAAGTTGCGCACAGGTCTGCACAATCTGTGAAAAAACAGAGTTGAAATGAGGTTTTATTGAGTCCGGCAAGGACTCCAGAACTGAGTGGGCAAAGGATTTATAATAATTTCCACCCGAAACAGTCCGGAGAGGTGCCAGAATACAGAGAGAAATACAAAATATTTGAAAAATCATCGGGGGATCCTTGTTACAGGGAACCCCCAAATTTACAAATTATTTCTTTTTATGGCGATTCTTCCGCAATCTTTTCTTTCTCTTGTGTGTCGCAATTTTATGTCTTTTTCGTTTACGTCCGCACGGCACAGTGGTGTCTCCTTTTAGTTAGTTTTTACTTTTCATGATCTTGATCTGCTCCAGCATGTCTGCAGCAGAAATCCCGGCCTTATTTTCCGGGTTGATTGTCTTTGCCTGAGTCAGGTATTGCTCAGCCTGATCAAACTTATTAACTCGAAAGTACAGAACTCCAAGATTGAGATTTGCAATCTGATGTTCTGGATTCAGTTTAAGTACTTTCTTTAATTCTGCAACTGCTTCCATGGGTGAGGTCGAAACCTCAATCATTGCGGTTGCCATATCTACACGTGCATCAGCATTTTCTGGATTAGTCCTGAGAAAAATCTGATAAAATGGGATAGCCAAATCTTTTCGATTGGCATCATAATATAAATTTGCCAGCTTAAGTGCAATTGAAAACTGGGTAGTATCGAGGTTAAAAACCTTTTCAATCCAGTTCCCAGCCCGTTCGAGAGATTCATATTTCATCAACGAATCTGCAACTGACAAAGAAACTGAGCGGATCATATCATCCGTTCCGTTCTGAATATTTTTATCTTGCTCACGAATCCAGGCTTCAAGGGATTCTGGCAGGATAATTGCCCCGGCGTCAGAATGCTCGGAACCCGAACTAACAATTCCTGAACTTGAACCACCACCAAAATCATCTGGGGTAACTGCCAGATATGTTAAAAGTATACCTGCGAAAACAAAACCTAAAATTGTAAGCCAAACTGAAACATGAAGTGAAGAAACTGGATTTGCCTGATTTTCTCCATCCTTTTGCGGAACAGAATTACTTTTTTCAACGTCCTTGGTTAGGTCAGCACCACAAAGTCCGCATTGCAGATCTGAAGTTAAATTTGCAGCTCCGCATTCGGGGCAAATTATTTTTTCAGTCAATTGAATAACCCTCTGCAATTTTCTTCTTAAACTCACGGGTAAACTTTAACGATGGAACTTTTTGTGCAGGAAGAACCATCAGTTCATTTGTAAATGGATTCCTTGCCTTTTTTGCACTTCTTGGATCCAGCTTAAAGGTTCCAAATCCTCTGATTTCTATAGTATTATCCTGCTCCATATGTTTCAATATAAGAGCAAGCAAACTTTCAACAACAACTTCAGCCTCGATGGCTTCAACTCCGCTTTCCCGGGAAATGGTTCTGACCAGATCAGCTTTAGTTACCTTCATGGGTACATCCGGTACTGAACAATTGGTTTCGAAATAAAAATATCTCTGATTGCACTCATCGATTCCGTATCGGTACCCAATAGTCGGTCAAAAAATCTTTCCTGTTTCCGTTTTTTGATCAGTTCAGGTTTTCCGGAAATTCCGGCCAGCTTCCCAGCAAGCTTGACTGCATCTTCAAATGTCCCGATTGTATCAACAAGTCCATTTTTCATAGCTTGTCTGCCAGTGTAAATTTTCCCTTCAGCAAGTGCTTTTGCAGAATCCAATGAAAGATTGCGTTCAATTGCAACAGCTTCAACAAACTGATCATAGGTATCATTTATCACATTCTGAAGATAAGCTAGGTCTTCTGTTGTCTGTTGACGGAATGGAGACCCAACATCTTTAAACTTGCCTGACTTAACAGTAACAACTTCAACCCCAATTTTATCCATCAGGGGTTTCACTTGCGGATATTGAATAATGACTCCGATCGAACCGGTTATCGTTCCTGAATTTGCCATGATTGTGGTTCCGCCCAAAGCAAGATAATAACCGCCTGATGCAGCAACACTGTTCATTGATATAACCACTGGCTTTCCGGATTCACGGAATGCCCTTATCGATTCGTAAATTTCCTGGCTGGGTGCAACTGAACCACCTGGTGAGTTTACCCGGACGAGCAAAGCTCTTACGTTTCCGCTTTCACGGAAAGCTTCAATCTGTTTTACATAGTCATCTGAAGAAAAGATCTCACCAGTAATGTCTACCAACCCTATTTTCGATCCGGAACTGAGACTTGAAGAATAATCACTGTCATCTTCAGAAGAATCAGAAAACAAGCCAGAAACAGAAAAAACAGCAATTGCAACCAGAAGTATGATACCTCCGGCAAAAATACCCACTATGGTAAGAATAATTTTACTGGTATTTCCTGATGACATTTTGCATTCGTATTTATTAGAAAAGAGAGCGAAGTTAGAGAAAAGTAAAAAAGAAATCAATTTGCAGGGATTTATTGTTCTTAAAAAAGACAGAAAACTGGTTAAATGAGTCGGAATTCCCTAAATTTAAGTATCAAATTAAATATTCAATAATGACACCCAAGCAAATAAAAAAAACAGAACACAATTCCCTTCTTTTCACCTGGGCTGATGAATCACAAACTGAATTGCCCTATAAGCAGCTCAGGGACAGTTGTCCATGTGCAAACTGTTCGGGCGAATCAGTTATTCTTCATTCCTACAAACCTCAAAAGATTTTTCTTGAAACCCCGGGTCGTTACGATCTGAAAGATATCCAGCCTGTTGGGAATTATGCTATTACCTTATTCTGGGGCGATGGTCACAATACCGGCATTTTTAGCTGGGATTTACTCTATAGACTTGGTAAACTTGCTCTGGCACTTGAAGCTCGGGCAAAACAAAAACTAACCGATCATGGACATGACCATGATCATGACCATCCACACCACCATGACCATTGAAACTGAACAGCATTTAGCCAAACTTGATCCAAGACTTAATGCGGCTGCAGAAATTGTAAGAGAAGCGGCCAGATTCATCCTTGAAAGACACACACAGAGAAAGGTCAGACCACTTGGCATACAAGTAAAAGGAAGGAACGACCTGGTTACTGAGGTTGACAAAGGCAGTGAAAGTATAATTTCTGAGGGTTTGAAAAAGATTTTCCCTGAAATTCCTTTTTTGGGTGAAGAATTTGGCATCCGGCCGGGTGAAATCTTATCGAAAGAACCCTATTGGATTCTTGATCCGATTGATGGTACAACAAATTTTTCACACGGATTTCCACTTTTCTCAGTTTCTCTGGCATTAGTAGAAAACGGTAAGCCGGTAATTGGACTGGTGGTAGAAATTATAAGAGATGAATGGTTTTATGCTGTATCAGGTAAAGGTTCATTTTTAAACGGTAAGCCTGTTAAAGTTGCCGATGTCCCCTTTTCTCAAACGCTTATCGGAACTGGATTTCCAATTGCTGATTTTAGTCATCTGAAGGAGTTTCAGCAGGTTTTGGGTGAGATTATTCAACAGAACCACGGGGCTAGAAGAGCCGGTTCCGCGGCAACTGATCTGGCTTATACTGCATCCGGAAGATTTAATGGGTTCTTCGAATTGGGATTGAAACCCTGGGATATGGCGGCCGGAATTCTGCTTGTCCAGGAAGCTGGTGGGATAGTGACAGATTATTTTGGCGGCAACCAAATGCTTGAAACCGGACATTTAATTTCAGGGGCACCTGCTGTCCACCGGAAATTGTTTGAAATCATTTCACGGCACTACGAATCATTCTTAAAAACAAATACCGGCCGGATTTAATCAAATCCGGCCGGTAACTCCCTACTACTTATCGTTTAAGATAATTGGAAGACCTGATTTATCCCCAAGAATAACAAATTTCGAGTTTGGTGATTTGGCGAGTTCGTTGACAGCTTCAAGAGCTTTCCATTTCAAAAGATTCATGTCAAGTCCTCTTCTAACTGTTTCCTGATAGGTCGCAATACCTTTTGCCTCAATTCCCTTTCGTTGCGCTTCTTGTTCTTCTTTCTGAAGTATAAATTTCATACGCTCAGATTCCTGCTCGGCAGCAAGCTTATTATTGATGGCCTCTTCAACCTGCTTAGGAAGTGTAATTTTTCTTAGAAGTACACTTTCAATTATAATACCTCTGTCCCTGAGATTCAGATCAAGTTCTTTAAGGATCGCGCCGGCAATCAACTCCCTACCAGAAGTATAAAGATCTTTAGCCTCATAATTAACTGTTGCACTTCTGATCGCAGATCTTAATGTTGTTACAACAACCACGTCTTTATAGGCCTCACCCACAGTTTGGTAAACATGGGCTGCACGCGAAATATCCAATCTGAAAAGCAATGAAACTTCAAGGTTAATACTTAATCCTTCCTTTGAAGGAACTTCTGCCCCTTCATAAATTTCCTGAGTTCTGATTGAATACGACTTTACATCTAAAAGTGGATTTACAAAGTGTAACCCTTCACCAATCGTATTACTGGTATCAACGGCACCAAACATCACCTTTACACCAACGTGACCAGCTGGAATCATAACTGTTGATGCGGCTATTATAGTTGCAAAAAGAATTACTCCGGCTACGATACGAAGTTGAGATCTGTATTTAAATACCTGATCACTCATCAGCCAGGCTGCAGCTGCAAAAACAATACCCAATAGAATCAAACCCATAACTTACTCCTGTTTTAAAATTTTACTGTAACAACAAACCAATAATCAAAAAAACAATGAAAGAATTCCTCAAACTAAGCGAATTCCACCAAAAATCATTTAACCTCAAAATCCCCAACAACTAATTGCTCCAGAATTGGCCTAATCAACCCAACCACAATTTTCTGGTGTTCCGGATGAATCTGATATTGATCAAGTGCTTCAATGGTTAGAAACTTAGAAGTCAATACATGTGAAAAACCACCTGACCGATCTGAAAAGTTTTCTCCGGCCTGTATTTCCAAAATCGATGGAACCCGAGGCTTAAGCGCGTTCAACTCTCTGAGAACTTCATTTATTTGTTCTCTTTTCGTGCCCTCTTTCCATTTGAATAGAACGGTATGGTAAATCATTATTTCTCCTGTTAATTTTGATATTATTTTTATAGCATGTGGATGGCTGAAATCACTTGTTAATTTAAACCTGAATCCTTTTCTCTGAGTTGTTTGAAAAAACTTTTTAAAAGTGATTCACTTTCAGCTTCTTTCACTCCGCTCACCATTGGAATTTTAACATTGAACTTATCATCCTGAAGCATACTATATAGAGTAGAGCAAGCTCCCCATTTTACATCCATTGCCCCAAAGACAACAAGGTCAAAACGGGAGTGAAGAATTGCACCGGCACACATCGGACAAGGCTCCAATGTTGAATACAAGATGCAATTCGAGAGCCTTTTACTATTTAAGGAAGCCGCCGCCGCAGTAATTGCAATCATTTCAGCATGTGCGGTCGGATCTTTCAATGTTTCAACCTGATTATATCCTCTGGCGATCACCTTATTTTCATAAACAATTACAACTCCAACAGGCACTTCTCCCATTTCGAATGCTTTAATTGCTTCCCGTAAGGCCAATTCCATAAAATAGTTGTGGTTAAAAAGTTTTTCCATAGGTGTTAAAAAAAGATATTTTCTGGTTGACAATCTAATAATTATCCCAAAATCGGAATCAAATCTATTCAAAAATGTAATAAATTAGCAATTTGGCAGATTTATTACATTTTTATTTAAAAAAGTATTGACTTTTTCCCTGGCCTGCGCCATCTTTGCAACCCGCTCGAAAAGGGCGGAGTTCTTTGAAAGGTTGGGTTATGGGAGGTTGGGATCAAATTTTTAAATTAGGTCTTGACAAATAGAAAACCATGGCGTAACTTTGCAGTCCCTTCGATGAGAAGGGTGAAAGAAAATGTTCTTTATCAAGTTTGTCGACGGAAAAATACACAGCAAC
>JAFLBE010000001.1 GCA_017303995.1 Bacteroidota bacterium | reverse complement strand
GGTCGTATCCGGTCCATGATCTTCGGCCTCTTTCGGTTCGCTGGGGGAGTTGCAGGAAAGTCCGGTAAAAAACAGAATGGGAAGGAATACAGTAAGAATAAATTTATTTTTCATGGGTTTTTCGGGAACCGAGTGTGTTCTTAATTTTTGCTTAACAAAGCTATCAGAATATTTCACAAATTGCAATACTATCCCCCCCCCCCTCGTTACAACTATTTACATACGTTAATAAATGAGACCTGATTTTGTGATATTTTCCACTGGGCCCGTTGTACGGGGTACACTTTACGTTTTACGGGGTTCTTCCACAATACCCTTCCTTTTCCTTTGTCCTTTGTATAAGGTTTCTTCGTCCGTCTTTCGTTGTGGAAGAACTGTGGAAGCAGTGAAGGTGAGTTGGGGTCCGGAATATAGTCAACACCAGGATTTGCGGGATTTATGAATGAGCAGGATGAAAATCAACAAACCATTGCAGTTACCAGAACTTATCGGATCAAGTTTGGATCAAAATGAGCCATTCTCATCCTGAAAATCCCCCAATCCTGATAATCCTGATTCTGAAATTTTCCATTAACCATTAACACTTGATCCCGTCAGTGGCCGGGTTTTCAACATTTACCATTTCCCTTCATCCTTGTTCAAAGAATTTCATCTTTTACCAAAACCTGCTAACTTGAAACTATCTGTCAATGAAAAATCCGCAATGAAATCGAAAGCAAATAACTTCCTGAAAGTCCAATCCAAACCCTGCAGATTACCATGAATCCAACTCCCTTTCTTATTGCCCTTGTTTCTCTTTTCACTTTTTTGGCAGAAACATCGGCCCAGCATTCTCTTAAAACCGGAACCATCCCGCTTCAAAATAACTGGAAAGTCCAGTCGTCAGAAAAAACAAACGGATCGGGAGAAGTCCTGTCGTCTCCAGGTTTTTCTGAACCGGGCTGGTACACGACTTCCGTCCCGTCAACGGCAATGGCCGTTCTGATGGCAAATCAGGTTTATCCGGCCGATTTACTTTACGGAGATAAACTGAAACAGGTCGACAGGTCACAGTTTAATGGTGGGTGGTGGTACAAAACGACCTTTCAGATTCAGAAACCTTCTGCTGGTCAAACGGTTTTTCTTCATTTTGACGGACTCAATTACCGGGCTTCCATCTGGCTGAACGGAAAACTGCTTGCATCAAAGGATTCCATTTTTGGTGTTTACCGCCGGTTTGAGTTTGATGTGACTTCCCTGCTTCAATCCGGTGAAAATCATCTTGCTGTCGAAGTTTTCAAGCAGAAACCCGGTGATCCGGCACTTGGATTTGTGGATTGGAAT
This sequence comes from Bacteroidota bacterium, assembly GCA_017303995.1. Lineage (GTDB taxonomy): Bacteria > Bacteroidota > JABWAT01 > JABWAT01 > JABWAT01 > JAFLBE01. The sequence continues at coordinate 201,752 of JAFLBE010000001.1, read as the reverse complement.
CCGATTCCGCCCGATCAGAATATGGGAATCTGGCGACCTGTATATCTGACCATTTCCGGTAAAGTCCGGATGACAAAAACCCATGTTCAGTCGGATGTAAACCTGAAAACTCTCAAAGAAGCCTGGCTGTCGGTTTCAACAACTTTGCAGAATTTTTCATCTGAATCCGTTTCAGGTAAAGTGACAGGAAAAATTGAAAATAGTCCTTTTTCCTTCCCTGTTTCTCTTCTTCCTAACGAAACTAGAAAAATCACACTTACCTCAGAGCAAATCAAAAGCCTCCATTTTCAAAATCCCAGATTGTGGTGGTGCAACGATCTTGGCAATCCCGATCTCTACGAACTTGGGTTGAAGTTCGAATCTGACGGACAAGTTCAGGATGCGGATACAATTAAATTTGGTATCCGGAAAATTGAAACTTACGTCAATGAAGACGGACATAAAGGATTCAAACTGAACGGGAAACCTGTGTTAATCCGTGGTGGTGGCTGGGTTGATGATATTTTTCTCCGGGATACGCCCGAATCAAACGAAACTCAGGTTCAGTATGTGAAAGATATGCACCTGAACACGATCCGGCTGGAAGGCGTTTGGGGAACGTCAGAAAATCTGTACGATTTGTGCGACCGGTACGGAATTTTGCTGATGGTTGGATGGAGTTGTCAGTGGGAATGGGAATCCTATTTGGGAAAAGCCAGTACGGATGAATTCGGCGGCATTACTTCGTCTGAAGATGTAAAACTGGTTTCTAGCTACTTCGAAGATCAGGTCATCTGGCTGCGGAATCACCCGTCCATTTTTGTCTGGATGGCAGGAAGTGATAAAATTCCGGTCCCCGAACTGGAGCAAAATTACATTCGCTTTCTCGAAAAAAATGACAACCGGCCTCTTTTAATTTCTGCTGGCGGTGGCGTGAGTAAACTCAGTGGTCCATCCGGAATGAAAATGAGAGGTCCATATAACTTTGTCGGACCCAATTACTGGTATTTGGATACCGAACATGGTGGTGCATTTGGGTTTAACACGGAAACAGGATCCGGGGTCCAGATGCCTGTCCGTCAATCCGTTAAAAAAATGATTCCGGAAGCAAACCGCTGGCCGGTTGATTCGTTGTGGACTTATCACTGCAATCCATCTGAGGTTTTCAACAATCTGAGTCTGTTTACCGCCGCTTTGGATGGCCGTTTCGGTGAAAGTCAGTCTTTCGATGAATTTGTGAAACGGTCGCAGTTTCTGACGTGGGAAACCATGAAACCCATGTTTGAATCGTTCCGTGTGAATCAACCCAAAACAACCGGACTTATTCAGTGGATGCTGAATTCTGCCTGGCCATCCTTTTACTGGCAGCTTTACGATTATGATCTGATTCCGACTGCAGCGTATTATTCAGCCAAACAAGCCAATCAGCCGCTGCAACTTGTTTATAATTATAATGACAACGGCATTTATTTGGTCAATAATTCTGCAGGGAATTCCGGAAAATTGACCGCCGTCATCCGTGGGTTTGATCTGAATTCAAAACTGATTTTGAACAAAGAACTTACAGGAAGTTGTGAATCAGGTTCGTCACTGAAACTAACTAATCTGGGTTCCATTTCCCGGAATGAATTCCTGTTTCTTGAACTGAAAGATAAAACCGGGAAAGTTGTTGCAGAAAATCAGTATTGTCTGTCTGCAAAACAGGATGATCACGATTTTGGTGCCTCTTCCTGGTATCACACGCCAATCAAATCGTACGCCGACTTTACCGGACTTAATTCGCTTTTACCTGCAACAGTTTCCATCAAAACAGAATTTTTGCCAGGAAAAGAAACTGGAAGTTTTAAAGTCACCCTCACCAATCCGGGAAAAACGGTTGCTTTTTTTGCTGCCTGTCAATTGACTGATCTTTCGGGAAATATCATTAAACCTGTTTTCTGGAGTGATAATTATATCTCAATTCCACCGGGAGAAACCAGAATACTGACTTGTTCTTTTAAAAGTGGACTGGTCGATCAAAAAAAAGTAAAAGTAGTGGTGGAAGGCTGGAATTATTAAAACTGCCGGGGACGAGGGACATGGGACGGGTGACTTGGGTTAACCTTGGACTCTTGAACAATTTCAAGAGTCTATAATACTCCATCCTAGTATATTGTCAGGGTATTTTGTTTAAATTGAAATGTAGGTAAACCTGTCATCCCGGACTTGATCCGGGATCCATGCATTTAACACTGGATTCCTCCCGAAAGCTTTCGGGACGGGAATGACAACTCTTGTTGTAAGAAAAAAAAATCGACATGTCATCCCTGTTAAGACGGGTTAACGAAGTTCTGCGAAGCTCATCCATGCTTTTTTAAAAACCTCAAACCAATTTCCTGAACCTAAAATCCTCACCCATTAAACCGGCAATTTTTGCATTTGAAATCTGTCGGTTTTCTTCCGGGCCATCCGGTAAAGAATCTACCGAGGTTTGAACTGATTTTTTGAATTCTACAAGCAGGTTTTTCCAGAGATAAGGTTTTCCATCCGAAAGGCAGAACATGTCGCTCCGGATATCTTTTGCCAGAATCTGAACTGCAATTTCCGCAATATCATCCCGGTGAATCAGATTCAGCGTTTTATTCCCGTTTTTAATCAGCCCTTTATTCAACCAATTTACCGGCTGACGGTCTCCGCCCCAAAGTCCTGAACACTGAAGCCAAACTGCACCCTTATCGAATAGCAGTTTCTCACCCTGAACCCGCACACGGGAAAAATCCAATTCAGACTTTTCATCGATTTGTCCGGTTTGAGCGAGGAAGGATGACGTGGTTCCCAGAATAATTCTGCACGAAATTTGGTGTTGTCTGGCAAACTCCAGAAATGACTTAACCGCTTCGATTGGTTCTGCAGGAAACATCCAGATCAACTCAGACTGATCGGGTAAATTTGTCCATGTTGCTTTATTCAGCAAATCAAATTTTATTTTCTGGACGAATTCTGGCAAGTCCGGTAATTTTTCCGGATTCCGGCTGGTCACGATCACTTGAAACCCTGCTTTTAAAAAAGCTTGCAAAATGGCTTCACCGGTAAATCCGTATCCAAGTAAAATAAGATTCTTCATCAGATTTTCCGGGCTATCAGGCGGACAACCGATCCGTCACCTTTGTGATGACCCTCATCCAGATAAATGACTTTCATTTCCAGCAGCAGGATTTCAAAATTGTCTGAGAAATCACGTTCAAACTCTTCCAAAGAAACCAGCATATCCGGGTCTTTGGGTCCGCCGGAAGTATAATTCAACTGTTCTTTAGAAAATTGCTCAGTAAGAAATATTCCGCCGGGTTTGAGTGATTTTGCAGCTTTTTGTGCAATTGTTTTTCGTCCTTCTGACGTCACATGGCAGAAAATATTGATAATTCCGTCCCAGGTTTCATCGTCCCAGTTTCCTGAAACCACATTTTCGAGACGTTCTGAAACCCGGACATTCCGGGTATCCGCCAGTTTCTTCATTTTTTGAAAGCCCGCATGAGAGGTATCTGAGGCAGAAACTTTTAAGCCCAGTTCAGCGAGGAAAACAGCATTACGGCCTTCCCCTTCACCCAAACTCAGAATTTTGCCGCCAGGTAAAAAGTTGCCGGCCTGTTCTTTTAAAAATTGATTCGGTTCGGTTCCGTAAAAAAAGTGGTCGCCGCCAAACCGTTCGTTCCAGAAGTCAGCCATTGTTTTTGTAGTTTAGTAGGTAGTAGATGGTAGTTAGTAGGATAATGTAACTAATTTATTTGCCATTATGATTCCCCTCCTTTTGTAAAGGAGGGGTGGCGAAGCCGGGGTGGTTTTTTCTAAATTCCAAATTAAAACCACCCCTAACCCCTCCTTTACAAAAGGAGGGGAATTTAATTCACATTTCACCACCCAAAGATATCAAACAAAACAATACCTTATTCAGATTCCTGGCAAAAACTTATTCCTTCTGAAATGTTCCGTATTTTTGTGAGACTAATTTTTGAACGAAAAAGGATTACTAATGTCCGGATTAAAAAAGGCGCTGATACTGGTTGGATCGGTTTTGGGAATTGGACTTTTGATTCTCGTTTTTTCCTGGAATTCGATTGCAAAATATTTCATCGACAAGGAATTCAATCGGTTAGCTGACCGGTGGAACGGAAAAGTATCTTATCAGAACCTTGATGTATCTTTTCTGACGATTCATTTCGATGGATTGTATTTATCAGGAAATGACACAACCAAAGCTCCTTTGATGACGGCCAAAACCCTTGAAGTCAGTATTGGTCTGAAACAGATTTTTATCGGAAGTAAAATCCCAGCCAGTTTAATTCTGGATTCTGCCTCAGTTGCCCTTTACAAAAATGAAAACGGACTCTGGAATTTCAGCAGAAAGGCAGCAAAAATTGCAGAAGAAAACCCGGATACCACCATTGTCAGTTTCCCGAAAACCGTCAAACAAACTCAGTGGCTTCTGAACCGGATGCTCGACGGAAATTTTCCAGAAATCCAAATCAGTCGTTTTTCCATGAAAGTGCTTTTTGAACAGGATTCTCTGGTTTTGGATACGGTGAATTTCAATTCTGATTCAGAAAAACTTGCCCTTTTGGTTCAAGGCCCAACTGCTTCTGTTCACCTGAACGGAACGCTTTCCACTGATTCTCTCGTGTTCTGGTATCCTCAAGCTTTTAAATTTTCAGTTCCAGTTACACCAACAAGTCCGTTTACTCTAAGTTCAGATTCCGGTTATTTTTCGGTTTACAAAAACAACACTGACGAGTTTGAGTTAACCGGACTTTACCGAAATTTTACTGCAGAAAACAACGGACTTGCTACCGGACCTGTTAAAATTGATACACTCAGAGGAAATTCTTCGGTATTATTCAACGCGGAAAGTTCAACGGTGACCATCAGTACTGAGTTGGGTTTGAATCAGTTTAAAATTGAAGACACCCTTCGGTACACCGAAACAGATGGACTTCCGAAAATTTACACCCGTTTATTTGTTCCTCCGGTCGGGTCAAAGATTTTTGTTAATGCACTTCCTTCCTCCTTTTTAGGTCCGCTTGAAGGACTTTCCTGGAAGGGAAATCTCGGTTATGACCTTTCACTTGATGTTGATTTCAATCTGGTTGACAGTTTAAAATTAAAAGGTCAGGTTCTGAAGGATCATTTCAGTTTGATTTCTCCAGGAGTGTCATTTGGGAAACTGGATTCCGTTTTTTATCAACCGGTTTATGACGGGATGGAAGTGAAACGTGAAGTTTTGGTTGGGTCGCCAAATCCATTTTTTACAAAGTGGGAAACCATCCCGGAATATTTAAAAAAGGCAGTCCTGACCAATGAGGATGGCTCCTTCCTGTTTCACCGGGGATTTAATGAAGAAGCTTTTCAGGGCGCTTTCATCGAAAATATCAAATCGAAAAAATTCCGTCGTGGCGCTTCAACCATTTCGATGCAGTTTGTTAAAAATGTTTACCTGAACCGAAAAAAAACGCTGGCAAGAAAATTTCAGGAGCTGATGATAACCTGGCTGCTTGAAAACAACCGTCCGGTGACAAAAGAAAGAATGCTTGAAATTTATTTCAATGTGATTGAATGGGGACCTGATGTGTACGGAATCGGTGAGGCAGCACCTTTCTATTTCAAAAAGAAACCGGCCCAATTGACTCTGGAAGAAAGTTTGTATCTGGCAGCTTTGGTTCCGTCACCGAAACGGTTTTACAAACGGTTTGACGGCGAAACGCTGAAACCATCCATCATCGAAACCATGACTTTTATTGCCAGAAAAATGGAAGCCTACAAACATATTCCGGAAGGTTCTGTTGGTAACCTGAATTTCTCAGCTTTCAAACTGACAGGTCCGGCAGCAGGATTTTTACAGCCTGCCATTCAGGATACAGTTTCAGTTCCGGAAGAAAGTGAAGAGGAAGGATTGTTGGAATAAGGGGGAGAGGTTGGGGTTAAAGCCTGATTTGTTGTTGATTAAAGTAACCGTCTGCGTAAGCAGACGGCAATTGGAAACAAAATGAAATAGTTTGATAAATTCATCTGCCTTGTTTAGTAAAGCTTGTTGATATTTTTTATTGCCGTCTGCTTCAGCTGACGGAATGTAAATTCGAGAAAGCGAAATTCGTCCGGGCAATAAACCAGAAAAGTCACGAATTCATTTCCGGACGAAACGAAAACAATTTCAACCCCGTTCGGGGTTGGAGACATCGTGCGTTGTGCTTTCCACCGGGTTTGCACCCGGGGGCTATTCATGTTTTACCCCGATGGGGTAGAAATTTTCATTAACCATCCCGAAAACGTTTCCAAGCTTCGCCTGACCTGCGATTCGTATTCGAAGCTAGTTTCCAAACTTCGCAGGATCCGCGATTCGTAACCGAACCTTGGACGGGATCATCGTTTTACTCGACTTGTAACTTATAACTACCTTTTTCATTTCCAATCTCAACTGCCTCATCCTTCCCGGGAAGCCACCAGAAAATCTTTTTCGGTTTTGAATGAAGCTCCGGCTTCCAGTTCAGAACAATCTGATTTTCATCCCAGATTAACTCAAACGCGAGTTTCCCAAAAGGTGTAGCGGTATCTTTAATTTTAAGTTCACCGGGAGTTTCCAACCAAGCCGGATTTACTGCGGGCGTAATCCAAAGTTCACCGTTCCAGTCACAAACCAGCGCATCCCTGATGATGGAAGCCCATTCTGCATTTGCCCAGCCGTGGTGACCTTCACCCATAACACCACCCAATAATTGCGGGTGAAGTGCCTCAGGCCAGGTACCGGTTGGGGTTGCAAGGTTTGCAATCTTTTCCAACTCTTTCCAGAAATCAGTTCTGTGTTGATAAATCTGACAATGAAGCAGCTGCAAAGTCAGATAAATATTGATTCCGGTATGGGCTACCGGATGATAAAATAGCCCGTTCATTCCAAAATCTGCAAGTAACCGGTCCGCCACAGAAAATGCGGTATCTTCAAATCCGGAAAGTTGCAACGGATAGGCGGTAACTACATTTCCAACAGCACCGGCATCAAAACCTCTTTTTGGTGAAGCTGATAAAATACCAGCATTTAACTTCACTGTTTTCCTGCAAATTTCCGTCAATCGTTCCCGGTACGCTGTTTTTTCAGATTCAAGCCAATTTTTTGTGTTTTTATAATTCAGATCATCGGCCAACTCAGACAAGGCTTCAAGCCCGGCAAGACTCCAGAAATTATCCCAGAAGTAATAATCATTTGCCCCGAAATGTTCCGCACTGAATCCGGCAGGAAGTAATCCTTTCACATCAGCATTTGTATTCTGTGTCCGTTTTTTCTGAATCCATCTTGCCCCGGCCACAAGTGACGGGTAAAGCTCGTGAAGCAGATTTTCATCCCGTGTATATTTCCAGTATTGGTTCACCAACCATAAAACCTGCCCGTTTGAATCCCATTCACCTTCCTGACTCTGAAAAAATCCGTCCCCCTTCAGGTGTTCAGGAAAATGCCGGATGACTTCTTTGACTGATTCAAACTGGCCGGATTTCAGGAGCATGTGCCCCAGAAAAGCAGCATCACGGAACCAGAAATCATCATAAATCAGGTATCCAGGTGAAAGTTTTTTCCCAAGACAGAACAGGGATTGCCCGGTCATGCAAGAGGCGGTAAGACGATTAAACTGGTCGTCAGGAAGCTGGATTTCAAGTTTTTGATCCCATTTCTTATTCCAACGATAATAAAACCGGTTTTTTGCCCTGCCATAATCAAAAAGTGCCCGATCATTCCAGTCAAGTGAATTTAATTCTTTGTCCACACTTAACGGGAAAGCAAAATCCAGATTTTCAGTTGCACCAGGTGAAATAGTCAGATTAAAAACAGAAGCCGAAGAAGCCAGACCAGCAGGACAACGAATCTCTTCGACGCTCTTTTTATGTTGACTCATTTGCCAGACGTCCCCTTTTTCAGAGCTTCCACATATGACTGATTGCGGTGATTGCAGCAAAATTGCTACAGGATTATTTTCAGTCCACCAGGTTTTCTGATCTGAATTAAAACGCAAATGATGAAGCGGAGCAATTCCTTCAGGGTTGTAAGGACGTATTGCCATCCAAATTTTTACCGGCTGAGTTTTAATCGAAGTGTTTCTGATTTTCAAGCGGGTAAATCCAAAATCAAGGCCCGATAACGTACTCACAAAGACGTTTTGGCGGATTGTAAGTCCAGACTTCAATTCAGTCTGTCTTCTTAAAAATGGATACCGGTTGTGAACATAATCTGAGGCAACCCCTTCTCCGGGAAAGATTGCAGAAAGCTCATAACCTTCCTGAATCCAGAATTCAATGGAATATCCATCTTTTAACGGTGTGAGCATCATGGCAGGATCAACAATCAACCGGGATTCATGATCGGGCAAACCAAGTATTGTCCAGTTTCTGATTACCCGATTCTGGTTGATAACAAGATGTGCAATAGACTGAAAGGCGGGATCGTTTGGGTTGGATTGGCGTTCAAGCCAGTACGGCCACTTCCAGTCGGTCCGGGTTTGATATACAAGGGAAGTGTAAAGTCCGCGGGCAAACATTTTCAAGCCAAGACTCAGCAATTCTGTCGGCATCGCCGATTCTGCCGGCTGACCATATTTTGCAGCCAGCTCAAGAAACGGACCTGATTGCTCCAGCTTGAGTCCCGGAGCGAACCATTTTGCCATTTGAATCAGGGTTGAAATTGGAAGCAAAGTAAGATTTTCCTGAAATTTTCCTCAAAGTTAAGGAAAGGAAGGCAAATGGCGGAAATTCTGGTCGGAAATTAACGGAAAGATAACAAAAAGAAAGAAGTTAGGAGATAGAATGTAGAAGTTAGAAGAAATCAGGAATTTCAAGTTAACCTCCCCAGATAAAATCAAAATTCACAACCTTTCAAGTTTAAAATCCGACTACCAAAAGGAACGAAAAATTCGCCAATAGTACGAACCAGGCGTTAGCCTTCTATCTTCTACATTCTATCTTCTTTCTTCTAACTTCTTTCACCACCCAACTTTTTTGAATAAGTCGAAAGATTTTCAAGAATTTCCCAGGCTTTTCCACTTGATATAGCTTTTTCGGCAAGTTCATAGCCGGCAAAGTGTGTTTCTGCGAGTCCGCTTACATAAATTGCGGCGCCGGCATTAACTGACACAACAGCACGGGGCGCCCCTGTTTCCTTACCGGAAAAAATATCCAGAATAATTTTGGCATTTTCCTCTGGTGTCCCACCCAGCAAATCTTCATGCTTTTGCTCACGAAGTCCAAATTCGATCGGATTCACCCGGTAAGTTCTGATGTCCCCGTTTTTAAGTTCTGTCACCTGAGTTGCACCAACCACAGAATATTCATCATATCCTCCAATGCCATGAACAACAAGAACATGTTCAGAGCCCATTTCTTTAAGAACTTCTGCAAATAATTCAGTCAGTCCCGGATGAAAAACGCCAATAACCTGGCGCTTTGTTTTTGCCGGATTTGTCAACGGTCCAAGCATATTAAAAATGGTTCTGACAGCCAATTCACGACGGGGTCCGATTGCATTTTTCATGGCCGGATGCAAAGTCTGTGCGAATAGAAATCCGATTCCAACTTCATCAACACACGAAGCCATCTGATCTGCAGTCAAAGCAATATTAATTCCCAAAGACTGAAGAACATCCGCACTTCCAGATTTACTTGAAACCGCACGATTCCCGTGTTTGGCGACTTTAACCCCGGCCGCAGCGGCAACAAAAGCAGCAGCGGTTGAAATATTAAATGTTCCTGATGCGTCACCACCGGTTCCGCAGGTATCAGTCAGGTTCAAAGAAACTGGCTTTACAACCGTAGCAAAATCACGCATCGCCTGTGCCGATCCCACAATTTCATCCACGACTTCACCCTTCATCCGAAGGGCAACCAGATACCCGGCAATTTGTGTTGGTAAAGCCTTTCCATCCATAATATCATGCATCACCTGATACGATTCTTCACGGGTAAGGTGATGACCTTCAATAACTTTTTTCAACGCTGACTGAATCATTCAAAACTCCTCAGTGAACCTTTTGCAGATAGGTTTTATAATTAAAATTGGGACTTCGGTGCGGCGTGTGGCAGGTTGCACAATCTTTTTCTGTATTTTTTGATGCAGTCACAACACAAATTTTTGCTCCGGGTTCAACATGGACAGTGTGGCATTGCTGACAGTTTACCGTTGCCCATTTCATCGTAAAGTTGGTGGCTCTGAATCCAACCGTTTCCCCATAATTTGTCGAATGACAAGGCTGACAATCGGGATCTTTTTCAATTCCGGCTTGAACCAGTGTTTCCCAGGCGTGTGCGTGGGGTGTTTTCAGCCACCGGTCATAAACATCCTGATGGCAACTCATACATTCTGTTTTAGACGGATTATCTGGCAGGATTTTCGTTTCAACATGACTAAAAGTTGAGTCAGTTTCAGCGTGATAACGTCGAATTTTGGCGAAAATCAAAGAATCTGCAAGAATCGTGGAATCCAATAAAATCCGATTGAAATGCTTGATCACATATTTTCCTGAAAGAAACTTCCCTTCCAGAATGCCAACCCGTTCACCATCGGGTCCGGCCTGAACAATTGGTGTTTCATTGACAACCCAGAGTGAATCTTTCGGATCCTGATCGTGCCCGGATATAATCAAAGAAAGTTCGGGAAATTCAGAGGCAAGTTCTTTGTCTTTTTCAAGACCAAGTTGTGAAAGCAGGACTATATTCGGAATTTTCTCAAGTTTGAATTTTTCGATCAGTTGCTTTAGAACAATTTTTGGCGGAATAATATCCAATGAAAATTGAATCGAATCAGCAAGTGAAGTTGTAAAAGCAGGATTCAGCAGACTGATAATGGCAATCTGAACATTTTTTCGTTTGATGATTTCACCAGATTTACCGGCATCCGGCATGTTGCTGCTGATCATGGGCAGATTTTTGAAATTGTCCTCATAAAACTGAAATCCGTTAACGAATTCCTGATCACCAACACCAATTGCGGTGTATCTGAGCCGTTTCATGATTTCTGTCACGTACTGATCTTTTAGTGGAAACTTGGAATAAGTAGAGATCATATCTCCGGCATCGAGATATAACGCTTCAGGATCATTTTCGGCTACAGTTGTAAAAACTGCTGACCTGCGGTGAAGTCCGCCATATTTGTGACCCGAACACCCGCAATCTTCGAGAAACCCATTGGTATTGTGGGTAAAAACGATGGTAATTGAAGGTTCAAACCAGGAGCAACCCTGAACCATCAGCAAACTTACAGCAAGCAATACAGAGATTTTTTTCATAATGGCTTTAAAAGTAAAGGACTTAAAGTTACGGGCAGAGCAACTTAAACTCAACCTGACGACCTATTCCATCGGGTGACTTCAATTGCAGCCTAACCGTTTCAATTGGTTCTGATGAATAGTTTCCTTAGTTTTGTGCCCTTTAAAAACAGGATTTTGCATGCTCAAAGCAATTATTTTTGATCTCGGTGGTGTTATCGTCAACATTGACTATGAAGAAACCGTGAAAACTTTTCATGAGTACGGATTTGACCAGTTCCGCGATCACTTTTCTTTTCACGCCCAGATGGACATTTTCGATCAATATGAAATGGGACTGATTTCTGATCAGGATTTTCGGAACCAGATCAGAGAACGGCTCAATCATTGGGTTTCTGATTCTGAATTTGATCACGCCTGGAATATGATGATCAAAGATATTCCGCCTGAAAGAATCCCCTTGCTCGAAAAAGTGAAATCTTTTTATCCGACTTTTTTGCTTAGTAATACCAACTCAATTCACATTGAATTTTTCAACCGGTATGTTCATGAGACTTTTGGTTTGAAGGATCTTTCAGTTCTATTCAACAAAATGTATTACTCATTCGAGGTTCATTTGCGAAAACCGGACGTTGCAATTTATGAACACGTACTCGCAGATCAGAATCTGAAACCGGACGAAGTGATTTTTATTGATGACAATCCAAATAATATAAAAGGATCACGTCTCGCCGGAATCCCAACCGTTCACCTGACCAACGGACTCGAAATTACGGACATTTTCAATACCGAAACCGGCGAATTCACCGGCTGGAAATGGGTTGAATAATAAAATCAGACCTTTTTTACAAATTCCGATTTTAACTGCATGGCGCCGAATCCTTCAATTTTGCAATCGATGGGGTGATCCCCTTCGGTCAGCCTGATATTTTTAACCTTCGTTCCGGCTTTAATTGCAGTGGCATAACCTTTTACCTTCAGATCTTTGATCACAGAAACGGTATCTCCGGTTGCTAAAACCGTCCCGAAACAGTCACGAACACCACCGGTTTCTGTGGCTTCTGTTTTTTCTCCCGCTTCAGGCCATTCATTCCCGCATTCAGGGCAAACCAGCATCATTCCGTCGTGGTAAGTATGTTCAGATTTGCATTTCGGACAGTTTGGATATAAACTCAAAAGAACCCCTGTAAATTAGAATTAAAATAAACGTGTTTTTATACCGACTTCCCAGATTCCTTCAAGAACAAGATCGGGTCTCAGATTAAAAGTAAGTGCCGAATGCTCCTGAACAAATTTCCCGAATCCGCCGGTAAGTGTGAGAACCGTTTTTTTGCCAAGCTCATTTTCAATTTTTGAAATAATGCCTTCCATTGAAGCGAGAGCTCCCAATAAAATCCCGATTTGCATACTTGCAGTTGTATTGGTTGCAATAACTTTCTCAGGTAACGTCAATTCAATTCTTGGCAACTTGGCTGCCCGGCGGTGAAGTGCCATTGCGCTGGTTTCAATTCCCGGCGTAATAACACCACCCAGATAATTGCATGATTCATCGTAAACGTCAAAAGTGGTGGCCGTCCCGAAATCGATCACAATTCCAGGTCCACCATAACGTGAAAAAGCTGCAATAACATTAGCAAGCCGATCAGCCCCAACCGCATTCGGATCCTCATAAAATATCTTGATTCCAAGATTCAGATTCGACCCGATTGTAAATGGCTCTTTATGGAAATATTTACGTGAAATATTCTGGTAAATAACCGATACATCGGGTACTACCGAACAAATCCCAATTGATTTAATATCATGAATCGGGAAGCCGGAATTTTGCAAAAAGGAAAGTATCAGCATTCCCAGTTCATCTTCTGTCTGAAGATTCCCGGTTGTCACCCGCCAGCTGACCAGAACCCGGCCTTCATCCATCACACCCACAACTGTGTTTGTATTTCCGATGTCGATTGCAAGCAAATAATTCATGATTGATTCCTGATATGCGAGATTTCGTTTCCCTGAAAGGCGATGATTTCACCATCAACATTAATCAGCAAAGATCCATCCTGTGCGATATCAACTGCAAGTCCGGTTTTCATTTCTTCATTAAACTTAAACCGGATGGTTTGTCCCAATGTATCACAATGCTGACGGTAACGGGTGAGCAACTCTGTCTTTTTATTGATTCTGAGCCGGGTGAGATAGTCCTGCAGTTTGTTCATAACTGAAGCCAGCACCCATTCCCTTGAAATGGTTTTGCCAGTTTGAAGCTGAAGACTTGAAGCTGGAACATCAAGCCAGGATGGAAATTCAGTTTGATTCACGTTCAGCCCGATGCCAATAACCAGACTCATTTGATCACCGGTTGTGCGGGCTTCGACTAAAATTCCACCCGATTTTTTCCCGTCAAACAGCAGATCATTCGGCCATTTTATTTTCATGTCTGGGGTTAATGTCTGAACGGCATCTCTGATCGCCAATGCGGTAATCAATGGCGTTGCCGGAACAGAAACTGAACCCGTTTCAACTTTCCATCCAATGCTGAATAACAGGTTTGACCCTTTTTCATCGGCCCATTTCCGACCAAGACGACCTCGCCCTGACGATTGGGTTTCTGCTAAAACCACCAGCCCTGAATTGAAATCCGGTAAATTTCTGAGGTAGTCACTTGTGGATTCCAATTCTTCGAAAACCAGAATTTCTGAACCCCATGACGAAGTCAAAAAGGATTGATAGTCTGCAAGATTGAAGGGAGTAAAAGCTTCCGTCATTCAGTCACAAAATAATCAAATCCGTAAGGTGGAAGGGTAAGCGTTTTACCATCTCCCAGCAATCCGTTTAATTTTCCGGTTTCAGCAGATTTAAATGGAATGGTTTTCAATTCCTTTGTAAAATTCATCACCGCTACAACTTTTTGATCCGTCCACGGGTTTTTTCTGCTGAAACAAAGCACTTGCTGATCACCGGAAGCGATTCTCACGACAGGAACTTCTTCGAGGAAGGGAAATTCTTTTCTAACTGCCTTTAAATTTTTATAAAAAACTGTCCACGAATGGGTTGAAGGCTCATTTCCCCAGTTAATATCCGTTTTTTCAAATAAATCGAGACGTTTCTCGTTTGCAACTTCCATTCCATTATAAATCATCGGGATACCCGGAAGCATCCAGGTTAAAAACGTAGCAATCTGACTTTCCCGTTCGCCAAAAACAGTCTGCTGCGGATATTTATCGTGATTTTCACTGAACCGGAGTCTTAATGATTGTTTCGGATACTCCAGTTTTTCATTACTTAGCATTTTGTAAACAACCCCTGCAGAATCTTTTCCGGTCAAAATGGGTTCAAGTTTGTCGTAAATATTCCAGGAATAAGTTGCATGAAATCCGGCCATGTGCAAATCGGGTGTCGAACCTTCAGCAAGCCAAAATGTTGGTTTTGTTTTCTGAACTTCACCAATTGCTGCCGACCAGAAACTATTCGGAACCATTTCAGCCACATCGCACCTGAATCCGTCAAGATCAAATTCAGTGACCCACCATGACAGCATGGTTTTCATATAATTTTGAACTTCCGGCAAGTCATAATTCAAATCAGCAACATCCCACCAATCAGCAACCGGTGGAAGTATTTTTCCGTTCAAATCCTTTGAAAACCACTCAGGATGCTCCTTCAGTAATTTCGAATCCCAACTGGTGTGATTAACCACAATGTCAATGATCACTTTCATTTCAAGTTTGTGGGCTGCAGCAACCAAAGATTTTAAATCGTCTGCAGTTCCAAAATCCTTATTGATGCTGTAATAATCTTTTACAGAATACGGACTCCCAAACTTCCCTTTTCTCTTTATCTCGCCGATTTCATGAATTGGCATCAACCACAAAATATCAGCTCCCAATTCCTTCAATCTTGGCAACCCGTCTTCAACCCCGTTAAAGGTTCCTTCTTTGCTGAAATCACGCACAAATATTTCGTATATAACCGCATTTCTTGCCCAATCGGGTGGTTTAGGTGCCAGAGAATCGGCAAACGGCCCTTTCATCAGATCTGCATCATTTTCAAATGATCGGATGGTAACCGGTTTATTGATTCCGCCAGGTCCTTCAATATCATTCACTCTGACAGCAATGGTATTCACACCTGGTTTAACTGCAGAGGTAATATCAAAATAGAATTTCCGTCCCCAACCTTCGTGATTACCAACTTTTGTTTCATTGATAAACACAACAGCATCATCATCAACCGCATCAAACACAACCGCAAGTTTTTCTTTGGTTTCAGGAAGTGTAAATTCCCGCCAGAACCAGGCCACACCATCGTAAGTTTCAATTCCATAAGAATCCCAATTCTCAGGCACTTTTACTGTATCCCATTTTGAATGGTCAGTTTCTGACAAATGCCATTTCTTCTGTTCTCCGGTTGCTGAAGAATCAATTTTAAATTTCCAGGTGCCGCCAAGATCCAGAGTAATCATTTCCCGTTTCTCCTTCATACATCCTGCAATCAGGATCATACTTAGCAAAAAGCTAAATAAAATTGTGATTTTCTTCATTTATCGCCCCACGTTATGTAATTGATTTTGATTTTCAATCTTTGTTTTATTGAAAAAAATGAAATTTACATGTACCACGCTGATCCCGCTAGCAAGACGGGATTTTCGCTACACTCGACTTTTCACTTATAACTTGTAACTTATAACCCCGCAGTTAATTCGGGATTTTCGCTTCACTTGACTTATAACTTGTTCCATATTTACCTTTTCCCAACCCGATGTTGCAGCAATTCTTTTAAAACAAAAGCAAAGGGTTCACTTGTCCGTGCACTCAGAAACTGGATTCCATTGTTCCTGAAAAAGGTGGTAAGATCTGTTTGCCAGGAAGTAACTGCGTTTTGATACGATTGCCTGATTTGTTGGAAATTTGTTTCGATTCGTTCGCCTGTTTCACTGTCTTCGAGCAAAACATCGGTGACTGCTTCAAGTTTCAGTTCATTATCGTGCAAGATTTGAAGTGCGATAATATCATTTTTCTGAGATGATAATAGCCTGAATCCAGGAATTAACTGATTCAGATCCTGCATAAAATCAGAAATTACAATGATCAATCCCCTGCGTGAATGAATACTTGCGGCCAATTCTAATCCAATATTTAACTGGGTTGCTGCTTTGGGTGATAACTTTTCAAGTTGGGCAAAAAGATCACTTTCATACCACGAAACACCTCTTGGTACCCGGTGAACAGTAACCTCATCTGAAACAGCAATCAAACCGGCAGCATCACGTTGTCTAATTAAAAGGTGAATAAGGCTTGCAGCAAGAACCTTAGTGAAATCCCATTTAGTCGGATAGTCATCCGGGAAACCCATACTTGCAGAACAATCAACGACAACCGTGCATCTGAGATTTGTTTCCTCTGAATACTGACGAATATATTTCTTTTCATTTTTTGCCCAGACCTTCCAGTCAAAATAGCGCAAATCATCGCCATGCTGATAGGTTCGGTATTGTTCAAACTCAGCTGAAAAGCCACGAAAAGGTGAAGAATGGATGCCGGTAATATATCCTTCAACAACTTTTGCTGCTTTAATTTTAAGTGGAAGCTGAGGAATCAGATCAGCTAATTTTGGTTGTGATGACATGAATCCTTATTCGTTTTCGGTGGTCTTTTTAAAAGTATGAAATCCTGCAGGTGCAAATCCGGAAATTAACATCCGGTTAAGCAGAATGAAAAGCAGGATGACGGGCAAAGTTACAACAACTGCACCTGCTGCAAACACACCTATATCAGCAGGATTACCAGACAGAATTGATTTGAGTCCCAAGGGAAGTGTAAACAAATCGGGATCCTGAACCAAAACAGCGGCCATCATGATTTCGCCCCAGGCAGTGATAAAACTGAAAAGTCCGATAATTGCAAGAGCCGGAGTTATTTGCGGAAGCACAATTTTGTAAAAAGTGACCCAATGTGACGATCCATCAATCCATGCAGCTTCTTCCATTGAACGGGGAACAGTATCATAATAGGTTTTCATTTGCCAAATACAAAAAGGAAGCACCAAAGCAGAATAAGCCGCTGAAAGTGCAAAAAATGTGTCGCTTAGGTTTAATTTTACCAAAATGACGATCAATGGCAATAGGATCAAAGTGACCGGAAACATTTGAGTGGCAATCATTCCAAACAAAAGACTTTTCCTCCATCTGAATTTAAATCTGCTGAAGCCATAGCCAGCAAGTGCTGCAAGAAATAGCCCGGTTATTGTCACAGATGCTGTAATGATAAGTGAGTTTATCATCCAATGAAGAAACGGTGTTTCTAAAAACAATTTTCGGTAAGAATCTAATGACAATTCTGTAGGCAGAAGAGTCAGATTTGACGAAAAGAATAAATCAGATTTTCCCACCGAAAGCTTAAAAACATGCCAGATCGGAAAAACTGTCCACATCGCAAATACCACCAGGATCAAAATAACTGCAATCCGGGTTTGAAAAATACGTCCCCAAAAAACTCCTGATTTATTCAAAAATAGTCTCCAGGGTTTTTGATTTTTTAATGTATTGCCAGGAAAAGAACAACAATACCAGCATAATGATGATACCATAAGCCGCTGCATAGCCAATTCTGAAGGAGCTAAGTCCAGCTTTGTAGACCCAACTAACCAGAATATGTGACTGATCAGACGGAAATCCGCCATCAGTAACAAGCCAAATCACATTTAAATTGTTAAAAGTCCAGATTCCACTCAGAATAATTGCAGGTATAAGCACTGGTTTTAACAGGGGAAGTGTTATTCGCCGAAACATAAACCAGAAACCTGCTCCATCCAATTCTGCCGCCTCATACAAATTTTTGGGAATGGTTTGGAGTCCGGCAAGAACAACAACAATCATGAAAGGTAAACTCAACCATACATTGGTAACCAGGGTGGCCCAAAAACTCCCCCATTCACTTCCAAGCCACATAACCGGATCCAAATTTAGTTTTAGCAGGAAGGTATTCACAGAACCTGATTCATAATTAAAGATTCCCTTCCAAACAAGTGCAGTCAAATATTGCGGTACTACCCACGGGAGAATAAAAAGGATTTTAAAAAAGATACTGCCAGGAATTTTCTGATTTAATAAAACTGCCAGAAAAATACCACCAGAAACAAGGACGAACAGATTCAGACCTGTCCATAAAACAGTTTTGAATAAAAGGTACCAAAAGCCTGAATCGAAAAGAATATCTGAATAATTTGTAAATCCAATCATATTCCAACGGTAAAAGGTCACCAGGTTCATGTCAGAAAAACTAATAACCAGATTATATAAAAATGGAATTAAAATAACTGCAGATGTTACAATCAGTGCCGGAGCAACAAACCAAATGGCAACTTTTTCCGATTTAATCTGTATAGGATGATGGTTTTTCATTTTCTGATTGTCTTTATCAGTTTCAGGGCAGATTCCTGCATGTTATTGGCTGAATTTTCTGACGAAATCTTTTCATCCTTTAAGAAATTGTGATATCCTGAAGTGAGTTCCTGTAATATTAAAGATGACTCTGGGGTAACTGGCATTTCCATGCCTCTCAAAACCTGGTCAATCATTAGTTTAAAAACTGCATTATTTTGAATTGCTGAATCCTTCAAAGCCTCATTCAATGTTGGCATGTTGAAGCTAACATGGGTTCTCTCCAACTGGTTTTTTTTGTTGCATAGAAATTGAATGAGCTTTGCTGACATTTTTTTCTTTTCAGCCGGGATAGTTGGGTTCACCGAAAACCCTTTCATATAAATCAGGGGTTTGGGTGTTTGATCTGATTTTATGAGTGAAGAAACAGAGAAAATCCCGATTGAAATTCCCTCTCTTTTGAATTCTTCAACGTGAAATAACCCATCAATAAGCATCGCTGCCTTTCTTTGCCGGAACCACGATCGGGATTGATCCAGATTGCTCTCTAGCGGTAACCGAAATCCATCCTGACTAAACTGCCTGAATACTTGCAGGCTTTGTATCCCTTCCTGTGAGTTGAGTTGTGGCTCGCTGTAGGCATCCATGATTCGACCACCCGAACCACTCAGAAAATAATAATAAAAATAGGGACTTGTATAATCCCAGACTAAATCGTAAGGGAAATTGTCGTTTTTTTTCCCTTTGTCAGTTAAAGAATTTTGGTAAGTATAAAAGGATAAATGCCCAGTTGGATCTGAGGGTAAGGTTACCAAATCACGATTAACCAGCAAAAATTGTTGATTTACAATTTGGTCAGCAATTTGAAATAACTGAATTTGCCCCGTTTCCAAACTTTTAAATTTGACAAGTGGATTAAGTGGAAAAGAAGAAAACTGACTTAGAAAGACCGAATCGAATAAAGTTTCAAGGGGTTCGAGTACATTAAGTTCAGCAAGCTGACCAATATCAGATGAAAAACCATACAAAATTGAGGGTCCGCTTTTGCCTATGACTGAAATGGGATAGAGGTTTTTTATTTCTTGTTTGGAATAGGTTAAGAGTTTAAACTCCCAACCCGGATTTTCTGATGCAAATAAATCAATTTGTTTTTGAACAAGGATTTTTTCGGGCGGATCAAAATGAGCCCAGATGGTAATACGATTAGTTTTTGGGGACGAACAGGTAAGAAGAAGCAGGGAAAACAGCAAACAAATCACCAGGTATCTGAACATAACCAACCTGTACGGTTTATGAAAAAAAAAGGGTTGGCATTTCTGCCAACCCTTTTCGGATATAATCCAAATGAAGTTGATTACTTCATGAATACCATTTTAATGGTCTTCGTGTTGGAACCAGAAGTCATTTTAACAAGGTAAGTACCTGATGCAAGTTTCTCAGCAGAGAAAGGTACAACATTATAACCAGCTTTTGCATTAACTACAAAAGTGGAAATGGTCTGACCAAGTGTATTGTAAACCGTGAAGTCAACTTTAGAGTCAGCAACAACGGTAAACCGAATAGAGGTAGCTGGGTTGAAAGGGTTAGGATAGTTTTGCAGAAGAGCAAATGTATTTGCTTTTGCAACATTATCGTTCACACTAACATATTTGCCATCTTTAACTCCGGCACCTAAGCCATCCATGTAAGCAAAATCCCAATAATTATTGGCATCAAGCATGAAACGGCTAGGTTGGATATCACCAAATTGAACGCGGTAAATGTTAGTTCCACCGGCAATCAGGTTATACATGTGGTTGTTACCAAAGCCAGCTTCGTTATCAGCGCCTTTGATACCCAATTTGAATTCCTGGCTGATACCAGAAGTTGGAGTATAGGTAAATTGAACTGTCCAGATATTGTCTCCGGCAGCAGCATCACCATTTAAACCACTGTCATTCATTTTGCGTGTATCGCCCATGTCAATGTCGTTCCATGGTGCCCAGTTACCGGCAGAGCTGGTAGCAGGACCATTTACGTACAAGGCATAGTCATCGATATTTGCAGCAGTAACAACAACAGGTCCGTTTTGGATATCTTCAAGAGACTGACCCAATGCTTTTGTGAAGTGGATAGCTGGCATAAGGTTGGCTTCAAGCGTAAGGGTTACATCAGCACCAACTGGATTGGTATTTTTGAAGAACGGCTGACGGTGAGTAGAAACTCCATCTTTGATTTTATCTTCGGTAGCATATGTTTTTCCAACGCCATCAACATAAAGTTTACGGAATTTAGGTCCGTTAGCTTTACCGCTTGAATCGAAGTTATCAAAATAGAATTCTTCAAATTCACCTTTGTCATTGCGCTTGAAAAAGCCGTAGAACATCTGTGCTTGATCGATAACATCTACTGAGTCAGATGTTCCCGAGAAAACATTACCCAAAAGCGGAGCAGCAAGTTTGGTTTCAACAACTGAAACAGCAGTATTTCCAAGACCAGCTTTTACGTAAAGGGTATCTTTTGATTTGTCAAATCCATTGGTATTAATGGCTTTTGCAAGATCAACAGAATAGGTGATAACAATTTTTCCATCACCAGTGATTTTTGGATCAATTATCAGATTGTCCCATGTTTTCCATGCTAAGGTGGTATCACCATTCAGTGTGAAAGGACGGTCAGGAACGGATTCCCATTGAGTTGCAGGATCAGTGTAAGTGAACTTGTATTTCAGCTCACTACCAATGCTGGCTTCATCAATCAGAACGGTTCTGCTGAAAAAGTATTTAGGTGCATCATATCTGGTAGTTGCATCCATATCGTCATAACGTACTTCAGGATATAGTTTGGTGTTACCGCCCCAATCATTGAAACTGCCACGAACCTGTACTTCGTGCTGAGCTGGATTAAAGCTAGGACGAGGGTGCATGTTAACACGGAAGTGAACAGCAACTTTACCGGTTGTTCCTTCTTTTGCAATTTCAAGCGGATCCCAATCATCGCCGCGGGTAATTTCTGCGCCGGTAACAGGATCAGTATATACATTGGTTAAACCAGTTGTATAAAACATGAAGGTATCATCACCAGTTACTGGTTGAACGCCATACTCATGACGATCCCAGCCTGTACCTGAAGGTGAAGAGGTAACGATCTTGAAAATACCACCAGTGTTTCCAACTGGCCATACTTTTTCTGCTTTCCAATAGTCACCACCGATATTGGTGAACTTAACACCATTATCATATGACCAGTCACCACCAAAGGCAGTTCCACGGAAAGATACAGTATGGTTAGCAGAAAGGGTATCCTGAACAAATGCTGTGTTGACGATGAAGGTCAGCTTAGCTTCAGCAGCACCGCCGGCATATTCAGCAACATCAAGAGTAGGTCCGACATAATAAAGGTTTGCAGCAGCAGTACCAGCAGCAGGTGTTCCACCAAATTCAACCCATGAAGAGTGGATTTGGAATTTCATGGTACCGGCAGCATCACCAGAACCTAAAGCAGACACACGGGGTGCTGATTGGGTGAAATTCTGATTGGCAAAGTCGTTATCATTTACAGCAATCGGGTCAGCATAGGTTTCGCTGGAAATAGCACGACCTGAAACAAACATTTCTGTTGAAGTTTCAGGATCATCGGTTGGATCCCAGTCAAGATATTTCACAAATACATACTTGCCTTCAGCATCACGGGATGCATGGATATCTGCGGTTCCGTTCAAAGTATTAGCAGCATCGATCACACGGCCTACCAGCGTAATATCTGCAACTTTCATTGCACCGATATCAGTACGACCAGGGGTGTTGGAATAGATTTCGTAAATACCAACATTGGTATCTTCGGTCTCTCCAGCCAAATATCCCTGGATAAACATGTGCCAGTTACCGTCTTTATCAGTAACCATATCCCACTCATAAGTCCAGCTGTCGATACCAAGTGTAGTAAAAATGGCACCAAGATCAACAAAACCTTCTTCTGTAATCGATCCGTTTTCGAAACGAACCAAATAAGGAGCATAGGTTTCATAATCAAGACCATTGGCTACTGCATAGGCAGAGTCAGGCAGAACGCTCATGATGTAGTTACCCTTTGAACCGGTAAAATCACCGTGGGTTGGATTGGCTCCGGCAATAACTCCGCCGTATGCAGCATCTTTCCACAATTTTACCAATTGATGAGAAGCACCTTTGTCAGATGATTTCCACAGATAGTTGGTGTTGGTTGCATTATCAGCAGCGCCACCAAAATAGAAGGTTCCGTTCGCTTCATCAACAAAAATTTCATCAGGAACGCTATATGTAACTGTATCAAGACCAGCAACATCGTCAATTTCAGTGATGATTAATGTGTCGATATAAGCAGAAAGAAGGCTGTTGTCTGACAGTTTATTGGCGGTAACACCAATTGCACTAAATCCTGCGCCCATTGGATACAGTTCAGCCCATTGGGTAATCAGTTCACCGCTTGGCAGAATGGCAACATTCGGGTGACGGCCAAACACCTGAGGGGCAAGTGTACCGTTAACTTCAAGACCTGCAGACCAGGTTGCACCGGCATCTGTAGACATGTGGTTTACAATACGACCTGAACCGGATGGTATAGCGGTGTCAAGTGATCCACGACGTTTGGTTACAGCAAGTGTGTTGCTCGCTACATCGTAATAGATTTGATTCGTTCCAGAAGCCTGCCATGCGTATGCATTGGCTGAATTTCCGATCAGAACCGATTCGTTAACTTTTGCCCGGGCAGGGGATGACACCGTTCCTGATGCTTCTCCTTTGTCCAGTTTTGTAACAGCTTTTTGATTGTTATTACCTGCGTATGCGCCGGCAGCAACAAGCAGAGCTGTTCCAAGCAATAAAGTTTTTTTCATAAACTTCCTCCTAGTCATGAGTGTGTTGTGTTGGTTAAATAAAAGCAGGGGAGTACACTGCTTTCGATAATGATAAGCAACTCCTTTTTCAAAATCAATATCTGCCTCGAGGAAAAAATAGGGCAGAAAAAAAGCGCTTCCCTTTTATTCTTCCAAACCAACCACTAACCGGAACTTGTTTATGAATGAAATTTCTATTCTGCTTCGGGTTCAAAAACAAAGGTTCCGGAAGAATCTATTTTGTCTTCCGGAACCATTTAGAATAACGCTATATCTTTTATTCTCAGTACTTTACTTAGCTAAAAGCACATTCATGGAACGGGTAAAGCCAGCTGCTGACATACGGATAACATAGGATCCGGATGCCAGGTTTTTGGCATCAAATGCTGCTTCATGAAGTCCCGAACGGGTTGCCATAAAAGTAAAAGAAGTAACCTTCTGACCCAAAACATTAAATACTTCAAATGTTAGATTACCAGCCTGCGGGGTTGTAAATCTGAGATTTGTAGAAGGATTAAACGGATTTGGGTAGTTACCTAACAATTCAAACTGATCGGCTCTGAAGTTTTCTTCAATGCCGGTACCTGTAGAATACTCAGCAACATCAAGAGTAGGTCCGACATAAAAAAGGTTAGCAGCAGCAGTACCGGCAGCAGGTGTTCCACCAAATTCAACCCATGAAGAGTGGATTTGGAATTTCATGGTACCGGCAGCATCACCAGCACCTAAAGCAGACACACGGGGTGCTGATTGGGTGAAATTCTGATTGGCAAAGTCGTTATCATTTACAGCAATCGGGTCAGCATAGGTTTCGCTGGAAATAGCACGACCTGAAACAAACATTTCTGTTGAAGTTTCAGGATCATCGGTTGGATCCCAGTCAAGATATTTCACAAATACATACTTGCCTTCAGCATCACGGGATGCATGGATATCTGCGGTTCCGTTCAAAGTATTAGCAGCATCGATCACACGGCCTACCAGCGTAATATCTGCAACTTTCATTGCACCGATATCAGTACGACCAGGGGTGTTGGAATAGATTTCGTAAATACCAACATTGGTATCTTCGGTCTCTCCAGCCAAATATCCCTGGATAAACATGTGCCAGTTACCGTCTTTATCAGTAACCATATCCCACTCATAAGTCCAGCTGTCGATACCAAGTGTAGTAAAAATGGCACCAAGATCAACAAAACCTTCTTCTGTAATCGATCCGTTTTCGAAACGAACCAAATAAGGAGCATAGGTTTCATAATCAAGACCATTGGCTACTGCATAGGCAGAGTCAGGCAGAACGCTCATGATGTAGTTACCCTTTGAACCGGTAAAATCACCGTGGGTTGGATTGGCTCCGGCAATAACTCCGCCGTATGCAGCATCTTTCCACAATTTTACCAATTGATGAGAAGCACCTTTGTCAGATGATTTCCACAGATAGTTGGTGTTGGTTGCATTATCAGCAGCGCCACCAAAATAGAAGGTTCCGTTCGCTTCATCAACAAAAATTTCATCAGGAACGCTATATGTAACTGTATCAAGACCAGCAACATCGTCAATTTCAGTGATGATTAATGTGTCGATATAAGCAGAAAGAAGGCTGTTGTCTGACAGTTTATTGGCGGTAACACCAATTGCACTAAATCCTGCGCCCATTGGATACAGTTCAGCCCATTGGGTAATCAGTTCACCGCTTGGCAGAATGGCAACATTCGGGTGACGGCCAAACACCTGAGGGGCAAGTGTACCGTTAACTTCAAGACCTGCAGACCAGGTTGCACCGGCATCTGTAGACATGTGGTTTACAATACGACCTGAACCGGATGGTATAGCGGTGTCAAGTGATCCACGACGTTTGGTTACAGCAAGTGTGTTGCTCGCTACATCGTAATAGATTTGATTCGTTCCAGAAGCCTGCCATGCGTATGCATTGGCTGAATTTCCGATCAGAACCGATTCGTTAACTTTTGCCCGGGCAGGGGATGACACCGTTCCTGATGCTTCTCCTTTGTCCAGTTTTGTAACAGCTTTTTGATTGTTATTACCTGCGTATGCGCCGGCAGCAACTATACTTATTACAGAAAACAATATCGCTTTCTTCATTATTTCTCCTCCAAATACAACATTACTTTATTTTATTAACAACAAAGCAAGTTTTGACCTTGCCTTGAACGATAATATCACCTCAGAATCTCAATTACAATTTAAAAAAGGCACTGTGACAAGAATAAAACAAATAAAACGCTTTCATTAGTATAATGTGACATTTGGTGACTTTGTTTTACGATAATCATCGTTCTTTTCCATCAATCTTCCACCGTTTCTTATTCAAAACACAAATATGGATATATCTTCCATTTCCAATAACGACCATCGTTTTATTATTACTCATTTTTCTTGATAATTGCCTTAATTATTTAAGCGCATTTTGTTTTCACATTTTTTCTATTCTGTCTGCAGAAATATATTTATATATACATAATGGAAATAGTTCACATTTTTATTGGAAGTCGAAGCTTTTTTTATTTCAATTGTCAAATTTGGGAGAATTATCAACTACCTTTTATGATCATTCCTATTTTTTTTAACCAATTTTCAATAAAATGGAAGGAGATATTTTAAGGACTGATTACTTTTAAATCAACTTTTACAGCCAAATGAGGTAAATTAAATACCAAACTGTTGTCCTTCAACAAGAAAGGCTATACTCCTTTCAGGCAAATTCTCCTTAACCGGACAATAAAACCGAAACTCAATGACTTTGAATCGTTTAATATCACCTTTTTCTGTAACTTTGCTAACCAGGCTTAATAAGTTAAGCCTGACGTACCACATCAATAAAAAGGAAACTGCCCGTGGAGCTTTTAAATAACTCCCTGTTTTTACTTCTTCTGATCATCATACTTGGTGAAGCTATTGGCAAAATTGAAGTCAAGGCATTTAGTTTTGGTCCTGCCGCAATCATTTTTGTGGCTCTTATCTTTGGAAATTATGGTTTTATTCTTCCTCATGAATTTCTTGAGTTGGGATTGGTTCTTTTTATTTACTCAATAGGAACTCAGGCTGGTCCCGGATTTCTGACGTCATTTAAAAGTTTTGGTCTAAAGCTTTCTATCGGGGCGATGGTTGTGGTATTCTCGGGTTTTGTGGTCGCTTTGATCAGCGCCTGGCTCATGGGTTACAGTGGAGACATCATTGCTGGAGCCTTTGCTGGCTCGCTTACCAGCACGCCTGGTCTTGCAGTTGCAGTTGAAATGACGAAGAGCCCTATGGCTCCAGCTGCATACGGACTCACCTACAGTTATGGGGTTATTGGCGTTATCCTTTTCATCAAACTTTTGCCCAAACTTATTAAAGCAGACATTCCTGCCGAAGAAAAAATGCTTAAAGAGGAAGTCAGCCGCCAGAATCCTCCAGTTATTTTCATGCATATTGAGATTACGAATCCAAACATCATGAATAAAAAAGTGAGGGAATTGGGATTAAGTCGTATTGCCCCTGTAGCTTTAACCCGGCTTTTAAAACGGGGTGCAAGTGAACCCATTCTTGTTTCTGCGGATACTATAATAGAAGAAGGTGATCAGATCCGGATTGTAGGCACTGAAGAGGATCTGAAACGGGTCATTTTATATTTGGGGAAACCCATAGATGCAAAAATGGAATTTAACGGGAGCCTCCTGAAAAAGAGGATTATCGTATCCAAAAAGACTTTCATAGGAAAATCTATCGGATCGATTAACTTCAATGAGGTTTTCGCTGTTTCCGTTGCCCGGTTAACCCGTAATGGAATGGATATCCCGGCAGATCCTTCAACACGATTACAGATGGGGGATGTTATTCACCTTGTGGGGATGGCACCTTCCCTGGAAAACATGAAAAAACTGCTTGGTAATGATGTGAAAAAGGTTTACACGGCCAATATCATCTCAATATTGACAGGAATTTTTATTGGTTACCTGATTGGCAAAATTCCCTTCTTTCTACCACTTATTGGTCAGATCACGCTGGGAACAACCGGCGGCGTTTTAATCATGGGACTTCTTCTTTCCGGACTTCACCGAACCGGACCCATTATCTGGGCAGTTCCAGAAACCGGAAGTGCATTTATAAGAGAAATGGGACTTGTCTTATTTCTGGCAACCGTCGGGACTCAGGCCGGATCAACAATCCTCAATACAGTAGCTACGATGGGAATTAATCTCTTTTTTGTTGGAGTAGCCATCACAACTCTCACGATGATATCCGGATTTTTATTCTGTCAGTATGTACTTAAAATCCCATTTCTGAGAACACTTGGCGTTATTACTGGCGGAATGACAAGTACACCCGGTCTTGCAACAACGACCTCAGTATCAACGACCGCATTTGCAGCAACTGCTTATGCAACTGTTTATCCCGTTGCACTGATTAGTAAAATCCTGGCAATAAAGCTATTAATCTGGCTGGCATAACATACCAGTGAAAAGTAGAATTCTACTAAACAAAAAAACCCGTCGAAAACGGGTTTTTTTGTTGTACCGAGGGTCGGAATCGAACCGACACGGGTTATTCACCCACTGGATTTTGAGTCCAGCGCGTCTACCAATTTCACCACCCCGGCAGGTTGGTTTTTATTTTAATCTTAAACTTTACCGGCTCACCTGGTTATTCACCCATCCCGAAAGCGTTCGGGACGCGTCTACCAATTTCACCACCCCGGCAGGTTGGCTAATTCAATCTTATACTTTTACCGGTTCACCTGGTTATTCACCCATCCCGAAAGCGTTCGGGACGCGTCTACCAATTTCACCACCCCGGCAGGTTGGCTAATTCTATCTTAAACTTTTACCGGTTTATCTGGTTATTCACCCATCCCGAAAGCGTTCGGGACGCGTCTACCAATTTCACCACCCCGGCAGGTTGGTTTTTATTTTAATCTTAAACTTTACCGGCTCACCTGGTTTGATACACATGATATCCGGCTTCGAACATCATCAAAGATAAGTAATCTCTGCTTTATTTCAAAACGATCCCGTCAACCATCCCGAAAGCGTTTCCAAGTTTCGCCGGATCCGCGGTTCGTAACCGAACCTTGGACGGGATCTTTGCCCCGCTCGACGTACCACTAATTTACCCGACCTAAAAGCTTCTCAGGAATCCAACCCGTATTTCCATTTTCAAGACGGGTAAAAATCCATCCCTTATATTCATTTTCAATATAAACCAAAGTTCCCATGTGCAAAGTAAACAGGGTCGCTCCACTTTCAACAGGTTCACTCCTCGCATCAGCAACACTCACCACAACAATTGCGGTATGCGTTGTTGAATCCAAATAAACCCAGGCGGCAACAAGCGATTGAATGAAAAGTGTGAAAACTAACAGGGTCACATAACCATACTTTTTCCACCCGGTAAATCGGTTTTCAAATGATCGGAAAACCACAAATAGGGTGACACTTGTCAATACAACCAAAAAAAGTATAAAAGGTATCGTTTTAAAAAGTGAAAATCCGGATAGAAAAGCTTGTTTTACAGCAGTCTGAGGCAAAACCGTTATTTTATCTGGACTATAAGACCTTACCAGTTCAAGATTTGATTCACTATCTGGATTTAATGGATCAAGCTTTTTGGA
The DNA here is from genome assembly GCA_017303995.1 of Bacteroidota bacterium. Lineage (GTDB taxonomy): Bacteria > Bacteroidota > JABWAT01 > JABWAT01 > JABWAT01 > JAFLBE01. The sequence goes on along the minus strand of JAFLBE010000001.1, from coordinate 172,674 downwards.
TTTTTCAAAGTAAACCCTTGCCCAACCGTAATCCTTTAACCGGTAACAACTATTTCCGAGATTGAGGTACAATTCTGAACTTTCAAATCCGAATGAAATGACCGATTCGTAAAATTGACGGGCTTCTTTAAATTTCCCCGCTGAATAGGCTGAATTTCCCTGAGTAAACAAGCTATCGGGATTAGCCTGAACCAAAACAGGGAATATGAAAAACAGAGCTATAAAAAAGAGTTTAAGTTTCATAGTGAACACAAGAAAGCATTTCATTTTATAAATATTTTGACAATTCAGTCAAATTGGTTTCAGCGTCAAGTATTAATTCTTCTTTTGACTCTGAAATCATTTGAATGGGTGCGAACCGGTATTCATTTAGTTTGGTCAGATAATTACGGAGTGAAGCTGAAATTTCATCCGGAATTTGTTTCCTGCTGATAACCGTTAAAACTTCATCAACTGTCCAGGCAGTTTCCGGCAGTTTTGCACGATGGGCAATAAATTTATTAAAGACCTTTTGTATTTCAGAAAGCACATCTTTTAAATCACCGGTTTCGGCGACTTTTCTGACATGGAGGAATGATTTCCTTGCAAATTTCTCGGCATTTTTATGTGCATAATTCAGGCGGTCAGAGCGTTCAGCTGCAAATCGGTTTTTAAGGAAGAGAAAGATGAAAAAACCGATCCAGGCAATAATTACAAATATTATTGCAAAAACGATGAGTTCAATTCTGCCAGAATCCACTTTTTGAAAAGTCGTTGTCGTTTGAATAAAAGTTATATCACGACCCAATGACCTAAAGTCATATTTTTCACCTGATCCAGCACCGGCAGTTGTATTCCCTTTTACCTTTATCTTCTTTTCTTCAAAAGTAATTTGTTCAAATTTTCCGGCTGACAAATTATAATAGGAAAGCGAAACGGCTGGAATTAAAAGTTCACCGGAAACTCTTGGAATAACCACATACTCTACTGTCCATTTTCCTGACCCGCCTCTTGGCTCTGGATTTACTTTTACAGTTTCCTTTGGCGGATAAGATTCCGCATTCGGACCAAACTCCAGTTTTGGCGGAATAAAATTCTTAAAGTTGCCTACACCTTCAAAAGTGAGCGTTACGGAGACGGGCTGATTCACATCAGTTTCAGTCTTTGAGATCTTCCTTGAACCTATTAACTGACCTGTCATTCCCGAAAAATCAGATGGCTGTGAACCAATTGGCTTTACTGTTAATTTAATTGGCTGGCTGGTGACATTTATTTGTGCATATTCCTGAAATGGGTCGGCAAGGAAATCATCAAAAATGGATTGCCGGTTCGTTTTTCTGGGTCGGGCAGCCTGCATCGTCAGGACAAGCGGATTGATTGTTACTGTTCCATCCTGCTGCGGATAGATCAACAATTTCCGTACGCTAACAACACTGAATTGCTGACCGTTTACGGTTTCCTGATCTGGTTGCTGATTCGGTCGCCCAGTATTTAAATCCTCAGACAAAACTCCGGTTCCAGCGGCATCAGTCACCAGATTCACGTTACTGATACGGGTTCTGAAATATAACTTGTATCTGATATAAACAGGTTGACCAACAACAGGATTGGTTACCGATGGAACTCCTTTCAGAAATACAAAATCTTCAACCGTTGAACCTCCTGATGATCCGGCAGGACTTTTTTCACCGGCAGCTAGAATTTTCAAGGAAACGGAATTTGATTGATATTTTGATCCGTTCACAACAACGACAGCAGGGCCAATTGTATAGGTTCCCTGCTTTGTTGCCATGAGTACATGGCTTTCAGACTGAGTGATTTTATAAGAACCGTTTACAATTGAAATTCCCTGACTCGTTGACGATTGTCCGGTCATTCTTTTGATTCCTGCAGGAACAGAAAACTCTGCCTTTGGCAAAGTCAGATTTGATCCGGCAGTTACTTCAATTGTGATCTGAATGAGATCATTGACTCTGTAAGTGGTTTGCTCCGCAGAAAGTTGAACGGTTACTCCCTGACCAAACCCGCTGGAAAAGGAGAAAACAGTCGCCAGTAAGGCAAGTAAAATAACTGGAATTCTATTTGTGATCATATTTCATTTTATTTCAGACATTAAGGCAAAATGCAAAATAAATGCTTTCATTCGGAATGTTGTTCGGTTCAGGAATAATTACCAATCCTTTTCAACCGGCTTTCTGGCTTTTCCAGACATTTCTTTCCGTTTTAACAGTGCATCTTTTTCATTCTTTTTTAGAGCATCCAGAAGTCGCTGAGCTTGTTCCTTTGGAATCTGACTTTGCTGCTGCTGCTGTTTCTGGTCTTTTTTCTCATCCTGCTTTTGCTGATCTTTTTGATCTTGTTGTTGTTGTTTATCGTCTTTTTTCTGGTCCTTATTGTCCTTTTTCTGATCCTTTTGCTGTTGTTGCTGCTGCTGTTGCTGCTTTTTCAGCATTCTGGATGCAACTTCAAAATTTGCTTTTGCATCTTCATCATCCGGATTCAGTTTAATTGAACTTTTCAGTCCTTCAATTGCCTTTTCAAGTTCCTTCTTTTTCAGATTGGTGAGAGACTGATTGTACTGACCGGCAGATGCCTGTTTCGCTGAATTTGTAAGGGACTTTGCATGATCATAAATCTTTTCAGCTTCATCATACTTGCCCATTTTAAACAAAGCATTCCCTACATTAAAGGCCAGTTTAAAGTCACCCGGGTTTTTATCGAGTTCATCCCGGTAAATGGCATATGCCTCTTCAAACTTTTCCTGTTTATAAAGGGCATCTGCTTTTTGTAATCTGCCGATATCTCCAGAAATCAAGAAAATTATCATCAGTAACCACATCATTCAGCCTCCTCTTCTTTTTTAACTGAAGGAATGATGAACAGATTTGCCAGAAGGAAAAAGACGGAAAGAGCCAATGGATACTGGAATTTATTATCCAGATCAAGAACCTCAGAAGATTTGAAATCAGTTTTGGTCATTTTTTCAATCACTTCATTCAGTTTATAAAAATCGGAAGCCGTTGCTCCAATTCTGAAATATTCGCCACCAGTCTCATCAGCAACCCGGGCAAGTCCATCTTCCTTAAGCTGAGTTGTTACCACGTTTCCGGTACGATCCCGTTTAAAATCAACAACTTTTCCCGAACGGTCTTTTACTGGAATCGGTCCGCCGGCTGCAGTTCCAACGCCAACAGTGAAAACTTTAATCCCATTTTCCATGGCAATTTTTATTGCTTCCTCAGTAGAACCTTCATGGTCTTCACCATCAGAAACCAGAATCATAATTTTACTTTTGCCTGCTTCCTTTTGAGTTTCGCCAATGGTTAATGTTCTTTTAAACGCTTCGTCGGCACTTTCAAGCGGAGCAGCAAGATTGGTTCCGGGTGTTGGAAGGTAGCCCGTTGTAATTGCATCAAGATATAAACTGATTGCTGAGTAATCTGAGGTAAGTGGGCATTGAAGAAAGGCATCATTTTCAAACACAATGAGCCCAACGCGGTCACCGTTCAGTTGCCCGACAAAATTCCGGATTTCAAGTTTGGCTTTTTCAAGTCTGGAGGGCAAAACATCCTGTGCCAGCATCGAATTTGAAACATCAAGGCCGATGATCAGGTCAACACCTCTGTGTTTAACTTCTCTGGTTCTTTCACCCAAAAGCGGACCCATAAGTGCGATGATTCCAAAAATCATCGCCAACGTCCAGAAAGTCAGTCTGAGTGAATTCAGTTTTAACCACGAAGATTCATTCAGTTTCAACAAATTATCAGGAAGAAAATAAGCTGCCAGATTCTGTTTCTGATTCCTGCGGTAAAAAATGATCACAATCAAAACAAGAAAAAGAGCCAGAAACCCGGCAGAGTACCACCAAAAACCAAATTTCATTTCAAGTCCTCCCCAAGTTCACTTACTGCAGGCCTGCAACGGGTTTTGGAAAGTAAAAATTCGATCAGAAGGAGAAGAAGGCCAGGCAATAAAAACCAATGATAAATTTCATCATACTGATAATAATTTTTCATTTCCACCTTGGTTTTTTCAAGTGTACCAATTTCAGCATAAATTTTGCGAAGCGATTGATTGTCTGTTGCCCGGTAATATTTACCACCGGTCATTTCTGCCACTTTCGTCAGTGTTTCATCATCAACATCAACGGCTTGATTTACCAGAACTGTTCGTCCAAACTGATCTTTCACCGGAATCTGGGCTTCACCCAAACGGCCAACACCAATCGTGTAAACTTTTACACCCATACTCAAAGCCAAGTCGGCGGCAGTTACCGGGTCAATTTCTCCCTGGTTATTTCGTCCGTCAGTTAACAGGATAATGACTTTGGATTTAGCATCAGAATCTCTTAGCCTGTTGATAGAAGTCGCTAAGGCCATCCCGATTGCTGTTCCAGGATTTGCTTCATCCCAGGTTGTAGACTGAATCAGGTTTTTGATCATTTCATAATCTAATGTGAGCGGAGCCTGGGTAAAAGCCTGACCAGCAAAAACAACCATTCCAATCCGGTCAGCTTCACGACCTGCGACGAAATCACGTGCAACTTCCTTTGCAGCCGCCAGACGATTCGGATTCAGATCCATTGCTTTCATGGAGGCAGAAATATCGAGTGTCAGAATAATATCAACGCCTTCTGACGTAATGATGCGTTCGGTATTAACAAGCTGAGGCCTTGCCAGAGCAATAATTAATAGAATCAGACCCAACCATCTTGCAGGTAAAAGTAATAGTGAAACCCAAACCCAAAAAGTTTTCGTGTTTTTCCCGAATGCAGAAATCCGCCCATAGGTAAGAACCGGTTTACTTATTTTTCTACGAAACCAAAACCAGACTCCCCAGACAGGAAGTACAAGAAGAAGAAAAAGGAATGAAGGAGTTTCAAACTGAATCATGATTTTTCTCCCGGTTCAAGTTCTGCTTGCGGGAGTTCAGGATTCTTTTGTTCAGTTGAACTCAGATTTGGTTTGGTTTCCAGTTTATGAACTGAAATTCTTACTTTATTAAAATCGTCATTCATCTGAGATTGAACGGTGTTTTGTTTTGCAAATTTTATCAGATCCGCACGGTTAAGCAGCTCGTTCATATCTGGTAAGGCTGACTTTAAATGTGGCTTTTCATCTAGCCAGGAAAGCAATTCATCGCTTGTCATTTCAAGAACCGGCGAAGTTGTGGTTCTTTCGAGATAGGTTTTAAGAATTTCAATCAGATCAGAATAATATGCTTTCACATCCTCAGGCCAAAGAACCTGACGTGAAAGTAAATCATCCATAGCCAACTGGAAAAGTTCCCAGGGAGTTTTCTCAACAACCGGTACCACTTCAACCACGTCTTGTTTCGATTTCCGTTGAAGCATATATCTGCGGTAGAAATAATAGATCAGCCCGGCAAGTAAAAGTGCGCCTAAAACCCAAAGAACATATTGCCACCAGGGTCTGCTGGTTTCGTAAATACCTTTTTCAGGCCGGGGAAGCGTGTCGTTCTCGGCTGTTACCAGGTTCGGATTTAAAATAAGATCAGGGGTTTGAAACCAGACTGAATCTTGTGAAACTTCATTTTTTAAAACAAAAAGCAGCGGATTGAGCGTATCTTTTTGAAATCCCCAGAAAATGAACGGTAATTTAATCTGATATTGGGTTTCATTTCCGACCGAAGAAAAAGTAGTATCACCCGGAAGGGGTTCTAAAACTGATGCAGTGGTTGAATCCATCCGGAAAAACCAGGATAATCCGCTTTTTCCCTGCCATCCGGCGGTAAAAGTGAGGGTATCTCCAACCTGAAGGGAATCCTTCTTATCAATTTTAAATTGCCAGTCTGCCGGGTTCTGTGCAAAAACAGATGCAAAACCCAATAAAAAAAGAAAAAAGGTAAAAAGTTGCCTTTTCATCAGTTACGTCTTCCTCTCATTCTGAAGAAGGCCATCAGTTTCTCAACAAAGTCATGATGGGTGAAGAGTTCAATGGAATCAATCTGAAGTTTTTTAACCAGATTGGCAGATTCTTTATGTTTTCTCAAATAATACTGGCGGAATTCTTCGCGTATCCGTTTGTTGCCAAAATCAACGGTGGTGGTTTCACCGGTTTCAGGATCACGAACAGTAGCAATACCAATATGAGGCGGCACGAGTTCACCCATATCCCGCATCATGACAGCAATCAAATCATGTTTCTGATTCAGAATTTTGAGTTCTTTTTCAAAATTGAGATCATCAAAATCGGAAATCAGAAAAACAATGGCACGCCGTTTTAAAACCCGTGAAATATATTCTGAAACCATACCGAGCCGGGTTGGACGTTGTTCTGGCTGATGGGAAAACAATTCTCTGAGAACACGAAGAACGTGGGTTCTTCCCTTTCTGGGTGCGATAAACCGTTCTATCCGGTCAGAAAAAATGCACAAGCCAACTTTATCGTTGTTTTTAATTGCGCTGAAGGCAAGAACTGCAGAAAGCTGAATGGCCATTTCATATTTTAACGGATATTTTGAACCAAACCAGAGTGAACCCGAAGCATCCACCATGAGCATCAGGGTTTGTTCCCGTTCTTCATGGTAAATCTTTACGAAGGGTTTTCCCTGTCTGGCAGAAACATTCCAGTCAATCATCCGGATGTCGTCACCGTAATTGTATTCTCTAACTTCAGAGAATTCAATTCCCTGCCCTTTGAAACTGGACCGGTACTCACCCGAAAACATATTATTGACAATGCCCTTGGTCCGGATTTCAAGCTGGCGGATTTTCCGGAACAGGTCAGCAGGAACCTGAGACATCAAGGCACCTCAATTTTCGCCAGGAGTTCACCAATAACGAAATCTGTGGTTTTTTCTTCAGCTTCAGCTTCATAGGTAAGAATGACACGGTGACGAAGCACGTCATAAGCCATTGCTTTCACATCTTCTGGAGTAACATAGCCTCTGTGTTTCAGAAAAGCATGTGCTTTTGCTGCCAGATTCAGGAAGATGGAGGCACGTGGGGAAGCACCATATTGGATAAGTGGTTTCAGGTGCGGAAGTCCGACCGTTTGCGGGTCACGGGTTGCAAAAATAATATCAATTATATACTGTTCAATTTTTTCATCCATATAGATGTCATTGATCAGTTGGCGGGCCTGGAGAATTTGCTTCGGGGAAATAATTTTATTGATGGTTTTCTTTTCCGCCGTGTTGGCCATCCGGCGCATGATTTCCATTTCTTCAACCTTTGTGGGGTAACCAACAATGATTTTCAGCATAAAACGGTCAACCTGAGCTTCCGGTAACGGGTAAGTTCCCTCTTGTTCAACAGGATTCTGGGTTGCAAGCACGAGAAACGGTTCTTCAAGTTTATAGGTTTCATCACCAATCGTTACTTGTTTTTCCTGCATGGCTTCAAGAAGTGCCGATTGAACTTTAGCCGGTGACCGGTTTATTTCATCTGCTAGAATCAGGTTGGCAAAAACGGGACCTTTTTTCACAAAGAAATTACTTTCCTTCTGATTATAAATCAGAGTTCCGGTTAAATCTGCGGGAAGCAGGTCAGGTGTAAATTGAATACGATGGAATTTACCGTCAATAATCCGGGCAAGAGTAGAAATGGTTAGGGTTTTTGCGAGTCCGGGAACACCTTCCAACAGAATGTGACCATTGCAAAGCAAGCCAATCAGAAGTCTGTCAATCATGTACTTCTGACCAACAATTACTTTGCTGAATTCGCCCTGAACCAGGTCAATAAAGGCAGATTCCTGTTTAATCCGTTCATTTAGTTCTGCAATATCGAAAGCCATACGTTGCTCCGTTTTGTCGTCTTAGTTCAATAAAATATAAAATCGGTTTTTGAGACGGGGACAAAATGCCCGGGTTCCGTCAGAAAAACTATCTGTCAGTTTTTGATTAACAGGATTACAAATCAAGAAAGATTTAAAAGTGTATGATAAAGCGGTTCTAAAGTTTGAATTTCAGAAGTAGCAGTTACACCAGGCGAGGTCAGGTGGTTATTATTCAAATCACCAGTTTTGACCCAAATCGTTTTAATTCCGGCACGCCAACCCATTTCAATATCAGTGTACATCCTATCTCCAACGATCACCATTTCATTCCGCTTAACACCAATTTGCTTAAGAATGGGTTCAACCATTTCAATATTGGGCTTCCCGATAACCTTTGGAATAATTCCGGTTGAAGTTTGAAAAAGGGAAATTAAAGAGCCACAGTCAGGCAATAAACCCCGTTCAGTCGGAATATTGATATCTGCATGGGTTGCAATAAATGGAATTCCGGAACGGATTAAAATACTGGCTTCAACAATGCGTTTATAAGTGATTTCCTGATCAAATGCCAGCACAACAAAATCAATAGGTTCAGCATCAATGTCATTTACACAAGCAATACCAAAGGCCGAAAAATCTTCAACCAATGCCCGGGTTCCCAGCAGATAAACTGATGGTTCTGGTTTGAGCTGATTGATGTATTGTGCCGTCGCCTTACCGGAAGTATGAATTTCATTTGGCTTGATATGAAAACCAAGAAAAGTGAGAAACCGGAAATAATTATCAATTGAACGGCTTGAATTGTTGGTAACAACTGTAAATGACTTTCCCTGGCTCCTGATTAAGTCAAGAGTTTCACGGGCATACGGCAGAATCTGATTTCCAAGAATCAGAGTTCCATCGAGGTCAAAAACAAAATGCCGGGTTTCTGAAATCCAATTCAACGCTTGGTGCCTTTTTGTTCTTGTGGACAAAACCACAAAGATACAAATAAATTAAATCTGATTTCTGTGATGGTGGCAGTACATTTTGACGGAATTGAGAAAAGAGGAAGGAAAAATCGCACAATTTATCAGGAATTCAGGACTTAACTGTTCGAAAAGTGAACTTTTCAATCATAATCCCCAAAAACTGACAAATGGTAGGATTTCGAAAATTCATCTTTATCAACAATGATCAGATTTTGGTGATCACAGATTTCACAGTTTTCATAAAATTCCTGATGATAAGCATCAAGCTCATCCATATCAAGATTATTAACTGCCCCGCAATATTGGCATTGGTAAGACAACGACTCATCAAACATCTTCAGATCTCCTTCAGAGAGTTATTTTTACAGAGGGAATTTATAAGCTTCCTCATGCCAAACTCAATGGACAGTAGATTAGAATCTGATTAGATATTTCCTACGCCTACCGACAAAACTCTTGATTTTCTGTATTTATACTGTATATATTTACATGTATTCAAAAAATAAGAGTAGTCGCATGACAACAATCAGACTTTCCCTTTTTTTTCCGGTTGATCCTGCTGCTTTGTATCTGGGGTGGTTGGATTCTGATGAACATTCTTCATTCAGTGGCTCGGAAGCTTCAATTGATCCCTCACAGGGCGGCAGTTTCACAGCGTGGGATGGATACATTTCCGGACGAAATCTGGTACTTGAACCCTTCAGACGAATTCTGCAATCCTGGCGGACAACTGATTTTCCTGCCAATGCACCTGATTCAAGACTTGAGTTATTGTTCGAACCATCCGGGAAAGGAACCCAGCTTGTTTTGATTCATTCTGATTTTCCGCCTGAACAAAAGGAAGTTTATGCCCAGGGCTGGAAGGATTATTATCTTGACCCGATGACGGATTATTTTGGGGAGAAATGACGAACAGCAAATGGCGAATGACGAATTTTGAATTGAAATTGCAAAATATAATGTCACCCTTTCAGGGTTTGAAATGGGCATGGCACTAATTTTCTATAATCCTGTCAGCCTTTCAGGCTTTTAATTCAAATTTCAAATTTGAGATTTAGTTTTTGAAAAGAAGTATTTAAATTTCCGGTCTTTAATTTTCCGACTTCCGACTTCCGACTTCCGACTTCCGACTTCCGACTTCCGACTTCCGACTTCTGTCCCCGATCCCGCAATGCGGGACGGGATCTTCGCTTCGCTCGACTTCTGACTTCTAAAATATTTTCCCATTATGGTACATAGCAGGCAAACCCGAATCTGCTTTTTTGCCATGAATTACCCTTCCTACAATCCAAACATGCGTTCCCAGATTCAATTCCTGTTCAACTTCACATTCCATCCATGCAACCGATTCTGACAGGATTGGGATTCCGGAGGGAGATTGTTCAGTTGGAACACCTTCAAAACGCTCTGATGGACTTTCAGAAGGGGTTCCGAAGTGGTAGGCAATCTGTTGCTGATTCTGACTTAGTACGTTAACCACAAACCTGCCTGTTTTTCTGATCAAACCGGCGGTAAATCCTTCAGGCTGAATTCCGATTCCGACTCTCACGGGATTTTTTGAAACCTGAGAAACCCAAACTGCTGTCATTCCAGAAAAAGAAGACCCATCAGAAGCAGTTAAGACATAAACGCCATAGGAAAATTGGTAAGTGAGTTGTTTGAGAACTTCAGGGGAAAGTTCAGAAGTTGGGGACTCGGCATTATTCATATTTTTAATTTCAATTTATTTTTAAATTTCTGAGTATTTCAGAACCAAACACAGAAACCGGCATTCAGATTCCGTCAGGCAAGAAAAAGGAAAATTGCCGGCAGATCTTTGGGGATAAGAATGGGGTCTTTTTTCCAGGTTGCGACTGAACGGGAAACAATTCGTTCTGCAGATCCGGTCAGATCAATTGCCAGACAAAGTTTCACTGAATCGGGTAAAACTCTCAAACACTCATCCATCAAAGCCTGATTCCGGTAGGGAGCTTCAATAAAAATCTGGGTCATTCCCCGTGCCTCAGATTCCCGAACCAAACCCTGAAGAACCACTCTGCGTTCCTGCTCATTTCTGGGAAGGTAACCCTGAAATGAAAACCGCTGTCCGTTAAATCCAGATCCCGCAAGAGCAAGGATAATAGAAGAAGAACCCGGAACAGGAACCACTTTAATTCCACGTTGATGGGCCAAGGCAACGAGATTTGCTCCAGGATCTGCAACCGCCGGGTAACCTGCATCCGAAATAAGTCCCCATTGGGAATTGCCATTAATTTCACTGATAATATCCTTAAAATCATCAGGTTTCATATTTTCCTTAAGAACAATATGCGGAATTTCACGGATATGACGGTTTGTACCCAATTGCTTTAACAATTTGCCTGTGCTTTTAACAGATTCAATTACCAACCCATCTAACTGGTCAACCAATCCACCTAAAGTGGCAGGAAAATATGGATCCCAGGTCGTTTGATCTGAAAGCAGGTTAGGAATCAGGTAAAGCGTTGCCATTTTTACTACCTTAAAGGAATTTATTAATTTTCATTACCTAATGTGACGGCGATATCACAATTTTAGCAAAAATATTTGTTAATATTGAATCTAAACTAAATTTTTTATACCATCACGCAATTAAATGTGTAACGGAGAAACTGCAATGAAGCAGGTTCAAAACGAGTTTGCGGAAACAGAGACTGAATTAAACAGCCACGACAAAGGGTTTAAGCCACATCTTCAGCTATTTGATGGTGTTGGATTGGATAGCGAAACACTGGATTTTGCTGTAAAATCGCTTGAAAACCATTTAATTCTGCACAAGATTCAAAAAATTGATGTTAAAAAAATTAACACCATCAAAGATTCTTCTATTCCTTCCCATCTGATCACCAATGTTCTCATCGTCGATCTTGCAGTTCTCGATACAGTAAGGGCAAAACTTACCCCAGTCCAGGCTGAAAAAATTACATTGATTGCTGTAGCAGGTCAACGTGAACTCGAAGAGTACCCTGAAGCCTGGAAATTGGTTGATACAGAAGTTCTTTTTGATATCGTTGACAGGCCGATAAGTAAAAACAAACTGGTTCTGGTTCTTAAAAAAATACAGAAATTGGCTTCTGCCCGGCTCCGGATTTACAAACTTCACGAAGAAATCGGCACTCAGGCCGGTGCACTTAAGAAACTGAATGATATTGGAATTGCGCTTTCTTCTGAAACCGATATTCACAAGCTTCTTGATCTGATTTTAACGATCTCAATTGAAATTACCAATTGTGATTCCGGTTCACTTTATATACTACAGGATAAACCGGACGTTGAATATGACAAAACCAATTATCTAAAAAATAAGGTTTTGTGCTTTAAGCACACTTTCAACTTCACCAAGGCAATTCCTTTCAAAGAATTTACCATGGAGATTTCTTCGAAGAGTCTCTCTGGGTACACGGCTTCCACTGGCGAAATTCTTAATCTTGAAGATGTTTATTACCTTCCGGATACACTCCCCTATCATTTCAACAAAAGCTTTGACGATTTTATAAAATACCGGACCAAATCAATGTTGGTGGTTCCGATGTTAAATCAGGATAAGCAAACCATTGGTGTTATTCAGCTGATCAATAAGAAGCGGGATCGTGACGTTGCATTAGCCTCAGAAGAAATCGTTTCAGAGCAGGTTATTCCGTTTACTAAAAAAGACGAAGAGCTAACGCTTTCATTTGCTTCGCAGGCGGCAGTTGCCTACGAAAACCGAAGTCTGTATGAATCAATTAAAATTCTGTTTGAAGGATTCATCAGAGCATCTGTTACCGCAATCGAGGCCAGAGACCCTACAACATCAGGACACTCTGAACGGGTGGCAGTTCTTTCTACCGGTGTTGCACAAGCAGTAAACAAAGCGAAGGCATCACTATTTGGTGGTATTCAATTCGGAACCCGGGACATTCAGGAACTCAAATACGCTTCTCTGCTACATGATTTTGGTAAAATTGGGGTCAGAGAACCGGTATTGGTAAAAGCCAAAAAGCTTTATGAACCTGACCTTGAACTGTTAAAATCAAGATACATTATTTTACGGCAGTCCGTTCAGCTTCAATATTCAAATATGAAAGTCAGATATCTGCTCGAAAAATCAAGAGAAGAAGCGCTGGAAGATTTGTTGTCAATTGATGCGGATTCCAAAGAACGAATTGCAGAACTTGACCGATATTTGGAGTTCATTACTAAAACCAATGAGCCAACGGTACTTGAATCATCCGGATTTGAACTTTTGAAGGAAATTCAATCTAAATCGCTGATGGTTGACGGAATCGGAAACATTCCGTTTTTAACTGATCATGAAGCAATCAGGTTATCAATTGCAAAAGGTTCTTTGGGTGATGACGAACGGCTTGAAATTGAAAGCCATGTTACGCATACCTTTAACTTCCTGAAACAAATTCCGTGGACAAATGACCTGAGAAGCGTTCCTAAAATTGCTTACATGCACCATGAAAAACTTGACGGATCTGGCTACCCGAATAAAGCGAATAGTGAAAGTATTCCGATTCAGTCAAAAATCATGACCATTTCTGATATTTTTGATGCTTTAACCGCCAATGACAGACCTTATAAACGGGCTGTACCTCTCGAAAAGGCGCTTGACATTTTGGGTTATGAAGTCAAGGCGAAAAAAGTGGATGCAGATTTGTTTAATTTGTTTGTTGAGGCACGGGTATTTGACGCCATCAATAAGCCGGAAGGATAAGATTCAAGTGGTCGGTGATAAGTTATAGGTGGTACGTTGTTAATTCAAAATACGACCACCTATTACTTATCACTTACTACCTATCACCTATTACTTACCACTTTTTATTTTTTGCCCCATATTTTCCATGACCAGGGTGCCAGTTTAACTTTAAGTCCAGAGTTAAGATTTATCGTTTCACCGGTTAACAGTTCTTCTGATTTTCCCACAAACCCCGTACTTTTCAAAGTCACTTCCATTTCCTTTCCGGTCAGGTTAACTACAACCTGAATTTCATCTTCTTCGTTTTTCCTTGAAAAAGAAAATGCATTCTGGTCATCAGATGTCGTCTGAATTTTAAAGTTACCGCCATATTCACCCGACCATAATGACGAATGTTTCAACCGTAGAGAAGTAAGTTTCTTATACAATGCTTTGTTTGAGTGATCCTTCCACTGAATAGGATCTTTTTCAAAGAACTTCAGTTCCTGTGTCATACCAGCTTCCTGTCCATTATAAATTAACGGCATTCCCGGAAGTGTAAAAGTCAAAACGGTCATGACCTGATAGGCATCACCCAATCTTTTAAATTCATTCCCGTTCCAGGTATTTTCATCATGATTGGTTATAAACAACATCCGATAATTATCAGGATGATACATTTTCGTTTCTTTATTGACTAAATATGACCGAAGGGAATCTGCATTGTGCTTACCCTGAGCAATATTATTAAAGTAATCTTTGAACTGCCATCCGTAGGTCATATCAAAGGCATGGTTGTGAAGTTCGGGTTCATGAGCCTCAGCAAGCATAAAAACAGGTTTTACTTTATCGAGTTCTTTTCTGGCCGAATCCCAAAACTCAACGGGTACCATTCCGGCGACATCACATCTGAATCCGTCAAGATCAAATTCTTCAACCCAATATTTCATCGATTCAATCATGTCTTTTCTGAGGCCCTGATTAGAATAGTCGAGATCAGCAACGTCGGCCCAATCTTCGACCGGTGCAATCATTTCACCTTTTGAGTTTTTAGTATAATATTCAGGGTTTGTTAACACCCAGGGATGATCCCATGCGGTATGATTGGCCACCCAGTCAATAATAACTTTCATTCCCAATTCATGTGCTTTTTTTATCAGATCATGAAAATGGGCTTCTGTTCCGAATTCAGGATTGATACCGGTATAATTCCGGACTGCATAATAGCTTCCAAGCGGAAGTTTTCTGTTTTTTTCACCGATCGGATTGATTGGCATCAGCCAAAGAATACCAACTCCAAGTTCCTTTAGTTCAGGAAGTTTGGCCTCAACTGCTTTGAAGGTTCCAGATTCTGAAAATTGGCGGACATTCACTTCATATATGGTGGCATTTTTGCTCCACTCAACGGTTTTAATTGCCGGTTTTTGTTGGGCAAATGAACCAAAGGCAATTCCAAAAATCAGCAGGAAAATTCCCGTTTTTTTCATGATCAGATCCCTTATTTTATTTCAATTATTTCGATTCTGAGTTACCATTATTCTTTCATTGGAATTCTAATTCCCTGTTCTTCAGCAACTTTAATTGCAATTTCATACCCGGCATCAGCATGACGGATGACGCCCATTCCCGGGTCTGAAGTCAAAACTCTTTGCAGCCGGTCTTTCATCATTTCAGTTCCGTCAGCAACGACAACCATTCCGGCATGGAGCGAATAGCCCATACCAACACCACCACCATGATGAAATGAAACCCACGAAGCACCCGCTGCTGTATTGACGAGTGCGTTTAGAATTGCCCAGTCGGCAATGGCATCAGAACCATCTTTCATGGCTTCTGTTTCCCGGTTTGGCGATGCTACAGACCCGCAGTCAAGATGGTCACGGCCGATGACAATCGGGGCACTTACTTTTCCAGTTCTGACCAATTCATTAAAAACAAGCCCGAGTTTAGCCCGTTCACCATAACCTAACCAGCAAATTCTTGCAGGAAGTCCCTGGAACTTAACCCGTTCCTGTGCCATTTTAATCCACTTATGAAGGTGGCTATCATCAGGGAAGGTATCAAGAACCGCCTGATCAGTCACCCGTAAATCTTCGGGATCGCCAGAGAGTACGGCCCAGCGAAACGGACCTTTTCCTTCGCAAAAAAGAGGTCTGATGTATTCGGGTACAAATCCTTTGATTTCAAAAGCTTCCGAAACACCTGCCTTTACTGCCTGAGCCCGGATATTATTTCCGTAATCAAAAGTGATTGCGCCGCGTGATTTCAGCTCAAGCATGGCCGATACGTGGTCACCCATCGTTCTGATTGATTCCTGTATGTATTTTTGTGGATCGGAGATTCGAAGGTGAAGTGCATTTTCAAAAGAATAATGGTTAGGAATGTAACCATTCAGTTCGTCGTGAGCACTGGTCTGATCGGTTAAAACATCGGGGACCAGATTTCTGCGAAGGAGTTCGGGAAGAACATCTGCAGCATTTCCAACCAAACCGACAGAAAGTCCGGTTTTATTAATTTTCGCCTCAAAAATCCATTCAAGTGCCTCATCAAGATGAGTGGTCATTTTATCGAGATAGCCGGTATCCAGTCGTTTCTGGATGCGGGTAATATCGACATCAATACCAAGAAAAGCTGCATCGTTCATTGTTGCTGCCAAAGGCTGAGCGCCACCCATTCCGCCAAGGCCGGCTGTCACAACCCACTTTCCGGCAAGTGAACCCCCGAAATGAATTTTGGCAAGGGAGGCGAAGGTTTCATAGGTTCCCTGAAGAATACCCTGCGTTCCAATGTAAATCCAGGAACCAGCAGTCATCTGACCGTACATGATCAGACCTTTTTTCTCCAGTTCATTAAAGTGTTCCCAATCTGCCCATTTACCAACCAGATTTGAATTTGCGATTAAAACACGGGGAGAAAATTCATGGGTTTTGAAAATGCCGACAGGTTTACCTGATTGAACGAGAAGCGTTTCATCGTTTTCGAGTCCCTGAAGTGCTTTTACAATTCCATAATAGGCATCCCAGTTTCTTGCAGCTTTACCTGTTCCGCCATAAACAACCAGATCTTCGGGTCGTTCAGCAACTTCGGGGTCAAGGTTATTCATCAACATTCGCAAAGCTGCTTCCTGTTGCCAGCCTTTGCAAGTTAGTTTATTTCCATGAGGTGATTTGATCGGCATGATTTTTTGGGTCCGGATTTCATTAAAGGAATTTGGTCAGGACAAAATTCGGGAAGAAGTCAGTTATAAACAAGGGGGAAATTCAGAGGGGAATTTGAATTTTGGTTCAAAATGAAAAGACCGGTTTTTAGCCGGCCTTCATTCAAAAATCATTTACTTCAGAAATGTTATTTTATTAACCAGAGAAGTCTCAGAATTCGTCATCCTGAGCAGATATATTCCACTGCTTAATCCAAATGCATCAAAAGGAACCTCATAGTCGCCGGCAGATACAAAACGATCTACCACAGTTGCCACTTTAATACCCTGAACATCATAGACTTCAATTTTTAAGTTGCCGGAAACCGGAACTGTATAAGAAATGAGCGTAACCGGATTGAACGGATTTGGGTAATTGCTCAAAAGATAAGGTGAAGAAGGCAATGCTCCATAATGAACACTTTGCGGGGAACTATAGCAACGGCTTTGGGTTCCTTTCACACTTAAATTCTGAACAGAACCATACGTTACAGTAAAAGGTATTGTTCCGATAAATTCTGGCAATTCGTGTTTGTTATTCTTTCTTGAAACACTGGCAATATATTCACCTGGAAGTAAACCAACAATGTCTGTACGCAAGGTATAATAACACCAGCAGGTTGCATGAAATAAGGCTGTATCAACCTCTGTTACAAAAACCGTATCATTTCGGGTTTCAACCAGACTTGTAAACATAGCAGCACAACTTTGCCCTACATTTTTTTCCCAGATTTGGGTTGTGTCGGCTGAAAAAGTAACCTGAAGTTGAGCGTAGGCATTCCCAATTTGAAATAGGGAAATACCAATCAATAAAAAACGAAGCCAGACTTTCATAATTGTTCCTTTCGGGATGGAATTAGAGGCACAGTATTCGTAACTGTTTTATCCGATAATTCAAAATTAATCAGAAACCTAATTTCAGATGGAAAGGTACGATGTTATTTATTAATAATCCATCATTTATGTCCACATCGAACCAAAAGGAAAAAATTTAATTTTTGTCAGCGCGGAAGTGGATTTGAAACAAACAAAAGCGAAAACTCTCTTCATTCCACTTTAAACATTCAGAAAAACACACTTATGTAAATTAAATTCAATTTTTGCAATGGATTATCACCTTTCCCTCTTGTAGACCGTTATTTATTCAGTTAACTTAGAGAAAAGCAGAGCTAATATTCTTTTTCAGGTTCTGCAATCAGTTTTAAACCGGGAAAGAACGGTTATGGCTTCAAACTATTTCCTGAAAATCATAAATCTACTGATTTTCCTTCTGCTTTTTCTTCCTTTCTCTGCCTTTCCGCAGAAATTCAATTTCAATATCTACGATTCAGACAAAGGGTTAGCGAGTAACCTAACAAAAAAAGTGGTGAAAGACCGGCAGGGTCTGATTTGGATCGCAACCGATGGCGGTCTCGTATTTTTTGATGGGATCCGGTTCAGAACCATTATTGAAGACCTTCCAAGTCATTATGTGAAAGACATTTTTTTATCTGGTGATAATTCTTTGTACTGTATCACGGATATGGGAATCGGAATAATTAATGAGAATAAAAAATTTGAATTGATTTGGCCGGGCTCAGAAACAGATTCAGACACAACTGCCGCCTATCCTAAAAGTATGTTTCAGGACTTTTCTGGTACACTTTGGATCTCAGAAAAAACTGGAATTTCACGAGTAGCTGGTTCCAAGCTGAAAAAGTACAAATTTGACCTTCAGTTTCATACCGATAGCTACAACCGTTCATTTCTTTATGCAGAAGATAAATACCGCAGGCTCATTGTTTCTTCCTGGAAAGGTGGTTTGTTTTACCTGGATAAACAGTCTGACACGTTTATTCTGTTGCCCTTTTTCAGAGACAATCCCAGGCCAGAAATAAATGCACTTTCAATTTTGCCTGATTCTACTTTTCTGATCGGGACCTCTATTGGTCTATTCCAATTTATTCCGCAAGCCAACATCATTTCGTCAAAACTCATTAAATTAAACAATCTGTCTCAAATATCATCCATTGCAATAAACCGGTACGGAACACTTTACCTGGGCACTTTTCAGAATGGCCTTTACAGGATGAAACTGAACAATCTGAAAAATCCGGTCAAAGTAAATGATTATCCGTTTTCAAATATTTCTTCAATCACGATTGATGACGAAAATATGATATGGTCATCAACTGATGACGGCATTGTAGCAGCCTATGAGACTTTTTTTGATTGGAGTGAACTAAACAATAAAAAACTATTCATCAGGAATGTGAAAAATTTCAACGATGGAAGGCTTTTAGTTTGTGACCAGGAAGGAATCTATTTCGTTGAAAATTTGAATGAACGTGTTTCGGTTACAACAGCCATTAAAACCGGGAATAAATCGATTTACGATATTGAAACCAATGCCGGAATCATTTGGGTTTCGTATCGGGATGGTTCTCTTGAACGTCATCAAAACAATGCTGTGACCAAAATTCCACTCCCTGAAACAGCTTATCGTTTTAATACACTTACCATTGATAAGCGGAACCGACTATGGGCTCATGGTGAAGGTGATAACCGAATTTACCGAATTGATTCGACTTCCAACATCGAAGCCTACGGCACTGAAAAAGGAGTTCTCCCCACAATTAATTTTGTTTTGTCAGGAAATGATGATCAATTATTCTACTCAGCAGGCAAACGAAAGTCTACTCTTCACCAATATGACCAAAAGGAAAATTGCTTCAAACCGGTTGAGTTCAAACTAGCCATTGGAACACCAGATCCCGAATTCATCAGAGTGATTATAAAAGCCGATTCGTTACGTTATTGGATTGGTGCATCTAACGGTCTTTTTTTACTTGAAAATGGAAATCTGACGCAGGAAAGAGCAGTAAACGAATTTGGCATTCCTGATATTAAAGCACTGGGTTTTGACCGTTTCGGACAGTTATGGATCGGCTGCGAAACCGGAATTATTTGTCTTCAAGGGAAAAAAGCATCCTATTTCTCAAAAACCGACGGACTGAGCAATACAACCATTACCCATAAGGCAATTGCTTTTGATAAAAACTCACGGTTATGGGTGGGATCTGCCAAAGGACTGGCTTTCTGGCAAGGTCGGATTGAACCTCTTGGTACAACAGCAACGCCCAGACTTTCAACGATCCGGTTTGGTAATGATGAATTACTACCCAACTTACCCGGTGACCCAGAATTAAAAACTGAAACCCCATTCACAGCTGGATTTTATTCAGTAACTTACCCTGCTGAATTTATCCAGTTTCAAAGCAGACTAGTGGGTTATCAGTCAGAGTGGTCTGCCCCTTCATCCCAAAAATTGGTTCAATTTCCCGGACTGAGCATCGGAACTTATACTTTTCAGATCAGAGCAATTAAATCTGGCCATTTCTGGAGTGAGCCTGAAGAATTTACGTTCACGGTCATCCCGCCCTGGTATTCATCGCCCCTACTTATAGTTGTTTACTTTGTTACACTTACCGGTCTGATCTTTTTCCTGGTTGCCGGTATCCAAAAAAGGCGGTTTAACTTATTAACCCAGCGGCAAATAACGCTTGAAAAACTCATTGAAGAACGTACGCTAAGTCTGGTCACTGAAAAAGAAAAAACCGAACAAGCTTTAAACGAAACTGAAAAAGCACGAAATGAAGCTGAAATCCAGAGAGAAATTGCACAATCTGCCATGGAAAGTCTGACTCTTCATGAACAAAAACTTGTTGAAATGGATCAAGCCAAAACCCGCTTTTTCGCAAATATTTCACATGAATTCCGCACACCTCTAACCCTGACAATTGGTCCGGTTGAAAGTGCGCTTGAAGGTAAGTTTGGTTCGGTTGGTCCGCAAATGAAACATCAGCTTGAAATCGTACTCAGAAATTCAAGGCGACTGCTTAGACTCATCAACCAATTACTTGAAATCTCCAGAATTGATTCGGGTCAGTTCCGGATTTCTGTTCAGGAACAGAATATTGTTGTGTTTGTAAAAGAAATCTATGAATTATTTCATCCCTGGTCGGTAGAAAAACACATTCGCTATGACTTTATCTCATCAGAAAGGACACTTTTTGGTCTGATTGACATGGATAAAGTTGAAAAAATTCTTTCCAATCTTTTATCCAATTCCTTTAAATTCACACCAGAAGGTGGCCGGGTATCAATTAAATTAAAAAAAGTAAGCCATCCTGAAACGGGCGCACCTTTAGCAGAGTTTTCTGTTTCAGATACCGGAACGGGAATAAAACCGGAAGATTTACCACATATTTTTGAGCGGTTTTTCCACTCTGACCACAACTTGCCCGGCGGACAAAACAGTACCGGAATCGGGCTTTCTCTGGTGAAGGATCTCATTCATTACCATCATGGTGAAATTCATGTAAAAAGTGAATTAAACAGGGGAAGTGAATTTACATTTTGGATTCCGGTTTCGGCAGAATCTTATGCCACTGATGAAATACGGGATGAGGAACCAGAACGGATTCAGGCATTTATTGACCGGGCAAAAACAGAATTGATGGAACTCAGTGACAATATTGAACTATCTGATTTTAACTTTCTGCCTGCCGGTTCACCTAAAACTTTTACAGTTCTCATCATTGATGATAACCGGGATATCAGAAGTTATGTAAGGGCAATTCTTGAAGAACAGTATCAGGTTATTGAAGCTGAAAACGGGCAAGATGGCCTTGAAAAAGCAGAAAAAACACCACCAACACTTGTGATTGCTGATATCATGATGCCGGTTATGGATGGATACGAATTTATCAGACGAATCAGGGTTCACGAAAAGCTGAAACATTTACCGGTAATTCTACTAACGGCAAAGGCCAGCGGTGATATGAAAGCAGAAGGACTCGAAATTGGTGCTGATGATTATATGTTCAAGCCGTTTTACACTAAGGAATTACTGGCACGGGTAAAAAACCTGATTCAACTCAGGCAGCAGGAGAATCAACTCAGGAAAATGAATCATGAACTGGAATCGGTTGTTGATGCCCTGAAAAAGGCAGATTCATTAAAATCCAAATTGCTCAGTATTGCAGCTCACGATTTAAGAAATCCGCTTCATTCAATTATTGGTTATGTTGAGTTGATTGAATCTCGCCTGCCTGAAAATTCGGAGTTAAATCCCAAACTCAATAAAATCAGTAAATCGGCTGACCGGATGCTTTCATCAATCAAAGAATTGCTGGATAGTTCTGTTGTTGACAATGAAGCCTTGTCAATGAATATTGTTCCGGTTAATCTCAAGGAACTGATCACACAGGTTATCTCCCAAAATGAACCCATGGCAACCCGGAAAGAACAAGTTGTTGATTTTAAAATGGATTCCTTTTCAGAATCACCGGTTCATGGTGACGAAGATAAACTCAGGAAAATGGTTGATAATCTGCTCAGCAATGCAATAAAGTACTCACCACCCGGGAAAAAAATCTCGATTTTACTTGCCGGTGACGAAAAATCGGTTCGTATTGAAGTTGAAGATGAAGGACCAGGTCTTACTGAAGACGATAAACTGAAAATGTTCAGACGATTCCAGAGACTTTCTGCCCAACCTACCGGAGGAGAAATCTCAACCGGTTTGGGACTTTCAATCGTAAAGGAATTCGCTGAGCTTCACCATGGAACGATTACCGTTGAAAGTTTACCGGGAGCCGGTGCTACTTTCATTGTTGAACTTCCCCGAAACTCTTTATAAATTATCAAGAAAGTAGGTGGTAATTTTTGTCCAAAGATGGATGCGGTCTTTTCCAGCTATGCCGTGTAAATGCCCCGGATAGACAAAATAGTCAAGCGGCGTGTTGGTAGAAGCCGCCTCTTTTACAAATAACAGGCTGTGCTGCCACATGACTATCGGGTCAGAAGTACCTTGAATAATGAGCAGTTTACCCTTCAGATTTGGCACATAGTTTATCAGATTGGCAGTTGAGAAACCAGCTGGATTTTGCTCCGGACTATCCATATATCTTTCTGTATAGACCGTTTCATAATACTTCCAGTCAATCACCGGTGCCCCGGCAACTCCAACTTTGAACGAGGATGGCATTCTTGTCATCAGTGATGTGGTAAGAAACCCACCATAACTCCACCCGAAAACACCCACCCGTGCCCGATCTGCATTCGGATAGTTACTGAATAAATAATTCAATCCGGAAAGCTGATCTTCCATTTCCAAAGTACCCAGTTTCCTGAAAATTTTCTGTTCAAAAACCTTACCCCTGTTTTGTGTACCCCGGTTATCAACTGTCAGAACAATAAACCCCTTTGAAGCCATGTGATGAAACCAAAGATTGTAGGGTCCTGTCGGCCAGGATTCTGTAACCTGCTGGGAATGGGGTCCGCCGTAAACATAAAGAATGACCGGATATTTCTGATCAGGATTCATTTCTTTTGGAGTTATAATCCGGCCAAAAAGTACGGTACTGTCCGGTCCTGTGAAGGAAAAAAGTTTGGTTTCACCTGATTGGAAATTTACAAGCGGATCAGAAGCATTTAAAAAAGTTTTTACGATTTTTTTGCCGGATTCAACCAATCTGATCGAATTTGGAACTTCCAGACTGTTAAAATAATCGATAAAATATTTCCCGGTTGATGAAAGAATAATCTGGTGGGTTCCCTTTTCTTCAGTCAGTTTTTCAATTCCGTTTGATTTTAAACCTGTTCGGTAAAGATGCCTTTCGGTTGGGTTTTCACCTGTCGAAATAAAGTAAATCCGGCCTGCATCATCAAACCCCTCTGTTTCGATTACATCCCATTCTCCTGAAGTGATTTGTTTTACCAATTTACCACTTTGCTCATACAGATAAAGATGTCGCCATCCGTTCCTCTTGGAAAGCCAGAGAAAATTCCCCGATTTTCCGGGAACAAATAAAGGACCGGTTGTAGGTTCCACCCAAGATGAATCTGTTTCTTCAACTATTACACCATCAGGTTCACCCGTTTCGGAATGATAACGAACCAATTTCATTTTGTTTTGATCACGATTCACATGTGCGACCCAAACCCATTTGCTGTCTGGACTCCAGGTAATATTGGTGAGATATTGATCTGCCGGCTCACCTGTTTTCAGATAAACCGTCTTTTTCGTTTCGGGGTTGAAAATCCCGATCGAGACAACCTGATTATTCATTCCGGCCATCGGGTAAATAGCAGGAATCGATGTTGCGGGCCGGGTAGTAAAATCTACGTACGGGTATTTTGTAACCCCCGAATTATCCGAACGGTAAAAAGCCAGTAATTTCCCTTCCGGAGACCAGAAAAGTCCCTTTTCAATTCCAAATTCCCGTTGATGAACGTCCTGACCATATATGACATCAGGGTTTTCACTTTTAGCTATCAGAATTCTGGATGAACCGGATGTTGAAAAATATAAATCGTTTCCCAGATTAAAAGCAGACTTCAGGTCAGCGGCAACTTCTATTCTCTCTGCATCATCAGAAAACTGAATATGTGAAATTGCTGATTTCTTACCGATATCGGCGATTACGAGATTCTTTCCGTGCATAAACCAGAATTTATCCTGATCGATCCATTTTATGGTTGGGAAACTTTTAACCTCCGGCAAACCAGAACTTCTAAGCCATTGATTTAATTCATTCAATGTTAATGAGTTACCTTTTTGGGTTTCCCTTCCACCAGAAATCGTGAGATCATTTGAAACTGGATCACTATAGCTGAAAATTTCTGAACCAGGAATCCATTGAAATTGCCGAAGGGTTTCCGGCCGGATTTTACTGAAGGCGATATCCTCCATGCTGATCATTTTCGTCTGGCCGAAAACAAATCCGGACAGGTAAAATAAAACAAGAAGCAAAAACCATTTTTTCATATAAATTCCAGAGTTATAGCTATAATATATACCGGTTATTTAAATCCATTCCGTTTACCAATTACCAGAATGTAAAAAATAGAAAAATTCTCTATCTTAATCAGATTCAAAACACTTGTTAATATTCAGAAAGCCCGAAATGAAAACACATGCTTCAAAGTTTTTAGAATTGGTTGATGCTTCCAGAAAAAACATCAAAGAACTTACGGTTTCTGACGTTAATTCCAAAATTAAAAGAGGTGAGAAATTTCTTCTGGTTGATGTCAGAGAAGATAATGAATGGGCAGTCAGCCATTTACCCAACGCCATTCATCTGGGAAAAGGAATTATTGAGCGTGACATCGAAAAAATTATTCCTGAGCTGGATGAAGAAATCATCTTGTATTGTGGTGGTGGATTTCGGTCCGCTCTTTCAGCAGATAATCTGCAAAAAATGGGTTATACAAATGTTTTTTCAATGGATGGCGGATTTCGGGGATGGACCGAAGCAGGACTTCCAATCGTAAATTCTTAACTATCACCGGTTGTAAACAAAGGAAATTATAATGAAAGTACTGGTAACCGGCCTTAGCGGAACTATTGGCCGTGTTTTAAAAAATTCGCTTGAAAATGCAGGTCATAAAGTAGTTTACTGGAACAGACAGGAAGTCCCGATTGATGATTATTCAAAAATGGAATATTATATCGGGTCGGTAAGACCAGATGTTCTTATTCATCTTGCGGTTAATTCCCGTCCGACCGGACATCCCAACGAAAACTGGCTGGTGAATTACCAGTGGCCAAGTGAACTTGCCTGGATTTGCAAACATTTTAAAATCAAATTTGTTTACACGAGTACAGTCATGGTTTTTTCTGACTTTTCGCATGGACCTTTTAGTATAACCTCTGTTCCTGATAATAATAAGGGATATGGATTTGAAAAAAGGTTATCTGAAGCAAGAGTCATGTACCAAAACCCGGATGCAGTTATAATCCGGCTGGGTTGGCAGATCGGGGATGAAATCGGGACAAACAACATGACCGATTATCTAGAAGTTCAAAACCGTGAAAAAGGGAAAATTACTTGCAGCACCCAATGGCTCCCAGCTTGTTCATTTATTGAAGATACCGCCAACTTACTGATTAGAGCCGGAAAATTTGAAGGCGGACTTTATCAGGCTGATTCAAACCGGGGATGGAATTTTTTCGAAATTGCGACACAATTAAACAAACAGAAAAAGGCCGGCTGGACAATTGAAGCAGATGATCATTTTGTTTTTGATCAGCGGATGCTTGATGACCGCACAGAAATGCCTCCACTTTCTGATCGTTTACCGGGCCTGAAAAAGAAGAAAAAATAGCCAATTTAATTTTCCCGCAGATCGCACGGATTTTCACGGAAATGAAATACGGTTTTAACAGGGATGCTCAGGATAGACAGGATGAGGATGATGGTGAATTAATTCGAAATCCATTTACAGATTTTAATTGAAAATGGAAATTTGTAGGGGCGACCGGTTGGTCGCCTGTTTTTGCCGGGTGTCTCTGTGATGTATCCCACCACTTTTACAAAATGCTATAAACTAAAAAAGTCCGGTAAAACCGGACTTTTTTAGTAATAAATTGGAATTGCGGAAAAATCAGTTTTGCGGAAGAACGTTTACGTACTGCCGTTTGTTGGCTTTTACACGAAATTCAACAGTTCCATCGGTTAAGGCAAAGAGGGTATCATCACTTGCACGTTTCACGTTCAAGCCAGGATGGAATTTGGTTCCACGCTGACGAATGATAATACTTCCGGCAGTAACAACTTCACCACCAAAGGCTTTAACACCCAAACGCTGACTATGACTATCACGACCGTTTCTGGTCGATCCCGCACCTTTTTTATGTGCCATGGTTTTACTCTCCTGTCTTAAACTTTAATATCGTTTACAAGGATCTGGGTATAGTTCTGACGATGACCCATGTGTTTACGATATCCTTTTCTTCTTTTATACTTGAAGATCCGAATCTTGTCGGCCTTCACGTGGGCAAGTACAGTAGCTTCAATTGAAGCATTCTTCACAGTAGGGGCGCCTACGGTAACTTTTGATCCGTCATCAACCAAAAGAACCTGATCGAAAGAGACTTCTGCACCAATTTCTTTATCAAGAAGTGGTACATAAACTTTTCTTTTGCCTTCTACCTTAAACTGCTTGCCAGCTATTTCGACGATGGCGTACATCGTGTGTCCTCCTGCTAGCGTTCTAAATAAGGTACTTTTTGAGAACCACAAAGATGGTATTTTCTGGACGTGTTGTCAATATTAAGATGGGAAATATTTCACTTATTTTCATTGAGAAACGAACGGATCAAAGAAAGTGAAACCATCCAGATGAGGAGCGAGGCGATGGTAAGAATACCAAAGAATAAAGCTTCAACTCCAATTGAAGGAAAATCTGCCATTTGATTGGTTTTTGCAAGTAATCTCAGGTGAATAAAAGTGGTGGTTGTTCGCCAACCAAGGAGAAGGGTCATGGCCAGCGTTAACCCGAGTGAAACCCAAAAAAGTGGCCTATATTGTTTAATAAGACCAGTTCCGGTTATACCTAGAGCAATTGCACCTCCCGACAAAACCATCCAATCAGCTTTAAAAGTGCCAGAAAGGATGGCAACAATAAATCCAAAAATTGCAAGTACCCAGGCAAAACCACGCAGTAATTTTCCTAATTTTTCAAGTTCCACTTTATCTCCTGATCAGGGCATGACATAAAACAAAACCGCAAAGAAGTGACAAATTGTTCCGCCAAGAACAAATAAATGCCAGATTCCGTGGCTGAAAGGCAGACTTTTCCAGGAATAAAAGATCACACCAAATGAATAAAACAGCCCGCCGGCAAATAATAAGAACAAACCCCAAAAGGGTAAAGCATCATAAAGTGGCTTGATTGCGATGACAATCATCCAACCCATCCCCAGATAAATCCCGGATGAAAGTCTAGGAAACCTACCGGTAAACATGGTTTTAAAAACGATGCCGGCAATTGCAAGTCCCCAGATGACACCAAAAACAGACCATCCCCAGGCACCCTGCATGGTTATTAGAGTAAATGGAGTGTAAGTCCCGGCAATAAGAAGATAAATGGACGAATGATCAATTATTTTAAATAGTCGTTTTACATCTGGCCACGGAAAAGCATGATAAAGTGTTGAAGCCAGATAAAGCAAAACCATGGACGAACCGAAAATGGAAGCCGAGACCACATGAATGGCTGTTCCGTTGACGGCTGCATAAACGACGAGAATTACCAATCCGGCAATTGCAAGAGCTGTTCCAAGTCCATGGGTTACAGCATTTACCAATTCATCAAGAAAAGAAGTATGATCTGGGTCAGGAATGACCGTTTTATTATTTGTTTTCATTTTTATTCCGTTCATAGGTAATTAAATAGGGCGCCGGACTTTTAGGTTCCGGTACTTTGTAAATCCGGATCAGCCAACCGGCTGCTTCAAGAGAGGGAATCTGATCTATCAGAGCATTGCCTTCCAGGGTACCTTCCTGATGTCCCGGATAAATCGCCACTGTTAAAATTCCATGCGGAGATAAAAGTAACAACGATTGCCGGATTGCTTCGAGTGAAGTTGAAACCAAAGTGGTTATTTTTTTATCGGATCCGGGAAGATAGCCCAAATTAAAAACAATTCCTGAAACTGATCCAACCAAATCTGAGGATATTACCGAGATCATTTCTGCATGACTTTGAAGACAAAGGGTTACCCGACTTTCAAAACCGGCAACCTGAACCCGGTTTTTTGTTGCCTCGATAGCTGCCTGTTGAATATCAAATGCCCAGACGTGACCAGTTTCACCAACCAGATTTGCCAGAAAAACCGTATCATATCCGTTCCCGGCGGTTCCGTCAATTGCAAAAGCTCCGGGTTTTACCCGTTCTTCAAGAAACTGATGATAGGCATCGAGCATCCGGGGGACTAAAATCGTTTCAGCCATTTTTAAAATCCATAACTTGTGAATCCACCATCAACGGCAAGACACTGACCGGTCACATACGAAGCAGCTGGCATGGCAAGAAAAGCAACCACACGCGCTACCTCTTCGGGTTCTGCAACCCTTTTCATCGGGGTCCTGGCCAACACATCTCTGAGCCAGTCGGGGTTACTTAAAACAGCTTCGGCAAGAGGTGTACGTGTGTACCAGGGGGCAACAGCATTCACACGAATTCCATCGGTAGCCCATTCTATCGCCAGATTTTTCGTCATCTGAATCATGGCAGCTTTGGTCATAGCGTACGGAACCCCGCTTCGCAGGGCAGTAAGCCCCCCAACCGATGACACATTCACGATTGAAGCATTTCCTGATTTTTTTAAAAGCGGGTAAAGTTTTCTGGTGAGATCAAAAGCTGATTCCAGATTGGTTGAAAAAATCCGGGCAATTTCTTCTTTGGAATAGTCACCTGCTTTTTTCCGGATGTTCATGCCGGCGTTATTCACAAGAATGTCAAGTCTGTCCCAACCGGAAAGGTGATCAATCAGGTTTTGTCTGGATGCTGGATCTGCAACATCGCATGCAATTCCATCCACTGAAAATCCTTCCCTTTTCCAACTGGAAAGTTTTTCAAGAAGTAACTCCTGGTTTCTGGCAACCACGAAAACTTCGGCGCCAAGATGAAGCAACTCAGCAACAATTGCCTCGCCAATGCCTTTGGTTCCGCCGGTAACGAGGGCTTTTTTAGACTGTAAATCCCAGATTGAATTCAATGGTTAATGATAAATGATTAATGGTTAATGGAATACAAAACTAAAATGTCTAAAATATTTTAAAAAAAGGACAAAGAAAATCAAGGAAAGTAAAATTCAGCTTTACTCTGTGTTCTCTGTGGTAAAAGCATCTAAAATAAAAAAGGCAATCCAACCGGATTGCCTTTCAAAGTTACCACAATTTTTAACCAAATCTTACCAGGTTCTTCTTCCAAATCTTTCGAAAGTTGCTTTATCCAGCGCTTCGCGGTGATCGGGGTGAGCAATTTTGGTCAGTGCTTCAGCCCGCTGGCGGTTATTCAGTCCGAAAAGCTGAACAATTCCCCATTCGGTTGCTACATAATTCACCTGAGCACGGGTAGTTACCACACCGGCACCGAGTTTCAATGTCGGAACAATCTTGGATTCACCTTTTTTGGTGGAGGAGGCCAGTGCAATAATGGGCTTTCCGCCTTCAGATAAAGCTGCACCCCGGATAAAATCGACTTGACCACCAACACCTGAGAACATTCTAGTCCCGATCGAATCAGCACTGATCTGACCAGTTAAATCAACTTCGATGCAACTGTTGATTGCAGTAACACGTGGATTTTTTCTGATTACGGCTGTATCATTTACATAAGCAATATCACACATGGCGATGAGTGGGTTATCATCCATAAAATCCCACAATTTCTTGGTTCCATTAGCGAAACCAGCCACAATTTTGCCCGGGTGAGTTTTTTTGCGGTTATTGGTAATGACACCTTTATAAACCAGATCAATAATTCCGTCAGAAAACATTTCAGTGTGGATACCAAGATCTTTATGGTTTGCCAGTTTTTTCAACACGAGATCAGGAATGGCACCAATTCCCATTTGCAGAGTTGCACCATCTTCAATAACACCGGCAATGTGACCGGCAATCAGTTCTGCAGTCGGGTCATTGTCGTCAATTTTATGTTCTGGAAGCGGATCGTTAACCTGAACCAAAGCATGGAATTTTGAAACGTGAACAAAACCATCACCGTGAGTTCTTGGCATGTTCGGGTTAACCTGGGCGATCACGTGTTTTGCAGTCTGAACTGCAGCACGGGCTGTGTCAACTGAAGTACCAAGAGTTACAAATCCGTGTTTATCTGGAGGGGAAACGTGTACCATTGCCACATCAATCGGGAGAATTCCTCTGCGGAACAACGTCGGCACATCAACCAGGTGGATGGTCATATTATCTGCACGGCCTTCATTTACTGCCACGCGCATATTTGAAGCCATGAACAGGCAGTTTGCCCGGAAACTTTCTTCCATCCCAGGAGCAGCATACGGTGCAGGACCTTCGGTATGGAGGTGAACCACTTCAACATGTTTCAGTTCGGGCGCACGGGCGGCCATGGCATTGATCAGCCGGGTTGGAGTTGCAGCTGCACCCTGAATAAACACCCTGTCACCACTTTGGATAACGGAAACGGCTTCTTCGGCAGTTACGTATTTTATCATAATTCAGATCCCTTTTTCTTCAGATTTACAGGATTTTCTATTGAAAAGAATGTGAAAATCACCGTTTTGTATTCAATTTTGACGAAGATAAAGTTACGAATGTCCGGAATTCGGTTCAATTTTTAAGGTGACGGAATCAATTAACGTTCCGTTAGATTTTGCGGAAGCAAAGTCACGAGGGTAGCACCAGAACCCGAGGAATCGCCGGTTGCCAAGTGCCAGGAGACGACAAAATCCAACCGGGCAAGAATGGAATGAACAGTATTTTTGAGGGATCCGCTTCCCTTCCCGTGGATGATTCTGACCAGCAGAATATTTTTCTCACGGCAAAGTTCAAGATAATCAGGCACGAGGGTTTTGATGTCTTTTGGGGAGAAAAGATGAAGGTCAAGCGTTCCGTCAATCGGGAGTTCTATTTCTTCAGGGAAATCGGACATGGAAAATGGTTAATTGTTAAGGGTCAATGGTTTATATGTGACCGAATTTCTTTGTAATAAATGTTAAATAAGTTATTAGTTTTGTTTGTTTTTTTTACAAATTTTTCGTTTTCCTTTTTGCATCACCTTCAATTTTCTTTTGATCCATTTCCAATTTGCGCTTAACTTTTTTCACATCCTCGCCAGGAGGCAATGACTCAGGTCGTACACCCCGGTCAAGGAGCATTTTTCTTACGGCCTTATTATTTTCAATATGTTCATTTGAGATTTGGGAATCACCGGTTAAGTCTTTATCTAGAACATTATGACTTGTAAGTTCAGAAGCAAAATCTTTTGCTTTAATTGTTAGTGTTGGTAAAAAATCAGCCAAAGGTCTGTTATCAGGCACTGAAAGCTTTCGTTTCATATCATTTGTTGAAAATCCACCAAATAAAGCTTGATCACCCTTTGAACGGATTTTTGCAAAACCGTTTTCATCAACTCCCCGTTCATAAATAATGCCAGAAAGTTTTTTCTCTGATTTACTTAATTTTACCCTTGCTGCAACTCTTGCAATATCAAGTAGCCGCTTTTCAATTAGCTCCTGCTTTCTTGTCTGAACGGCAAAATAGGTTTGAGCAAATGCAATTTCTGGTTTTAAAGGGTCGCCATTTTGTGCTATCAGAAAGCAGGCATATCGGGTTAAGGCCAAATCAGGAACTTCCCGTTTTGATCCACTACCAAGAGACACCATTTTCCTGGTATCGGCAAAATGGTCTGAAACCATTATTTCTGAATTTTCAGCAGAAATTTTGGCCTTTTCAATTACATTGACAAAATTATCCCATTTTGAATATCCCAACAAATTCTGCAATTCCCTTCCACTCCAGCACTCAACGCCGTTAAAGAGATAGCATATTTCTTCAAATTGCCTGAATAATTCCTTTATTTGCTCCTGCTTCATTTTAAATTCCCGGGAAAAACGGTGATCATTCAATCGTGTACACTGAAAATACCAAATGAGTTGAATTTTTTCAATTTTACTTTACAACCCCATTCAGTATTAGTCTTTAATAACAAGTTTACTTTTTACACGATAACCAACTAAAAGAATAACATCAAGATTATAAAACTCAATATGTCTGTCTACTTCCCTTTCACCTTCTTTTTGAACGAAAATCTCAATTTTTACCTTTTGCCTTGCAGCTTTATTCAATAATAATCCACAAAAACCTGTTTTTGGTACGACTGAAGCAATTCCATCAATTCCCTGATCAGATTTTTTCTGATTGACATGGTTTTTGGCAAAATTGGATTCTGGTAATATTGGTTGATCTGAAGTCCGACCAGAAAACGGATTCTGTCAGCAGCCATGAGTTCTTTTGCCAGCAGCGAAGCGCCGTCACTTCCTGAAGGTAATCTGTAAATATCGCCGCCACTTTCCCTGATAAACTCCATTGCATTTGAAAGCGTGACAATTCCTTCCGTCAGTAAATCAAGTCCGTCAAGTTTGCCAATGGGTGGAATGTCATGAGTCATCGATGAGGTTACCGTTTCAATTTCAAGGTCAAGATATTTGGCAATGATATTTCCTGAAGTTCCGCCGCAAACCACTTTTCTGCCGTCGTATTTCAGAACCCGTTCAGCTACCGTTCTGTCAAGAGCCGGGTCAACCGGTGGACCTGTAAAAACCACCAGACGTTTTTTATCCCTCACATAAATTCCGGTGAAAGTGGCGTCATCACCAATCTGATCACGGTAATAGATACGGGTTTGTTTCAGAACTTCCTGTACCAGTTTTCGAACATTCCTGTCACCGGTAATAAGCAATCCTTCAACAAAACGGGCAATTTCTTTCCATCCCCACCCAAAATTCATGGTGGTTCCCATGCCCGCATAAAGCACACCATCGGTCATCATTCCCAAAAAATCGCCACGCGAAAATTCACCGACGGCAATTCTCACCTTTTTTTCCAGAATGTATTCTTCTCTTACCTTGAGCTCGGTCAGACTTCCTTTGTGGATCCAGATGGTAGATGGGTTATCAAAATTAACCAGTTGAAATTGATTGGTTTTGTGGCGGATTTCAATAAAAGTGAAAGTGGCGTAACCAATTTTCCTGACTTTACAAACCGGCAAAGTGCCAATTACGGTTTGAATTACTTCCTTCAATTCAACATCATTTTTGAGAAGAGTCAAAATGATATCAGACGTCATGGTTGCCAGAATATTGGCTTTTACGCCAGAACCAAGTCCATCTGAAAGTACGATGATTGTGCGTTCATCATCTTTGTACACTTTGAACCGGTCGCCGCATAATTCTTCACCGGTTTTGCATAAACTATGCCCGAAAACATCAAAATAGTAAGACATCAGACTGATTCCTGCCGAAGCATTTTGGCAACTCTGAGTAAACTGACTTTTGTTTCTGCAGTCGTTTCACCAAGCAGTCCTGCTATTTCCTGCGCAACTTTCATTTGGCGGTCGACAACCTGATTCACTTCTTCCAAAGTTTGCTGTTTAACCCGTTGAAGTTCATTTTTCTGGTGCCATTCATGAGTCAGATCCACAATTATGGAAGCAATAATTCCTTCATTCCGGATTGGGAACATGACCTTTCTGACGTAGAGATTATAGCGGGGATATTCCTTTTCAACTGCCCTGATCACCAAATCTTTCTCCCAGACCATTTTGAAATCATCAGCATCATCGAGAAAATCTGCCGCCTGCTTTCCAATCAGATCAGTGGCATCCTGACCCAGCATTTTGCAAAAAGCCGGGTTAACAATCCGGATGTTCAGATCAGTATCAACGGCAATAAGTCCGTTCGGGTCATATTCCCAAAGTAATTCCCAGAGTGATTTTTCAGGAAGGTTCATTGGCAGCCTCGCTTTGTTTGATTATAGCGGGAAGGATTTTTTGTGTGAATTTGCGGGAAATCGTTTGCGGGTTAATTCCGGTTATCTGAACTGATCCGACTTGAAGAACAATACCTTCAGTACAAGGGCCCAAACAGAAAGCACCTTTAAATTCAACCCGATCAACATAACCTGATTGAGCCAAAAGCTCTCTTAAAACTGGTAAAACACCGTAAACCCCAAACTGGTGACAGGCAGAACCCATGCAAAGTGAAACAACAACTTTTTTAATTTCCATTCGGAAACTCTTACCTAATCATAAATCAACAAGTTACGACAAGATTGTCTTTTTTTCTGTGAGGATTGGATTAGAAGGGGAAATGGGCATTGTGTCATCCCGAACTTAGCCTGCCCCGAACGTTATAAACCCGGCTTTTGACGGGCTTTCGGGGATCCGGGATTCATTTTTTTAACTGGATGAGGTTCGCTGAACTTCGTTAGCCCGCCTTTCCGTCAGTTGACGGATTTACAACACGGGAATGACAACAGAGTTTACCAAATTGCCGGAAATTGACCCTAATTTTATTTCAACAAATTCAGCTTCAGAATGGATTCTGATTGTTTTTGGCTGACACGCAAAAAGTAAAGTCCGGAAGGAAGATTGGAACCCGTCCAATTGAATTTATTCTCACCGGATTGCAATTGAATTGTTCTTTTTAGGTCAACTTGTTGTCCAAGAACATTCAGTACTTCAAGAGTGGCCATTCCTGATTCTGGGGCGAGGATACGAATGGTAGTTTCCGGATTGAACGGGTTCGGATACGCTGAAACCGAAAGTTGGGAAGGTTTTTCAATTTTTGATTCGACAGAAACCTGAGAGTCGTACGGCCAGAAATAAATCAGGACATCGTCAAGTAACGCCCGCCAGTTACCCCACGAATGACTTTCATTTACTTCCAGAAAGGAATATTCATAGCCTTTTGCTTTGAAATAAGTTGTTTCCATCAGTCTTGCTTCAGGCTCAGTATCATTTATAACGCCCGTTGTCATTATTATTTTCAAGGGCAGTTTTTCGCCTTTAAAAGGATTGTAAACTGCCGAATTGTACCAGAAGGCCGGAGAATTGATCCCAACCAGTCTGAATTTATCTGAACGTGTTCCGCCAAACCAGGCTGAAATCAATCCACCCATTGAAGTACCAAGAATGGCTCTGGATTCCGGTTCATTTTTCGTTTTATATGCACCGTCAACTGATGGAACCAGTTCATCACAAACAAAAGCGGTATATTTATCATTGCAATTGTACTCAGTCATCCGGCGATTGTCACCGCTTGAAGTATTTCGTGGATCAATAAAAACAGCCATCACCGGTTTTATTTTTTTCATGGCGATAAGATTATCAAGTACAATAATCATCGATCCCATCGCATCATTAGAATATTCATGTCCGTCTGTCACATAAATAACCGGTAAGTTTGAAAGTGAATCGTATCCGGCAGGAGTGTAAACCCTATAATTAACTGAATATCCTAAATTGGTACTATTTATTTTGATATTTGAACCAAACTTCCCACGAGAAATTCCCGGTTTTAACGTCACCCATTCAGAGGGTTTGTAGTCTGGCATTCTGATTTCTGAATTGTAGCCGTATCCGCCCATTTGTTTAAACGGATTGTTCGGGTCGAGCATCCAGGAACTGTTCACAATGAGTTGATAATCTAATCTTGCATCCAACGGAAAAACAGTTTCATAAATCCAGATATCTGAAATACCCACTTTTACGAAATTGACACTCTTGCTCCAAAAACTGGTAAAATCACCGGCAACCGCAACTGTTGATGCAGTGCCACGGTAAAGAAAGGCAACCTGATTGCCAATTTTAAAGGGAATTTGGTTCTGAGTTTTTAAACCATTCCAAAAGGTGGTAAGTCGTGCATTTCTTTCGGAAGTTACGGCAATTGCAGAAAGTACAGAAAGAGTGTCTTTAAACTGCTGGTAAGTTGAAAAAACGGTTTGTGCATCCGAACTACGGACAAAAAGAGCAGTAAGTACGGATATTATAAAAACAATTTTGATTTTTATCATGGTTGACCGTTTTATTTAATTGAGATGAGAAGGGTTAAGGCGGTCATCTCTATAGATTCAATAACCGCCTTTTAAAAATCAACATGAAATCTGAATGGATGTCCTGTTCAGAATTGGGAGAGAAAATGCTCCAAAGCTGAATTGAAAGCTTCTGGTTGTTCCATCATGGGCATGTGGCCAGCATTATCCAACACAGTAAGAGAGCTGTTCGGATTCATTGCAGCAATCTCTCTCTGCATCTGCTCGTTGATTGACGCATCATATTTACCATAAAACAAGCCAACCGGTACTTTGATTTTTACGAGATTAAAACTTCTGTCCTGACGAGCCGACATTGCTTCCTGGCAATTTATAACTGCCTGATCTTTTGCCTGTCGCATAATTACTTTAACCGATTCAACCAATTTTGAATTGTACTTGATCGTATCAGGAGCGAAAAGTTTCGGCGTCATGACATCAGCAACAAAAAAAGATTTTTCTTTGTGAATCCGTTCAATCATCTGCCTGCGACCTGATTTTGCTTCAGAACTATCTGCATACGGATGGGAGGCAACAAGTCCTAAACCGGCAACCATTGATGGCCACTTTGATGCAAAAGCAAGTGCAATATAACCACCCATTGAATGTCCCAGGATTATGGCACGTTCAAATCCGTTTGATTTTAAAGCATCTGCAAGTCCGTCAGCAAGGGATTCAATTGAGAATGGCTCTTCATAGGGCGTTTCACCCATTCCGGGAAGCTCAGGAGTGATCAGGGTATATTGAGTAGAAAGACTCTCCTGATTTTGCCAGATTTGACTTGACAAGGGAAATCCGTGAATCAGAACAACAGGGATACCTTTTCCGCGGATGAGAATTGACAAGGGTTTCATTTAGAATGTCCGTTATAATATTTAATTGCTTAATTTACGAAAAATGCAGACTAAAATTCAATGGTTCCGGAACAATTATGGAGCTTCAGGAAGAGATTCTAATATAAACAGAAACGACCGAAGTTTTTTTAACTTACTTTCAGTCATTCCCTTAACCAGAACCAGCTCATCTAGGGAAACAAATCTCCCCCGTTTTTCCCGTAATTCAACAGTAAGTTCTGCCAATTCCCGGGTCATTCCGGGTAAAGATTCCAGATCGGAAATCGTTGCTTCATTTAGATTTACAGGACCAATTTCAATTTGCTTTTTATTTCGTTTTTTCTCTGATTGATGTGGTATGGCAGTTGAACTCCAGAAAACCGATTCTGACGGATAGTTTTGAGTTGGTGATGTTGAAAAAGCATAACCCACTGAAAACTGATGGGTTACACCCAGATCGGGGTGGTTTTTCCAGGCATAATCCAGATTCACATTAAAAAATGAAAAACCAGTCCCCAGACTAACTTGATAGGGATCTGTAGATAAACCGGTACGCAAAGTGACGTATTCATGAACCGGAAACTCAAGTCCGAACCGAAAATCAGGTTCATATCCCGCCTGCTGGTACCATTCACAGCTTAGCAATAACCTGTTTTCAATCCACGCAGAAAGTCCTGACCTCCAGCCGGATGGCAGATCATCCTTTGACTTTCCAATTGCAGATTTTCCAAAATTAAAAACTGAAAAACCTGCCTGAATACCTTCTACGGGTTGAAAAAGCAATCCCCCATCAACAGTAAATGCTGAAGCTGAACCGTACTTTTCAATCGTTACCTGAAGCATATTGATCGTTAACCCGGCACTCAAATTTTTTGTCAGTGGATGGGCAAATCCAACAGAAAACTGATTTTCTTTATAAGGTAATAGGCCTGTGGTTATTGCTCCGAGACCAATTGCTGATTCATCAATTTTGAATCCGAAAACAAGTGAGGCAGTTTGCAATTCCTTCAGCCCAAAAGGACGAAAAGCCGAAACATTCAATTCGGGAACTGAAAGTGTAGAAAGACCAGCCGGATTTGAAAACAGGCACCAGCTTGAATATCCTCTGGCAACCATGGCATCTGCAAGTCCGGCAGAATGTGCACCCTGATCTTTTTGTTCAAATCCTGCAAACGAATTCGTTTTTATCAGCAAGAATATGATTGTGAATATAATGGTAATCGTTTTCATTACGGATCCCCAAACGTTTCTGTTTTCCACTTTCCTGATTTCTGACGTTTCGAAACCATGATGCTGCCATCTGGAAACCATTCAATTTTATAAATTGGTGTTTTTGATTCACTCCGGCTCATCCTGCCTGATCCAGACCCGAAAAATTGCCAGGTTTCGGTTTTTCTTTCGGAAGGAAATTCAACAAACAAAGTCAGTGACGAATCCCGTTTATCTGCAGAGATGGTTTGGATTGGGAGTGAATCCTGGTAGTTAATGTAAAACAGGTAGGTGATAGTCGCAGAATCGGGAAACAAATACCGAACGTAGCCTGGACCCTTTTTATTTGGAAGTGAGGCATTTGCAAGAAAATCAACCGTAGCCCGGTTCATTAGCCGTTTGCCGTTTTTATACTCACGATCAGCGGATTCAGCTTCACTGATCTGATACAACAATGACTTGGCTTCAAATCCGGCCTTTTTTGCTGCTGAAACATCATGTTCTGCAAGAAAAACCAAATCAATTCCTGTCCGTTCCGAAACAGAACGATAGGATTGTGAGAGTCCGGACTGAAAAGCCAGAACCCATAAAATGGCTAGAAAAAAACGAAAATTTGAGTTCATATCGGGATATAGGTCAAAGTTATCAGATTTTTATATTGATTTCAACTTTTTGCAACTCTTGATTTTTGCCTTTTCCTGTAAATTCAATTAATATCAAAACATGAAAGTAATTTGTTCAATCCATCTGTTTCTTTTTTGCTATTTGCCGGCTTTTGCCTTGCAGTTTTCAATCGTCGAACCCGATACTGGCAGAATTCAAAACCTGATTGCAGTTCTGGGACATGATTCTTTACAGGGAAGAGGAACCGGAACTCTTGGTGGGGTAAAAGCAGCAAATTATCTTGCAGCCCAATTTAATTTAGCTGGAATTGAACCCGCCGGGGACGAAGGTTCGTGGTTTCAGAACATTCCCCTCCATGGAAGTAAACCGTTACCTAATTCGAGATTAATTCTTGAACTTCCTGATGAAAACCGCATATTAATTTTGGGACAGGATTACTTATTATACAAAACCGGGGCACAAACTTTTATTCCAAAACCCGTCCAAATGGTTTTTGCCGGGTATGGAATAAATGCACCCCAATTTGACTATAATGATTATCAGGATATTGATGTCTCAGGAAAAATAGTGGTGATTCTAAACGGTGAACCCCGGTC
Organism: Bacteroidota bacterium; assembly: GCA_017303995.1. GTDB lineage: Bacteria > Bacteroidota > JABWAT01 > JABWAT01 > JABWAT01 > JAFLBE01. Next base: position 133,443 of record JAFLBE010000001.1, on the reverse strand, counting down.
AGATGATCCCTCATGGTTTAACGGAAAATTACCAACCGTTTACAGTTCAGCAGAAGCCAAACAAAGGCAGGCTATTGCTCTTGGTGCAACGGGTTGTATCCTGATTCCAAATCCGGATGATCAATACAGGGCCTGGTCCTATTGGGTTAAAGAATTTTCGTTTGAAACAGTTACACAGGCCTTTGCACCAGCAGGTAATCTTAGTTTGTTATTAAATCCTAAACAGGCACATGATCTTTTTTCGGGTTCAGGATTTACGTTTCAGGATGTGCTTGAAATGGATAAATACAATGCAGTCAGAAGTTTTCAACTGCTTACCCGGCTTTCCTTTTCGGGGGAATTCAAACAACGTGATTTTATGGCAGCAAATGTGATCGGGAAAATTGAGGGAAGTGACCCAGTGCTTTCAGAACAGGCAGTTTTGGTTTCTGCTCATTATGACCACCTCGGAATCGGGCCCAAAGTTATGGGTGATTCTATCTACAATGGAGTTTTCGACAATGCGATGGGTGTTGCTGTTACTCTGGAAATGGCACGGATTTTAAATCTTCCCGAAAATAAACCAAAACGAACTATTATCTTTATCCTGACAACCGGAGAGGAAAAGGGATTGCTTGGTTCACAGTATCATACCATCCATCCAGTTTTCCCGCTTTATAAGACGACGGCAAACATCAATATTGACGGGATTTCAGCTTTTGATGAATTTAGTGATGTTATTGGAGTTGGAAGTGAACTTTCTGATCTTGGCCAGATTCTGGAAAAGGTACTCGAAAATATGAAATTGGAATTAAGCGGTACTCCAGCGTCACAAATCGGCACTGAATCTTTTTACCGTTCTGATCATTTTGCTTTTGCCAGTGCAGGAATTCCGTCACTATCTCTTTTTGAAGGAACCCATTATTTAAATCTAAACGAGGCAGAGGCAGAACAAATCAAATTCAGCTGGGATCAAACCATTTATCATTCCCCTTTTGATGATCTAAGCCAACCGGTTAACTGGCAGGCCGTTCTTCAGCATTCCAACTTAATTTATAAAATGATCAAGGAAACTGCTGATTACGAAGGTGATATCGAGTGGAACAGTCAGGCATCCTACCGGAATATCCGGTTACAAACTATTGCAGAGAAACGATGAAATCACTCTATTTTTATTTTCTTCTGATTTTAATTTCGTTCCTGACCGGATGCAGTCAGCCACAATCGACCGTGAAAAGTTCGAACCCCAAATATCTCAGGATCATGGGTTCTGAAACGTTGATGCCGGTCACCCAGAAATTGGCTGCAGAATATATGCAACTTCATCCAGATATTTCTGTTCACGTATTAGGCGGCGGAACCACAACCGGAGTAAAAGCTATTACTGAGGGACAGGCAGAGATTTGTGCGGCTTCAAGACCTTTAAAGCCAGAAGAAGTTAAAATCATTGCAGGAAAGTACAATAGTGTCGGACTTTCATACATGGTTGCAAAGGATGCACTAAGCATTTATGTTCACCCGTTAAATCCCGTTAAATCATTGACAACTGAACAGGTGAGAGGATTGTTTTTAGGAGAGATTCTCAACTGGAAAGAAGTTGGAGGAAATGATTCCCCGGTAGAAGTTTTTGTGCGCCCGCCAAACTCAGGGACGTACTTATATTTTAAAGAACATATCCTGTTTAACGAATCTCAGGCAACCGGAACCCTGATTGTTCCGACAAGTCAGGCATTGGCAACTGTAATCAGCAAAACAGTAAATGGTATCGGATATGGTGGGATTTCACACATGCAGGGAGTCAGAAACCTGAACATAAACGGAATTGAACCCACCGAGGAAAATGTTAAAAATGACCGGTATCCGATTACCAGGTATCTCTTCTTTTATGTGGTTGATACGCCAAAAGATCCAACAGAACCGTTCATCAATTGGGTTCAAAGCCCTGCCGGACAAAAAATTGTTCAGGAAGCAGGATTTATTTCATTGTGGTGACGGGTGACGAAAATAAATTCGTCTTTATAAGGTAATAATCGCAATTCGCAATTCGCAATTCGCAATTCGCAATTCGCAATTCGCAATTCGCAATTCAAATCTCCTTCGCCAAATCCAACACCGTTCCGGCAAATCCTGACCACGACATTTCGGGTTTTTTCAACCGGATTTCATTTCTGAATAAATCCAGATTTTTATTCTCCTGAAATGCTGCAAGAATACCATTTGCTATCAGTTGAGAATCTGGTGAAGGAATAACAACCCCGGTTTTTCCGTCGGTCACCATTTCTGTTAACCCGCCAACGTCTGTTACGAGAACCGGCAGATCATAATGATACGCAATTTGTACAATTCCGCTTTGAGTTGCCGTTTTATAGGGCAAAACACCTAAATCTGCTGCAGAAAAAAACTGAGCCACTTCAGGGTCACTGATGTAACGTGTGAATACTGAAACCCGGTCATTCAACCCAAGTTTATCAATTCTTTCCTGATATTTATCAAAGTTACCGTAAACTTCTCCAGCAATAACCAGGTGAAAACGGTCATCAAGTTTTGGCATGGCTTCAATTAAAAGATCGAGCCCTTTGTAATCTCTGATGAATCCAAAAAAGAGGAGTATGATTTTGTTTTCTGGAAGGTTCAGGGCTTTTCTGGCAGTTTCCTGATCAACAGAAACTGGAAAATGATCATAAACCGGATGTGCTTTCAACCGGAAGTTTGCATCGGGTTTAAGTGAAAGCAAATCGTATTCTACTGACTTGCTCATGGCAATAAATCCGTCAACACGATTCAGGTAATACCTGATCAAAGCCAGATCACCCGGTCGTTTTTCGTGGGGAATCACATTATCCAAAATTGCAATGGATTTGGTTTTTCCTTTTCTCACTTTACCAGAAACGTACCCAAGTGACGGAGCAAAAAACGGCATCCAGAATTTCATCAGCAGCAAATCAGGCTGTTGGTTTCGAATTATTTTAGCTGTTTTTTCCCAGGAAACGGGATTGATTGTATCCAGTGAACGGATTGCCGGAATCCGGTCAACGGCATCCTGATCTGTCACAAATTGAGTCTGCCCGGGAAAGAGCAAATCGGGATACTGACGGGTGAAGGTAAAAGCCTGAATCTCATTCGTTTTTTCAAGTTCACGGTAAAGTGAAGCATTGAACTGGGCAATGCCGCCACGGAAAGGAAAAAACGTTGAAAGATAGGCAATTTTCATAAGAAATTACCGGCCTAGTTTAATCATGTCTTCAACAGCAGAATACACTTTCGAAACCGGTAAATCGTTCATACAATGATTGTCACGTTTGCATGAATTGCCGAAATAACAATCACAACCGGTTTCCGGCTGGACAATAATTCCTTTGCCGTAAAGCTCAAATTCATGAACATTGAAAATATTAACAAAAAGTACCTGAGGGATATTGAGTCCGATTGCAATGTGCATCATCATTGAAACGGCAGTCAAAATCACATCACACTGATTGGTTAGCGAGAAAAACTGCTGCAACGGAAACGTGCCGGGATAAAAAGCACCGGTTGCCTCAGCATATTTTTTATTCTGGGCATCTTCAGCTGGACCACCAAGCAATAAGGGAAAATGACCGGCTGCCTGGATATTTTTTATCAGTTCAATCCAGTACGCTTCGGGCCAGAGACGGGTGAGCCATCTTTCACCGCAGCCAGTATTCAGTCCGATTATTTTTTTACCAGATGCACGGGATTTTAAATCTCCCCATATTCCATCATAAGCGGGATTCAGTTCAAGTACATACGGTTCTTTGTTGAACGTAAACCCGCAGATTTCAAAAATTTCTTCCATATAATTCATGGTGTTGGTTTTTGAAATATTGTCAAACATACCGGTGATGAACTTGTGCTCAGCCAGATGATTGGCTACTGTAACATGTCCATCCTGCATGGTAAATCCATATTTTTCAATGGCATAGACATCTTCGAGTAAACTGCAGGCTTCAACATCTTTATCGAGATTGATGGCAATATCAAATTTCTGATGGGTCAGTGCATAAACTGATTTGAACTCGAATTTGTATATTTTATCAACCGTTTTCGACGGAACCACTTCAGGGGATAAAGTAATCCATGAAATGTGGCAGCCGGGATAAACCTGCCGATATTTTTGAACCAGGGGTGACGTTCTGATGACATCACCAATTGCACCGAGTTTAATAATGAGAATCCGTTTGGTAACCGGGTCAACTTCATCACAGGTTGCGCAAACCTTATCACGGAGTTTATTGGGTTTGCATGGGATGTCACCACGGAAGTGACGGCAGTCGAATCTGATGTCAGAAAAGTTCATTCGTTTTTATTTTAAGTAATTGTTTTTATTATATTTATAATTTTTTATCTAAACCAGAAAATGGTTTCTGGAAATCCACATCCCCCGGCTCCGTCATTCGGAGCCACCCCCTTCAAAGGGGGAATAAAAGTCCAAACCACCCCGTCCCGAACGTTCCAATTGAAACTGGACATTTCCCCGAGGTACCGGGGCAGGCTGTCCCCCGATACAATCCCGAACGCTTTCGGGATCACTCGCGATGACACAATCATTGACCCTTTTTTAACTTACCACAAGCAACTTCAAAACGGGCACTTCGACTTGGTTCCTGAGCGGAGTCGAAGGACAGTGACCGTTTTTCCTCACTTGTCCCCTGTCCCATGTCACTGGATTTACAGTCCCAATCCTTTCGCTTCATCCCAGAACAAATCCATCTGCTGAAGCGAAGTTTCGTGCCATTCCCTGCCGGTTTCTTTCATTCTTTTTTCAACATGTTCAAAACGGCGTTTGAATTTTCTGTTAGTTCTGGATAAGGCGCCTTCCGGAGAAAGTCCCGAATGACGTGCATAATTCACCAAACTAAAAAGTAAATCGCCAAATTCAGCTTCCAGCTCATCTTTATCATCAACAGGTACAGCTTTTATTTCTCTTATTTCTTCTTCAACTTTTTCCCAAACCTGATTGCGGTCCTGCCAATCAAATCCGATTGAAGCAACCTTTTCCTGAATCCGGTACGCCTGAAGCAAGGCCGGCAATGCATCGGGGACTCCTTCAAGAACAGAAGTTCTTCCTTCTTTGAGTTTCAGAGCTTCCCAATTTTGTTTAACTTCGTCAACTGAATTTACTTTTACATCTGAAAAAATGTGCGGATGGCGTTCAATCAGTTTTTTGGTGATGGAAGTCAGAACTTCTGTCATCGTAAACGTGTTGGTTTCTTCTGCAATAATGGCATTCAAAACCACGTGAAGTAAAATATCACCCAGTTCCTTTTTCAGGTCCTGGTAATCTTTCTTTTCGATGGCGTCGGTGGCTTCATAGACTTCTTCAATCATCAATTGACTGAGGGTCTGGTGAGTCTGAACAGAATCCCACGGGCATTCTTTTCGCAGGCGGACAACAACTTCAAAAAAATCCTGGAATTTCCGGGTCAGTTCATGCATAAGGTCATTCAAAATGGGTACAAAATTATGAAAATAGATGCTGATTTCCACAAACGAAAAAGAAATGCCATCCTTCAGCAATTAAATAACAACGAGATTGCCATTTTCACGTCAAGTTACCCGGCCTGGAAAACCCACGATCAGTTTTTTCCCTTCCGTCAGGACTCCAATTTTTACTATTTAACCGGACTTTGGGAACTCACCCCTTCCCTTTTAATAATTACTGCAGAAGGATTTCTTGGTTCAAATGAATGGTTACTCATTCCACGTCCTGATGAAGTTAAAGCACGCTGGGATGGCGGGGTTGAGACAAAAGAATCCATTCAGGAAAAAACGGGACTTTCAAATCTGCATTACTGGGATGAATTTGAACTTAAGTTTGGACGGATGTTTTCATCCCAGAAAAAGGTGCTTCTCAACATTCCTGAACTTGATTTCAGTTACATCCATCATCCTGCAAAAACGATTCAGGAAAAAATCCGGGCCGCATTTCCACTGGTTTCATTCGGATCGGCAAACCCGCTGACATCAAAACTGAGACAACTTAAAGAAAATCACGAACTCAGCAAAATCCGCCGGGCAATTGAAGTTACAGGTGCCGGAATTGAAAAAATGAAACAGGTTGCCCCAACTGTTGATTTTGAATATGAACTAGAGGCAGCCTTCGTCCATGAAATCAAACGTCATGGCGTGAAAGAACAAGGTTACCATCCCATCATTGCTGCCGGAAAAAATGCTACAGTTTTACATTATTCCGAAAATAATCAGCAATTGGGCGATCATGATTGTATTCTTGTTGATGTGGGTGCAGAAGTTGACGGCTACTCAGCCGACATCACCCGGGTTTTCCCGAAAAATAAAATGAACGACCGGCAGGCAGCCATTTATGAAGCCGTTCTTCGTGTGAATGAAAAAGTAATTAAAGCAATCAAACCCGGAATTGTTTACCAGTCTCTGAATGATCTGGCAAAAGAATTGCTCACTGAAGAAGCCATGAAACTGAAACTGATTCAGCTTCCGTCAGAAATTACCAACGTTTATATGCACCGTGTCAGTCACTTTTTAGGTTTGGATGTTCATGACGTCGGGCAATACACACAACTTTTAGAGCCGGGCATGGTAATTACCGTTGAACCCGGACTTTATATCAACAAGGAAAATATCGGAATCCGGATAGAAGACGATGTTCTGGTGACGGAAACGGGCTTTGAAGTGCTGACTTCATCCGTCAGGAAAAATCTTCATCCCAACTTTTCCTGAGGCAACTTATGATTCCACTTTTCCCGCTAAATATGGTGCTTTGTCCCGGTGAAATTACAGCTCTTCATATTTTTGAGGAACGCTACAAAGAAATGATTATGACCTGTCTTGAAGAAGACCGGTACTTTGGAATTATTCTCATTCACAATTCAGAACTCAAACAAATTGGCTGCACCGCTCAAGTTATTGAAATTGTAAAAAAATATCCTGATGGTCGTATGGATATTCTCATTCAGGGGGTTCAACGGTTTCATCTGCTTTCCATCGACAGAAAAAAAAGCTACCTGCGCGGCATGGTTGATTATTTTTCGGATGAACATCATGATGTGGATCTTATTTTAAGAACCCGGGTTGCCGTTTTTCACCTTCACCTTCTCGAAATGGCACAGGCACCTGAATCAGATAAAATTTATGAAAAGCCAAATTCTTCTTTTCTGATGGCCCATTCTGCCGGACTTGATCTGGAAGACAAACAGAAACTGCTTGAACTGATTACTGAAAATGACCGGCTTCGGTTTCTGGAAAAACATCTGATTCTTCTGATTGATAAAATCACCCATTATGAAGAAGTAAAAAAATTGATCCGGGCAAACGGACATGCCAAACATTTTCCGCCGATCGATCTTGACAAGCTGGGAGGAGAAGGATGAAAATTGGAAATTATGACGTAGTTTCTATTGAAACCGGTCGTTTCAGACTGGATGGTGGTGCTATGTTTGGTACCATCCCAAAAGTGCTTTGGGAAAATCAAATCCCCGCAGATCAGTCAAACCGGATTGAAATGGCCTTAAGAACCCTATTAATCAGAGGAAATGGCCGTACCATTCTGGTTGATACGGGAATGGGTGACAAGTGGGATGATAAACAAAAAGGAATGTATCACCTCAACAATGAAACTTACACCCTGGAAAATTCTTTACAGGCTGAAGGATTAACTCCTGACGATATTACCGATGTAATTTTAACTCACCTTCACTTTGATCATGCCGGTGGTGCAACCAAAATTAAAAACGGGGAAATTATCCCAGCTTTTCCAAACGCCACTTATTACATTCAGAAAGCCAATCTTGACTGGGCCAGAAACCCCAATGAACGTGAACGGGCCAGTTATCTTGCAGTAAACTTCGAGCCTCTCTTCCAGCAAAACAAATTGGTTCTTGTTGATGGTGAAACCGAAATCCTGCCCGGCATCAGGGCAATTGTTTCAAACGGACATACCATTGGCATGCAATGTATCCAGGTTGAAGGTGATGGTGAATCGCTTGTTTATTGTGCTGATCTGATTCCAACATCTGCTCACATTCCAGTTCCGTGGATTATGGGATACGACATTCAACCCATGCTGATGCTTGAAGAAAAGAAAAAACTGCTGAATCAGGCAGTGGAAGCAAACTGGACACTCTTTTTCGAACATGATCCGGCAATCTCTGCATGCAAGGTTATTGCAGGAAAGAAATATGCGGAAAAAGGCGACGTCATCCGCATATAATTCGGTTACAAAAGCATACTACACTATCTCTTTTTGATATTTCGAAAACCACCCAAACATTTCTCTGAAATACTTGTAAATATGGTTACCCCCAAACTTTACTTATTAAAGTCGAACATCGTGTTTTTTACAATATTGTCGGAGGCGAATTAAAGGTCAACCACTTTTTTTAAGTGGAAGGGATTCCAAACTATTGACAATTAATTTCCGGATTCTTAACTTTGCTCCTGATGGTACTGGTCATACCGTCAGAAAGAGCCAATAATTTAACCAGTTATTGAATCTCCTTTTCTGTATCTTCATGGTTTGCCCCGGTTTGGTCACCGGGGTTTTTTTTTGCCTGAAAAACCTACCTGAGTTAGATCTGGGATATATGGGTGTCATGGATCCCGGATCAAGTCCGGGATGACAACGTTTTAGGTTGACAAAAAACACCGACATTGTCATTCCCGCGAAGGCGGGAATCCAGTATTTTTCCTGCAATTGGCAGCCACCTACAATGACTTTCCTTCCTTATTTCTTTTTTCTTTTTCATGATTTGGCTAACTTTCAAACTTGATTCAATCATCAAAAAGAGTGAAGATGAAAAAAGCAGTTTCCAGCCATCAGATTTCAACAAAATCGGGAGCAATTGTCACCATTTCTGACTTTGGTGCTCATGTTTTATCCTGGATTCCTGCCAACCGAACTGAAAACCAGCTTTATCTGAGCAAAAAATCTGACCTTTCCGGAAAAACTGCAATCCGGGGCGGAATACCTATCATTTTTCCCCAATTCTCGAACAGGGGTCCGTTACCCAAACATGGTTTTGCAAGATTGGCAGAATGGGAACTCACAGAAATTACTGAGGGAGAAACGGAATCTTTCATTACCTTCACGCTGGATGATTCTCCCGAATCCCGTTACATCTGGCCTTTTCGGTTTATGGCAACCTACCAGGTAAAATTAACCACAAACCAACTTCAGACAACCCTTTCAATTTATAACAACGGTGTTCAGTCTTATTCGTTTACCACAGCACTTCATTCTTATTTTTCAGTTCAGGATATTCAATCAACAACCCTGAACGGGTTAAACGGGCTGATTTACACCGATTCCCTGAAGAATAATGAAAAAGTAACTTCCTTGCTGGACCACCTTTCGTTCAGTGAAGAAACGGACAGAATTTATCTGGATGCAATCCATCCACTTTTTATTAATCAGGCAGGGAAACCCATTCTGAAAATTGAATCTGCCGGATTCAAAGATGCTGTGGTCTGGAATCCGTGGAAAGAAACCGGGGCAAAACTAGCCGACCTCGATAAAAACGGATATCAGCAATTTCTTTGTGTTGAACCGGCCACAATCGAAAATCCAATCTTGTTAAATCCCGGGCAAACCTGGACAGGCAGCCAACTTTTAACATCTTTCTAAAAAGGATACCAAATGAGTACACCTTCAACTTACCTTCCATCAGAAAAACGGTATGAAACCATTCCGTATCGTCGTTGCGGAAAAACCGGTCTCAAATTGCCCGTCATCTCCCTTGGCTTCTGGCACAACTTTGGCGGAATCGACAATTATGAAAATTGCAAGTCAATGTTGACTTACGCCTTTGATCATGGCATCACCCATTTTGACCTGGCAAATAATTATGGTCCGCCCCCGGGAAGTGCAGAAACCACCTTTGGGAAAATCTTAAAGTCAGAACTCGCCGCATACCGGGATGAACTGATCATTTCTTCAAAAGCCGGATATAAAATGTGGGAAGGTCCTTACGGCGAATGGGGTTCACGCAAATATCTGATTTCAAGTCTTGATCAGAGTTTGAAGCGGTTGGAACTGGATTATGTGGATATTTTTTACTCGCACCGGTTTGACCCTGAAACACCACTTGAAGAAACCATGGGTGCTTTGGATTCAATTGTAAGAAGTGGAAAAGCACTTTATGCCGGGATTTCTAACTATCCGGTTGAGCAAACAAAAAAGGCTGTGGAAATTATGAACCGGCTGGGAACTCCGATCATTATTCATCAGCCCAAATTCAGCATGTTTAACCGTTGGGTTGAAGAAGATGGATTGTTGCCCGTTTTGGCTCAATCAGGAATGGGGAGTATTGCCTTTTCGCCACTGGCACAAGGACTTCTGACTGATAAATACCTGAAGGGAATTCCTGAAGATTCACGGGCAGCCAAACCATCCGGGTTTTTGCAAGCAGATCAGGTCACCCCGGAAGTCAGAGAAAAGGTAATCAAATTAAACGAAATCGCTTCAGCAAGAGGGCAAAAACTGGCACAATTGGCTGTCATCTGGATTTTAAGGCATCCGGAAGTGACATCTGCTCTTATTGGTGCAAGCCGGGTAAGTCAGATTTCAGATGCCGTTGAAGCCGTCAAAAATATGACACTGAGTCAGGAAGAACTTCGAAAGATTGAGGAAATTCTTAAATAAAAAAAGGGGCTGTCGATGACAGCCCCTTTTTTTTTATTTAATCAAAACTGCTCTTCTTGAAACAAATCCGCCCGAATAATTAACCCGGATGAAATAAATTCCGCTTGAGAGTCCTGCACCACTGAACACAATACTGGTTGAACTTTCAGGATTTATAACCCCTGAAAACAACTGACTGATTTTTTTGCCGGTCAGGTCATAAAGATCAGCAGTTACTGATTGTCTTTTATTGGTTTTTATTGAAAAACGGGTTTCAGGGTTAAATGGATTCGGATAAAGCTCCGAAACGGATAGATTTTCGGGCAACTCCTGCGATTCAATACCGGTTAACACTTTTCCCGGAAGGTAAACATCCAGCCAGGCTACTCTCATCTTTATCCAGTTAATCATCCAGTTTATTTCGTCATGGTAAGTTTCACCAACATAGTAATTCGGCCAGACATACTGCCCTAAAATCGGCCATTTTTCGTAATTACGGGCAACTGCAGGTTCCAGGGCCGCTTCATAATTCCGGATCCAGGTTGAAAGAGAATCATTGCTTAAAATGGTTTTTCTGAGCTGTGAATAGCGGGTTTTTACAAGATTCTGAAAAGTGGAATCAGTCATTAGTTTTTTCCACCAAAAGGGATTTTGGTACCAGTCCCATTCAACATTAAACTCGTACTGAAAACCAGTTACCCGATATCCATCGAAATAATCTGCATTGCCAAAAGCCAGATTAAAATCCCACACAGGACCTGCCACCAGCTTCCCACCTTTGCTGTCACGGTCTTTATATAAAAATGAGCTCAACCTATACCCGTCTATGTTTTTTCCCACTTCATTCACAATGAGGAAATCAACAAAGGAATTCACATCTATCCATTTTGGATAACCCGAGATCGGATCGGCAAATGTCTCAGATTTCATCATGTGTTCAAAGTTAGTAATCCAATTTTGTATATAGGCAAATTGATCTGAAGTAACATTTTCGGCTTTCGGATATTCAAACTGATAAAGCAGACTTTTTCCGTTTGTCTGATAGGGTGACCACCATCCACCACTCCAGTCACCAGTTGTTTTATCAATTTTAAGAATATAGCCACCGGTTAAGGAATCTGGTGCACTTTCACCTGATTCCATTTTTGTAATGTTAACTCTGCTTTTTGCTCTTTTTATTTTTTCCAAAAGGATATAGACACCCTCGTACTCACCGTTCAGTGTTAATTCTACAAATCGAAACCTGCTTGCATAATGCCCCATTTTTGATGAAAGGTAAAAGGCAAGAATATCCCTGAGCATGGTTTTATCGGTGTAAGGTGCATACAGAACCCAGTCACTTTCTTTCGGAAAACCAAGCAGAGAAAGTGAAGTATCTTCACCGGCTTCAGTCCAGAGTTCAACACCGTATGATTTTTTTGGAAACAAATCCTGAGAGGAACTTCCCCTCATTTCAATTCCAATCTGAGATGAAAATTTTAGGATTCCATTCTCTTTGATAAGTAGAAGTGCTTTAATTTTGGGTTCATTGGGTATAGAAACTCCATTTGTATTTATTTCAATTTGTGGAAGTTCTGTCTGGGCGCCAACGAAAACAGGGGAAAAAAGGAAAAGGAATATGAGGAATTTCATAACGTACTCACGTTTGGAACGTTAAACATGGCAAAATCAAAAATTTTAAACAATAAAACCGGACACAATTTCTCCTTAACGGGGAATTTTTTATCTTTGCACCCCAACCAGAAAAGAAATAGTGCAGATGGATCAGATTGTCATTCTCCTTTATTATAAATATACAACCCTTGAAAACCCACAGGAGTTCGCAAAAGAGCATCTTGAATTTTGCAAAAACCTTGGCCTGACCGGCAGGATCATTGTTGCGGGTGAGGGCATTAACGGTACCGTTGCCGGTTCTGCTGAACAAACTGAAACCTATAAGGCTCATCTTACAGCCGATTCCCGATTTGCCGGAATTGAATTTAAAACTGAATTTTGGGATCGCCAGCCATTCAAAAAAATGCATTGCCGTGCGAAAGATGAAATTGTTCATCTGGGTGCACCCGATCTGAACCCAAATGAACTTACCGGCACCTATCTTGAACCTCAGGAATTTCTTGAGATGATGGAAAATGACCCCGATGTGGTGATTCTCGATACCCGAAATAATTATGAATCGGAAATCGGCCGGTTTAAAAATGCCATTACTCCCGATATTGACAATTTCAGGGACTTCCCTGACTATGTAAAATCCATCGAAAATCTGAAGGATAAGAAAATCCTGGCCTATTGCACTGGTGGGATCCGCTGTGAAAAAGCAACGGGAGTTTTGCTTCAGGCCGGATTCAAACATGTTTACCAACTTCACGGCGGCATTATCACTTATGGCCAAAAAACCGGCGGTAAAAACTGGGAAGGAAAATGTTACGTTTTTGACGGACGGATTTCTGTACCGGTGAATCAGCTTGAAGATACTGTCATTTCAACCTGCCGGTATTGTGAAAAACCTTCAGACCGGTATATTAATTGTACCAATGCCGCCTGCAACAAACAGATTATTGTTTGTGAAACCTGTGAACCTGAACATAATGGTGCCTGTTCTGATGACTGTGCAAAACACCCAATGGCCAGATGGAAACAGGAAGCTTCCATCTGAATTTTAAAGGTTGAATTTTAATTGAAATACATTTGGGCTAAAGCCCAGTATTTTTTTTGGATTTCATTTTCCGTCAGCTAAAGCAGACGGCAATAAAAACTGAGGAATTGGATCTTCCTTAATCTATTAATCCGGTGGTTAAATAGCGTTTAAAGTCTTCGATATAATCCTGCAAGCAGGATTACTCAGACTGACAAATTTGGATTTTCGTGATTCCTATTTATCCACCGGAGTAATAAAAAACAGCAATTGCCCAAACTATTAAGAATCTTTTTGAAACAGATCTTTTATAATTTCATTGCCGTCTGCTTTAGCTGACGGACAAAATCAACTCAAACAATCCTGGGCTTTAGCCCAAAAGGGTATTTTATGTCTTTTGTCCGGATTTGGGTTCATCTTGTTTTTTCAACAAAAGACCGGTATCCTTTCTTTACAAAAGAAATCCGACCCCTTGTAATTAATCACATTCAAGTTAATTGCCGGGAAAAGGGAATTTTTCTTACTGAAATAAACGGGCACCTCGAACATATTCACTGTTTGATATCATTAAATAAAAATCAAACTATTTCGCAAGTTGCTCAGTTAATAAAGGGTGAATCTGCATTTTGGATAAATAAAGAAAAAATTATTGCCGGTAAATTTGCCTGGCAAGATGATTATTTTGCAGTTTCCATTAGTGAATCACAAATAGAATCAGTTCAGAATTATATCAGGAATCAGGAAGATCACCATAAGAAAAAATCATTTTCAATGGAAATTGAAGAGTTCAATAAAAAGTACAATTGGCTGATTTCTGCTGAGCAAGGAAACAAATCAGATTTGGGCTAAAGCCCAGTATTTTTTTTGGATTTCATTTTCCGTCAGCTAAAGCAGACGGCAATAAAAACTGAGGAATTGGATCTTCCTTAATCTAAAAAACAGCAATTGCCCAAACTATTAAGAATCTTTTTGAAACAGATCTTTTATAATTTCATTGCCGTCTGCTTTAGCTGACGGATAAAATCAACTCAAACAATCCTGGGCTTTAGCCCAAACTCGATTTTCACCGTCCATAATAAAAGCAAAAATGACCCTCTTTACCACCTACCAGCTCTCTAAATCTTACCACCTCAGACTTTTGTTTGAGAATATTTCTTTTGGTATGGAAGATGGTGAACGAATCGGAATCATTGGCCGGAACGGTGCCGGAAAAACCACTTTGCTCAGAATTCTTGCCGGTGATGAAGAACCCGATCTGGGATCTGTTGCGTGGAATAAAACGGTCAGATTTGAATATTTGCCTCAGTTACCCGAATTCAAAGAAAAAGAATCGGTTCTTACCACAGTTTTAAAAGCCCGGCCTGAAGTTTTTTCCCAGCTGATGGAATATCATCAACTCATTGAAACTCATTCTCCTGATCAGAAACGGCTGGAATCCCTGCTTCATGATATTGATCATCTGAATGGCTGGAATCTAGAAACCGAAGCAACCAAAATGCTTCACAAATTGGGAATGGATCAGCTGGATGCCGATGTAACAACTCTTTCCGGCGGGCAAAGGAAACGGGTCGCCCTTGCAAAAGTACTTCTTTCTGATCCTGATTTATTGATTCTCGATGAACCAACCAATCACCTCGATGCTGATTCAGTTCAATGGCTGCAGGATTATCTCCAACAATCTCCCAGAGCACTTTTACTCATCACCCACGACCGGTATTTTCTCGATGCCGTAACGAATAAAATCCTTGAACTTGACCGCCAGAAAATCATCCATTATCCGGGAAATTATGAACAGTTTCTCGAAAGGAAAACAGCTGTTGCCGAAGCTGAACAATCGGCTGAAGATCACCTTAGAAATAAATTAAGAACAGAACTTGCCTGGCTTGCCAGAGGCGCACGTGCCCGCCGTACCAAACAGAAAAGCCGGATTGACTGGATTTCTGATATGCAATCGGCACCAAAGCCGCAGGAAGAAAAAAACATCAAGATTGAACTGGGAAATGCCTTTTTGGGTGCCCGGGTAATTGATGCCGTCAACATCAGTAAATCACTTGGCGGAAAAGAACTATTTAAAAATTTTACCATCACCACTGCTCCGGGTGACCGGTTCGGAATTATTGGTCCGAACGGAAGCGGGAAAACAACGTTTCTGAGAGTTTTGGGCGGACAAATTGAACCAGATACCGGTACACTTAAAATTGGTTCAACAGTAAAAATCGGATATTTCCGCCAGGAAATTAACGATTTGTCTGAGGAACAATCGGTTATCGGTTCCTTGAAAGAGATTGCAGAATTTATTGATGTGGGGATCGGACGTGAACGGTATCTCACGCCCAAAGATTTGCTCGATCAGTTTCTTTTTTCACCCAATCAGCATTTTTCAAAAGTAAAAACCCTTTCTGGTGGTGAACGCCGGCGACTTTCCCTGCTCAGAATCCTGATGCACAATCCGAATGTGCTTTTACTTGATGAGCCAACCAATGACTTTGACCTGGATACACTCTCAGCTTTGGAATCTTATCTCGATAATTTTGGTGGATGTCTGATCGTGGTTTCCCACGACCGGTCTTTTCTTGACCGTACTGTTAGTTTTATTTATGCCTTTGAAGAAGGCGGAATTATTAAGCAATATCCGGGAAATTATTCAGCTTATCTTGAAAGAAAAGAAAATGCAGTTCAGGCTGAAAAGACGGAAGCTTCAAACCGAAAAATTGAATTAAAGTCTGCCCCTAATTCCAAACCCAAAATCGAAAACAAGCGGAAACTGTCTTACAAAGAGCAACGGGAACTGGAGCAGATTGGCAAAGACATTGAGAAACTGGAGCAGGAAAAAGCTGATCTCACTTCCCTTCTGAACAGTCACGGTGCTGATTATCAGAAACTCATGGATGCCTCGAAACGGATCGGTGAACTCACAACTGGGCTGGAAACGGCAATGATGAGATGGATGGAACTGACTGAGATTGCTGAAGGATAAAAAAAACCGGGATAAACCCGGTTTCAATTTATTTCAGTAATATCAGTTTTAAAACGTTTGAGAACCGTCCGCCAGATTCTATTCTTACGAAATAAACACCACTTCCAAATCCACCCATTTCCAACTGATGGGTCTGTTTACCGGCAGTTGAATGAACGAATTCAGTCCTGACGGTTTGCCCTAAAAGGTTTGTTACCAGAATACTGGCAGTTCCGGAAACCGGCTGATTCCATTTCAGAGTAGTCGATGGATTAAATGGATTTGGGTACCCCGAAATCAGGTCTAAGTTTTCAGGAACAAAAAAATCTGAAACACTTGTTACTTTTTCATAGGAAAAAACAATTCTTTCAATTTCTTCGCCATTGTATGTTTTCTTACATTCTGAAATCCGGTTTTGTGAATCCCATTTATAATTCCTTACTGTGACATTACCATAGTATTCAGAGCTCATTTCCCTCAGATTGTCATCCTGAAAAAGGAATCTCTCACGGAATTGAATGCCCCAATTTTTGCCATTTGAATCAAACCCATATTTTTTAATAAGGATGTTATCTTTTGATTCGCTGTAAAGGTAACGATCAAATGTACTGCTTTCAGGGTGTTGAAAACTTTTATAATTAACAGATTGAAGGACTTCTGATGAATCGTTCTCATAAAAAGTACTGTCAGACAGGAATTCATAATAACCACCGGAATAACGGTAGATTGCCTTTGAAGTAATTTCTGAATTCTTTCCGTAGGTATACTTTTGTCTTTCTGTTTTTACTTTAACACCTTCTACATAGACATAATCAATTTGTTCACATTTAAGACCCAAATCGTTATATAAAAAGTAGGTTTCGTATTTCGGGTTTGCCCGGGTTTCAGAAATATTAAACTCTTCGTTTTTAACCATTAATCCATTCTCGTAACGGTAATATGATTCCCAAATACCAGCCATGGAATACATGGTTTTAAATGATGTAAAAAAACTTTTCTCGAGAAAACCATTATTCCATTTGTATTCAGCCTCAGAAGTTTGAACCCATGTACCCCCAATCCAACTGTATTTTGAACTTTTCTGCAAACGACCGTCAGAAGATGCTTCATAAACACTTTTACCTGATTCTTCCAGAACTGAATTTTCATTGATTTGGTATACCACCCTCGTTTTTGTTAACCAGCTATTGCCAGTTAGCGGTGTATTTCCAAAAGCTGCCTCGGGTGCCCAATTTCTTTTTTGAATGGCTGAAACAGAAAAGTTTTCCTGATTAGGACTTTCAATTGATTTCTTTCCGTTATCAGATCCGGAAGCAAATGAAATGACAGTACAAGTGACCATCAAAAATAAGGTTACGATTTTTTTCACCGGGATTCTCCGTCTTAATTTTCCGAAACAATGATAAACTTATATTTACATAAAAGCAACCTAACAATAAATCTTTTCTAACTTTGTGATGGGTATCAACATCAAGATTCGGAATTCACCCGATTATTCCTTAAAATCAGGCTGGATTATCTTTTTACCCGGAGTTTGCATGTTCAGATTCGTTTTTGCCCTGCTTCTTTTATTATTTGGTTCGTTTGCATCACAAAGTCAACCACTTCCAATCAAATTCAATCCGGTTTTTCTGGATACTTCAATCGCTGTTATTGAACTCAGCCTCCATCCTGATTCTCTTTCCTTGATATTATCTGCAGACAGTGCACATAGTGATCATGAATACCCTGCAAGATTCATCTTCAGAAATTCTATGGTTTTGGATACTGTTGAAAATGTCGGGCTCCGTCTTCGTGGCAATACGTCCCGGAACTCAGAGAAAAAATCTTTTAAAATCTCATTTAATACTTTCAAGTCCGGAAGAAAATGGCATGGACTCGAAAAACTGAATCTGAATGGTGAACACAATGATCCGTCAATTATCAGAAGTAAGCTGGTATGGGATATCAGTAACCAGGCAGGTGTTCCCTCTTCCCGTGCTGCTTACGCACGGGTTTATATTAATGGCGAGTATTTTGGCCTGCAGATCAATGTTGAACATGTCGATGAAAATTTCGTTGATGACCGTTTTGGCTCTGACAAGGGAAATCTTTACAAATGCCTGTGGCCATCTGATCTGGAATGGCTTGGAAGTTCAGCCAATTCCTGGAAAAAAATGTCAAACGGCAGGCGTATTTATGAACTTATGACCAATAAAACAGCCGATGATTATTCTGGTTTTTTAGCATTCATGAAAGTCTTACATCAAACCCCTGACAGTATTTTCGTCAGGGAAATTCAGAGGGTGTTTAACGTCAATGCTTTTTTGAAAAGTATGGCGGTCGATGTTCTTGCTGGAAGCTGGGACAATTACTGGATTTTGAAAAATAATTTTTATCTCTATCATGATCCGTCATCAAACCGGTTTGAGTGGGTACCCTATGATTATGACAACACGCTCGGAATCTGGTGGGATGTGATTCAAAATGGAAATATCGGCAGCCGGAATGTATACACCTGGGGAAACCCGAACGAGCCACGTCCACTCATGACCCGAATCATGGCACAAACGGTTTTTAAAGCCCGGTATTCGTTTTTTCTTCGCCAGCTGATGAATACAACCTATAATCCAACTTTTCAAAATCCGAAAATTGATGTGATTCATACCAAGATCACACCTTGGGCAGAAGCTGACCCCTATCGCCCCCGTGATTATGGATTTACCATTCAGCAATTTCATCAGTCTTATGATCAGGCGCTGGGGAATCATGTTACCTTTGGCCTGAAACCCTTTATCCAAACCCGATACAATTCGGCAAAAACACAAACCAGCACAACAGCTGTCCCACCGGTTTTTGTGCGGGTTACCCAAAATCTCACTACTGTTCCTGCCGGTGGAAATCTTGTTATTACTGCAAGAGTTGACGCTGAAAGTGTTTTAAATCAAATTAAGGTATTTACCCGCCAAAATGCGCAGTGGAGTGAAGCCGGATTAATGAAAGACGACGGGATTTTTCCTGATAAAGTTGCCGGTGACCGTGAATTCATTTTTATTCTTGCTGCCCCATCAAATGAAGCTTTTTTAGGTTATTATCTGAAGGCAACTGATTCTGATACCCGGTCTTCAATCTATCCCGATTTTGCACCCAAATATCCGGTTTGGATTCCGGTCAGTTCTGGTTTGCCACGTCTGTTGATCAATGAACTTCAGGCAGACAATTCATCAACCTTCTCAGATGAAGCCGGGCAGTTTGATGATTGGGTTGAATTAATTAACGCTGATATCATTCCGGTTTCAACAAACGGTTGGTACTTAACCGATAGCAGAACCAACGAAAATCAGTTTCAACTGCCTGATACAACCCTTCAACCGGGTGAACATTTACTGGTTTGGGCAGATTCTGACGGAAAACAAGGGAAGTGGCATGCAAATTTTAAACTTGCAGCGGGTGGTGAGTTTATCGGACTTTACAACAAAACGGCAGGCGGTTATTATGCTGCTGACACCCTCACCTTCCCCCTGATTCCAACTGATAATTCCTTTGCACGGATTCCGGATGGCGGAGGCGATTGGCAGATTACCGATCAACCATCACCCGGAAAGAAAACAACTGTCTCAGTTGAGCCTGAAAGTTCGGCAAAGGCAACAAGGATAACCCTGTTATCGGCATATCCAAATCCTTTCAACCCGGAAACAACGATTAGAGTTGAAGCCTTTCAGAAGGAAGTCATTTCGGTGGATGTGTTTGATCTGACGGGAAGAAGGGTGGCCGTTCTGGCGGAAAATGAAAATGTCAGTGCCGGAATTTCTTCGTTTATCTTAAAGGGGGATCATCTTGCTTCCGGACTTTATCTGGTGAGGTTACGGTCAGGAAACCGGGTTCAGTCACAAAAGGTAATGCTGCTGAGATGATTTAAACCATATTCTCAATGTTTACATCAATTGGCAAAGTAACCTCAAAAGTTGTTCCTTTGCCAAGTTCACTCGAAAACATCATAGTTCCACTGTGAAGCTCTACACATTGCTTTACTATAGTAAGCCCCAAACCAGTTCCCGGGGTTTTGCCAACATTACTTCCCCTTTGAAAATTTTCAAAAAGCTTTTGCTGATCTTCGGGAGAAATTCCGATGCCCTCATCTTTTACAATAAAAGTTGCCTGTGCATCATGGGTATTCAGGTCGAACCAGATATTGGTTCCGTGAGGTGAATATTTTACGGCATTGGACAGCAGATTTGAAATAATTCTTTGAATCAACCTTGGATCAACAAGGGCATTTTCAGCATTATTTGTGACTGTAAAATGAAGGCTATGGGCAGAATCATCAATCAGTTCTGACTCCTGAACAATTTTACTGCAGAGTTCACCCAGGTTCGCAACTTCTGGTTCAAACGTGAGTTTACCCATTTCAGATTGGGTTGCCAGCAAAATATCATCCAATAACTGAGTCATCTGGCGGATAGATTTCTGAATTTTTGTGTATCCTTCATGTTGTTCAGGAGCATTTCCGTTTTCTTTTGGAAACAGTGATCTGGAATAAAGTGAGATAACCGTCAACGGACGTCTGAGTTCATGAGATGCCATACCAACCAGACCGGTTTTCAAGCGGTTCAATTCTTTTTCGTGTTTCAGCGCTTCATCAAGCAACCGGTTTTTTTCTTCCATTTCCGCATTTTTCTGTTCCAGATTCCGTTTCAGATCCTGAATGGTCAGGTGAGCATTAACTCTGGAAAGCACTTCTTCATGTTGAAAGGGTTTTGTGATATAATCTACTGCACCAAACGAAAATCCTTTTACTTTATCAACTGTATCAGCAAGCGCCGTCATGAAAATAATTGGAATTTCAGCGGTTTCTGGGATTTCTTTTAATTTTTGGCAGGTTTCAAATCCATCAATTCCTGGCATTAAAACGTCAAGAAGAATAAGATCAGGCTTTGCAAATAGTGCCCGCTGAATAGCTTCTTCCCCGCTTTTTGCTGCAAGTAATTTAAAACCATGGTGCTTCAGCGCATCCAATAAAACATTCAGATTGGTTGGGTTGTCATCAACCATTAAAACAGTGTGCTTTTTCAGATTGTTATTCATCATAGAAAAAACCTTTTTCCTGAGCAACTTTCGTAATGCGGCTGATTTCGAATGCTTTTACCCATTTTCTGATCATTTTTGCAGCAAGAAAGTTTTCTCTGTTTTCAATTTCCATTCGGTCGGCAATGATCAGAAGTTCCTCAACATCACCCATCATGGCAGCCTGATAAATCGCTTCAGAAAACTTTTCTGAAATGATTATAAAGGAATGTTCTGCGGGTAAGTTCCGTGTCTCAGTTTCTTCTGTCAATTCATTTTCATAAACCCAGCTGATGGAAAGATGACTCTGAAGCAACCCGAGAATCCGACTTAACTGAAACGGCTTTGCTATAAAGTCATCACAACCCGAGCGGACACTGTCTTCCCGGTTATGCTCAAAAACACTGGCAGAAACAGCGATAATAACGGTTTCACTTTTTCTTCTGGTATCCCGAACTCTTCTTGCGACTTCGAAACCGTCCATTTCTGGCATTCTCAAATCCAACAGAATCACATGGGGTTTAAAATGGACGACCTTATTCAGACATTCAAAACCGTCTTTAGCTTCCATGATTTCAAAGCCGAGCGGAGTGAGCATTTTCACCAGAACGGAACGATTTTCCCATTTATCATCAACTATCAGAACCCGTTTGCGTTCGCCAGAATAACCAATAACTGATCTTTCATTTACTTTAGGTGCTGCAGTAAATCCTTCAACCTCGACTAAATCAATCTCGAACCAAAAGGTACTTCCTTCGCCGGGAATACTTTTAATTTTCACCTCAGAATCGAGCATTTTCGCCAACCGCTGACTGATGGCAAGACCCAGCCCGGTGCCTTCAACATGGCGGGCTTTATCGCCAACCTGATGAAAGGGCAGAAACAACTCTTCGACCTTCTCAGGAGCAATTCCAACACCGGTATCTTCAATCTGAAACCTGATTTTCCCTTCGTGATAGCCAACTTTAAAGGCAACCCCGCCTTCATCAGTAAACTTAACTGCATTGCTTAATAAATTGAATAATATTTGACGGAGTTTTTTCTCATCGGAATGAACAGCCGCCGGCAGATCAGACAGTTTTTCGAAAATAAAGGCAATTCCTTTTTCTCTTGCCCTCAGCCGGGCAACTTCAGCAATACTTTCAAGAAAATCGATGAAATCAAAATCAAACCTGTGAAGCTCCATGTGGCCTGACTCTATCTTAGACAGGTCAAGGATATCATTGATCAGGGTGAGAAGGTGTTCACCACTTCGACGGATAATTTCAAGACCTTCCCGCTGGGAAGTGAGAAGTGTTTTATCTTTTTCAAGAATCTGACTGTAACCCAAAATGGCATTTAATGGCGTGCGAAGTTCATGACTCATATTTGCCAGAAATTCACTTTTGGCTTTGTTGGCATTCTGAGCTTCATCCCGGGCACGTTTTATTTCTTCTTCAGCCATTTTTCTTGGCGTCACATCCCGAATCGCACTGGCAATCTGAATTCCCGTTTCTGTCATAATCGGACTCAGACTTACTTCAACAGTCAGGTGGGTTCCATCTTTTCGTCTGCACATCAGATCAAGACCAGTTCCCATCGGTCTTGCATTTGGTTTATGCATAAATTTTTCACGATGGGCCGGGTGTTGGTGACGGTGATGATCGGGAATAAGAATTTCAAGGGTTTGTCCGATAAGTTCATCAGGCAGGTAACCAAAAAGGGATTGGGTCTGATCATTGGTAAAAGTGATGACACCTTGTCCATCAACGATCACAATTGCATCAGGGGTAGATTGTAATATTTTTTTGAATTTTTCTTCCTGTTTACGTGAAATCACCAGCTCATTCTGAAGCCGGTGAACTTCAACTTCAAGACCTAACTCTCTTCTCAGGCGTCTGAGAACCTGTCTGATTTCTGAGTCTGTTGCTTTGTCTGAAACAATGGCAATTTCGGTGTGGTCAGAAGCAGCAGAGGCCCAAACCAGTTTTCTTACCGGAATACCAAGTGTTTCCTGGAGAGTTCCCGTCCAGACATCCGAAATAACGAGCAATGCTTCCGGATTTTCATTTGTCAGATTGAAGCCCTCACCGGCAGCAATGGATTTTATTTTCCCCAATTTTTCAGGGGAACTTACCTCAATTTTACATCCGATAACTGCCATTCAGAACCACTCCAGACTACTATTTAAATTCCTGAGCCTGAAAATATAAAATAAACCAATTAGAATCATACTTAAATTTTAATGAATTTATAATAATTGCGGAAGGCAAAGGGAAGAAGTTAGAAGAAAGAAGGTAGAAGTTAGAATAAAAACTATTAAAACCCTATGGCGCTTTGCCTATCATTCTGTTCAGACCAGAAAGGAGAAGTTAAAATAAAATAGGGGACGACTCTTGATCCTCTGCATTATTCTTCCTTCTATCTTCTACCTTCTCACTTCTAACTTCTGCCCCCTTCCTTAGAATTCCGTTAAACCCAAACTTTCCTTCACATTCTAATGTCATTCCGGTTGAATCACTTTTTTTGAAAGCGTACCTTTACGTCGCTTATTTAAGACCCTTTTATTCATAAACAAGGAGAAAACAATGGCTGTAAAAGTCGGTATTAACGGGTTCGGCCGCATTGGTCGTATGGTATTCCAGGCCCTTTGTGATCAGAATCTTCTGGGAACAGAAATTGACGTTGTTGCTGTCGTAGACGTTGCAACTGACGCTGATTATTTCGCTTACCAGATCAAATACGATTCCGTACATGGTCATTTCAAACACAACGTATCCACCAAGAAAAGTGATCCTGCAAAAGAAGAAGCAGACATTCTTGTTGTAAACGGATATGAAATCAAATGCGTAGCTGCAACCAGAACTCCGGCTGAACTGCCTTGGAAAGCTTTGGGCGTTGACTATGTTATCGAATCTACCGGTCTCTTCACTGATTCCGAAAAAGCTTCAGGTCACCTTGCTGCCGGCGCAAAGAAAGTTATCCTTTCTGCACCTGGTAAAGGCGAAGTAAAAACCATCGTAATGGGCGTTAACGAAAACGAATATGATGCTGCCAAGCACAATATCGTTTCCAACGCTTCATGCACCACCAACTGTCTTGCTCCTCTCGTTCACGTTATTCTGAAAGAAGGTATAGGAATTGAAACAGGTCTCATGACCACTATTCACTCCTATACTGCAACCCAGAAAACCGTTGACGGTCCTTCCAAGAAGGATTGGAGAGGCGGCCGTGCTGCTGCAATGAATATCATTCCTTCATCTACCGGTGCTGCAAAGGCCGTTGGCGAAGTTTTACCGGTAACCAAGGGTAAATTAACCGGAATGTCCTTCCGTGTTCCTACTCCTGACGTTTCTGTAGTTGACTTAACCTTCCGTTCCGAAAAAGATACTTCCATTCAGGAAATCGATGCTCTCTTGAAGAAAGCTTCCGAAACCTACATGAAGGGTATTCTTGGCGTTACGACTGAAGAACTCGTTTCTACAGATTTCATCCATGACAAACGTTCTTCAATCTACGACTCAAATGCAACCCTCGAAAATAACCTCAAAGGCGAAAAACGCTTTTTCAAGGTTGTATCCTGGTATGATAATGAGTGGGGATATTCCAACCGTGTTATCGACCTTCTGAAACACATGGTTAAAGCTGGTAAATAACTTACCTCAACTTGTTTCTTTGCAAAAAAGTCCGGCAACTGCCGGACTTTTTTGTTTTAAGGGAAATGCTTTTTTTTGGTTTAAATTATTTTATTTGAATTCCTTGCAAAACAGCTAAAATTTGATCGGTTTCGAGTTCTGAAGGAATAAATATTTTTCCAGTATTTGTTTTAAAAAATCTTTTTGTTCTTGGAACTGATGAAATATTTTCTGGCAGAATTGGTATTTTTATTGGCTGAAAATTTGAACCATTCCAATGAAAAAAACTATAATTTTCACCTGATATCCAAAAGTCATTGGGTGAAAACAATGTAATATCACTTGCATATTTCCGTTGAGACCTTAATGTCAGACCCAGATTGGCAAGATTCGTTATTTCAAATTTACCTGGCGGCCCTTTAGCCTTATACAACACAGATTCCCAACCCACAAGGTAAATATTCAGTGAATTTTCTATTTCACATCTAAATGCAGAAATACCTGCGTAACTATCATATCCTTCTGGTATTTTCAAAGGCATACCTGAAGTATCCCGATCGTCAAATATTTTACTCCAACCGGATTTCCCTTTAGACCACACTTGGTTAGTAGCCTTTTGTGCAACAGGATCCTTATATCCCAAAATGAAAATTTCATTTTTTGAAATACCCGCTATTTTATAAAAAGTGAAATCCGAATTGAGTTTTTTATAAACCCAACCAGCATTATAACCATCCTTTTCAAATATTATTCCATTATCTCCTGCGGCGATAAAATATCCCTGACCATCTGTCCAGACAGAATTTAAGCCGCCATCATTTTGAAACTGATATCCTTTCCATTTTTTAGTTGAATTGTTGTACTCGCCAATACCTGGTTTCGGGGAACTATAATCATATAGACCTACAGTAACCATTATTTCCCCATCCCCGGTCACATCATTAGGGTTATTCCCTAATTCCGCAATTGGATTTGAAAAGATCACCGGACTCCATTTTTTCCCATCCCAGTGAAGAACCGAATTTATATTACCTTTTTTATCAGAAAAGTAACCCGCAGCATATGCATCATCATCAGAAAAAGCATAGACTCCTCCCATTTCAGAAGGCCACCAGCCAACCGTATCGACTCTCCAGGTGAAGTTTCTGTTTCCAGCCGGGAATTCACAAGTTTTGTTTTCTTTTGAATTGTCAGGGTCATTACAGGAAAAAAGCGAAAGAAGAATTAACCCAAGGAAAGTATATTTCATAAATAAGCATTGAAAATAAAAAGGTTTTAGGGTTCGGCATCTCGTTGGAATAAACTTAACCCCAATTTTTACTTTTATCAACTATTAAGTTCGCCTTTTAACCAGAAGGAGATTAACAAACGATTCGATTGGGTAGGTTTTTCAAATATTAGTCCAACCTTGCACAAATGATACCTTCCCCCCGCTTCTTTTACCTATCCCCCCTTAACTGTACTTTAAGGGAATTTCAGAACACAGATGAGTTCTAAATTTAACTGCCAGTTTAGCTTTTCCTTACAACCCAAATGCCGATCCCAATTTCCAAAATCGGACGCCGTGCACAGTCCTTTATTACAAGCTGGTCTGAGCAAGTTATGAAACAGTCATTTTAACCCTCGCAGGTTGCAACCCGGCTAATGACATGAATGTCTTGGGCAATGAGGTTTTAAGATTCAAAATTCATTAACCATTGACCATTATCCATTGATCATCATCCTGTCCATCCTGAATATCCCTGTTAACTTGCATTTTCCCCTTCCTTAAAAATCCGCGTGATCTTTTAACCCGGCAAGTCCCCTTGCTTGGGTGCGTGAGGCAATCCCGGTTCCACCCGGTGTTTAGGATAGGGGCGAAAGATTTTTCGCCCTTACAAATGCCCGGGTGGTAGTTGCAGAAAACCAAACCACCCCGCCTACGGCACCCCTCCTTGAGAAGGAGGGGAATTTATTTTGCAATCACCTTTCTGCCAACAGCTAAGAGCTAACAGCTGTTACACCATTTTCCACCCGGTCTTCCTGCTTCAGCAAGCAAACTTGGTCTTTTCTTGCAGATTATTACCCTTTTTCATTAAATTCACCGATTTTAGTCGATTTAAACGGAAACTAAATGCCAATCCCTTTTGCTGATGTTGTAGCTGAACTGGTAATTCTTGGAATTCTGGTTCTGGTCAACGGACTTTTTGCCCTTTCTGAAATGGCCGTAATGTCATCCAGAAAAACCCGCCTTCAGCATAAAGCAGAGTCGGGAGACTCCGGTGCAAAACGTGCCCTTGAAGTTTTGGAAGAACCCACTTCCTTTTTATCAACCATTCAGGTTGGAATCACGCTGATCGGCATTTTTATGGGTGCTTTCGGTGGTATTACCCTTACAGCCTTTCTGGATCAGTACCTTTCTGCCATTCCCCTTTTTGCGCCTTACAGCCTCGGTTTAAGTCTGGGTTCGGTGGTTATTATCATTGGCTACTTTTCCCTGGTTTTTGGTGAAATTGTGCCCAAACGAATCGCACTTGGAAATCCCGAATCCATTGCCAGTCATGTCATCACACCTTTACGTTTCATCGCCTTTTTAACAAAACCCCTGGTTTGGTTTCTGAGCAAATCAACTGAACTGGTTTTGCGGATTTTCGGCATAAAGCCAGATCAGTCGCCCGGCGTCAGTGAAGAAGAAATCAGGATTATGGTAAGGCAGGGTGCAAGTGCCGGTGTGATTGAAAGAATGGAAGAGAACCTGGTTGAAAATGCATTTTCACTAAACGATCTCAGAGTATCCCAGGTTATGACGCCACGTCCAATGGTCACCTGGCTGGATGTTCAGGATACGTCGGGTGAAAACAAACGATTAATTGCCGAGTCGGGTTTTTCACGATTTCTGGTTGCAGATGGTGATCTTGACCAGTTACTCGGTCTGGTATCAGTGAATACACTTTTCATCAACGGACGCGGAACCACCGGGGATGATCTGAAATCTTCGTTAACTGAGCCGTTTTTCGTTCTTGAAACGCTTTCTGTTTCTGAACTGATGCGAAAACTCAAAGAAAACAATCAGCATCTTGCTGTTATCATCGATGAGTATGGACTCATTCAGGGAATTGTTACCCTCACTGATATCATCAATACCCTTGTTGGTGAATCTGCCGGGATTAATGAACCGGTTGAATCTGGCTTTTTTGTAAGAGAAGATGGGTCAATTCTGATTGATGGCATGTATCCGTTTCATGAATTTGCAGAGCAAACAGACTTTGGCGGTCAGGATATGGAATGGGAAGGATTTAATTCACTTGGCGGATTTATTCTGGACCGGCTTGGTCATATCCCGAAAGAAGGAGAAATTCTGGTGGAAGGTGATTTCAAATTTGAAATCATGGATATGGATGGCCGGCGGGTTGATAAAATTCTGGTTAGTAAAAAGGCTGATTTAAATTCTACGGCGGACTAAGGGTAGATTTGGGGTTCAAAATGCATGGATTCCCGCCTTCGCGGGAATGACATTTCTCTTAGAACAGGAAAAATCGGGGCTGTCATTCCCGTCCCGCAATCGGGAGGAATTCAGTATTCTATCCAACATTTAAAAAATTAATCCCCTACCCAATCAATCCAGCAAATTATCCCACGTACCTTTTTTATCTTTCTTCATTTCCATGCGGTAAACGTGAGCCAGAATCGCTGACATTTGCTTAACAAGTTTATCCATAATTTCAAATTCGGGTTCGGTCATGAGCTGACTTTTGTGAATCACGATAACACCAAAGACATTCTGTTTGGCATAGTCAATATTTGATCCCATCAGAAACACTTTTTCGTGAACATCAAAAACAGGGAACACCGCTTCGCAGATCAATCCGATTTCCTTCGCCCAGCCTTCATTTATCACCCGTCCAGAACGAAATGCATTGTTGACGAGAACACCACGCTTATTGTGCATCAGTTCTGAAAGTGCGTCCTGTGAATGAATTTCAATTTCATCCATCGGGAGTTCATAGCCAAACACACCGGCATGCGCCAGCTTCATCATTTTTCCTTCTTCAGCAGCAGCATCACCCAACTTCACCCAGAATGACACATTTTCTGCACCCATAAACTGCAGAATGGCATTAACCAAAACATTGGCAACAATTGACTGATTTTCAGATTTACTTGATTCAGCAATCTTGTTGATGACTTTCTGTTTTTTCCGGCGAAGTTCAAGGTCATCAAGCCCGTCATCGGGGATCGTGTGATGGTTTGAAATATTCAGGAAGACAAGAGATTCGAGTTTATCAAAGTCGATGGGCTTGGTAACATAATCGACACCACCCACTTTTTTTCCTTCGGTTTCAAGAAAGTTGGCTGGCAGTGAACTGATGACAATCATCGGGATTTTGGTGATGACTTTATCAGCTTTAACCGATTCAATAAAAGAAAATCCACCTTCACCCGGCATGAGAATATCCGTAATGACCAGATTAATACTTCTGGTTTTCAGGATGTTGATACCCTGCTGGGCATTATAGGCAAAATGACATTGATAACCTGCTTTGGTAAGCCGTTTCCCGACCATCACGTGGATGGAGGTATCATCATCAACAATGAGAATGTCTTTCATAGCTATAGCCTTTTCAATATCCTGTTAAGATACCACTTAAAAATGAGGTTGGAAACCCGTTTTTTCTAATTTTGCAAATTCTGAGAGAGAAAACAACTGATTTTAATTTGAACCGGCATTTTATATCTTGCAATCTTGCAGGGCACCACCAAAAACCTTCTTATTTTCCTTATAATGGATCCCCAATCAAGTTGAGGATGACAGAGTTGAGGTTTTTAGAGGCGCCCCGTAATTCTTACAAATAAAAACATTAGACCACAGAGAAGACCATGCAAGAATTTCTTCATTTACTCAGACTCGAACCCGTTAATCAGGGCGCTTCGACCGGCGTCAACTGGTTAACCTGCGATTCATCAAAACAAACTACCATTACCTCACCTGTTGATGGCGGACTCATTGGTAAAATCAACAAGGCCGGAGCCAAAGAATATGACCAGGTTTTGGCAACTGCTGAAAAAGCCTTTCAGCTTTGGCGGGTGATGCCTGCTCCCAAACGGGGAGAAATAGTCAGACAAATTGGCAATGTTCTCAGAGAAAATAAACGTTCTTTGGGTCAGCTCGTTTCGTATGAAATGGGAAAATCGCTTCAGGAAGGTATGGGCGAAGTTCAGGAAATGATCGACATCTGTGATTTTTCAGTCGGTCTCTCCCGTCAGCTTTACGGACTCACCATCGCCTCAGAACGTCCCAATCACAGAATGATGGAAACCTGGCAGCCGCTTGGCATCGTTGGTGTGGTAACCTCTTTCAATTTCCCCGTTGCTGTTTGGGCCTGGAATGCCATGATTGCCGCTGTTTGCGGTGATGTGGTCATCTGGAAACCTTCTCATAAAACCCCGTTGTCTGCAATTGCCACACAAAACCTCATTGCTGATGTTTTGAAGGAAAATAATGTCCCGGAAGGTGTTTTCAGCCTGATTACCGGTGACACCCGTGAAATCAGTGAACGGATTACTCAGGATCACCGGGTCCCGCTTATTTCTGCAACCGGATCAACCCGCATGGGAAAAATTGTCGGGAAAGCCTGTGCAGAACGTTTTGGAAGAACCATTCTTGAATTGGGCGGAAACAACGCCATTATCCTATCACAGGAAGCAGATTTAAAACTTGCACTTCCGGCCATTGTCTTCGGTGCAGTCGGTACTGCCGGTCAGCGGTGTACCACAACCCGCCGGTTAATCGTGCATGATTCCATTTATGAATCCATCCGGGAAAAACTCGTTACGGCTTATTCAACGCTGAGAATCGGAAATCCGCTCGATGAAAATAATCACGTTGGTCCGCTGATCGACAAAGAAGCAGTTCATACCATGCAGGAAGCTCTGAAAAAACTGAAAGAGCAAGGCGGAAAAGTGGTATTTGGTGGTGAAGTCCTATCAGGAAAAGGTTACGAAACCGGAACCTACGTTCGTCCTGCCATTTGTGAAGCAAAAAATGACTATCCCATCGTTCAGGAAGAAACCTTTGCTCCGATTTTATATCTCATCCGTTATAAAACTATTGACGAAGCCATTTCTTACCAGAACGGAGTTGCACAGGGACTCAGTTCGGCCATTTTTACCAACAATATGCGGGAAATGGAACAATTTCTTTCTCCGGTTGGATCTGACTGCGGAATTGCAAACGTGAATATCGGTACGTCCGGAGCAGAAATCGGTGGTGCTTTCGGTGGTGAAAAAGAAACCGGCGGCGGACATGAATCGGGTTCGGATTCCTGGAAAATGTACATGCGCAGGCAAACCGTGACCATCAATTACGGATCAACAGTTCCGCTGGCACAGGGAATCAAGTTTGACCTGTAAATGCCGGTGTTACGTGGTACGTTGTACGTGGTAAGTGATTAAGGCAGGCACTGAGCGTGTCATCCCGAGTGATTTTTCACAAAGTGAAAAATAGTATCGAGGGACTCAGTGCCCGTCTTAATGCGATAAATTATAATACTATCCTCTAGTCCCTGAAATCTGGATATCCTGGATGAAGAAAACGGCATGGATCCCAGATCAAGTCCGGGATGACATCTATTTCTTTATTTGGATAAACAGATATTCTAATCTGATCTTAATCATCCATCCGAAAAAAAATCCGTAGTTTTTCCCCTTGATTTATTCATAATTCTGGGGGTTTTATGACCGGTGACATGTCATTAGATGCCTTTCTGTTTGGAATTATCAGTGCAATTTCCCTCCCTTTAGGCGCAATAACCCTGCTCATCTGGCGCCCCAGTGACAAATGGACATCCGGATTAATGGCTTTTGGCGGCGGTGCTTTACTTGCTGCTTTAACTATTGACCTGGTTGGTTCTGCACTTGAGGCCGGCCACTTTTATCCGCTTGCCGCCGGATGTATTCTGGGTGGTTTGTTTTATATGGGGCTCAATGCCATCATCAATTCTCAAGGTGGGTTTTTTAAGAAAGGCAGCAACCACCCTCAGTTTCCTGCGGAAAAAGAAACTTGAAGAATACAAAGAACTGTCTGATAAATTATCGCACATTCCCCTGTTCCATCACCTTCCCCCTGAACAAATCAATTCCATCGTTCCAAATATTGTAGAACGTGTTTTCCCAAACGGAACTACCATTCTCCGTCAGGGTGAACCCGGCGACAGTATGTACATTATTGTTTCAGGAACCGTTGATATTATCAACGTGCGGGATAATATGAAAAAACTGGCAACCCTTCACGATGAAGATGTGCTGGGTGAAATGGCGTTGGTAACCGGCGCACCACGGTCTGCAACTGCTGTCTGTACCTCTGAAGTCAAAGCCTGGATGATCCTGAAAGAAAATTTTGATCAGCTAATCAGTTCTTCAGTTACTTTACAGGATTCATTGAGGCAACTGGTCGAAAGCCGGATTCTGGATCTGAAAGAAACCCGGCAGATCAGTGAAGAATCAGCAAATCAATGGGCTGAATCTTTGGTAAACAACCTGAAAAACCGGTCCATTCATTTTACAGATAAAGACGTAAATGATGCCGTAAAGGAACATGGCGGTGCACCGCTTGCAATCTGGCTCGGAATTTTACTCGATGGAATTCCGGAATCGCTGGTTATCGGGTCCAGTATTATTCACTCTTCGATCAGTTTTTCGTTGCTTGCCGGTTTATTTCTCTCAAACTATCCCGAAGCCCTTTCCAGTTCAGCAGGAATGAAACATCAGGGGTACAGCTTTAATCGGATTTTCTGGATGTGGATGTCGCTATGCATAATCACTGGGTTGGGTGCCTACGTTGGCAATATCTTTTTTATTGGCGCCCCACCGACACTTTTTGCAGTCATTGAAGGATTGGCAGCCGGTGCCATGCTTACCATGATCGCAGAAACGATGCTTCCGGAAGCTTTTGAAAAGGGCGGATCAATAACCGGTATTGCGACGCTGATGGGATTCCTTGCTGCCATTTTCTTTAAAACCCTGGAATAACCTGATTTAACTTCCAAACCCACGGTTTTCCGCCCAGAAACCCACGGAAATCCGTGGGTTTCTGGTTTACTACCAGACCTGGTTTCTTCATTTCGATCATCGGATTTCAGTGAAATTGGCTTGAGTATGTTGCAATCGCTTTTAAGATAATACGACCTTAATATATGTTTTCTGATACTTTTCTGGCAGGCTAATTGCAATACTGTGACAATCGCAATCATAAATGATCAATCCAATCCGGACATAAAAATAAAAACATGTCCGACCTGTTTATCAATGAAATCGTGAAGGGAAGTTTGTTATGGCTGATCATAAACAACTGACACTTTGGGAGGAAATGCAGAATAAGGGCTACTCCCGCCGTGATTTTCTAAAATTCTGTGCCTGGATGGGTGCCTTTATCGGTGTTGAATCAACCGGAGTTGCTACGGTTGTCCGGGCAATGGAAACAAAAAAACGGCCGGCAGTCATCTGGCTTCACCTTCAGGAATGTACCTGCTGCAGTGAATCGTTCATCCGGTCTTCCCATCCTATCGTAGCCGATATTATTCTTGACAATATTTCTCTCGATTACACAGAAACCCTTCAGGCGGCAGCCGGTCATCAGGCAGAAGCTGCCATGAAAAAAAGCATGAAAGATAACTGGGGTGAATATATTCTTCTTGTTGAAGGATCTGTTCCTACGGGTGACGATGGCGTTTATTGCTGTATCGGCGGTCAGACTGCAGAAGCCAGGCTTAAAGAAGCTGCCGAAGGTGCAAAAGCTGTGATTGCCTGGGGTAATTGTGCTTCAAACGGATGTGTTCAGGCAGCAAATCCCAACCCGACTACAGCAACTCCGATTCATAAAATCATCAGCGGGAAACCTCTGATTAAAGTACCGGGATGCCCGCCAATCGGCGAAGTCATGGCTGGTATCATTGTTCACATTCTGGCTTTCGGTACCATTCCGCAATTGGATGGTCAGGGTCGGCCAATGGCCTTTTATGGCCGAAGGGTTCATGACACCTGCTATCGCCGGCCTAACTACGATGCCGGTTTATTTGTCGAAGAATTTGATGATGAAAACGCCAAAAAGGGATATTGTTTGTACAAGGTCGGATGCCGGGGTCCGGTGACTTACAATGCCTGTGCGGTTACCAAATGGAATGGCGGAACGAGTTTCCCGATTCAGGCCGGACATGGATGCCTTGGTTGCTCGGAAGCCAATTTCTGGGATCACGGTCCATTTTATCAGCATCTTGCCTCCTTCCCCGGATTTGGAATTGAAACCACCGCCGACACCATTGGTCTTGGACTTGGTGTGGGTGCTGCAGTCGGTATTGCAGCCCATGCAGTGATCACCAACATCCGCAAAAAAGATGAAATCAATGAGCATATTGAAACCAGCGCAGTCCCTGACCGGGATCAGGAAGGAGATTAATTATCATGGCAAACCGAATAGTAATTGACCCGGTAACCCGTATTGAAGGACACCTTCGGGTTGAACTTGAAGTTAAAGACGGAAAAGTTGTTGATGCTTTCAGTTCCGGCACAATGGTTCGTGGAATTGAACTGATTGTAAAAGACCGTGACCCCCGTGATGTATGGGCTTTTGTTGAACGGGTTTGCGGCGTTTGCACCACCGTTCACGCCCTTGCCTCAGTCCGGTCAGTTGAAGATGCGCTTAACTGGCAAATTCCGCAAAATGCTGAACTCATCCGCAACCTGATGTTTGTTACCCAGATGATGCAGGATCACGTGGTTCACTTTTACCATTTGCATGCCCTTGACTGGGTTGATGTGGTTAGTGCGCTCAGTGCTGATCCGGTTGCAACTTCAAATCTTGCCCAGAGTATTTCTTCCTGGCCAAAAAGTTCACCGGGCTACTTCCGTGATCTTCAAAAACGCCTGAAAGGTTTTGTTGACAGCGGACAGCTTGGCATTTTCGCCAACGGCTACTGGGGTCACAAAGCTTACAAACTGCCGGCAGAAGCCAATTTAATGGGTGTTGCCCACTATCTTGAAGCTCTGGAATGGCAAAAAGAAATCGTGAAAATTCATGCGATTTTCGGCGGAAAAAATCCGCATCCTAATTATCTCGTGGGCGGTGTTGCCTGTTCACTCAATATCAATGAAGTGAACGCCATCAATGCTGAACGTCTGGCGCAGGTCAAACATCTTCTTGATGACGCCAAAGTTTTCATCGAGCAGGTTTACATTCCCGATCTCATGGCTATTGCTTCCTTCTATAAAGATTGGGGTGCCATCGGCGGCGGACTTGAAAACTATCTTGCCTATGGTGACTTGCCAACAAACGGATACAGCGATGTTTCTTCCTTTAAATTCCCCAGAGGAATTATAATGGGAAGAAATCTGAATGAAGTGATTCCGGTTGATGGAAAAGACGGTGAGCAAATCAAGGAATTCATCTCCAGATCGTATTATGATTATTCTGGTGGAAATGAAACCGGACTTCACCCCTGGGAAGGTGAAACCAAACTGGCCTATTCTGGTCCGAAACCGCCGTATGATTATCTAGATGTCGATAAAAAATACTCCTGGCTCAAAACACCACGCTGGAAAGGAAACCCGATGGAAGTGGGTCCGCTCTCCAGAATGCTGGTGGGTTTTGCATCCGGAAAAACGGAATACAAAGAAGTTGTTACCGAAGCCCTCACCAAACTTGACGTTCCGGTTACCGCACTGTTCTCAACTCTTGGCCGAACGGCTGCACGCGGACTTGAAACCCGTCTGGTCGCCAACTGGGCACTTGAGTTTTACGATATGCTGATCACCAATATTAAAAACGGTGATTCACGTACCGTCAATCAGGAATTCAGGAATCCGGATACCTGGCCTGCAGAAGCAAAAGGTGTTGGGATGACAGAAGCCCCACGGGGTGCACTGGCTCACTGGATTGTCATCAAAGACAAAAAGACAGCCAATTATCAGCTGGTTGTTCCCAGTACCTGGAATGCATCGCCGCGTGATGCAAATGGTCAGCGGTCTGCTTATGAAGCTTCTCTGATCGGAACGCCGATTGCTGATCCGGAAAATCCGCTCGAAGTGCTCAGAACGATTCACAGTTTTGATCCGTGTCTGGCCTGTGCCGTTCATATTTATGACGAAAAGGGACGATACGTTCATCAGATTGACACCTTCTGAAAGGATAACCTTATGCGCAAAAAAGAAATAGCCCTGTTCCGGGTTTATGTCTGGGAACGTCCTGTCAGGATTTATCATTGGTTGAACGCGCTCTGCATTTTGGTTTTATGCGTTACGGGATACCTGATCGGAAATCCGATTGTTTTACAGCATGGGGGCAATGATGCCTCTATGCTGTACTTTTTCGGTTGGATCAGGTTTATCCATTTTGCTGCCGCCTATGTTTTTCTGATCAATTTTATTGTCAGGATTTACTGGGGTTTTGTAGGCAACCAATATTCAGACTGGAAAAATTATTTTCCCTATTCCAAAAAACACTTCCAGAATATGTGGGATGTTTTGATGGTTGACATCCTGATGATCAAAAAGAAAGACATTGAAACGGCAGGACACAATGCAGTTGCCAATTTCACTTATTTTCTGACCTTTCTGGCTTTCCTGCTTTCTGTGGTTACCGGATTCGGGATGTATTCTGCCATGAGTGACAACTGGTTCAGCAGTTTGTTTCACTGGGTCATTCCCTTTTTTGGAGGCGATCTGATTCTGAGAATGATTCACCATGTCACCATGTGGTTTTTCGTGGTCTTTACCATTTTCCATGTTTATCTGGTCTTCTACCATGATTATGTTGACGGAAGCGGTGTTCTTTCTTCGATGGCCGGCGGTTGGAAATTTGTAACCAAGGATAAATTCCTTCGAAAAAACCAGAAAAAACCTGAGCCTGCAAAAAAATGAAAAAAGGATTGATTCTCGGAATCGGAAATATTTTAATGGGGGACGAAGGGATCGGCCCCCATTTGATTGAAGTGCTGACCAAAACGGGAATTCCGGATGGGTGGGATGCGGAGGACGGCGGAACCGGGGGATTTACCCTGCTTCAGTATTTCGAGAATTATGACCCTATCATCATGATTGATGCGAGTCTGGATGAAAATCCGGATGGAACCATCAGACTTGTGAAACCCCGGTTTGCTTCTGATTACCCCACTTCCCTTTCAGCCCACGACATCGGACTTCACGATCTGGTGCAATCGGCACAATTACTGGGGTACACTCCTGAGATTTTTCTGTTTGCCGTTTCGGTAAGTCATTTTCAGGATATTTCAGATCAGTTGTCGGAAGGAATTGAAGATAAAATTCCGGAACTGGCGAACAAGGTGTTGGAATTGGTTGGGAAACTGGAAAAGGGGAAATTACAGATGTCATCACAGACTTGATCCGGGATGACAACAGGAACCCAAAACCTTACTCTGTTCCGTTTAATCCGTACTTGTGACATTTATCCCTGAAGGTCGACGGACTTAACCCGAGTCTTTTAGCAGCCTGAGTTTTATTTCCCTTCGCCTGTTCCAAGGCATAATGAATCAGTTTTTGCTCCAGACAGGAGAGAATTTCTTCATGATTCATCGACTGTTCAACCAGACAATTAATACACTGACCCGACTGAACATCAAGCCCGTTTGTTTGATGAATATCAGCAGGGAGATGTTCGGGTAAAATCTCACTGTCGGCAAGAAAAACCAGACGCTGCATCACATTTTTTAATTCTCTAACGTTTCCCGGCCATTCATAATTCTGCAGAAATTGGACCGTCCGGGGATGCAAAATCACATTTTTGTGACCGGCAAATAATTTTATAAAATGATCCGCAAGAATCACAATGTCATCTTTTCTTTCACGCAGGGGCGGAATTGTTACCGGGTAAACATGAATCCGGTAGTATAAATCAGACCGGAAACGCCCTTCCTTCACCCGTTCTTTTAAATCCACCTTCGTTGCAGCAATCAATCTGACGTCAACTTTTATGGGTTTGATTCCGCCAACTCTGAAAATCTCACCATTTTCCAGAACCCGAAGCAGTTTAGTCTGAATGTCCAATGGAACATCATCAATATCATCCAGAAAAATGGTACCCAGATTAGCAATCTCAAACAGCCCTTTTTTCTCAGAAGTTGCGCTGGTGAAAGACCCTTTCTCATGTCCAAAAAGTTCACTTCCAAGTAATTCTTCAGGCAGGGATGCCAGTGACAATTTCACAAAAGTTTTGTTCATTCTTTCGCTTGTCCGGTGAACGTATTCGGCAAAAAGCTCTTTGCCAACACCGGTTTCACCAATCAGCAGAACCGAAACATCAGTTTGGGTAAAACGGTCAAGTTCTGCCAAAAGACTTCGCATGACGGGGTTTTGGGTAACCAAACTCATCGAATGAGTCATAAAAAAACCATTTTTAGAATATTTCAATGATATGCGTTTTTTTTGTCAGATAAAAATTTCCTTTTAAGGTGTCAGGTATTCATCCACCTTAAAAGGGTTGGAAAATCTAATGAAACCAAATGATTCCTTTCCCATGTTAAACATTCATAATGGGTTACAGGTAATCCGGTTTTTCGGATTTTGCTTTTCCTCTGGCAATAAATTTTCTATCTTGACAATTCAATCACTTTTTAACCCGGTGAAAAGGAGCAACGAAACATGCAAAAATTTTCGAAAATTGTACTGACAACTTTTATGGGTCAGGCACCTGACTGGTATAAATACTCCGTTTTAGGAGCATTGATTCTGAACCCGTTTATCCTCCTGGCAGTTGGTCCGTTCATTACCGGCTGGATCATTCTTATCGAATTTATTGTCACCCTGGCGATGGCATTGAAATGTTATCCGCTGCTTCCTGGCGGTTTGCTGGCCGTTCAAACAGTTTTCATGGGTTTGGCAACTCCTGAGGTTATTTATAAGGAGACACTTGCCAATTTCCCTGTCATTCTTCTGTTGATGTTCATGGTTGCCGGCATCTATTTCATGAAAGATTTTCTCGCCTTTACCTTCACCAAAATTCTTTTTTCGACAAGAAGTAAAATGCTTTTGTCCCTGATGTTTCTGATTGCCGGAGCGGTTCTTTCTGCCTGGCTTGATGCACTAACCGTCATTGCCGTGATCATTGCCGTTTCAGTGGCCTTTTTTCAGATCTACAATTCTGCCAGTTACGAGGAACGGGTTCCCGGGATTGCCGATGAAGCAGCAAGAGAGCAGACCGGCAGAGAAGATCTGGAAAATTTCAGAGGATTTTTACGGAACTTACTCATGCATGCTGCAGTGGGTACAGCCTTGGGTGGCGTCTCAACATTGGTCGGTGAACCCCAAAACCTGCTCATCGGAAATGTAATGGGGTGGAATTTTCCCGATTTCTTTTTCAAAATGCTCCACGTTTCACTTCCTGTTTTTGTTGCAGGTCTTTTCACCTGCATTCTTACAGAACAGTTCAAGGTTTTTGGATTTGGATTCCAGTTACCCGAACGGGTAAGGTTGGTTCTGAAAAGTCAGGCTGATGAAGACACAAAAAAACGCACCTCATCTGATGTGTTTAAACTCTGGATTATGGGAATTGGTGCGATCTGGTTAGTAATTGCGCTGGCGCTTCACCTTGCCGAAGTTGGACTTATCGGACTTTCGGTTATCATCTTCCTGA
Organism: Bacteroidota bacterium; assembly: GCA_017303995.1. Lineage (GTDB taxonomy): Bacteria > Bacteroidota > JABWAT01 > JABWAT01 > JABWAT01 > JAFLBE01. Next base: position 93,990 of record JAFLBE010000001.1, on the reverse strand, counting down.
CTGCTTTTACCGGAAAAGCTGATGAACACCAGATCGGAAAGGCTTTCGAAGAGGCACTTCCTTTTACTGCTTTACTGGTTGTCTTTTTTGGAATTGTAGGCATGATTCATAATCTGCATCTGTTTACGCCGATAAGTGACTGGGCGCTTTCTTTCAAGGGTCAGGATCAGTTAAATGCCTTTTTTATTGCCAGTGCCGTTCTTTCTGCAATCAGTGACAATGTTTTTGTCGCCACAATTTACATCACTGAAGCACAGAAAGCTTTCACTTCAGGAATCATTGACCGGGCACAGTTTGAGCAACTTGCTATCGCCATCAACGTTGGAACCAATATCCCATCGGTTGCAACTCCAAACGGACAAGCAGCCTTTTTATTTCTTTTGACTTCGGCAATTGCCTCCAAGATTCACCTGTCCTACTTTGAAATGCTGAAACTTGCGTTTCCTTACACTGTGATTTTGTCACTTGCAGCTTATTATTTTCTCTGATTGACGGAGTCGGGTCTGAGACCCGACTCTACTAATTTTATAAAAAATTTTCGTTTTAAATGCTCTGAACCCATTCTTTTCATGATATTTCGGTCTGATTCATTTATATTGCGTAAATGGAACCACCAACCAACTTTCAGGAGAGAAAACAATGAGTAAAACGATCATGGCTCTTATTGGCGTTTTCGCCATTTTCTGTATTTTTCTTGCCGTTTTTTTAACAGGAGTTTCACCACACGGACCAATCGTTCTGGGCATCCGGGCTGAATTCCTCCTATTTGCACTTACCCTTATTGGTGTAGCCTTATTTCACCATCATGTGCTTGAAGTTGCTCTGGTAGGGTTAATTTCCATTCTTATTCTCAAATTTGCCTTTATTCCCGGGTTTGACCTCGGGCACCACCTCATCGGCAGTAATTCTATTATGGATCAGCTGATGAACAAAGATATGAGACAGGGCGAATGGCCGATTCTGCTCAATCTTTTCGGACTTTTGATCGGTTTTGCTCTGCTTGCCAAACACTTCGAAGAATCAAATGTTCCCTCTATCCTTCCTAAATTTCTCCCGGATGACTGGAAGGGCGGATTTGTACTTCTGGTTCTTGTATTCATTCTTTCATCCTTCCTGGATAATATTGCAGCAGCCATGATTGGTGGAACGATTGCACTTGTCGTCTTCAAAAACAAAGTGGATATCGCCTATCTCGCCGGTATTATTGCCGCAAGTAATGCAGGAGGTTCCGGTTCAGTAGTTGGCGATACAACCACCACCATGATGTGGATTGACGGGGTTGCCGCAATAGATGTATTTCACGCCTATGTTGCTGCTGTACCTGCTCTTCTTATTTTCGCCTATTTCGCTGCAAAAAAACAACATGCATTTCAACCTATTTCCAAAGATGCAGACACCTCTGCTTCGATTGACTGGACAAAAATCGGGGTTGTTGTTCTCATTCTTGCAGGCGCCATTATTACCAATGTTTATTTTGACTTCCCTGCACTTGGTGTCTGGATTGCGATTCTGTTAGGTGCAATGGTTACCAAAACCCACTGGCAGGAAATTCCGAATTCAGTAAAAGGCAGTCTTTTCCTGCTTTCGTTAGTTATGTGTGCCTCTATGATGCCGGTTGAAGAACTTCCCCCCGCTTCCTGGTTTACGGCTCTTTCTCTTGGTTTTATTTCTGCCGTTTTTGACAATATTCCGCTGACCAAACTTGCTCTGGATCAGGGCGGTTATGACTGGGGTATGCTAGCCTATGCGGTTGGTTTCGGTGGTTCGATGATCTGGTTTGGATCATCAGCAGGTGTTGCCCTTTCAAATATGTTTCCACAAGCAAAATCGGTCGGAGCATACATTAAGCATGGTTGGTTTGTGGCACTTGCCTACGTTGTCGGTTTTTTCATCCTGCTTGCAATTTGGGGATGGCAACCACATGAGACTCACAAAACTGAATCAGAAAAACCAAATACAGAAATGCATCACTGATCATCGTAATTCAAAATTAAAAAGGCTGGAAGTATTCCGGCCTTTTTTAATTTTGAAAGGACGTCACAATCTACCTGCTATTCAGCAACCATTTTCCAATTTTACAATAAATAAATGAGTTCAGAATCAAGACTTGCTGCCAATAAACGTGTCCGGAATTTATTTCTGGCTTTTGGCGCGTTGGGTGTTGTCTACGGCGATATCGGAACGAGTCCGCTTTACGCTTTTAATGAAACCTTTTTTGGTCATTACCCGCTCTCGAAAACACCCGACGATATTGTGGGTGTTCTTTCCTTGTTTTTCTGGGCACTTACGATGGTTATTTCTGTAAAATACCTCGTTTTCATCCTCAGAGCAGATAACCATGGTGAAGGTGGCGTTTTTTCTGAACTTTCGCTGATTCAATCGACCGGTAAAAAAACTAAGTTCATTACCGCCATTTCATTCCTGCTCGCCTTTGGAGCCTGTTTACTTTATGCGGAAGGATTAATTACTCCTGCAATTTCAGTTCTTTCTGCAGTTGAAGGGCTGGCAATTGTTGCGCCAGGTTTTAAATCTGCCGTTGTGCCCATTACCGTTGCCATTCTTATTCTCCTTTTTTCTGTTCAACGGATCGGAACCGGTCTGATCAGCAAGTATTTCGGGGTCATTATGCTCGTTTGGTTCTCAACGATTGGTGCGTTGGGAATTCCGCATATTATAAATCACCCGCAGGTTTTTGAAGCGTTGAATCCGTTAAACGGACTCTCATTCCTGATTTCCCATAAAATGCAGTCTCTTTTTGTTCTAGGTGCCGTTACTCTTTGTATAACTGGTGGAGAAGCCCTTTATGCCGATATGGGTCACTTTGGCCGGACACCGATCAGACTTGCCTGGTATTTTATTGTTTATCCTTGTCTGGTACTCAATTATTTCGGCCAGGGCGCCTATCTGCTTGGTGGAAATGAAGTTTCAGGTGGAAATGTATTTTATTCGCTTTCCCCGGACTGGTTTCTGATTCCATTGGTAGTTCTTGCCACCATGGCGACCGTTATTGCATCACAAGCCTTAATTTCAGGAGCCTTCAGCCTCACACAACAGGCAATTGGTCTCGGCTATTTTCCCCGTGTTAAAATTGTTCATACCAGTCACGATCTTCACGGACAAATTTATATGCCAGCGGTTAACTGGCTGCTCATGATCGGTTGTATCAGTTTGGTTCTGGCCTTTAAGAGTTCTTCTAATCTTGCAGTTGCCTATGGGCTAACAGTAACAGCAACGATGTCTATAACCACTTTCGGATTCTTCATTGTTGCAACTCAGGTCTGGAATTGGAATAAACTTTGGGTTGCACCGGTTATTTTCTTCCTTTTTGCCATAGACTTTACCTTTTTTACAGCCAATACACTTAAATTCCTTCATGGCGGATTTGTTCCGGTTCTCATCGGACTTGGCCTTTTCTCAGTCATGTGGCTCTGGAACTGGGGACGCGGAAAATTGGGCGAAGTTTACAGGCAGGCAACTCTAACGCTGGGTGATTTATTTGCACTTAAGGGTGTGGAATGGCAAGGCCGGATGCCGTCAAAAATCAATTTCTTTTCTCCCTCACCGGTTACCGATGAAAATAGCCTGATTGCACTTTCTCTTCAGACGTTTATCACCCGGTATCACATGCTACCGTCAGGATTATCATTTATAACCGTTCAGATTAGTCCGAGACCAGTCTGGACCGGGGCAAGGGTTGTCCGGTATGAACTTCCTGAAAATATGGTCTCCATTGTGATCAGGTACGGCTACATGGAAGAAATCAAACTTGCCGAAATTCTTGAAACTGAAGGAATTAAAGGAAGTATTCTGGTAGGCGATCACGAAATTGTTTCAGATGAAAGCTCTTACTGGCATACGCTTAAAGTACGTGCATTCAGAAATCTGTTACGGCTTGCTCTGCCTACTTACCGGTATTTCGGGATGAAAGGTCAGACGAAAATTATCAAGGAAATCATGCCCGTTGAATTCACCAAAACCACGGCTTATCTGCTGGATGTGGAATAGGTTAGGCGTAAGAGGTAAGGTGTAAGAAATAAGGTTAATACCGTGGAACAGTGTTGATTTTTTATTTTAAAACAAGTAAAATCAACATCTCCATCCCGAAAGGTTTTAAAATGAAATCATTTTTTCTTCCTGCCCTAATTTTTCTTATTTCAGCCTGTTCAGACCAATCTGATCCAAAGGATCAGGTTATCGTTGACTACCAGGTTGGACAAAAACTGGCGTTTATTTCTGGGCAAATCGCAGAAAATGAAGACACCATTTTTTATTATGAAGGGTCTTATTCAGAATATCAGTTTACCGAAAAATGGGAATCTGAAGACACCACCTATTTTAAAGTAATTGCATTTTCATTTACATTTTCAAACGAAGATCATCAGGTTGATACCCTTCTTATTTCAAAAAACAAGTACTATCAAATTCAAAGTTTTGGTGCTGGAAAAGGAAATTATTCAAGTTTTCTAAAAACAACAGATTTAACTTCTGACACAACTAAAACACCAACCTTAACCCGTTTACAAATCCCAGTCATTCCGGTAGTTTTAACAGAAGGAAACAAATTCTCCGTTTTCAATGTCGGGATTTCTTCAGCGATTTTACCAGAATTACGTGAATTTGAGGTTGAAGCAATTCAAAAAATCAAAGGTTATACCGGAATTCTTGTGACCGGGAAAATGGTGTATACAGCTTTTAATAATGCTGTTTTTCCATACAAATCCCTTTATGATAAAAATGGGAAAGTACTTTCTTCTTTTTACCTTGGTAAAGGGACTTATAAAAATATACAGTCACTTAACAAGTGGAGTTATGTTCAGCGGGTAAATCCTGGAGAAAATTTCATGGAGTTCTTGATGAATTTCAGAACGTCTGAGATTGTTTTGTTAAAATAGGGTGTTTTTTGTTTTGGTTGTTTTGTTTTCTACCCCAAAGCTTCGCCGCGGGCAGGCAAGATGTCACCCCGCTGGGGTGAGAATAAAATCAAAATTTGTATTTACCAATAAATTGTATTTATCCTGACTATCCTGATCATCCCTGTTAAAAACGAATTTTCATTTTCGTCCGGGCCCCTCGATAATCAGCCTTTGGCTGAACTCGGGGACCGGCGTAACCCAACTTTTAAAACATGACCGATCAGTTAAAAGAAAAACCAACCTCAGAAACCATAAAAACCTGGGTAGACCTGTACTCTGACAGTCTTTTTTCCTGGGCTTTGCATAAAACGTCAGACCGGGAAGTCGCAGAAGATCTGGTTCAGGAAACCTTTCTTGCTGCGTTACAATCTTACCATCGCTTTGAAGGAAAAAGTCAGCCAAAAACCTGGCTCATGGCTATCCTTAAAAATAAAATCCTGGATCATTACCGCTCAAATTTCAAAAAACCGGTACCTTTAGAAAATTCTTTCCTTGATGGCATTTTCACCGAAGATGAAAATTGGAATTCAAAAGAAACTCCGCAACCCTGGACAGATGATGCACATGAAATCATGGATCAGGACGAATTTAAACTGATTCTTTCGAACTGTCTGAAAAAATTACCACTCCAATGGAAAACTGCTATTCAACTGAAATATTTTGAAGAAAAAAGCGGAGATGAAATCTGTCAGGAACTTGAAGTCACCCCGACTAATTTCTGGCAAGTCATCCACAGGTCTAAACTTCAGCTCAGAAAATGCCTTGAAGTCAACTGGTTTAATAAGGTTGCATTATGAACGGGATCATGAAAAAACTGGTATTTTCCTGTAAAAAAGCTAGTGAGCTGATAGATAAAGAATCGGTCTTTCCGCTAAACTGGTTGGAAAATATTCAGTTAAAGGTTCACACCTCCTTGTGCAAAGCCTGCCTTGAATATGAAAAACAAGGTCACATTCTGGATGAACTGATCGACCGACATCATCAACATGAAAATCAGGATGAAATTCCCCAGGTTGAAAACCAGGAGTTAAAAATTAAAATCATCTCCAAATTGTAAGTCTCTGCCAGCATTTACTTCCGAACCTCAACCAGCCTTTCGTTTCATTTTACTTGTTAGTTTCATTTCTAATGGCACCTCAAAAACCCTTTTATTTTCCTTATAATGGATGAGCTTCTCAGAATGACTTTAAACGGTGATTGTTTCATCCAAAGCTTTGTCAACCCCAATCTTTTCTTATTTGGGTCAGAAAAAAACAGAACCCCCATTTTAAATTCAATGAAAAAACCAAAACTGCACATGAAAGCTTATATATTACCGGCATTTTTCTTCCTGTTTACGATCGGTTGTACTTCCGATAAAAAAGGCCCCACCGATCAGGAACAGCTTGCACAGTTCGGATACATCATCAAAAATTCGTCTCAGGTATCTGATAAAATCAATGATACCAATTATGTTTTTATTGATACCCGGCATTTCTCAGATTATGAAGAACTGCATATTAAAGGTGCCTTTCCGGCTGATGAAAGAGGTGGAACGGCACGACTAACCCTGGCTCTTCTTGACACATCAAAATCTTTGATAGTCTATTGCAGTACTGCCGTTTGCGATACCAAAATTTTCCCTTTGTTAAAGGAAATGGGCTTTAAGAATGTCATCTATTTATCAGACGGATTCGGCGGCTGGCTTTATAAAGGTTACCCTACTGAACGGTGAATAAACCACGTTCCGCACCTTTGTTGCGGATCTCGTTTTAATGGTGCGTTTTCTAACAATATTCCGCTCGGAAATAGATTCTCTCAATATTTAAGTATTTTGGCCGGGCGGTTTGGTTTAATTGGTGCCGGTTTTCTATAAACATATCACCCCGATGGGGTGAGGACAACCTAATTCCTTTATTTACAAACAAATTGTATTTATCCTGATTATCCTAATCATCCTTGTTTAATTGTATTTTATTTCCGTGTAATCCGTGAGATCCGCGGGAATCGTATTTTCATTTCCGCCCGCACGAGGTTGGCATTTCATGTTGGGGATGGTGGCCGGGCGGGTGTATCCTTTAATAACTTTACCCCGGGTTGGCACCCGGGGCTAAAAACATATCACCCCGTCGGGGTGACACATACCGAATCCGGTTTTTTCCAACAAATTGTATTTCATCCTGCCTATCCTGAATATCCTTGTTTGAAGAGGAATACCGACCGGAGGTCGGTGTTACGAAAAGGCCATCCGCCGGCACTTCGAGAACCTCAGTGTCCGGGCCATTAACCATTTACAATTAATCATTAACCATTTTCTCCTTCTTGTTTATCCCCTCACTTATTCTTAACTTTCCGGTTATGAAAAAGAACGAAAATACTGCCAGTTCCAACATTGAAATCACCATCGGTGACCTGCTTTTTTTACCCTCCGGTGCACTTATCTGTCCTTGTCAGTTTGGAGGAAGACACGATAACGGAGTTTGCCGTCAGGTGCTGCAACTCGCCGGAAAAGATCTGGAACGGGACATTAAAAACCATGCAAAACGGGAAGGAGCTTATTACTCATCACCTTACCGTCTGGCCATGCGACAGATCAAGTCCATTATCCATCTGAATATATCATCAGAACCCCCTCTGAAAGCTTCAATTGCGCTTGCACTTGATGAAGCTTTTGCTCTTGCAGAAAAAAAAGAAATTAAGTCACTCTCAATCGGTTCTTTAAACGCTTCCACATTCGGAATTTCCTGGCAGGATGCAGCCGGATTAATTGCCTCTGCACTTTCCCGCCGTCCGCCCTCCGAAAATCCACCTTCGATACAGATAACCGATTCAAACCTTCAATTCATCACCAAAATCCGTGAGGTTTTGCATGCACCAGCCTAAAGGACAGTTCGTTTATGACTATCCGCGCCCAATGGTTACCTGTGATGTTGCACTTTTCTCCCAAAAAGATCATAAAGACTGGCATATTCTTTTAATTGAACGAAAAAATGATCCGTTTAAATATTACTGGGCTTTACCCGGCGGATTTATTGACATGGATGAAACCCTCGAACAATCAGCCCTCAGAGAATTGAAAGAAGAAACCGGAATTCATGAAGTTGGCATTGAACAGTTTTGGACGTATGGCGATCCGGGCCGTGACCCAAGAGGACGGGTGATTACATCTCTTTTTATCGGAAGGATAGACTGGGAACATGCCATGGATCAAACCAAAGCCGGTGATGATGCAGCAAATGCAAAATGGTATCCCATCCAAAAATTGCCAACTCTGGCTTTTGACCACAGAGAAGTTATCGATCACGTACTCAGCGAATTTCCATTTGATTCAGATCAGATTTGAACAAGCCATTTAAAATAATCCGCCATTATTATCGGAGTTACTTCCTTTTTTTCAAGTCTCTGGTAACTGATCTTCCGCATGAGCTGTATAAAATTGCGACGGCAGTTTTATCTCTGATCATCATTGGCGGAATCATTGTCCATTTTATTGAAGCTGATGCAAATCCGCTTTATTCAACCATTGAAGATTCCATTTATTGGGCAGTCGTCACCATTTCGACAACAGGTTATGGTGATATCGTTCCTAAAACGACCATTGGCCGGGTTGCTGCAGGAACCATGATGCTTTTTGGAATTGTCATCATGTCACTGTTTACCGCTTCTATTTCATCGATTCTCGTTTCCAGAAAAATCCAAACTCAGCGTGGTCTTATGAATATTTACGTCAAAAATCACATTGTGATCTGCGGGTATTTCCCAACGATCCGGAATGTGATTCAATCATTGTACAAGCAGGATTCCCATGCCGTTCTGGTACTGATTAATGATTATGAACAGGATACCATTGACCTGCTTCTGAGCGAATTTTCAAAAAACAACCTTCATTTCGTCAGGGGTAATTTTTCGAATGAGGTTTTTCTTGAAAAGGCAAAAATCAAGGATGCGCAATCGGTCATCATCCTTCCTGATATCAGCCATGACAAGGTGAACAGCAAATTCGATGAAATGACGCTGATGACGGTTTTAACGTTGAAACAGATTGCTCCAAATGCGAAAATTTTCACGCATGTGGTTGATAAAGAGCTCATTCCTCACTTGAAACGGGCCGGCATTGATGGTTACATCATTTCAGATGAAATTTCTGGTGAGCTGATTGCCAATTTTATTATTTCACCGGGCGCAACCCAGGCCGTCAAACAAATGGTTTCCCTGAATGCCAGTCAAAACCTCAAGGTTATGGATATTCCCGGATTTTATGTAGGTAAAACCTATCAGGATTTACTTACGGAATTTAAAGCAAACCAAAACGTATTGGTGATGGGCTTTATTTCGAAGGAAGAACCCATTGATTTAAACGCCCTGCTATCAAATGATATGTCGGCAATTGATGTATTCATCCAGAAAAAATTCAAAGAAGCCGGCATTGGCGCTGAAAAATCTGATCAGGTACAGGTTACCATCAATCCTGCCCTATCCTATGTTATTCAAGCCAACGAATTAGCATTAGTGCTGGGAGCCTGATCATGCCATTACATCTATCGGTTGATGAACTTGCCGGAATGCCGCTGTTTATTGGCGTCCCGAAAGAAAAACTTGCGAAACTGCTGGATATCATCACCTACGAAAGCCACGGTCCGGATGTAAAACTTATTTTGGACGGTGATTTTGGTGATTGTGTTTTTATTCTGCTGGAAGGTGATGTTGAAATCACCAAAATGATGACGCTTCTACCTGATTCGCCCAATACCAATCCGGAAAAGTCTCTCATCAAATTGAACGGCAGTTACAAACCTTTTATTGGTGAATTAAGTTTATTTGATGAAGAATCGAAACGAACTGCCACCGTTAAGACGTTATCTTCGGTACGAGTCGCTGTCATTAAAAGAAAAGATTTTCTTGGAATGGCTGAGAGTGACTTTGAAGTTGGATTCAGAATTATGCTGAATATTTCAAAAACCCTCGCCAAACGACTCGGGAAAGCTAACGTTGATATTTTGAAACTGACAACTGCCTTCTCTCTAGCTTTAACTAAACGATAAAGGAAAATATGACGACAACCGAAAGCCTGCTAATCATTCTCGCCTTTTTTATTGCCCATTGGTTTCTTTCTCTTTTTAGCCAGACTTTCTATCTTCATCGGTATTCTGCCCACAAAATGTTTACCATGAACAAATTCTGGGAAAAATTCTTCCATCTGTTTACTTACCTCACTCAGGGATCCTCTTACCTGAATCCGCGCGCTTATGCCATCCTTCACCGGATGCATCATGCCTTCAGTGATACTGAAAAAGACCCGCATTCTCCCCATTTCTTCAAAGATGTGGTGTCGATGATGATGCGTACGAAAGACATTTACTATGATGTACTGAGAAACAAGGTCCAAACCAGCAAAGAATTCCTGGGAAATTATCCAATCTGGAATTCACTTGATCATTTTGGCGGAACCTGGGTTTCTCACATTTTCTGGGGCGTTTTTTACACCTCGTTTTATTTCTTTTTTGCCACGGAATGGTGGATGTATTTGCTACTTCCCGTTCATTTTCTGATGGGACCAGTTCATGGTGCCATCGTTAATTGGGCCGGACATAAATATGGCTACCAGAATTTCGATAATGGCGACAAATCGAAAAACACACTGGTTCTCGATTTTCTGATGATGGGCGAATTATTCCAGAATAACCACCACAAATTTCCCAACAGCCCCAACTTTGCTTCCCGCTGGTTTGAGTTTGATCCGGTTTACCCGATCATGAAAGTGCTCTCCTGGCTCAGGATTATCAAGCTGAACCGCCATGCTCTGGTTCACGGATAGGCGTAAGGTTTAAAGCGTAAGGAATAAGCTTAATTCAATATGCTCAGGTTTGTGTCAGATTTAAATCTGGTGCAGCCTGGGCTTTTTTATTTTTTTCCTGCTGATCCCGCCGATTGCACGGATAAACAGCCAGATTTTTTTTCTGAGGGAGTTCTTGTTTATTTTCGTGCAAATCAACTCCTTTTTAATTCAATTTTATTTTGCCCTTATGAATAAAACCAAACTTGTCTTTTCTGTTCTTTTTGCAACCGGATTCATTTTCACCTCTTCGGCTTTTGCAAGTGGCGGTGAAGGCGGTTCGACTCTCGTGAACAGTGTAGGAATTTCGATTATTGCCGCAACCGTTCTTGCTTACCTTGCCCATCTTTTAAAACAACCGCTGCTGCTGGCCTATCTCGCCACCGGAATGCTGATTGGTCCACTGATCGGATTCGGATGGGTGAGCAATCAGGCTGATATTGAAACCATCTCCCACATCGGGTTAATTCTGCTTCTTTTTCTGATCGGACTGGAAATTGACGTCAAGAAGTTGATGGATTCAGGAACCTCTTTGATAACGTCAGGAATCAGTCAGTTTCTGATCAACACGCTAATTGGTCTCGGTTTTTTTGCCCTGATCGGCTTCACCATTTCCAACGGAAATTATGACCTGCTTTACCTCGCCATTTGTTGCTCACTGAGCAGTACGGCCATTGCAGTCAAGTTGTTGTATTCCAAATTTGAACTGGATACGCTCGCCGGCAGGTTAACACTCGGAATTCTGGTGTTTCAGGATATTTGGGCCATTCTGGTTTTGGGTATTCAGCCCAATCTGGCAAATCCTGATGTTCTTGCCATTTTCGGTTCACTCCTTAAAGGAGTTTTACTGGTCTTGATTGCCCTGGTTGCCAGCAAATATCTGCTTCCGAAACTCTTCAAACGGATCGGAAAAAATCCCGAAATGGTATTGGTGGCTTCTCTTGGCTGGTGTTTTGCGCTTTGCGGACTTTCCGTCCAGCTTGGAATGTCGGCTGAAATGGGTGCGCTGATTGCCGGTGTCTCCATTTCAACATTTCCCTACAACCTTGATGTGATTGCCAAAGTCATTAACATCCGTGATTTCTTTGTCACCCTGTTCTTTGTTGCGCTCGGTATGCAGATTCCGAATCCGTTTTTACAACCTGAACTTCTGGGACTTGCGCTGATTACGGCTCTTTTCCTGATTCTTTCCCGGTTTATCTCGGTTTACCCTATTTTGTACGGACTAAAAAATGGCCACCGGGTCAGTCTGCTTACATCCATCAATCTGGCTCAACTTTCTGAATTTTCTCTCGTTATTGCTTCGCTTGGTTTTGCTGCCGGACATATCAGTCAGGATATTCTTACCGTCATCATGTTCACCTTTGTAATCACCTCAATTTCATCAACTTACCTGATTCAGTTTAACCAGCAGGTACAGGGAGTTCTTGCCAAAGGACTCATCACCATCGGACTTAAAGATGTAGAAAGTCACAAATCGGAAGATGAAGATGAAAAGGATGAAGGAAAGGAAATTGCCCTTCTCGGGTTTTTCCGGGTTGCCAGTTCTCTCATCCGGGAAACCATGGATGACCCAAAGTCTGATCTGAAGGATAAAATTCTGGTGGTTGATTTTAATCCGGAAGTACACAACACACTTCATTCTTTGGGAATCAAAGCCATTTATGGAGATATCAGCCATCTGGATACGCTTCACCACGCCGGCATTCACGAAGCAAAACTGGTAGTTTCAACCATCCCCGATAATATTCTGGTTGGAACTGATAATCTGAAAATGATCAAAGCAATCAAATCACTCTGCCCGCATGCGAGAATTGTGGTGACTGCAGAAAGTACCGCACGTGCACTCAAAATGTATCAGGAAGGTGCCGATTACGTTTTTCTTCCGCGGATACTTGCAGCTGAACATTTAAAATCCCAGCTTCATCTTTTACTTGATCAGGATCAGAAAGTGCTTAACCGTTTCCGGGATGACCAGATCAGGTTACTTGGTGCCAGACAAGAAATTATCAGCTGAGGCATACTATGGATTTTCAATCGATTTTCGACCAGCAAAGAGCCCATTTTCTTTCAGTTGTAAAACCTGCTCCGCTTCGGATCCGGAAAGAAAAACTGAAGAAACTCCGGGGATGGATCATGGCCAACCGGAAAGAGATTCAGCACGCCGTTTTTCTGGATTTCAGAAAAGGACCCGAAGATGTCGATTTGTCTGAAATCAAACCCCTTCTGGCTGAAATTGATCACACTACCCGCCATTTGGATGACTGGTCCGGATATCATGCCGTTTCAAGTCCGCTTTATCTGCTCGGATCAAAATCGGGGATTCTGCACGAACCCAAGGGCGTAACCCTGATTATTGCACCGTGGAATTTCCCTTTCATGCTGGCGGTTAATCCGCTTATTTCTGCTATTGCCGCCGGCTGTTGCGCCGTTATCAAACCATCGGAACTCACACCAAATACCTCAGCCCTTCTAGAGCGGTTTGCAACGGATCTATTTCCACCAGAAGAAGTAACAGTTATTCAGGGCGATGCTTCAGTTTCACAGAGCCTGCTTGAACTGAAATGGGATCACATTTTCTTTACCGGAAGTCCACAAGTTGGCAAAATCGTCATGGCCGCCGCTTCAAAACATTTAACTTCAGTGACCCTCGAACTTGGCGGACAAAATCCGGTTGTAGTTGATGAAACTGCCAATCTGAAGGATGCTGCCGAAAAACTGATCTGGGGAAAACTGCTCAATAACGGACAGTCGTGTGTTTCTGTGAATGCTGTTTTTGTTCAGGAAAAAGTAAAACTTCAATTGGAAGTGGAATTGGTAAAGGCTTTTGAAAAATTGTATCCGGATCATAAAAACCAGATTACGTCAGGAGACTGGATCCGTGTTGTGAATGAACGCCACACCCAACGAATCGCCAAACTGGTTTTCAGTACGATTGAATCAGGCGCCAGAGAAATTCTCGGAGGTGGAATTTCGGTAACTGAACGGATGATTCCGCCAACCATTTTATCTGACGTCACTTTGGAAAGTCCGATTCTGAAAGAGGAAATATTTGGGCCGGTCATGCCTATTCTGTCTTTTAAACATATTGATGAGGTGATTGGCTGGATGAATTCTCAGGAAAAACCGTTGATGGCTTACATTTTCAGCAAATCAAAACAGAACATTCAGCATTTCATTGATTCAACAACCTCAGGTGGAGTTGCAGTAAATGAAACGACTCTGAATTTTGTTCATCCGGGATTGCCATTTGGCGGTGTGAATAATTCGGGAATCGGGAAAGCACACGGGAAAGCAGGATTTCTGGCGTTTACAAATGAAAGATCCATCTTCATTCAGCGCCGTGGCTTAACGACGATGAAACTGGCCTATCCGCCCTATACCTGGTTTAAAAAACTGGTCATTGAAGTGTTGTTGAAATGGCTTTGATTATTTACCGCAGAGGCACGGAGAACGCAGAGAAAATGCAGAGAAATACAAATTCTTTTTTAGGGGTTAATACAAGAAAAAAACTCCCCTCTCCCGATAAAATCGGGATTTACAACTTTTCAAGGAGGGGTGGCGAAGCCGGGGTGGTTTTGCAATTCCTCTCCAGAATCCAATTTACCCTTAAACATTTAACATTCAACCTTTTTCATCCCCACTATTTCACCAGCATCATCTTTTTCGTAAAAGTCTGATTCTGGGTTTCCAGCCTGACTAAATACAAGCCTGAAGGCAGATCGTCACCTGAAAAGGTAACCCGGTGATCACCGGCACTTCTAAAACCCTGAGTTAAAACCCGGATTTCCTTTCCTGACACATCAAAAACTGAAAGTTTTACAGAACCCGCTTGGATTAACCTGAATGGAATAGTTGTTGAAGGATTAAAAGGATTGGGATAATTCTGACCCAAAATGACCTGTTTGGGTTTTTGGGTTTCTTGTTTTACCCCGACAATTGTTCTGGTGGTATCGCCGTAAACAACACCATCAAGAACACATCCTTTAAGACTGGAACTTTCGGTACTTTCAGACATACTTTTTTTCAATAATCCGTATTTTTCAGAATATAAATTAATAAATGAAATAAGATCGTAATCATACCTCATTTCAATTAATTTACTTAAATTCCCAAATACCTCGGAATAAAAAATATCTGTAACTTTAACATCAATATCAAATTCAGGACCCATTTGAGAGTCCCATTGCCATTTTTCTCCGGAAACCGGAGTTGGTTTGAATTCTAAAAACTCTACCCCCCCATTCCCATATGAATAATAATTTCCGTCATTTGCTTTTCGGACAAATGAAAAATATCCCGTATCAAATGCGGGGTCATTTATTTTAAAATAAGTAAACCCGTTTTCCAAAGAAATGCTATCAGAAACCAAAATTTTATAACCGCCCAAAACCTCCCCTGAAATTCTGTCATAATAATTATAGACCCAGGTATTTCCAGATTTTAAAGGGAAGTTAAAGCCAAACTGCGCAAACAAATTGGAATAGAAAAGTATCAGGCATAAAAGAAATAGCAGCTTTTTCATAATTTTCCACTATAAAAATAAAGATCAAAGAACGAACCCCGTTACCATGGTTATAATAAATTTGCAGGTTACGGGGTGATCTAAATAATTTATTTAAGTAAATATAATTTATGGGTTTGTATTTGATTTTTAAAAGTCAAACGAATCAGGTACATCCCGCTAGAAAGTTGGGAACCAATAACGCTTAATGTATTTCGACCAACAGGATAACTATTTTGATTAGAAGAAACGACAATTCGCCCCTCAATATCCACCAACTCATAACTGACGTTACCTGATTCTGGCAAAGTAAATTCAATGGTGGAGGTTGGGTTAAACGGGTTTGGAAAGGCTTTGGTTATTCTGAAAGATGTTATAAGGTCACTTTCGTCTCCATTGCTGTTTGTGATTTTCTGTATTTGAGGGTTGTAATATAACCAGTCATAGTCAGAAAATTCAGACTCTTTCAATTGAGTATCCCTGGCCTTTATGGTATAAAATATTTTTTTAGATTCCGTTAAATTCCCAGCAGTCACGGCCTCATCAAGATACGTGGAAAGTGTTTTTGAAACGGTAGCAACTAAAGTCCATGAAGTCGGAACGGTACCAGTTGTCACGGCTTTGTAAATACGATAATCCTTCATATCCGGTTCGATATTGGGCGACCAATTGAGCCTTGGTGACATATTTTCAGAAGAAAGCTTAAAAAGTTGGGGTTTGGAAGGAGCAAGTGCCAAACCATCATTTGGGTCTATATAAAATTTAATACTTGTTGATTGTGTACTTTGGTTAGTAATTTCAAAAGAATAGCCAGTCGGTTCATTTATACTTACAGCACTGCTTGGGTTACTCCATGGTGTAAATATTTTGGTTCCGTGCAGATTGAAGGCATCTTTATCATCACCATAGCAAGCCCAGGTTAATTCCCATTGTTTGGTAAGTGGGTTTTTGACATGAAAAGGAGCATAACCATAGTCGCTACCCGGGTTATAACGAAAATCATTCCAGTTCCGGTCACCAAAACATGCATCCCGCCAAACCGCGGTTTTTGTTAAAAGTGGTACTTTCACTGTTCCAATGTATGTATCTCCTTCAGGATTAGACCAATGAAATGAACCATCCGCATTTTTAATTAAGTTATCTGAGTATCTGACAAGGAAAACATAAAGCCCTTTTCCCATGGTTCCTGCAGGATTAGCTGATCCACCTGGTTTTGCTATTTGGTTAAACGGTGACACTCTCTGATGGTTTTCGATAAGAAAATACTTGTCTGAATCATAATTCGGGTAACCGCCCGGAACAGTTAGCGGAAAAGGTACTTTCAAAACGTAACCGGTAGTGAGAACATCGGGCAATGGAAAAGTTTGAGTCAACTGTGTTTGATAAATAAACGACAGGTACCCCAGCTTTTCTCTTTCAATTGAACTTAATTGACCATCTCTTAATTCCGGGTAAACCGACATCATTCCATAAGAATTAAAAATATGTTCTCCAAGCAGATAATGACCCAATTCATGTGCCAGAAGATCATTAATTTGAAAAGCTGAAGAATAATTGATAGCATTTCTAATTGTAATACCGCTTCCTAAAGTGGAATAAGTTGCATTTATGTTTTTTCCATCATCTGTGGTATAGATGGTAGGGAAGGGCCCTTCCCCAAGACTTGCAATTCCTGCAAAGTGGCCAACATTAAACCATACATTATTTCTGTAACCTGTCTTTGATGTAAACCAACCTGCACTTCCGTCTGGCATTGATCTCGAATTCCTGTAAATTACAAAAATCATATCAACCGTATTGTCTGCGGCACCTGCCAAAAATTCAAAGGCATCTGTTGAAGAATTATATTTCCAGTTGTCGTACCTGGCCCAGTTTACACTTGGGTCATGATCTAATGCCTTAAAAACATCGCGGTTACTTTCTGTAAAATTAAAACCACCGGTATCATAATAATCCTCACTTTTCACTTTAACAATTGTCGGGTAAACATCACCGATTACATCATACTGCCCCATAGACATGGTATCCCAGAATTTTGAAAAGGTAAGTGGTCGGTAGGAATCAGGAATCGGGTCAATCAAATCGTTTGCCCATGCCGGTAAAGAATTTAAAGGCCAGGATGGTGATGAATAGGTGTTTCCTTCAAACTCGGCAAATACAAACAATATACGGAAATATTGATTTTCACCGGTAATAGCCGGTTTGAACTTGCCTCTTTGTTGCATGGTAGGATTTGCAATTATTCTTGGCAGACTGGAAGTACTTAAATCGGGGCAAAATTCATCCCTGGTTTGGGAGATTGCATCATTTGACGGAAAAAAAACAACGAAAAGCAAAATGCCAGTTAAAGAGAGTTGAATTTTATGGAGGAATTTCGCAATTGTGTGTGTGTGTGTGTGTGTGTATCGGTTTCATTTCTTTTCGCCTTATACTTTTATTGTGGAACCTTAACAAAGGTAACTATAATTAATTTTTAGTCAAATTTTTATGCTATATATTATAATTATATAATTATTTTCTGCACAATATAAAAGCCCTTTTTTAATCCATTGAAAGGAAAAGTAGTTGGGATAATGAATGGGAAAATGTGCACGCTAAGGCGCGGGTCAAAAAAAGAAATGATGTTGGTGAAAAAGTCATGGATCCCGGATCAAGTCCGGGATGACAACTGCTCAGAATTGCAAAAAAACACGAGATTGTCATTCCCGCGAAGGCGGGAATCCAGTATTTTTTCTTTTTAGACAGCCCCGAACTTTGAAACACATATCACTGACCACCTATCACTTATCACTTGTAACTTATAACTTATCACTTATTCATGCTGTTAACCTTACTTTTACTTCTAAACATTACCACAACCGCAGAATCGCCCAATAATCCCCGGCTAACCGGCAAACTTACCGATTCAAAAACCGGCGAAAACCTGGTTGCCGCTTCCATTCGGGTTGGGGGTACAACTTCAGGGACCATTTCAAATGCCGATGGCAATTACCAGCTCGATCTTCCATCCGGAAAACATAAGCTCATTTTTAGTTATGTGGGTTACCGAACAGATACTGTTTCAATCAGCTTAACAAAGTCAGGTCAGCTTGATCACAAAATGGTTCCGATGGATATATTATTTCCGGAAGTGACCATTAACGCAAGCGAAGATCCGGGAATTGCGATCATGCGGGCTGCGATCCGGAATAAAAAAGATAACTTGAAAGGGTTGAAATCCTTTTCTTTTGCAGCTTATTCAAAATCCTGGTTGAAATCTGACGGGAAAATGGCTTTTGTTCAGGAAACTTTTCTTGATGGCGTTCAGGAAACCGGTAAGCCTCTCAAAGAATTTGTCCGTTCCATCCGGAAAACAGAGAATATCAAAACTTCCCGAATGCGTGCTCCCACGTTGAATCAGTTTATTGATCTTACCGAAAACCGGCTAAAATTTGGTGATGATGTTTCCATTATCCTTCCTTTGGCTGATGATGCCTTTGACTATTATGATTTTAAATTACTGAGTACCAAAACTGACGGGTTGCATTCTTTTTATACCATTTCAGTGATTCCGAAAAGCAGAGTGAGTCCGCTTTCAAAGGGAACGGTTACGATTGAAGGTGACAAATATGCACTGGTCAGCGCCAATCTGGGTAACAGTGAAGGCGTTAAAATTCCTTATGTTGAAAAATTACGGTTGAATTACAGCCAGACTTTTACCCAGTATAACGGGTACTGGATTCCACAAGTCACGGTTTCAACTGCTTCTCTGGTTGTTAATTTTGGCGGATTGATTTCCCTGGATGAAATTGAAGTTTCTCAGAGTTACGCCATGACTTCAGTTAAAGTGAATGCAGACGTTCCACCTCAAATTGCAAAAGCAAAAAAATCGGTTTATGGCGGATTTACAACCGATACAACCGGACAAACGAAACTTCCCGACTGGATGAAAAAACGCCGATCCAAAAATCCGCCGGATGAACGATTTGTTCGAACGACTCCAACTGAAAAACCGGTTGAGTTTACGGCAACCCTTGAAGACACCCTTCGTCCTGTTCCGCTTTCTGATCTTGAAATTGCTGCTTTTAAGGAACTCGATTCAACCAAAATACTTGAAGATCTCATCAAGCCAAAGGGGGTTTTAAGCGGTATGGCGACGGTTAATTTCGGATCAGAAAAAAAGAAAGAAAAAGCGTGGCACGAGACCCTTCGTGAGCAGGTTTTTAAATACGGCTCCATCAGAAACAACCGGGTCGAAGGACTTTATCTGGGATTCGGTTTTGATTATGATTCGCTGACGACACCCTGGTTTTTCAAGAGTGAAGCAGGTTATGCTTTTTCACTCAAACAACCTGAAGGTCAGTTAACCGGTGGCTGGTATCTGGGTTCAGACTTTCTTGATCAGGTTGATTTAACCCTTTTCCACCAGGTAAAACCCTACCCGGCATGGAGTGTTCACGATCCGCTTGAAGTGACTATTCTTCACACTATTTTTGGCTCGGATCCCTGGAATTATACCCTAAACTCAGGATTTTCAGGCGGATTCTCCTATTTTTTTACTGATTCCCTAACGGTTCGTGCCGAATTCACCAGTGAGCAAATCAGGAATGAACGGGCACACACGCCACTTTCCCTATTTAACCGGACGACCAATTTCCGTCAAAACCCAACTGTTCCGGAGGGTTGGGATTCAAAAGCTTCCCTTCAGTTCCGTTGGGGACAAGATCCAACCGGGCTTTCAGTTTCCCGGCAAAACGGGCTGATCATCCGGACAGATTTTTCAAAATCGTGGCTGGGCAGTGATTTTAATTACACTTCAGTCATGTTAAACGGACAGGTAAGAATTCCAACACTATACAGCCAAAATCTGCTCGCCCCTTACCTGCTCATCAGAACCGAACTCATGGGAGCCTTCGGGAAACCGACTTTCAGACAGATTTTTACGCCATCAACTGCACTTGACCGGGTAACGGTTTCGGGTGTATTCAACGGATTAAAACCGTGGGAGATTTACGGCGACCGAATGGTTTCTGTCTGGGCAGAACACAACTGGAGAAGTGTGCCTTTTCAATGGATTTACCTCGACTGGGTTGCAGAAAAAGCAATTGAGATCAACACCGGTGGTGGCTTTTTCTCCGCATCTCAAAAATCAACTTCTTTCGGGAAACCGGTTATAACCAAACCGTACTGGGAAGTTTACGGTGGCGTTTCCCGGCTTTTCGGGTTATTCCGTGTGGATGTAACTTACACGTCACGAAAAGACTGGGTGACCACAGTCGGGTTGGGAAGCCTTTTTTAGGATAGGCAATTAGCTGTTGGCTGTTAGCTATTAGGTAATTTCAAATTAAATTCCCCTCTCCCGATAAAATCGGGATTTTCAACTTCTCAAGGAGAGCCTGCCCCGAACGCTTTCGGGGGGTGCCGTAGGCGGGGTGGTTTTTCCTGGATTATTTGCTTAATTGTTATCAAATCAAAACCTTACGTTTTGTAGCCCCGACCTCCCGGTCGGGGCTTCTTTTTGATTCAATTTCCCGACCGGGAGGTCGGGGTTACAGATCAGGATCAACTCAATAAAATGGAATCCGGGAAGCTATGAAATTCATTCTTTTTTTCCTCTGTGGTTTTTGGACTTGGACAGGTCACGGTCAGTCTTCATATCACGATTTCAGTTCACTTCCAGAATTGAAATGGGAATTCAAAACCTCAAAGTCTATTTATTCATCTCCAGTCGTATCAGAAAACCTGGTATTTTTTGGCGGACTTGACAGCACTCTTTACGCTGTTGACCTCACAACCGGAAAGGAAAACTGGCGTTTCCGGACGAAGGGCGAAATCAGGTCCACGGTTTGTATCAACGGAAAGAATCTCTATCTCAATGGCGGAGATGGCAAGTTATACTCTCTGGATGTTCAAACCGGAAAACTACACTGGAGCTTCAAAACAAAAGGTGAAAAAAAATATGATTTCGCAGATTATTTCCATTCTTCCCCGGTATTTTTCAAAGACCGGATTTATTTCGGTTCGGGTGACGGAAATATGTATTCCCTTCATGCAAAAACCGGGAAAATGGCCTGGTCATTTCAGACCCTGAATATCGTTCATACCACGCCGGCAATTGACAATGGAAAACTTTTTTTCGGATCATTTGATGGTCAGGTTTATGCACTATCCGCTTCAACCGGAAAGTTGATCTGGTCTTTTAAAACGGTTGGTCACCGGTATTTCCCGATTGGGGAAGTTCAGGGTTCACCGGTTGCTTTCAATGGACTCGTTTTCATCGGTACACGGGATTACAATGTTTATGCATTGGATCAGAAAAAGGGTTTTTGCCACTGGAATAAAGCTTTTACCCGGGGCTGGGGGTTGAATCCGTCTGTCAATGATTCCGTTTTATATATCGGTTCTGCTGATGAACGGGTTTTGATTTCTGCGGATCCATCCACCGGACAGGAAAATTGGAAGTTACCGATGGAGTTTTTGATTTTCGGAAACAATGCCTTCACCGACAGCATATTGGTTGTGGGTACGACCATCGGAAAATTACACGGTATCGGAATAAAGGACGGAATGAAAAAGTGGAGTTTTGAAACCGGGTCTTACCTGGCCAACCGATCAAAATATTTCAAACCGGATGATACTTACCGCAACGATATTTATTCAATCATCAGATCAAATGAACATTTTCTTGAAGTTGAATGTGAACTGGGCGGTATTTTTTCAACACCGGTTATTTCGGGAAATCTGATTCTTTTTACCAGCACTAATGGAAGTCTTTATTGTCTTAAAGGAACAGGCAACTAGCTGTGGTCCCTGAGCGGAGTCGAAGGGTTGGCTGTTAGGTAAATTCAAAATAAATTGAGTGGTTTATCTTTCAGCAAACTTTTAGTTCTTGGGAAAATTGCAATAAACCTCTGAATCCTTTCAGACAACCCAAAAATGTTGTAATTTGGTTTTTCCAAAACGGGAAGGTCAGATCAGATGATTAAAATTCTCTCTTTATGTTTCATTTTTCTATTCATCACTGATGAAAATCTGCTTTTTGCACAGGATACACTAAAGGTCATCTCTTTTAACCTTGCCGGCAGAAAACCGGGAACCGATCCTGACAAACGGCTTTTCCATATTATTCAAAATCTGAAGACACTGAACCCAGACATCATCGGACTTCAGGAAATCAATGAAGCGGTAACGTTAAGTGGATCGGATAATCAGGGAAAGCTCATTGCAGATTCATTAAGTGCGTTCTTCGGAATCCCCTATTACTTGTATTCAATCACGTCACATCTCTCATGGGATAACCAGTTTAGAGAACAAATTGGTATTATCAGCAAATTCCCGGTTTTGCAAAAAGGATCGATTTCGTTAACCCTGGGTGCCTTTCCACGGAAGGCAATCTGGAACCAGATTCAAACTTCATTTGGAAGTGTCAATTTTTTCAACACCCATCTCGATTATCTGAATACATCAGTTAGGGTTGAACAAATCAAAGAGATAAAAACTTTCATTACTGAAAAAGAAACTCTTTTTCCATCAGGTTCTACGATTTTAACAGGCGATTTTAATACAACTCCCGGAACCTCCCCACTCTTATTGTTAACTGATATGAATCCCCGATTTTTGGATACGTTTAAAACTGCCAACCCATCTGCCACAGGAAACACAATCCCATCGAACAGCCCATCCTCCCGGATTGATTTTATTTTTTATAAAAAGGACGGAGATTTAACCATTCAATCATCTGAACTTATTATGAATAAACCGTATAGCTCATCCCTTTTCTGTTCAGATCATCTTGGCGTTATGACAACTTTTTTAAAAACCAGTACCGGTTCGTCAGTTTACGGTTATTCAGATTCAAAAAATAATTTTGCACTATTTCCCTCCTACCCAAATCCTTTTAATCCGGAAACGACAATTTCTTACCGTTTACCTTTGCCACAAAACGTGTCAGTCATGATTTACAATTCTATCGGGCAGGAAATCAGAAGGTGGGATTTTGAAAACCAAAGCTCCGGAAATCATTCCGTTCGCTGGGATGGAAAAGATCAGTTCAACCGGGAAGTATCGACTGGAATTTACTTTGTCAACCTGGTAAGCGGAGGATTCACCAAAACCGGGAAATTGGTCTTGGTGAAATAAATTTGGGGGTTGTCTCAAAAGGGGAAAATACTGGATCCCGGCTCCCTGGCCGGGATGACAGCTTAACTATTTAATATTACTTCAATAACGTCATTTTCTGAGTCATAACTTTTCCACCAAAAGAAATACGGGCGAAATAAAGTCCGGCAGAAAGAGAGTTGGCTTCAAAAACCACCGAGTGACTTCCCGCTTCCATTACTTTGTTCACCAGCGTTACAAC
This sequence comes from Bacteroidota bacterium, assembly GCA_017303995.1. Taxonomy (GTDB): domain Bacteria; phylum Bacteroidota; class JABWAT01; order JABWAT01; family JABWAT01; genus JAFLBE01. The sequence continues at coordinate 70,423 of JAFLBE010000001.1, read as the reverse complement.
TTCCCTTCCAAGCAGATCAAACACCACCAGTTTTACATGTGCTGATTGGGGCAGATTAAACCCAATGTTTGTTGACGGATTAAACGGATTCGGATAGTTTTGGAGAAGAGTGAAATCTGCTATTTTTTCAGAACCTTCATTCTCAACAGAAGTTGCCACATCACTTTTCAGGCGGACAACTGCAAAATCATATTTTTCATTGATCAGTGCATACCCACAAACAAGAGGTTTACCATCAGCCTGGAAAGCAAATGACGATGGGTATAAACCTGTTTGGGCTGGTTTAATCTGAACTGAGCCACCTGTTCCGTATGATTCATCCGTGCTTCCGTCCGCATTAAATCTGGCTATCAGCATCTCAGCAGGTGAAACCAGCATATCCAGAAAACCGGTCATCAGAATCTTACCGTCTGACTGAATGGTCAAATCAGAAAAGAAATTATATACATTTCCATAGTTTTTTATGACGAATCCTTTTTCGCCGAAAGTGGTATCAATGGTTCCGTTTGTATTGAGTCTCACCAGATGAAAATCTGATTTTTGGTTCTGATAAATATTACTTCCCAGAATAATTTTTCCGTCATCCTGCACAGCAACTTTAACACGGTCATTATAGGCAGGGATTACGACCTTTGATGAGGTACCGAAGGTATTGTCACGTGACCCGTTTGCATTAATTTTAACAACCGCAAGAAAATCTTTGAAATCACTCTGCATGGCAGTACCTGCCAGATAAATTTTACCATTTGCATCGACAGCCATTCCGGTCAGGTTATCAGTGCCACCTGGTCCGATGTTGGTTGTTAACGTAATTCCGTCACCGCTAAATGATGTATCATAATTTCCGTCTTCTTTTAATTTCATCACCAAAAAGCTGGTAATACCGGCGCTGTAGGCTTGACCGGCAAGTAATATTTTACCATCCGGGTAAACTTTCATTGCCAAGGCTTTATCGGAGTTGTTTGAAATGAAATAATTCTGGTAGCCTGTGTCTTTAAAGGAGGTATCCCAGGTTCCGTTTGCGTTCAGACGGCCTACAAAAACACTTCGGTAGTAATTTTCATCAACAACTGAACCTGCAATTACGATTTTGCCATCAGAAAGAATAGAAACTGCCCGGATATCAAGATTCCTTCCCAGGTAAGTGACAAATTTCCCGTCACCCGAAAAACCGGTATCAAGAGTTCCATCAGAATTATACCGGCAAATAAGCAATCCGTCATCGCCGGTATCACCAGCTGCAATTATTTTTCCATCTGCCTGAACGGCTATTGCATACGCCTGATCATCTGTTTTATTAAAATCAGTGATGGCCATTCCATCATCAGAAAAGGATGGGTCCAGACTTCCGGTCTGGGCAATTGCCGGAACTGATGCAAAAAGCACAAGGCAGATTATGGTAATCGTTTTTTTCATAACTTTTTCCCTTTTTTCTATTTTTAAAACTCTGGCTTTTATATCCAAGGTGTAAATAACCTGAACCCAAAATCATTTTTATCGTTCTTACTTCAGCAAGGTCATTTTCTTGATTAAGACTTTTCCCTCAAAGGAGATACGTGCGAAATAAAGTCCGGCAGAAAGTGACGAAGCTCCAAAAACTACGGCATGGTTTCCGGCTTCCATTTCTTTATTCAGCAGGGTGACGACTTCCCTGCCCAGCAGATCATACACAACCAGTTTTACTTTCCCTGTTTGGGGCAGACTGAACCCAATGTTGGTTGACGGATTGAATGGATTAGGATAGTTTTGATTCAGGGAAAATTTTCCTGGTTTGCCCTCAATCGTCAGAATCTGGCTGTAAGAAACCGTTCCGTCGAGATCGAGTTGTTTGAGACGGTAAACCGCCGGGGACAAGGGACTTGGGACAAGGGACGAAAATTCATAAGACTGTGCTTCAGTGGTGGTTCCTTTTCCGGATACAAATCCGATCGTTTCCCATTCTAATCTGGACCCTGAGGTTCTCGAAGGGTCCTGATTTGAGAGCTCTGAGGCAGAGCCTTCGAGAGCCTCAGGCTCCGCCCTTCCAATCTGAACTTCCCAACCCGAATTATTCTTTTCTGAAGCTGTTGACCAGCTGAGAATGATTTTGTCATCAGAAAGTCTGCCGGTGAAGGAAGAAAGTTCAACGGGAAGCGTACTGGCCTGAATATTGTATTTTTGTCCGAGATACATCTGGATGCCAATTCTTTCAGAACTGGTAAGGCTCCGGTTGTAAAAGGCCATTTCTGAAATGTATCCTGTAAATCCGCCTATTCCGTTATTTCCAAATACCGTGTTTTGGGGAGACTCAGGGAAAGCAAACCTGATATCATCAGTTGAGGAAATAACCTCCAAACCATTAACGATAACTGAATAACCTTCAGCATTCGCTTTGAAGTTAATTAAATTCGGCGTGCCGTTAGTATAAAGACCAGAACTTCCAAAACCAGCATTATGGAGATTACCGGCATCTGAAACAAAAACGCCGTACCCGCTGCTGTTTAATGCAAGTGTTCCTGCATCGCTGGTAAAAAGTATTTGTTCAGCTGATTCAGATGACTGAAAAAGAATAAAAATATCAAAATCACTTTCCGAAAAACTCATATAGGAAAGCGGATCCATAAAAAGATTACTTCCGGAAGTGAATTCTGCTGATGGTTTTGCGTTGATGCCCTGTGTTCTGTAAACCGGATTGTTTTCACCGTTATAGGTATAAGCACCTGAACCGGCAGAAGCTCCCCATGAGGAAACTGGATCATCAGGATAGTAACTGCTCAACCCATCATCAGCACGCAACCAGGAGACCAGATTGGGTCTTGTCATGATGGAATCTGCATAAAATTGATAGGGAGAAGAGATTTTTTCGCCGCCCGCATTGGAAGCTGCTATTGAAAAGAAATACGTGGTTCCCTGGTTTAAACCATGAATCGTAAAATCGACCGAAACTGAATTTTTACCAGAACCGATATCGACAAGCGGAGTAAAACTGGTTAAATCTTCAGGGTTTGTTCCGTAAAGAATCCGGGCTGACGTTGAATATCCTTTTGCATTAACTGAGGTACTCACGACAACAGAATCACCCCTCAGTGTGGATACTTCATTAATATAGGCAGATGGTCTAACATCCAGATTGATAGAATATTGTCTGAAATCAGATCCACCCCGGTTGGTAGCTATTACTTTAAAATAGTAATACCCACCAGCTTCAAGACCCGTGATAACCCGCTCAAATGATAATTCGGGAGCATCATAGTCATTAAAAGTTTTCTCAGCAGCTGTGGTATCAGAAAGAAAATCAGAATCGGTTCCATAAGCAATCCTGAACGTAGTCGAATCACCATTAGCATTGATTTCAAAAAATACCCTTACCGAAGTAAGAGATTCCATTTGGATACTGTTAATTGATACCCACGGTTGTTCAAAAAGTGTGGTTGCAGATGCTTCAGGCGCTCCAGTTCTGAGGTAATTTTCTGATCCGTCTCTGCCATTGAATTCGAAGGCTTTAAAGTGATAAGTTGTATTAAACCTTCCGTTATAAACCGGAAAAAAGGTTCCGGTTCCGACATAATAAACAATTGACCCGTCTTCAAATTCATATCCATAAGGATAGGTTATACTATCTAGTGGTTCAGCCGTAATGGGTCCGCCTGCTTTTCCAAGAACCATACGTTTGGTTCCACTGCCGGCAACAAAATTCACCATAATCTGCGATGAGGTCACGCCTGACAACTGCAACTCAGAAACCTGAACATCTGGTGTGAGCAGGTTATATCGCTTTTGAAAATATGAGATGATATCTGCACGTTCCTGTGTAGTCAGGTTTTTCTTGTATAGGATCAATTCTGAAAGTACACCCCGAAACCGGGACGATAATGTATTAGTTGCCATGAGGTAGATATTTGAAGCCGGAATCAGGCAATTATCTGTTGTTGAAGCCACTTCAATACCATTGACAAAAAGTTTTCCGCCAGTTGCCGAACCCTGAACATTAATGATCACCATTTCATCATTGGTAAAATCATTCATATTTCCGGTAGTCAGCGTGGCCGTCCCATTTGTAAATTTGATTCCGGAACCGTTATTGATGGATAACCCGCTCATGCCATTGGCGCTTAACAACCCCTGGGTTTCTGTAGCGGATGTTTTTACAAGGAAAAATAAATCGAAATCAGTATTCTGGATTTCATGTCCGGCCAACGGAACGACATAATAGGGTGATCCATTGTATTTTAAACCCGGTTTTTTGTTGATTCCATCTGTGTAGAGATCAGGCCAGCCAACATTTTGAATCAGTTCATAGCCTTTTGGAGAAATATCAGTCCATTTTGTTACATAATTATATCCGGGCATTAGTGTTGTTAAAGTGTCTGCTCTGAAATATAAACTGAGTTGATCGGTTGTTGGCGTTTGCGCCATTGTGGTTTTTCCAAACAGAATGACCACGATCAGCAATAACCAAAAGGTAAATCTGACCTGATTTTTTGTACTTACTCTTGATCCACTTTCCATTTTTCTCTCCCCTGATTTATTTAACCGATTATAAAAAAACGTCTTACACTGCTCAATTTTTCCTTCGGAACGAAACCGATACTTCCTGCCTTTTCTGATTCTTTTTTCATTTCATCATCATCATAATTGGAAACGATAACCACTTTTGCATCAGGAAACTGGCTGATCAGGATTTTTGTCGCTGAAATCCCATCCATTTTTTTCATGGAGATATCCATCAGCACCCAATCAGGTTTCAATCTGAGGTAGCAATTCAGGACTTCGCTTCCGTCTTCACATTCTTCGACAACGGTTGCAAGATCGTGGACAATACTTTTCAGTATTTCCCTCATTTCCTGGTTGTCATCCACAATTACAACAGTTGGCAGCATTTTTTCCATCTTGTTTTATATGATGTAAAGATGGGATTTGTCAATTTTATGAACCATCAGGGTAAACCCTGATTTCGCTGAGGAAAACCCTGATTTTTCTAGGGGTTGAAAGGAGGTTAAAGCGGAGGGTTAGAGCAGATTTTTGTTTTCGAGGGCAAATTTTACCAGCGCATTTGAACCGGTAAGATTCAGTTTTCTGGAGATATTTGAACGGTGGGTTTCTGTGGTTTTAATGCTTACAAACAGTTCATCTGAAATTTCACGGGTTGTCTTCCCCTGACTGATTAAAGACAGTACGTTTCGCTCTGTTGCTGTCAGGTTTTTTATTTCTGGGAATTTTCCTTCCAGCAATTTGGATCCTTCACTGCGCCTAATCATAAAATCGGAAACAAACGGGGTGATGAAATACTTCCCTGCTGCAACCGACCGGATTGCTGAAATGATGTCAACGGCTGCATTCTCTTTTAACAGAAATCCTGACACACCCAAATCCAAAGCTTTGTTGAAAAACTCTTCATCCTCAAATAATGTCAGGAAAATAATTCGGGGCGAAGTCTGGCTCATCTTCAGTTTTTCAGCAACTTCAAATCCAGACTTTTTGGGCATATCAATATCGGTCAGGATGACATCGGGTGATTCACGGTCAATCATGGCCAGTAGTTCATCACCATTTGAAGCCTCACCAACAAGCCGGATTCCCTCTGTATGTTTTAAAATCTGCGACAACCCGGCACGAAAAACCGGATGATCATCTGCGATAAGAACTTTAATCATATTATCAGCCATGGGTTTCTCCTGACGGAATCGAAATCTTCACACTAGTTCCTTTTCCCGGTTTGGATTCAAAGTGGAGTTTTCCGTTTAAAATCCTCACCCGTTCTGAAATACCTTCCAGGCCAAGTCCTCCGGTTGATTCACCGGACTTTCTGCGTGAAAGTTCCATTCCAACACCATTATCCCTAACTGCAATTTTAATCTGCCCAGATTCAGACTCCACTGAAATAAACAAATGATCAGCATTTGCATGTTTTTGAACATTATTCAGAAGTTCCTGAATGATCCGGTACAGGTGAATATCGTCACCGGGTTTTAGTTTGCCGTCAATATCATCAATTTCGGCACTGATTTTAATCTGATTCGTTTCTTTGAACTGGCGGATGAGGGAATGAAGTGCCTTTGTAAGTCCGATCCGGTCAAGCAAATAGGGTCTGAGATTATGCGTAATCTGTTTAATTTCCTGAATAGCCCCCGATGAAGAAGATAATATGACTTCAAGCTGATTAGAAATCCAGTCTGGCTGATTGCTTTTTTCCCTGGCCATTTGAGCCCGGTTATGAATGGCAAGCAAACTCTGGCTGATACTGTCATGCAGTTCGTGGGCAATCCGTTTTCTTTCATTTTCCTGCAGATTGATCAACTGCCTCGAAAACTCCTCCTGAGCCTTTTTCTCTCTTTTTAACTTATTCAACCGGCTTTGGAAAACCAAAAACCCGATCCAAGCTAAAAAGAGAACAACCAGACTTCTGAACCACCAGCTTTCCCACCATGGAGGCAATATGACAAATTTAAAAGAGACTTCCTGTCCTGGACTCCCTAGTGCATTCAGCGACTGAACTTTGAAGCAATAGTCACCACTGTTCAGATTGGTATATTCTTTATGGGTGTCTGTTGTCCAGTCCGACCAATCTGAATCAAAACCTTCGAGTTTGTATTTGTAGGTATTTCTGGATTCATCAAAAAAGGAAAGGGCAGAAAACCTGAAGGTCAGGGAATTATTGGGATAATTCAAAACGATATTCTGATCATTTTGAGAAAAAACATGGGTTGCTATCACCGAATCTGCCGGCATCAAATGAACTGAACTGATTTCGGTGACAAAGGAAGCTGAGTTTGAAGCCTTCACGTCCGGATCATATCTGACAAGTCCACTTGTGACCGAAAACCAGGTTAAGCCAAAATGATCGGTGTATATCGTTTGGATTCTTGCCTGATTTTCAAGAATAAACGGAACCGGGAGTCTCTGATAACTTCCATTTTCCTTTTTTTCAAACAAAAAAAGTGAACTGCCATCTCTGCCATCTTTGGTGATCCAGAACTGATTGGGTTTACCGGGAGCAATAAAATTGACCACATCGGGCACCCCTGGAAAGGTTTTATAAAAACTGGTATCTTTTTCAAAACGGGATTTTTGTTCGTTAAAAGTAAACACACCCGATTCCGTCATCCACCTGATTTTTCCTTCAGCTACTTCTGCCGGATAAAATTCAAGTGAGGGTAATCCGTGTTCAGAACCATAACGTTCCACCTTTGTTTTTCTTGAAAACCCGGGTTCCAAAGTCACCCGCAGGATACCCTGATTGTAAGATCTCAGCCAGAGAATCCGTTCAGATTCCTCGAAAACATGGTAAATATCTTCGGTGATATTGTCATAAAAACCTTCATCGATCCATCTTCCGTTTTTTTTGTAAATGGATTGAAGTCCGTAAGTACCGACAAAAATCCGGTCAGGATCGGCGACAGATTGGGTTAAAGGAAGTGCGTAGGATTTTGTGACCAGTTCTTTTCCGTTTTTATTGATCAGAAACACGCCCTGATTTGTTGAAACGAACAAATCTGAACCCACAGAAAGTGCCATTCCGCAGTCTTCTTTTATTCCTTCAATGGGTGAAAAGAAAAACGAACTACCCGATTTTTCCATACTTGGAAACGAGAAATCTTCAGAAAGCCGGTAAAACTTTTCAAGTGTTCCCTGAAAAAGACTTCCCTGATGCCTGACTGTTGATTTTGGAAGTCCGCTGAAATGCTGGTTGACCCGAAACAGAGTCGCTGGTGACGGATACCGGATCCGGCTGACACCTTCATAGGTACACAACCAGACTGATCCGTTTCCGTCATAAAATGCACCGGTCACCGTATTGGTTTTCAAACCGCTGTTGGTATTGAGCAGGTTTAGAATTTTCCCGGTTGAATCCACAATAACAGCGCCACCGCCCACTGTCCCGATTAAAAACTCTCCGTCAGGCAGATTTTCAATTGAATAAAACCGGTATTTTCTGCTCAGGTCAGCCAGAGCAAAGGTCATCGGTTTTACACCGTCTGAGGTGTGCAGAAACGTTCCGTTTTTTCTTGTAAAAAGGAATAAATTTCCCTGTGGTGCGGGGGCCAGTTGTGTTAAGATGGTTTGACGAAAAAAACCGGATGTATCAACCGGAATCAAACGGGAATTTTTGATTTCAAGAAGTCCATGTGACGGATCCTGAATGAATAACCGGGATCCTGCCCGGTAAATAAACGAAAATTTTCCACGGGGAATAAGTGTAGTGAGACTGTCTCCGGTCACACAAAACAAAGCGGAAAGTGCCTGGAGGTAAACAGTTTGTCCGAGCGTATCAATTGACCAGATTTTGCCAAATGCCTTCACATTTCCTGGTACTTGATGCATCAGAGAAGTGTAATCAAGCTGACCTTTATTCCTGGAAAAGAAACCAAATTCATCTTCACTTCCAACAAAAACCCTTCCGGCGGCATCAACTGCCAATGAATTGACTGCCGTTTTTTTAGGCAAAGAAAATAAAGACCAACTCACCCCATTGTAGGTTAAAACCCCCTGGGCATTGCCGAAAAAAAGTGTTCCGGTTGAATCCTGTGCAGCATCCCACACATCCCGATCGGCTCTGTAATCGTCTTTTGACGCATAATTAATTACAGAAGGATTTCCCCGTTCATTCTGGGAGAAGGCTGAAGAAAAAACAAATTGCAGAATTGCCAGCAGAACAAAATTGAATGGTCTGGTAAAAAAACCAGGCTGAAATAAATTTTGCAGTATCGTGATCACCTGAATCAATTCAGCCCTGAAAAGTTTTCAAATTTAACTGTTGTTTTTTATAACGGTTATTTTGCCAGCAGCATTTTTCCGGTTTTTATGTCATTTCCGGCTTTGATCTGGTAGTAATAAACTCCGCTTGAAAATCCGGCAGCATTAAACTCAACCTGATGAAATCCTACAGGTTTCAATTCATTTTCCAGAACAGAAATCAGCCGGCCGGTCACATCAAATACCGAAAGTGTAACCTGAACCTGAGCAGGCAGCTGATACCGGATTGTTGTGGATGGATTGAATGGATTGGGATAATTCTTTTCAAGGGAAAAGGCCGTTGCCGAAATATCCAAAGTCAGAATCTGGCTGTAAGAAACCGTTCCGTCGAGATCGAGTTGTTTGAGGCGGAGGGTTACGGGTGACAGATTACGGGTTACGGGTGAGGAAAATACATAATTCTGTGCTTCAGTGGTGGTTCCTTTTCCGGAAACAAATCCGATCGTTTCCCATTCTAATCTGGACCCTGAGGTTCTCGAAGGGTCCTGATTTGAGAGTTCTAATGCAGAGCCTTCGAGAGCCTCAGGCTCCGCATTTCTGATCTGAACTTCCCAACCCGCATTATACTTCTCTGAAGCAGTAGACCAGTTCAGAATCACATTACCACCTGAAATTTTTCCGGTGAAGGATGAAAGTTCGACAGGTAATGAAGCAGCGTTTAATTCCTGCCATTTCAAATATGGATAACCGGAATTGGTTACACCATCCATCGTCCAATAATCATTTGTACCGTTTGTTGTTTCAGTTTCAAAATCCCAGCCGGCATTGGTAAAGGTAGTTTCTGTTTTCATTTGCAAAGTCGTCAGACCGGTTCCGCCACCCGGACTTAAAACACGGGTTGAGGTTTCGGTATCCCAGAAAGAATTGGTGGTTCCGGTTGCATTGGGTCCGCCGGTTAAGCCACCCGTGCTTGAAGCGGCAGTTGGAATTCCGGTTGAAAAGCTGTTGGTCACCGTTCCGCCATTGTTATAGCCAAGCAATCCGCCGGCACGTATGCCGGTTGCTGTTGCATTTCCGGTTGCATAACAATTACTGATTGTTGTACCTGAACCATTATTATAACCTACGAGCCCACCAACCCGATCAGTTGAACAGGTGACAGTGGCATTTGAAAAACTTGCTGTAATCACGCCTAAGCTGTTATATCCTACTAACCCTCCAACTGCGTAATATCCACTAACCATGCCGGTAGTAAAGCAATTGGTAATCTGCCCGGTATTGTAGCCGGCCAGAGCACCTGTATATTGTTTCCCGGAAATTAAGCAGTTGGTAAGACCCAGATTTTTAATAACCGAGGCAGATCCCACATTTCCGAACAAACCGCCATAATCTGTGGCGGAACGGCTGATTACCAATCCATCAATCACATGGTTTTGTCCGTCATAACTTCCGGTCCATTGGGTTCCAAAGCCGATTGGTGAGAAACCTGAACCGCCATTCCAGCCAGATGTACTTGAAGCATCAATATCCACTGTTTGAACATAAACCTTATTCCATTGGGCAATATTAGCAGAAATCCAGTATAAATTATCAACGGAACTCACCTGGTATGGATCTCCGACTGTCCCGGATCCGGCAGGTTGGATTGCTGTTTGTGCTGATGCTAAAACCGGGAAAAAAAGTACTGTTAAATATTTAAACCAATTTTTCATTTCAACTCCTCATTCAACTTTATGTTTAGAAAAATATATTCTGGTTATTTTGCCATCAGCATTTTGCCGGTTTTTACTTCATTTCCGGCTTTGATCTGATAGTAATAAATTCCGCTTGAAAGTCCAGCCGCATTAAATTCAACCTGATGGAAACCTGCTGGTTTCACGCCATTTTCCAAAACAGAAATCAGCCGTCCGGTCACATCAAAAACTGAAAGGGTAACCTGAACCTGAGCAGGCAGCTGATACCGGATTGTGGTAGAGGGGTTGAATGGATTGGGATAATTCTTTTCAAGGGAAAAGGCTGTTGGCGCAATATCCAAAGTCAGAATCTGGCTGTAGGAAACCGTTCCGTCGAGATCGAGTTGTTTGAGGCGGTAAACCGCCGGGGACGAGGGACGGGTGACAAGGGACGAAAATTCATAATTCTGTACTTCGGTTGTGGTTCCTTTTCCGGCAACAAATCCGATCGTTTCCCAGTTTGTGTTTCGGTCACTGAGCGGAGTCGAAGTGCCCGAAACCACCTCTTGCCTTTGAATCTCCCATCCCGCATTATTTTCCTCAGAAGCTGTAGACCAGTTCAGAACGACTTTACCACCAGAAATTTCTCCGGTGAAGGAAGCAAGTTCGACGGGAAGGGTAGAATGAGTTAAAAGATAATGGGTAATATTCCTTATCAGACTTATTGCATTTACATTCTGACCGGTATAAAAATCACGGTCAGTTGTTGTTACCACTTTTCCATAACCGGGATTTACAGGATCAATATAAAAACCAAATGTAGTCCCATCTTTCACCAGAAAGGGTTTTACGATAGTGTTATCAACCGTTGCTGTATGACCATACCAATGTCCTGAAATTGTATTTACTTCAACAGCCTGATTATTGAAGGGAGCCAGAACCGTTACATCATTAAACATACCTGAAGTAACTCCAGACCAGGCAAAGGTTCCGCCGGCAGAGTCACATAATTCTTTGAAAAATGCATTGGTCTGATAACTGCTCAGATATTCACTTTGTATATATAACGACCTCTGGTTTTTCATGGCATTAACCAGATTTGCCCGTCTGAGACTGGTCAAGCTATTTCCACCTTCTACATCATCATCGAGATAAAGAATGGTTTCATAATTAAGTAAAACAGAAAAAGTATCCAGCGTTTGAAAGGAACGGTAATCATAAGAAATTCCGGCACTGCCCAGCATATTGATCCATGCAGTATTGACGACTTCGGTTGTACTGTTTATGACCAGGACTTCCTTTCCTGACTGTGCAAATACCGAAACAGAAACTGAAAGTAAAAAACAAGTTAGCCATGATTTCATATTTTCAAACCTTTTGGTTACAGATAAAAACTTGAGTAAGATTAGCAATTTGAGCAAACAGAACTTTCTATTTTAAAATTGTCATTTTTCTGGTTTCAGAAAAATTGCCGGCATTCAACCGGTAGAAATAAACACCGCTTGGCAGATTTTCTGCAGAGAAATCAACCGAATAATTCCCAGCTTCCTTTACCTGATTGACCAGCGTTTTTACCTCACGACCCAGCATATCAAATACCTGTAAACTAACGTTACTTTTTGAAGCCAGCTGATAAGTGATAACTGTTTCTGGGTTAAACGGATTCGGGTAATTTTGCTGAAGAGAAAATTCTGTAGGTATATTTTCGATGGTGAGGAGTTGACTGTAGGAAACCGTTCCGTCAAGATCGAGTTGTTTGAGGCGGTAAACCGCCGATGACGAGGGGTAAACTTCTGGGGACGAGGGACGAGTGACAGGGGACGAAAATGCATAGGACTGAGATTCGGTGGTGGTGCCTTTTCCTGCAACGAATCCTATTGTTTCCCATTCTAACTTCTCACTTCTATCTTCTAACTTCTGTTTCTGAATCTCCCATCCCGCATTATTTTCCTCAGATACAGTTGACCAGTTCAGCACGACTTTACCGCCGGAAATTTCTCCGGTGAAGGATGAAAGCTCAACAGGAAGTGTGGCCTGAAAAAAAGAAGAAGAAGAAATAAAAGCAGTTCCATCAATCAGAGTGCCATTATTTCCGTTGGGAGTTGCATCATAGGCGATGACTCCTGATGGTTCATCCAAATGCCAGGCACCTAAAAGAAGGGGTTCATCTCCGCGGACAGGAATGGTATAATTCAGTACAATTTCTTCCTGAGATTGTGTTTTATTCCATAACTGAACTTCATCAACATTCCCGTCAAGATAATAATTAAAAGGACCTTCATTGCTGTAACCCATCTGAAAAGCAAGGCTTCCAACTTCGATAGTTCCTGAGGCAAAGCTGCTGCCAACTTCATTCCCGTTGTGATAAAGCTTGATAACGGTACCATCATACGTAAAGGCGACATGCTGCCATTCATTTGGTATCAAGGTTCCCGTACCGGTTATTTCACCTGCTCCTGAACTGGTTCTGATAACAGCTTTCAAGTTGGTTCCGTGAGATTGCATGACATAGAAATCGGCATCACTGTCATTTCTGAATCCGAAAAAATGGTCGAAATCGGGAAAACTTCCTTCCGGATTTCTTGGATAGACCCAGCCACTGACTGTCAGTGCCGTTTTTCCTGATAAAATTGCTGACAGATTTGGAATGGACACGTAATCACCATCACCATCAAAACTTAGGGCATTTCCTTCGCCGGCTTGTGGAACTGCAGCATCCTCATTTGAAAACCCACTCGCCACACCCCCATTGCTTTTTGCATTCAGCCGGAAATAATACAACGTTCCATTTGTTAGTCCAGATAGAATCAAAGTGGTGTCAGAAACCGATGAAGAACTGTCAATCAGTGAGGTTGGATTGGGTTCTGTACCGCCATAAATGTAATATTTTCCGAAATTTGCAGGGGCATTTTTATTCCATTTCAATTCAATCTGACCGTCGGCAGCAATTGCAAATAACCCGGATGGAGCAAGAACAGGGTTGGTAATTTCGAAACTGATTGGCTGCTGAACGTAATCTGAGCCTGCTTTTGCAATCAGAATCTCAGAAAATGTTCCGATTGCCGATCCTGGAGGGGTTCCAACTAAGGATCCGGTTCCATTTCCATTATCAGTTAAAGTCGGCCATGCTGCAACAGGAAAAGTTTTAAGTGGTTTAATTCTGGTTATAAAGGGATGATCAGAATCTTCAGAAAAGTAGCCACGTCCACCTGGATAAGGATTGCCCAGATAGTTCTGTTCCATATAAGTTATAATTGCATTTGAGGTACTTTTAAATTCAATCGTGTAGGTTGAGCCAGAAGCTAGTAAAACACCTGAGGATACCGGAATGGAAATGGTATGATAGTCATAAAAATTCATCATCGGGAGTGGTGCTTTATACAAAACAGAGCCACCTGTTCCAGAACCTGAATAAATATAAACACTATCACTTTCAGTATTTGAAGAATAACAGAGGATCCCGGCGGTGGTTAGAAAACCAGTAGAGTCAGCAGTAAAAGATTGCCAGATACTGGTCTGCGCACTAGTCGCCCAATAACCTTCTGCTTGATAAGTAGCATCAGACTGTTCTTCGCCTGCAATAAAAAAAGATATCGGATCTAAATCGGGATCAAAGGCAGAAAAATTGTAAATAAACTCATTTCCGGCCAGGTGTGAAGCTGAAGGTGCAGTACTGGTGAAAAAAGGAGGTGATTGCGTTACAGCAGTTGATTGGGAGCCGGGCAATGCAGCAATTGATGAAAGCGAAGTGATTAAAAAAAGAAAAAGGGAAAAAATCAGTAGCTTTGAATTCATGCTGGCTCCGTAAAAAAAGATACACAACTATTTAAATAATTAGGTTTATTTGCCATTTATTGGTTGTTTCTAAAATACGACACAATTTTAAATAAAATAAAACAAGTCCTAATTGTATTCTAACGTTTAAATAAATCAAATTATTCAGTGAGGAAGATCACAAGTGAGGATTCTGAGCATAAAAATAACGGAACCTTGGAACCAAACTCCCATCCGGTTTTCGCCGGATGGGAGTTGATGTGGAATTTACTTTAAAAGAGTTAACTTTTTGGTTTCAACTTTCCCGTTAAAGGTCAGCTGGTAGAAATACACTCCTGCTGCTCCATTTCCTGCATCGTAAACTGATGTATGAAATCCTGCTTCCAGATTCTGATCAATCAGGGTTTTGACTTCCCTGCCAAGCAAATCGAAAACAACCAGTTTGGCATAACCGGATACAGGAAGTGAAAAATCTATCTTTGTTGACGGATTAAACGGATTCGGGTAGTTCTGCTGAAGTGCAAATTCTTCAGGTTTGTTTTCAATTGTCAGAATCTGACTGAAGGAAACTGTTCCGTCGAGATCGAGTTGCTTGAGGCGGTAAACCGCCAGTGACGAGGGTGAAACAACCGGGGACAAGGGACGAGTGACAAGGGACGAAAAAGAATACGACTGAGATTCGGTTGTTGTTCCTTTTCCGGCGACAAATCCGATTGTTTCCCATTCTAACTTCTCACTTCTATCTTCTAACTTCTGCCTTTGGATCTCCCACCCCGCATTATTTTCCTCTGAGGCAGTCGTCCAATTCAGAACAATATCTCTACCTGACATCCGTCCGGTGAAAGAAGAAAGTTCAACAGGAAGTGTTGTAGAGATAAACGCATCAGATTCAACAAATGAGGCACCACCAACTATCGTCCCATTTATTCCGTTAGGTGAAGCATCATAAACAATGGATCCTGAAGGTTCATCAAAATGGTAAAGTCCGAGTAAACCGGGTTCATCACCTCTTAATGCCTGGATTCTGTTGTCATTGATTTCTGAGTCAGATCTTACATAATTCCAGAGTCTGACTTCATCAAGAGAACCATCAAAAGCATCACCCATATTCCAGGCAGTTCTTCCGATATAAAAATCACCGTACCCCCAGTATTTGCTATATGAAACTCTTGAATTAACCAGAATCCCATTAATATACATCTTCTGGGTTTGAGTCGCGGCATCATAAGTTAAAGCAAGATGTTGCCAGTCGAGAGAAGTATTAGCCTGCCCTTGTTCCAGATCATCAGCATAAAATGCGAAGGAAAACCCGTTTCCTTCACGAAATCCGATATGAAGTCCGTAATCAGATGAAGTGAATCCCTGACCAAAAATCCAGTCCCCTGTATTTGAACTGTTTCGTTTTGCCCAGACTTCCATCGTAAAATTTTGATTCTGATAATAACTGTTTGATGGCAGGACGACATATTGGGTAGCACCATCGAGTAAGAGAGAGTTACCTTCACTTGTTACAGGTACTGCAGCATCCTCATTTGAAAACCCGCTTAAGCTGTTTCCGGCACTTTTTGCGGTTAAACGAAAATAGTATAAAGTCCCGTTTGTTAACCCGGTGATGATTTTGGTCGTATCAGACACTGAGAATGAACTGTCGATCCGTGTGGATGGATTCGGACTTGTGCCACCATAGATGTAATACTTTCCGAAATTTGCCGGGGCATTTTTATTCCATTTCAGTTCAACTTGTCCGTCTCCGGCAATAGCAAACAAACCCGTTGGTGCCGAAATCGGATCTGAAATTGTGAAATTTATAGCTTGCGGAACATAATCTGAGCCAGCCTTTGAGATCAGAATTTCTGAAAAAGCGCCTGCATCTGTAACAGCTGGTGTTCCTGATAGCGAACCGGTTCCGTTGCCATTGTCAGTTAAGGTTAACCAGGATGCAACCGGGGTCGTAGTAAAAGGTTTGATGTGAGTTCTGAAAGGAATATCGGAACTGGCTCCCCAAAAACAACTTCCACCCGGATAAGGGTTAGAGTACAATGCTTCAATGAAATAAGTATTAACTCTGTTTGTTGTACTTCTGAATTGAATGGTGTAAAGTTGTCCCTCAACCACAATTACATTGGCAGAAACAGGAATAGTGATGGTGTAATATTCAAAAATATTGGAAAGTGTTATCGGGGATTTATATAGAACCGTTCCCCCTGGTCCTGATCCTGAGTAGATGACAACAGTATCAACACCCAAACTGGGTGCAGAAAGAAGAATTGCTGCTTTTGTAAGAAACCCAGTGCCAGTTGCCGTAAACGATTGCCAAACGCTGGTTTGATATCCGCTTGCATAATATATCTCAGTCTGGTAATTGGCATCAAGCTGCTCATTTCCCGGCACAAAAAATGAAATCGGATCAGAATCCGCATCTGTTGCAGAAAAATTATACTGAAAAGGTTCACCGTAAAATTTCACACCGGCAGGTGCTGAACTGGTAAAAACGGGAGGTGATTGTGTTACAGAAGTTGATTGTGAACCGGGAAGTACTGCAAAAGAGGTTTGGATGATAAGTGAAAAAAACAGGATCAGAATCGTTAGCCTTGAGTTCATATTTTCTCCGTATTAAAAAATCAGATCGGAAGGAATTATTCCTCCCGGCAGAACAGCACACTCTTTATCAGAATCCAAATGAATCCAGTCCTGGATTTTCAATAAAAGACAATAAGGTATTAAAATAATTAGGTTTAAAAGCCGTTTTCTGGTTTTTTCTAAAATACGACACAATTTTAAATAAAATAAAACAAGTCCTAATTGTATTCTAATGAAACCGAAAAACAATTTTTTCTGTGAGGAAGGTCACAAATTAAAATATTGAGAAAGAAAAATTCTGGATCGGGATGTCATCAAACAAAAAACCCATCCGGTTTTCACCGGATGGGGATGGAGGTGGTATTTACTTCAAAAGGGTTAATTTTTTGGTTACAACTTTTCCGTTGAAGGAAAGTTTGTAGAAGTAAACACCTGCAGCATTAGAGGAGGCATCAAACACAACTGAATGGAAACCGGATACCATTTCCTTGTTCAGAAGGGTTGTCACTTCACGGCCAAGAATATCATAGACAACGAGGCTTACTTTTCCTGATGCAGGTAAAGCAAATCCAATTGTGGTTGACGGGTTAAACGGATTCGGATAGTTCTGATTCAGAGCCAGAACGGTTGGTTTTCCTTCAATCGAAACAATCTGACTGTAAGTGGTTTTTCCATCCACGTCAA
Organism: Bacteroidota bacterium; assembly: GCA_017303995.1. GTDB lineage: Bacteria > Bacteroidota > JABWAT01 > JABWAT01 > JABWAT01 > JAFLBE01. The sequence continues at coordinate 53,039 of JAFLBE010000001.1, read as the reverse complement.
TTTGCTTTAATCTGAATTTCAGGGAACCGGCAGTGGCAGGTGACGAGTATGAATAGGACTGGGCTTCAGTTGTTGTTCCCTTTCCGGCAACAAAACCAATCGTTTCCCATTCTAACTTCTCACTTCTATCTTCTACCTTCTGTTTCTCAACTTCCCATCCATAATTATTCGTCTCAGTCGTTGTTGACCAGTTCAGAACCACATTTCCACCGGAAATCTGTCCGCTGAAAGCAGATAGTTCAACCGGAAGCGGATTTTCTGATCCGCTGCCAACAGCAAATTCAGAAAAAGATGTTAACCCACTAATGGTGATAAACGGATCGTCAAAGGTAACAGTTGCAAAAAACGGTGAACCGGTGACATCAACCCAGGTGGCATTTTCATCTTCACGTTTCACCACTTTGATAGAATTGAAGTTGGTAATTCCTGAAATACCTGTCAGATCAAGCGTAATGGAATATTCAATACCAGTCAATCCGGTATTCACAATACTCCAATATTTTTCTGTTGCCAATCCGGTAATTCCCAGAGGAAGTGAGCCAACGATAGTCGGACTATTGCTGGTGGAGGCAGTCAGAGAACCCGATGTTCCGCTTGGTGTGGTAAAGGTAACGGTCGCGCCGGTTTCACCGAGAGAATAAGATCCTTTCTCACCCGAATTAACGGTCGGGTTAGAAACAGTTGCTTTCAAGCCAACCTGATATTTTAGCGCCAGGCGGGATTCAATCGCCACCCGTTCTGCATCGGATAAAGTGCGGTTGAATACCAGTAATTCTGCGATATCACCATTTAAAAACTGGTGAAAGTAACCTTCTTCAAATCCGCCACCAATAGTTAATGGAACGGTATTTCCAGTTCTTGATGATGTTCTCGGTGTTGCCGGAATACCATTTTGGTATGACTTGTCTTTAATCCCATCATGAGTAGTTGACCGGATAATGAAGGCACCAACAGTTGTTGAGGAATTGTCACCAACGACGGTCCAACTGGTTCCATTTCCATAAACGTTATTGAAGTTACCCCCGTTATAACCAAAAAAGTAATGTCTGTCATTGCCGACTATCCGTTGGTAGCTTCCGGTATTGGTGGACAATTTGGTAACTGCAATAACAGTCAATCCGGAATCTGAAGAAATTGGTGATGTCCATAGAACATCTGAGGATCCATCAAAGCGCACTACATTATGTCCATTCAAGGAGTTAACAATCAGTTCAGGTCTGGCTGTCTGATTGTTTTGGAAGGCGATTGCGCCATTTGGAGTCAAACTTTTCCATTCTACGACCCAGTTTTCGCCATCAACAACCAAATTGGAATCAGCCACCAGCCAAAGCTCAAGATCGGGTACAGTTGCTTTGAATTTAAACGAAGCAGTATCACTCACTTCCGATCCGGCACCGTTGGTTGCTGTCAGACGGTATGAATAGGTCTGCAGTGGATTCAATCCGGTCAGAGTTGCAGAAACACGGGTGATTTCTTTGGAAATAACCACCTCGGATGTTGAAAAACTTGCGCCACCGGCAAGATAAGCGTGGTTGTTATTTCCACTTTTGTCAAAGGTATAAACGGCATTGGTTTCATCCATTGACCAGTAGCCAACCAAACCGGATTCAGACCCGCTTATTGTCCGTTGGAAGTTATCCACAATTTCGTTCGGAGAAAGTGTTCTGTTCCAGAATCTGACCTCATCCAATTTACCGCCAAACGTGTTACACTGGCAGCTGGCAGGCTCCTGGCGACCGATATTCACATTCCCGTTATCAGGAACGATGGCACTGATTCCGGATTCGGTATTCATCCATTCACCATTTTTATAAAATTTAACTTCGTTTGCATCAGCATCAAAGGTTACCGCAACGTGTGTCCATGTGAAGGCAGGAATTGTACCGGAAGAATATTTCCATGTGCTTGCAGTTCCTGTCACGCTGTAGAATGCAAGTGTCCCGTTTTGAATTTGGAACAAATACTGATAGTTGCCCTTATCCAGAATGGTACTGAATGTTTTATCGCCACGATAAACCCAGGCTTCAATAGTGAAGGTGGTTGTTACATCCATAGAACCATTATCCGGTATAACCAGGTGCCCGGTACCGCCGTCCAGTAAAACTGCATTTCCTGCTCCGCTTACTGATCCGGACTCAATAGTCTGAATAGCTGTTTGCATTGGCGATGAAAAATCACCGTCTGCGCTGTACTGAAACTGGTACGATGTTTCAAGTCCTTTGGAATCCACCAAGCCGCTAACGATTGCACTGGATGGCTGAACATTGGTGGCTCCGCTGATCATAACATCAGGGACGGCCAGTTTTTTTGTTCTGAAGGATTTAATTGCTCCAATCGTCTCACCAAAACTGTTCCGGCTGACGATTCTGAAATAATACGTGGTTTCAGTATCGAGGCCGGTAACAGACGTGCCCACTTCAACATTTTCATCACCTGAACCGGCAGAAACAGAATCAGTCTCTGTGTAGGCAGCTAAACCTGAATCAGTTCCATACCGGAAACGATAATAAGTAGTAAATCCATTGGGATCGACCAAACCGTTCAAGGTTGCAGATGTTGTTTCAACCGGATCTGCATCGGTTGTTGAGACAATTGGTGTCGGAATTGGTGAAGTCACAAACGATTTCACCGTACTGGTATCGGCTCCATTTGCATTGGAGGCAATCAACCTGAAATAATAGGTTGTAGCAGCGGCCAATCCGGTTGCAGTATCTGAAACAGCAACTGAAACATTACCTGAACCACCCGATTTGCCCGAAGTAAACATCGGTGAAGAAAAATCGGCTGATAAACTGAATTCAAAGTGATAGGTTGTGGCATTTGTATTCGCATCGACGGTTCCATTTAAAACTGCCCGGTTATATTTGATCCCCGTCGCATCCGAAATGGATACCAGCGGTTGACCAGGCGTATAAGATATCAGCACACCATATATGTCACTATCGTCACCGGTTACTTCAGTATCATCGTCAGCAGCATTTCCACTATAGGACAAATTGGATACATATACCTCTGCTCCGGGATGAACAAAAATTGCACCTGCTTTTCCTTGTCCATTACCTGAATCTGTATTGTCAGTTACGCCTTTAACTGCAGTGTTAGAATTGAATTCACAGTCATTCAGAAACGCAGTTGCGGTAGAACGGATAAACAAAGCACCACCTAAACCGGCACCTGCACCACCAGCTCGTTGATATTTGTGGATTGACCCGTAACCACCAAAGGCAGCACTTGTAGCACGGTAATAAGGTCCATAGCTCGTATTGGACCCTGCTCCTGCCGCTCCGCCACCGCCGCCATAACCGCCGTAGCCACCACTTCCGGGTGTTGAAAACGAAAAGTAGTCATATCCACCTGCACCACCACCGGCACCAAATCCACCATTACCACCAGCAGTTGGACCATAATAATAGGAACCCGGACTTCCGGTAGCACCTGCAGTACCCGGGAACGGACCATCGCCAGTTCCCTGTTCAAATCCACTGGTATTAACTGTTGTATTTCCTCCGGAAGCTTTATTGCCAGTGAACGCAACATGAGCCACGGTTAACGTACCCGCATTGAGGTAAATGGCTCCACCCATACCTGCCCCGGCGCCTTTGTCATAACTTCCGTTATTTCCCTTTGCCCATCCCTTTACAATAGAAAGGTCAGTGATTTCAACGGTTCCGCCAGTAATAAAAAACGGACGAACCATGTTTTCACCACTGATCGCAAGTAAATTTTTTCCCGGACCGGTAATCACAAGGTCCTGTGTGATTGTTGGTAAGGCAGTGACCAGTTTAATGGTATCTGTAATACCGGTCAGGTCAATAAAATCAAGACCTGCACTTGCTTCGGAAGCGATAATAGCTTCACGGAGTGATTCAGCGCCGGCGTCATTGGTTGTGCCGACCGTAAAGGTTGTCTGTGCGTAACCGGTTAGTCCGGTCAGTGCAGAAATCAGGAGTCCGGAAAGCAATTTCCCGGTCAGCCTGGATATCGTAGCATATTTCATGTTCATCTCCATCTTTTGTTTAACCCTACAAGCCAGGGGAATACCTCACCCAGCGTTACAAAGTTCCGGAAAAAGGGATGGTGACCGTTATCAATTTTGTTGCAAAGTTTATCAATTTTGTCGCACGCCCTAGGGAAAAAGGCGTTTTACCACGGAGGGCACAGAGGAAACACAGAGAACACAAAGCGGGGGGATAATTTTTTATTTGAAATTCAAAACCCCCTCCGCCGGAGGGGGAATGGGGGTGGGTTTAATGTTGGAAAATTCAACCATTTGGTAGAGACGTGATTCATCACGTCTCCTTTAATGCGGAAAAATACATTAAACGCCAAAACGCAAAAGAAATACGCAATGAACGCAAATTGTTTTGTTTTTTTTGGTGAAAAAAAATTACAATGATAGTCGGGATTCTGTCGAACAAAAAACCCATCCGGTTCTCACCGGATGGGGATAAAGGCGCAACTTATTTTAAAAGCGTTAGTTTCATCATTTTAACTTTTCCGTCGAAAGTCAGTTTGCAGAAATAAATCCCGGCAGAAAATGAACCGGCATCAAACACAACGTCATGAGGTCCGGATTCCATTTCCCTGTTAAGAAGTGTTGCCACTTCACGGCCAAGGATATCAAAAACAACCATGTTTACTTTTCCGGAAGCAGGCAAAGCAAATCCGATTGTGGTTGACGGGTTGAACGGATTCGGATAGTTCTGATTCAAAGCCAGAACTGTTGGTTTTCCTTCAATCGAAACAATCTGACTGTAAGTGGTTTTTCCATTCACGTCAATTTGTTTTAATCTGAATTTCAGAGAACCGGCAGCGGCAGGTGACGAAAATGAATAAGACTGGGCTTCAGTTGTGGTTCCCTTCCCGGCAACAAAACCAATCGTTTCCCATTCTGTCTTCTGGTCCCTGAGCGAAGTCGAAGGGCTGTCTTCTGACTTCTGACTTCTGTCTTCTGATTTCTGGATTTCCCACCCATAATTATTCGTCTCAGTTGTTGTTGACCAGTTCAGAACCACTTTTCCGCCGGAAATTTGTCCTGAAAATGCAGAAAGTTCAACCGGAACGGTTTCATTAAGAGGGGCACCTGAACTCACAAACTGCGGACTGGTATTCCCGTTTAAAATTGCGTTTTTGCCATTAGTTGCTTCATTAATCGCAAAACTGCTTCCATTAGGTTCATCAAAATGATAAACGGAAATCAAACCTGGTGTGTCTCCCGGCAAGGCTTCATGAAGAAAAAAGGAAACTTCTTCAGGGGTAAGTGCCTTATTCCAGATTCTGAACTCGTCCATTTCGCCCAGAAACTCATCAGAAGTCATAATTCCCTCACCAATCGTAATTGCAGCACCGATATACAGGTTATTACTGGTTACCGGGTGAGTGGGTTCCACATTCCACAATTCAAACTGGTTAACCCAGGTTCCATTAAAGTAAATTTTAAAGAACACCCCATCAAAAACGAGAGCAATATGGGTCCAGACACCAAATTCAACTTGGGCACTATTTGTGTACGTGTTATTTGTGAAAACATCAGTGTAATAGATTTCTCCTGTTGGCAGAATTGAAAGGATAATATCCCCTGTTCCCAGATTATTATCTTTGTTTGAAATCAGGGTTTGGGTTGTCCCGGAATTTGACGGTTTAAACCACCCTTCAATGGTGAAAGTATCATTGGTTCTGAATTTGTAATCAGAACTAACCTGACAATCAAGATATTGGTTGGTTTCACCAAAACTGATTGCATTTCCTGGAGCATTGGCAAGAACAACTTCCTTAACAGCAGACATAGGTGTTTGTCCGTCAGGTGTAGTTGCTTTAACGCCAAGGAAAATGATTTCATTTTGGGTTAACCCGTACACCCTGAAAACCTCATCGGAAATCTGGGTTACATTTGAACAGGTTTCAAGTGATCCTGCTGAAGGTCCTGCAAATATTTCATATCCGGTTGCATTCAAAAAAGGATAAACGGTAACCGTTGCATAGTCGTATTTGTTAATAACCGAAGCAATTTTGGGTCTGAACAACACATTTTCAGGCCGTTTTACCAAAACAACCAGGCTATCTGCAAGAAAATCTTCTTCATTGAAAATAGTTTTCCCATCAGTTCCATTTTCGTTTTGCCAGCCTCCGGTTGCAGAAGTCAGTAGCGAATTCATACTCAGGTACTTTAATTTGAAGTTGCCATTTTTGTATAAAACAATCTGGAAGGTATTTAACACACCTTCTCCGGTTCCCTTTTTTAAAGTAACACTTTTGATTTTTTTTGGTGAGGAACCATTGATTACTGCAAATTCTCCACCACCTCCGCCACCACCAAAATCATCAAGACGGATGGCATTGTGAAACTGGATGATCATACTGTCATCAAAGGATTGATAGAAACACGTATTTTCCGGACTCCATTGCAAATCATCCCAGAAAGCTGCAATCATATTAAATGGTAAATTCGGGTTGGGAAGTGAGTCATTACTATATGCTGCATCCTCACTTGTAAAACTGATAAAACCGTTTGAACAGATCCGCAACAAAGAATAAAGATCATGATAGTAGGGGAAATCAAATCCAATCGGAATAACTCCGGTTACCACATCATCTCCTTCTGTGTTAACATTGGTTCCGGTTGATGAAATATCAGTCCAGGAGAATTCGGGTCCGTTCAAGTCAAGGTTTGAACGCCAGTCATAGCCTAAGGCATCATAAGTTGAAAGAGGTGTTGCCTCAATCATGTTCGAGTAATCTGATTCAAATCCATTTGCATCAACAGCCACGACAACCACGTGATAGGCCCGGATGTCAGTCATCCCTTTCATCTTTTTTGAAAACCTGACTGAATTTACTGTATCCAGTAATATCGGCCCCCCTGTGGTTTTGTATGCCGGCGCACCTGTATCATAAATCCGGAATCCGGTGATATTCTCGTCGGGTTCAGCTAAATCCCATGAAACAAGCAGACTGTTTGGTCCGGCATCCACACTGGTTAAGTTTGGTGTAAGCAGTGAATAGAACGGATCAATATAAGTTACATTTCCGATTGCAGTGCCATTAAAATCATGACCGGATTTATCAAGTACATCATCATTAAATGGAAAAAGGATTAACGCATCGGTTGCAGGCTCACTCAATTCTGAGTTTACAAGAGAGAGAATGTCAGATTCATTTCTCACGGAAGTCCACATTCTGAATTCATCTATAAGGCCTGTAAATAAGTCACCTCCTGAGTCGTTGCCACCTATTTGCAATTTTGCGGCCTCTGCAATATTAAGTGCGCTTATAGGTTGACCATCAACAACGACACCATCGAGATAGGTTAAAAATAAAGTTGCACCTTCACTCCAGATCGTCACAACGGATAGCTGATACCACGTGTCAGGTGATATCGCTGCAGAAAGATCCTGCAGAACAACACCGCCGGCGAGAATTGCCAGATTTCCGTTATGGATGTAATATCCAAGTCCGTTTGAACCGGTATTGCCAAGATAAAAAAGAAGTTGAGCCGGTTCGCCGGTGCCATCCCAGTTAAAACGCATTTCAAAAGTGGATGGAATTAAAGTTGGAATTGGGGCAGGAAGTTCAATTCGTCCGCCATCACCGACAAATTTTACCGATTTACCAAATTGGGCAAAGCCGGATGAAAAGTGGAAGAACAGGAGTAGTGCAAAGAAAACAATAGCCATTTTTTTCATTTTGTTTCTCAGTCATAGGAGGGTGAGGATTTTTAAAACATCTGCAATAATAGATATAATTACCTTATTATCTTGTTACTTGTCTCACAACATTAACCCTCTGCCACCTAAACCTGCCATTCTTTTTATTTATCAGAACAAAAAGTTCTTAGGCAAAAAAAATCCCGGTCCTGAATAGAATCAGAAGCCGGGATTACAAAAAGTTCAACCAACAAAACAGCAACAAAAAGCAAAGGTTTTGGGGCTATTTTATCCCCTTCCCCGCAAAGCGTACCCCGTACAACGTACCGCGTAAAGCGTACCTACCATTTTATCAGAATGAGAAAACTGAAAAGAAGCAGTGAGGCTGAAATGATGAGATTCGTAGTTGGATTATCAGTTTTGTTTTTCATCGTTTTTCCTCTGAATTGAATTGATACAAAGTTCGGGAAAATCAGAAAGCGGGCGTTATCAAATTTGGCGCAAAGATTATCAATTTTGTCGCATGGGAATTTTTTACCACAGAGATTCACAGAGGAATCACACCCAAGCAACTGCGTTGCGCGGGTCAAGGGAGGGAACACAAAGTGGAGGGAGGTTTTTTATTGAAATTCATATTTGTAGGGGCTACTGGCTGTCAATGACCCGTGGCAAAGCCTTGGGGGCGCCCGTGTTTTTTATAAATTTTGAATGGTTTTGGTTTATGATCCAGATTAATTGCAATCCGGCCTTCGATAAAACGAATTAGCCTTGCAAATTCGTCACTCAGGCTGACAACTTCTTTTTATTGTTGTAAAAATTCCATTAACCATTTAGTAATCTGTTCCGTGAGGTTTTTTAAGTTTCACCGGATCTATGGTTCGTTACCAAACAAAGAACGGGAGCTTCGCTTCGTTTGACTTCCAACTTCTATTATCTTTCTTCTACCTTCTAACTTCTTCCTTCTGCCTTCTTTCTTCTACCTTCTTCCCCTACACTTCACTTGGTGATTGGTTATACGTTTCTCTGAAACATTTCGAGAAATACGCCAGATTATCAAACCCAACCTGAAAAGCAATTTCACTGATCGTGCCTGATTTGGCTTCAAGTAAAATTTTAGCCTGTTTCATCCGGGTGTTTTTGATGAGGGTGTTCGGACTCTGATCAATAACTGCCGATAATTTCCGGTTCAATTGGGACCGGCTGATATGAACCGCTTCCGCAAGTTCTTCAACGCCAAACCGGGTATTTGCAAGATTCTCATTGATGATTTCGATTACCGACTGAAGAAATACATCATCTTTTGAAGGAACACTGTCAACAGGTTTCTCATCACCCATTTTGCTGATGTAAATCGATTTTAACCGTTCTCGTGACTGGAGCAGGTTTTCAATGGTGGCAACAAGCTCACCCGTCTGGAAGGGTTTACCCAGATAAGCATCTGCACCCAGCTCCAAACCGGCAATTTTACTGTCAAGACTCGACTTTGCTGTCAGAATAATAATCGGGATATGCCAGGTCACATGATTTGATTTTAACTCCCGGGTCATGGTGTAGCCATCCATTTCAGGCATCATCACATCAGAAATAATCAAATCTGGCACGGTTTCAACTGCAGTTCGCAACCCCGAAAGTCCATTCCCTTCAACCTGAACCTGATACATATACAGGAGCCTTTTCAAATACTGTTGCAAATCAGGATTGTCTTCGACAACCAGAATCCGGATGGGTTCAGCAGTTTTACCTTTTTTTATTTCGGAAGAAAGTCCGTCTGAATCAAATCCAATCAGGTCAGGAATTTCACGGGTAATTTCGGAATTAACCGGTGCAGCAAGAACCGGAGATTCTTCTTTCGAATCCGGCAGAGAAACCGGGAAAAGAATTTTGATACGGGTTCCAGCCTCGGGTTCACTGGTAACTTCAATTGAACCCTTGTGAAGCAAAACCAATTCTTTAACCAAAGCCAGTCCAATTCCAGAGCCTTCATACGACCGGCTGAGTCCGCTTTCAACCTGATAAAACCGGTCAAAAAGGAACGGCTGCTGTTCTCTTGGGATACCAATCCCGGAATCTTCAACTATGAGTCCAACCTGATCTTCAAGTAAACCATTTCCTGATTCCCAGGTAATCTGAACCCGGATTTCATCTGTTGGCCGGGTAAATTTGAAACTGTTTGAAAGCAAATTCATCAGAATTTTTTCCATGTGGTCAGCATCAAACCGGAAATGAACCGGAAAATCGGGATAGTATTCTGAAACCCGACGGTTTTGCCCGGTTGCCAGAACCGCAAAATCAGTTACAATTCCTTCAACAAAACCCACAAAATCATAGGTTGCCGGGCGAAACCCGATTTCACCGCTGTCGGTCTTGGCAATTGCAAGAAGCTGGTTGATTAGCCGGCTCATTCTGAGTGCATTTTTCAGCATCAGATTCACATCAGGGGTTGGGGTTTGTTTCGCCATTCCTTCAAGCGGAGCCAGAATCATGGTTAGCGGTGTTCTGAATTCATGCGAAATGTTGGTGAATAATTCAGTTTTCTTCCGGTCAAGCAACCTGAGACGTTCCGTCTGAACCTTAAGCATTTCATTGCTCTTTTTAAGTTCAGTTGAAGTTGAACTTAGTTCTTCGGTTCGAACTTCCACCTGAAATTCAAGTTGTTTCCGATCCTTTTCTGCCCTGATGGATTTCGTCCTGACGTAACTGCCAATAACCAGTAAAGGAACTACAACATATAAAAGCCAGGCCCACCAGGTTGCCCACCAGGGCGGATGAACCGTAAAATTGAAATCACTTGAAGAGTCATTCCAGTTTCCGAGGGTGTTGGTTGATTTTACTTTAAGCGTATAATCACCGGCTGGCAGCGCAGAAAACGTAAAAACATGATTAGATTGGGTTTCAATCCAGTCCTCGTTCAGCCCTTCCATTTTATAGGCATACCTGATTTTATCCGGATTTGAAAATTCCAGAACGGTAATGTCGATGGAAATCAGAAAAGCTTCCGGTCCAAATGAAAATTCAGTGGCAGAATTAATATTTTCCCCTGTTTCAGGGTTATACAGACTCTGCACTTCATTATTGATAAGCAACCGTACCGGAACCAGGGGTTTAAACTCAGCTTTCAGTTCAATTTGTTCCGGCTGAAAAAAGGTTATTCCTTCTGTTCCGCCAAAATAAAGTTTTCCGTTTTTGTCAATGGCACTGGTATTCCGGTTGAAGATCGAAGATTGTATGCCGTCATCCTGATTGAACTGATAAAACTGCAATGAGTATCCTTTATCCGGCTGGAAGGATTTTAATTCAATCAATCCAATCCCCACAGGCGAAGTCATCCACAGATTTCCCCGCCGGTCTGCATTCAAATCGTAGAGAATATTGTTCAGTAGTCCATCTTTTTCAGTGAACTGAATCAGTTCGTATTGTGATCTCACCCAGCAAAACAGCCCTGTACCAGAAGTCGTGATCCAGATATTGTCCCAGCGATCCTCATAAAGTCCGGTGATGTTTCTGGGCCTCGGTTTTCCGTTATCGGGAAGGGAGGCAGTGAGACTTGTGAGTTTTTTTGTGGATGGATCGAACCAGAAAACACCTTTTGAGTTGGTTCCGATCCAGACATTGCCACGACGGTCTTCCATGATCGCCTGAAAATTGGACCCTGACATTCCACGAAGTGATGCTGAATCCACCTGAAATGAATTTAGTTTTTCACCCGGTTTTTCAATGATGAAATTATCGGTGTAACCGCTAACCCACATGTCACCCCGGGAATCAGCAAACAACATATAGATAAAACTGTACGGACCTTTATCCAATTTTTCAAGATTGACAAATCGGTTCTGATCGGGATAATAAACCTGAATGCCGCCGCTGTTGCTTCCAATCCAGATCCGGCCGTACTCATCCTCAGTAACCGTATAGACAGTGTTATCACGTAAACCATTTGGTGTAATGGAAAGTTGCCGGGTTGTTTTCCGGTCTGCCGAAATGAAATTGATACCGCCACCATTCGTGGCAACCCACAAGTTCTGCCTGGAATCAAAAAATACCCGTTGAACGTCGTTGTTGTTCAGTTCAAGAATACCCTGTCCCGAGGTAGACATCTGCTGCCAAACTTGCCGGTTCAGATTAATTTGCTGCAAACCGGCACCATCTGTACCGATCCAGTAAATTCCCTTTCTTTCACGGAATATGGAATAAACATCGTTATCAGCAAGAAAATGAGACGGATCTGCCTTCGTGGAATAATGACCCAGTTGGTTTCCATCCTGTGAAAGATGGTATAAACCTCCCCCATTGGTTCCAAACCATACGGTCTGGTCAACATCGGTAAAGAGACATCTTACATCGTTGAACGGATAGGGTTCGGGTGCATCCTTATCATACCAAATCTGCCTGAGCTGTTCACTTTTTAAATCGAAAGTCCAGAGTCCGTGCCCCCAGGTTCCAACATAAAGTTCATGGTTGTTTTTCCGGGCAAGTGATCTGACTGAATTTCGTTTTCCCGGTTTGGCTGATGCAGGGAAAAGAGAAAATTTTCGAAATTCCCCGGTTTTTGTGTTAAACCGGATGAGTCCGTTTCCCTGAGTACCCAAAAACAGGGTGACGGAATCCTGTGCCACGATGGAGGTAATGCTTAACTTTTCAGAGCTGTTTTCAAACTCATTGTTCAATTCTGCCGGATGAAATGTCTGATCTTTCCGGTCAAATTTGATCAGTCCTTTTCCAAAAACTGAAAGCCAAAGTTCGTTTGTTTTTGTTTTGAAAAATGCATTAACATCCCCCTCGTAATTGACCATATCTGATTGAATGGGGAGTTTGTGAAACTGATTCGTGAGGATGTTAAAGGCATAAATCAGATTACCGGCACCCAGAAAAATGGAATCTCCGCCCGAATAGAAAATGCTGTTGAAATAATTATCGGTAATGGTTCCGAGTTCCCGGTCCTGTGTGTAAAAGGGGGTAACCTGATGTCCGTCGAACTTATTCAGTCCGTCACGGGTTGCGATCCATAAAAATCCGTGCCGGTCAATGATGGTTCCGGTAACCGAATGGTGAGAAAGTCCGCGTTTCTGGGTGATAGCAGAGGGATTGGAGGCCTGACCGGTTACCTCAAAGGCAACCAGAAGTAAACAGAAAAATGCAGTAATAGTCCTCCACTTAAACAATCAGAATTTCCCCTATAAAAAAGCCTTCCGGTATTCCCAGAAGGCTATGTGAATAACAACCTTACCAACTTTGGGTCGGTAAGGTAAATAAAAAACAGATCTATTTCATCAAAATCATTGACCGAACAGAAGAAAAAGCCCTGTTTGAATCCCCAAAAACCAAATTCTGCTGGCTTATCTTGTCGGAATAAACATGAAAACAAAGACGCCGGGTTCCTTTTAACGCCCATCACAGGTGAAATGATCATGCAAAACCCGAAACCCAACCATCCACTTGCAGTGAATGATTTACGATCATGACCACACAATTAAAGTTGTGATAAAAACTTAACTCCCTTTTTCCTTTGCTCATTTGATTTTTTCCTGCAGTCAGAAAGATGGTGTTGAATCGGAAATATCCTGATGGGAATTTTGCATTGCACTTAACCAATAAATCAACAAAAGAGGATAATATGAAAAAAGAACTGGTTTTTTTACGGACTTTCGCAGTGGCAACTGCCATCGGTATGATTTGGATTTCAACAACTGCTTTCAAACAAAGCGGCAACCAGCGATTCAGCGAGATTGATGTGGAACGAATCAACATCATTGAGAAAGACGGAACCGTCAAAATGATCATTACCAACGTTGACCGTTTCCCAACCGGAAGTGATAAAATCAACGACAGACCCACCAATGCCGACCGCAAAAAACGATCGGGAATGTTGTTTTTCAATGAAGATGGTATTGAATCTGGTGGCTTCATTTATGATGGAAAAAAAGGAGAAAATGGTCATAGCTCAGGTCTTTCATTAACATTTGACCAATATGATGGTGATCAGGTCATGCAATTGCTCACTCAGGATTATCGGGAAGGTGATAACCGGTTTGTCAGCAGCGGACTGATGTTCAACGACCGGCCATCGAAGGAATCTCAAGCCAAAACATCTGAAATTATGAAAGAGCTTGAAACACTTGGTAAAAAAGACCCTGAATCCGCACAAAAAAAATACAACGCTTATGTTGAACAGGGATTACTTGGCGGCGCTCCGCGTGTCATGCTCGGGAAATCGAGAAGTGAAAACAACGGACTGTTTCTTTTTGATAATAAGGGCATGCCAAAAGCTATGTTTTATGTTGATAAAGAGAACAAGGCAAAGCTTGACTTTTTCGACGAGAAGGGAAATATCATCGCTTCGTTTCCCGAAAATAGTAAGTAACAAAAATCACTAAAACCACCACGGATTTGTACTTTCGCAAATCCGTGGTAACTTAATTTCCAAAACAATCCCGGTTCAAGCCAGGACAGGTGCACTTTCAAAAATCGAGTGAACTCCCAATTCCATCAGAGAATGAAAAAGGAAGAAAAAAATGATGACCTATTATTCGAACACATTACAAAACTACGCCGTGTTCAGAGGCAGAGCAGCAAGGCGTGAATTCTGGTATTTTTACCTGGTTAATCTGATTATCGTATTTGGTTTATGGATTGTTGGCGGACTAACCGGGACCTCCATTGTGTCCAGTGTTTACCCTGCGGTATTAATTCCATGCATTGCAGTTGGGGTCAGAAGGATGCATGACGTTGAAAAATCTGGCTGGTACTTTTTCATTCCCGGTTACAACCTGATTCTTGCATCAAAGACAGGTGTACATGGAGAAAACCAATATGGTCCTGACCCCACTACAATTCCTTCAAGGGAAAATTGAACTTAAGCTCAGTAACAATCCCAAAACAAATCCTATATTTGTACTTTGTTTCTGGCCGGTAACCCAACGGTCTTTCCCATTTCACAAGAAAACAAATAACTATCTGGTCTGACATGTCCCATTGGCTTCACAAACTTTATCAACACCGGTACTTTTTGCTTTTCATTATCCTGTTTGGATATGTGCAGTCGGTTTACATGCGGATTACAGTCCAGCAAGAAATTAATGCATATATCTTCACCCCCGAAGCTGCTGTTTTCACGCTAATTAAAGCCGGGATTTTATTTGTAATCATTCTGTTCTTTATCAGAAAATGGTTAAAATCAATTGTCTTCAGCACCAAAGATCTGCTTTTGGTATTTGGCTCTTCTCTGATCACCTATCTCATTGGAATGAAGGCGATTGGATTTTTGATCGCTCTTGGTTTTGATACTGTGGAGCGAAACTTCAACCAGGAAACCTTTGTATTTACCCTATTTTCAGACTTTCTGGATGGGTTTATTTATGGTAGTTTTTTCCTTGCCTATTACTACTTCAAAAAAAACACCTACCATCAGCAACAACTGGCTACCTATCATCAGGCACTTGCAGAGAGCAGAATCCACCAACTGAAATCACAGCTCAATCCGCATTTTCTGTTTAATAACCTGAATATTTTAGACCAGCTGATTGAAGAAGACAAGCACAAAGCATCTGAGTTTTTGAATGAATTTGCTGAGATTTACCGGTATGTTTTGCAGGCTTCCGATAAAAAACTCGTTAGCCTGAATGAGGAACTGGCGTTTGCTGAGCAGTATTTCAGGTTGATCGGGCAGAAATTCGGAACTGCCTATCAGATGCAGACCGGCGGAAGTAGCAGCAGCGGATACATCGTTCCCCTAACGCTTCAATTACTTATCGAAAATGCCGTTCATCATAATTTGGGAACTGAAGAAAACCCTGTGATCATTACCATCGACATCAATGAAACCATACTGACGACAAACACTGTCAACCCGAAAAAAAACATCAAACCGTCAAACGGACAAGCGTTGAAAAATCTGAAAGAACAATACCGGTTGTTAACAGAAAAACCTATTGAGATTCAGCACTCTCTCACTACCTTTTCGGTTAGTATTCCACTAATCAAAACCCAGGTGATATGATAAAAGTAGTCATTATCGAAGATGAGATTCCGGCAAGAAGGAAGCTGAAGCGATTTCTGGATGAGACAGATTCCACCATTCAGATTATGGCAGAAATCGACACTGTTGCTAAAGGTATTTCCTTTCTGAAAAGTAATCAGCCGGATCTGATCCTTTCAGACATTGAATTGCTGGACGGAAATTCCTTCGAAATTTTCAGTCAGGTGCCGGTTACCTGCCCGATTATCTTTACAACTGCTTACGACCAGTTTCTGATGGATGCCTTTGAGAGTAACGGCATTGCCTATTTAATGAAACCGTTCACGATGGAGCGTTTCCAGAAAGCGTGGGATAAATTTCTGCTGTTCAGAACTGCACCTGCCGATGCTGACGGTCTGGTAGGAAGTCTTACAAAAATGATTGAGCAAACCTTACTTAAAAAACCGTTCAAAAAACGGTTTTCCGTTCATAACCATCAAGCTATCTATTTTCTTGAAACAGAAAAGATCTGTTTTTTTGAAGCCAATGATGGACTGATCTTCGCCCACGACATCACAGGCAAAAAACATATTCTCACAGAATCCACGCTGAAAGAACTTGAAGAACTGCTTGACCCTGACGATTTTTTCAGGATCAATCGCAGCGAACTTGTCAATAAGCAACACATCGAAAAAATTGAAACCTACACCAAAAACACGTTGTCTGTAAAGTTGAAAGGATCTCAAAAATCTCTTTTAACCAGCCAACAGAACACAGCTTCATTTCGAAGCTGGATTCATCGGTAAAGACTTGTTTTATTATTCCTACTTAACCAGCATCATCGGCTTCACTGCAGAAAAAGAACCGGCAGAAATCCGGTAGAAATAAAGTCCACTTGAAAGCCCCGTGGCGTCAAATGAAACTTCATGGACGCCTGCCTCTTTTTTCCCATTAACCAGCGTTGAAATAATCCGGCCGGTCACATCATAAACCTGCAAGTTCACTTCACTGCTAACTGGCAACTGATAACTGATTTTTGTTGCCGGGTTAAACGGATTGGGGTAATTGCCGATAAGCTTGAAGTCGGAAGGTGTTGATGTAGAAAGTGTTAAAACCTGACTGTACGAAACGGTTCCGTCGAGATCCATTTGTTTCAAACGGTAAACAGCCGGTGACGAGGGACTGCCTGTCCCGCTACTGCGGGAAGGGACAAGGGACGAAAATTCATAGGATTGTGCTTCAGTTGTGGTTCCTTTTCCTGCAACAAAACCTAATGTTTCCCATTCCGCATTTATTCTGTCTTCTGACTTCTGACTTCTGTCTTCTTGTCTTTGAATCTCCCACCCTGCATTGTTCTTCTCTGAAGCAGTTGACCATTTCAGCAGAATCTGATCGCTTGAAATTGAACCGGTGAAAGATGATAATTCGACAGGAACGGTTCCGCCACCCATGGCACCGGAAACTACGATGACAGGAACACTAGAATGTGAGCCGTCATTTCCGTTGGGGGTTGAATCGTAAGCGGTGGTTCCGGTTCCTTCATCAAGATGCCAGAGTCCGACAAGCCCGGATTCAGTTCCAACCAATGGAGTGTTGTAATGATCAAAAATTTCAGAAGCAGTCCGGGCGACATTCCAGATTCTGACTTCATCTATTGTACCATTGAACGAATTTGTTGCAAGATTGGCCATCCGGCCAATCAATAAATTATTGGGTGAGGTGGTAATTGTGGATTGCGCAAACCCGCTTCCAACCGAAACACCATTAATATAAAGTGTTCCTGTGTTTCCTGATTTTGTTGCAGCGACATGAACCCAGGTTCCGTTATAACCGGTTATGGAGGTCTGCATGATGACAAATTGATTCAGATTAAACCGTATATTCCCCAAATACAGGTCAATTTCATATCCTGAAGAGATTCCCCATTTGGAAATGATCCGTCCTGCCTGATTGTAATCATCAGCATAAATCCAGGCTTCCAGAGTCAGATCTTCGGTTATATTCAGTTCGTTTGCATTTCCGAGATTTACATAATCATCGGTTCCATCGAAAGTCAGCGCACGGCTGGCATCACCGGCGACCACGACAGCATCCTCAGGTGAAAAACCACTTAATGCCTGGTTGGCATCAAAAGCTTTCACTCTGAAATAATAAAAATCTCCATTATTCAGACTCGAAAATGTGTAGCTGGTATCATTTGCAGAGGCTGTTTCAGCCAATTTGGTTTCAGGTGCGGATGTCGTTCCGCCATAAATGGCATAACCTTCAACATCAGCGGCTTCAGAAGCTGACCAGGTGACGGTAACTTCCCCGTTATTTGATGTGGCAAAAAGAGCGGTAGGTGCATCAGGAGCGGTGTTATACTGAAACCAGGCCGGGTCGTTCGCATCTGCACTGCCATTGCTTGTCCCGAAAAATGCATAATTTCCATTGCCGGATGCATCAGAAACTACATCACCTGTGCCTTCATCCATTTTCCAGAAAGCAAGGGCACCTTCCGGCTTATCAGACGTCATGTCACTCAGAATCTGAGCTCCGCTTCTGACGGTGTTGAAAATCCGGATGTCATCGAGCTCACCATCCAGGTTGTAAGATCCCCAGGGAGGGAACGAACCGAAGGAAAACGGGTATGGACTGTCAATCTGGCTGCTTCCCGTAGCAGATCCTTTTGAAACACCATTCAGAAAAAGGGTTGCCGTACCTGAATTAAAGGTTACAGCCACGTGATTCCACTGATTGGCAGTCAAAGCAGCGTTAACTGCTACCATGGTTCTGCTCCCATCCCGGCCAACACTGAGTCTTAGCTGGGATGAAGATAGGATTTCAAGGGCAATTCCATTTTTTGACGGGTAATCTCCGCCATTCATTTTTGTAAAAATTGTATGCTGAAAAGTTGCTGGCTTAACCCAAAGTTCAACCGTCAGCGTAGAGGTTGAAAGTGTTTCGAGTCCGCCGTTCAGGACATCGTCGCCGTTTGTAAATTTAATAGAATATTCACCGGTTGGCTGGGCAAAGACAGAACCGGTCCAGAAAAGAATAACAGTAAGTGCGGCTACCAATTGTTTCATATGGTTTTCCAGTGCTAATTTTTGTGTTGGTTGCTTATTCACCAATTCAGATTACCGGCCATTTTCGGAATAAAATACAAACGGGCTCTGATGGATATGATTCCATGAATATAATTAGAGAGACATTAGAAAAAAAGCATTGCGCCGGAGTGCGGTTAATCGTGTGTTTTACAACTGGGTTATGGAGATCTCGTAAAAACTGGAGAGTAGAGTGGAAAAACAGAAATGGATACAATGACTGGGGAAAACGTAAAGGAATTTTCTGGCATCTCATGCAGTCGAGGTGTTTGGAAAATTTATAACCTGCTTCTGAAAACAAATAAAGCCGCCCTGTTTGCACAGAACGGCTTTATGGCAAGAAAAACAGAAATCAAGGAAGGTCAATAATCTGCTCTTCTGCCTTTACTCTTTTCCTGCCTGAAAATCGTATTTTGCAGGATATAAAAAAGAATAGAGACCTTGCACGACCCTAAAATGCGTCATGTGATTTTTTAGTTTTCCTTTATCATTGAAGATAGGACTTTTCCATTTTTGAAAATGGAATTTTCTGACATTCTAATTGCAACCTAATATAGATATTACGACCTTTTTATATGATAATTAGCTTTTTACCTTCATTTTTAAGGCGGGATCAACAAACAACCTAACATTCTTTCATCTAACAGGTTGCGAATGAAAGATGAAATACCATTTTTCGGCTGGGTTCCCTATCTTTCGAAAATGAAAAAACCACTTTTTACTTTACTTTTTTTACCACTTTTCATTTTCGGGTGTACATCGACACTCCCCGAAATCACAACTGTAAATTCCTCTAACCTACCCATTGAAAAAGATGTCCCCTGGCCGGATCTTCAGACAGCCTGGCGCCATCTCGATTTTAAGGATGCCAAACTCATCAGACTCACCCCTGATTACGGACAATTTCAATCGGGACTGAGAAGTTTAAAGGAGGGTGACCTGGCTTCAGCAACTGAATACTTCAGTGAGATTGCCATCAGTTCACCCGATACCTTCATCTGTAGAAATTCACTGGATCTGCTTGCCGGGCTTTTATTCCATCAGCAAAACTGGGAAACTTATCTCTCCCTGCCGAAAGATTCTCTTTCTGATCAGGATAACTGGAATCTGGCACTGGCCTTTCATTCCTTCCCTTCAGAAAAACAGATTTTCACTTCTGCTGAAGCAACCCATCCTTTTACTCTTTCCAAATCGGGTTCACCCATCATTGAAGTTTTCATAAACGGAATTACTCATCATTTTTGGCTGGATACTGGGGCGGGTTTAACGGTTTTGAGTTCATCGGTTGCTAGTTCAGCTGGGATATTGGGAATTGATTCGCTTTCAACCGATGTAGAAACCTCAACGCCGGTAAAAATTAAAGGCATACCTGCCTTACTTCCAGCCCTTCAGATGGGTGGGTTAATTCTGAATTCGCATCCTTGCCTAATTTTGAAGGATTCTGATCTTGAATTTAAAAATCCGAACGGTTCGTTGATGTTTAAAATTGACGGCATTATTGGCTGGCCGGTACTTAAAAATCTGAATTTGCTTATTGATTACCAGAATTTGAAAATAACCATCTCAAAACCGTTGACTGAAACCAAAAAAGAAGATCCTGAATTAATCTGGATTGGTTATCCGGTTGTGAAACTCATGGGCCATGACGGACAACTATTATGGTTTGGATTGGATACGGGAGCCGGGACAACATCCATCAGAAACAGTTATCTGTCGAGATACCCGGAATTTAAATCTTCTGAAAAGGAAAGAACGATCGGTGGTGCAGGCGGATTCAGAACGATAAAAGTGAAATCGGTAAATGACGTCATAATTTACAGTTCAGTAAAACGGTTAAGCTTCCCACAACTTTCAACTTCGTTTGCAGAACCCGCTGATTTTATTTTATTGGATGGGATGCTCGGGAGTGATGTTTTCCGCCAAAATAAAGTCCGTCTGAATTTCCCGGAAGGTGTTTTCGAAATCCTGCCGTGAGGAAAAATACGTTTTACCACAGAGTACACGAAGGAAACACACCCAAGCAACTGCGTTGCACGGGTCTAGGGAGAGGGCACGGAGCGGTGGGAGAATTTCTGGGTTAATGCCGGTGGAAGTTTTTTTTATTGGGATTCAGGAATTGTGGGATAAAACCCAATTCAATTTTTTTCAAATACTGATTCTCCCCTTCCGTGTAAATCTGCGTGATCTTTTAACCCGGCAAGTAACCTTGCTTGGGCGCGGGAAACGTATTTCCATTCCACCCGCCACTTCGACACTTCGGCAGGCTCAGTGACCAGAACCTCAGTGACCGGGTGGAATTAACTGTTCATGTTTGAGATGGTGCCGGGCGGGTTTGGTTTTTGTGTTTTGTGTTTTTCTACCAAGAGGCCCCCCCGCCGGGGTTGCAGTTTCTGATTTCAATTCCATTAAACATTAATCATTTACCCTTGACCATTATTTCTCTCATCCTGTCCATCCTGAATATCCCTGTTAAAATGGCGTTTTTCCTTTCTGCGTAAATCCGTGCGATCTGCGGGAAAAATGCATTTACCTAACAGCCATTCACTTACGCCTTGACACCCGAACCCAATCCACATAAACTTCGCAGGGGAAAACAGCTTCAGGAACAATTGCTCCGCCATAGGTTCTGTTGTCAGCGCCGCCGACTCCGCCGCTCAGGATGATGAAAAACGGATTTTCAAACGGGTACCACTCCCGAAAATGGTTCGAATATTCAGACAAATAAATTTGGCGTCCGTTTACTGTTTTGAGCTGATCTTTGTCTTCGCCGTCTTTTGAAGAAAATCCGCCATCATTAAAATAATGGATGTGATACACATTTCCGTCAATTTCAAACTCCATCCGATCGGTGTACCATTCAATGGCATACCGGTGAAAATTCTGGTTTCCTGCAGAACTGGTTCCGGGTTCAACCGGGTAACCACCCCATTCTGGTTTAAAAGATGGAACCTGAGCTGATGCAAATGAATAATAAGCACCTTTCATACCATGATTCCAATCGGCATAGTCATTATTCAGCCATTGCCAGGCGTAATGAACACTTCCAAGATTGTGATAAGGCATTGACCCTACATATTCCATAATATCAATTTCTCCGCCCTGAGGCCACATGATATAGGATTCACTGGCAGGTTTACTTGCCGGCATCATCCAGAATGCAAAACCCTGACCTTTGTAATTCACTCCGGCTGGTTTGATTCGGGCTTCAATGCGGTAACCCGGGCCCCAGCTTCCTTTCTCAAAGGTGTTGATCCGGCCGCTGGTATAATTCCGGTCGATGTAGTTTTCTTTTCGGGTGATGATGGAGAGACAATTCCCGTCAGCACCTGAAATTCCGGTTTCAATTTTCACATTTTCGGGACGGTTTGTGGCCCTGTCGAGCTGTCCGGTGCCCCAATCACCGTTGACACCTGTTCCGGTTTCGTAATTCCATTTGGTGAGATCGAGTGTGGATCCATTGAATTCATCCTGCCAGACCAGTTCATGACCGTCGGGTACAAGACCAGATGGATTTTGATCATTTTCAGTTGTTTTCGAATCACAGGCAGAAAGTAAAATCAAAAGAAGCGGAAGGTATTTCATGGAATTTTTCCTGGAAAAGTGGAAAACAAAGGTAAGGAATGTAAATTTTGAATTCTAAATTTTAAAATTTGAAATCCCTTCCGCCCGCATACAAGGTTTTCAATTTCAATTTAGATTTGAATTCGGGCGGTTTTTGTACGTGTGGTTAGGTTTTTCTACAAACAGGGCACCCCGATGGGGTTCCAAATTCAAAAACAATTCAAATAATCTGAACACCGTAGGTGTGACCTGTTTGTAGGGAAAATAATCAAGACAAAATTTCGTCCGGCCACCCTTTCATTGAAACAGCCAACCCTCTTTCCGGACGAAATTGCACTAATCCACCTGATATTCCATTTCGTTCAAAATGTTTCTATTCATTGTCTTTAAAAACTGGATTTTGATTTTCCTCTCACTGTTTAGTTTTCACTTTCAAAATTCCGAACTTTGAATCGAATTCCCTATTTTTCCATTCCGCCCGGGATGGGATTTACCGTTTCAATCAGGTATGTTGCCGGGCGGTTTTGGTTTGGGCGTGATCGTTTTTCTACCAAGAGGTCACCCTTTTAACCCGCGACCGAAGGTCTTGGGCTCTGGGGCGAGGAAATCACGTTTACCATTAACAATTAACAATTTTGCATTCCTTCCGTGTAAATCCGTGTGATCAGCGGGAGAAACGAATTTCCAACCGAAAGGGTTGCAAACCCAAATTTGAATTTCATTAACCCCGTAAAAAGCCGGGTTTTCAACATTTACCATTACCAATTAACCATTAACAAATGATTCGATTATTTATCTCTGCACTTATCACCCTATCATTCTCTACATCAACGGCCCAAGCGGCATGGAACACTTTTTCATCTGATTTCTCAAGATCTTATAAAAGAGTTACAACCAATTTCTCAGATTTTTTCACCTTAAAACAACCGGGTTATGCCTATTTCGGCGTTCCTGCGATGTTTGCTATTTCAACACCAGCCGACCGGTTTTTTCAACGGGAATCCAGAAACTGGACATCCAAAACGGCTTCCACTTTTAAGAATCTTGGGAATAACTATGGCGAGGGAATCACCCCCGTGATTCTGGCAACGGGGCTATATACCGGCGGATTGGTTTTTGGGCATGAAGGAATCCGCGAAAAAGGAAGGACCTTAACTGAAGCAATGGTTTATGCAGTCGTTACAACTCAGACCATCAAAATGATTGCGGGAAGATCACGTCCCTACCTTGAACAAGGTCCTTACGACTGGGGACACTCAAGCTGGACGGATGACCGGCATTTCAGTTTCTCCAGCGGACATACCATGGCTGCATTTACGGTTTCTACCGTCATGGCAGATGGAACTGGGTTGGCTGGTCATACCTTCTGGTATGGTCTTGCCGGAATAACCGCCTACGCAAGAATTACCTCAAATAAACACTGGTTTTCTGATACCGTAACCGGCGCCTGGATTGGGTTTACATCCGCACAAGCGGCTTTGAATAAAGATGAACCGGTGGTTAGTTCATTGGGTTGGAAAGTTGAACCGGGAGTGTCTTCACTGACTTTGGTTTACCGGTTTTAGAAAAGTAGCAGATAAAAAAAGCCTGTTTTTCAACAGGCTTTTTTAAATTTTCTTACCGGATCAATGTTCCGGCTGGCGTTGTTTGCCCTTTATTTACAGCAAATGGTCCTTCATAAAACAATGAATTGCCTAAAGTATCACTTACTCCTATTGAATAAGAACCTTCATCAAGATAGTATAAAGTAAAGTTACCGGTAACATCAGGGAAGGCAGATGCCAATGTATCTTCGCCCTGAATAGCATAAACTGATGGATTACTTAAAGGCGTCCAGCCGGCAAGGGTTCCAGTAATTTTTCCGGTCATAGAAACCATGAAAGCTCTGAGAACGGGTTTCATTTTGTAGGAAAAGTGTTTATCCTTTTCTTTAATAAATGACCGTTTTGCATCAAGATCAATCAGTACTGTGTAGGCGATTCCGGGTTCAATATTTCCGTTTTTAACTTTGAGTTTCAATCCGGAAGACATTCCGCTTGGAACGTCCAGAACATATTTCGAGGACCCCTTTACCACGTATGCGCTGGTAATTTTGAGTCTGATCTCGTGGATTTTATCACCATCAATTGCTGTATTTTCAGTGAAAAGCTTTGCTCTTCCGTTACTGTAATCAAGCAGATTTATTTTCTGGCTTCCCACATAGATCACTTTCCAATCATTGTCAATCAGTGCTGAAATTTCGGAAACGACCAGATTTACGGAATCCAGTCCGATCGGAGCATCTGTCATTCCAACAGAAAGCTGACTTGATTTGGTATCATCATCTTTATCACAACCGACTGCAAAAAAAGCCAGTACGGCTAAACCTAACACAAAATTTTTCATATTTTTTTCCTTTTAATTACCTGAACACACAAGAGGACGGTTCGTTTTGAATATCCTCAATAACCATTTTTTGTTTTAATGGGTTAACATGTCAAAGGTCGGGTTTAATAAATTTGGGTTGTTATATATCTTTTTTTCTTATTTGTAAAAATCACAGGTTTTTGACCATTGAATATCAAAGACGTGATGAATCCTGTCTATTTAAATTACAGGGGCGACCCGCCGGTCGCCCCTACGAAATTCAATTAAAAAAACTCCCACCGCTTTGTGGTCTTCGTGGTTAATATTGCGCCTTTGCGTTTAAAGAATTTCGCTTCCCAGCCGGAGACGGGATAAATCCCGCCTCTACGAAAATTTGCATTTCAAATAAAAAACCTCCCACCGCTTAGCGTTTTCTTTGCGCCTTGGCGCCTTTGCGCGCATATTGTATTGGGATTTTGGTATTTTTCCTTATCTTCCACGCTTTTTACACCCTTTAAAATCCAAGGAGATCTGCTATGGCCGGTGAGCCCAAACCTGTTTCACCCGGAACACACGAATCCGGTGAATTCAAACCTTACATTTCTGCCTCAGACTTAATCCCCGAATTCACGCTAAAGGCCATTCTTCTGGGTGCTTTTTTCGGGATTTTATTTGGTGCCGCCACCGTTTATCTCGGACTCAAAGTCGGTCTCACTGTTTCAGCTTCCATCCCGATTGCCGTTCTTGCCATTTCCGTTTTTAAGAAAATCGGCAAATCCACCATCCTCGAAAATAACATTGTTCAAACCATCGGTTCTGCCGGTGAATCTGTTGCCGCTGGTGTGGTCTTTACCATCCCCGCTCTGATGTTCCTCACGGGCGGAATTGAATATTTCAAATATTTCCAGATTTTCGTGC
Source organism: Bacteroidota bacterium (assembly GCA_017303995.1). Classification (GTDB taxonomy): domain Bacteria; phylum Bacteroidota; class JABWAT01; order JABWAT01; family JABWAT01; genus JAFLBE01. The sequence goes on along the minus strand of JAFLBE010000001.1, from coordinate 27,534 downwards.
TTGCACTTGCCGGCGGTGTGCTTGGCGTTTTGTTCATGATTCCACTTCGCCGGTATCTCATCGTGAAAGAACATGGCAAACTTCCCTATCCGGAAGGAACTGCCTGCGCTGAAGTGCTCGTTGCCGGTGAAAAAGGCGGCGAACTTGCCCAAAAGGTTTTTCTCGGACTCGGTATCGGTTTCGGTTACAAACTGCTGATGAACATTTTTGGGTTATGGAAAGATGTGCCGACCTGGACGTCTGACCGCCGTGGCGTTTACCCGAATATGCAGGCTTCTGTAGAAATCACACCTGAATTGATGGGTGTGGGTTACATTATCGGCCCCCGTATCGCCGGAATTATGGTTGCCGGTGGTGTTCTTTCTGCCTTTGCGATGGTTCCGCTCATTACCATGTTCGGTGATGCCCTTCAAACCGTCGTAAAACCCGGAATCGGTGACAAACTCATCCACGATATGAGCTTTGGTGAAATCCGCTCCGGTTACGTTCGGTATATCGGTGCCGGTGCCGTTGCTTTTGCCGGAATCATTACCCTGATCAAAACCCTTCCAACTATTTATTCGTCCTTCCGTGACAGTGCCCGTGACATCATGGCTTCCCGGAAAAATAACGGAAATGAAGTTACCAAAGACAGAACTGAAATTGACATTCCTGTTATCTGGACCGTTATCGGTGCAGTGGTTTTGGTCGGATTTATGGCCATCATGCCCAACATTCCGGTTAACTTCCTCAGCGGAATTCTGATTGTGGTGTTCGGATTTTTCTTCGTCACCGTTTCTTCCAGAATTGTGGGACTGATCGGTTCTTCTTCCAACCCAATTTCCGGAATGACCATTGCCACGCTAATGGGAACCTGTCTCGTTTTCGTTGGAATTGGCTGGACAGGTGATATTTATCAGCCGATTGCCCTTGTCGTGGGTTCAATTGTGTGTATTGCTGCAGCCAACGCCGGTGCTACATCTCAGGATCTCAAGACTGGTTATATCGTCGGTGCAACACCTTACCTTCAACAGATCGGATTGCTGATTGGGGTTCTCGCTTCGGTTACGGTGATCGGTTTCACGATGTTGCTGCTGAATAATTCGTTCACCACCACTGAAGTGATGAAATATGACGGCGTCACGATTACTCAAACTCTTTCCGGAACTGAAGAAGGTCCTGACGGAAAAGAATATTTCGTTTACCACAACACCCGTGCAACCGGTCAGGTTGGCGAAGGCATTTTTCTTGTGGATAAAACAACCCGTGAAATCGCCTATAAAGTAACTCCGGGTATCGGTTCACCTGAACTGGCAGCTCCGCAGGCGACATTGATGGCCACCATTATCAAAGGGATGCTGAACCAGGAATTGCCATGGGGATTGATTATTCTGGGGATGATGATTGCCCTGGTTGTTGAACTGATGGGCGTTCCGTCTCTTCCCTTTGCAGTCGGTTCGTATCTGCCGCTGTCGACAACGGCTCCGATTTTCATTGGCGGACTCGTCAAATATTTCGTTGACAAAGCCCGTGGCGGAAAAGAAGAATCTGAAGTCGGTGAAGGAACATTGCTGTCATCCGGATTGATTGCCGGCGGTGCGCTGACCGGAATTCTCATAGCCGTGCTCAGAACAAAAGATATTTCGCCGTTTGATGACAAAACCCTGGCAGATTTTCTTGCCTTCGGAAATCAAATTGGCATGGGTGAAGCCATGGGTGTTGCCGGAGACCTGCTGTCTCTGTTAGCCTTTGCCTGTATGGGATACTATCTCTATAAAGTTGCCGTTGGGAAAAAAGCGGTTGCTGGAGGAAAGTAGAGAGAAGGTAATTCCCCACTCTTACGGATTTTAGGACCTCATCCGTCCCGATCCCGGTAACGGGACGGGACCCCTTCTCCCGGCGGAGAAGGGAAAGACATTTGGGATAGGCCTGTTTTGATTTATATGAATTGCATTTTCTCCCGCCCAATCTCTCATGATTAAATGACGCGATAAACGGGTGTGGAAAATGCAGAGTTATGGTTTTTTTCTGAAATTTTACCCTTCTCCCCTGGGAGAAGGTGGATTCCGCTTGCGGAAGACGGATGAGGTAATTCGCAATTCGTCATTTCCCCAACTGACACTTTTCTCCTTTTATTCCATCCATTCTTTATCGCAATTCATTTTTTCTCTTCAGCAAAATCAAACGGGTAAAGTATGGCAAAAGTCGTCGTTCTAGGTGCCGGTATTTCCGGACATACCGCTTCAATGCTTTTAAAAAAGAAACTCGGCAAATCCCATGAAGTGGTGGTCGTTTCTCCCGCTGCCAATTATCAATGGATTCCATCAAACATCTGGGTCGGTATCGGCCAGATGAAACCTGAACAGGTCATTTTCGCACTCAAACCCGTTTATGAAAAAATGGGGATTTCCTTCAAACAGGCTGCCGCCAGAATTCTGCATCCTGAAGGAGATTCGACGTCCGACCGTCCTTTTATCGAAATTGAGTACATGTCTGAAGATAAAAAAGGACAAACAGAACGGGTTGACTATGATTTTCTCGTGAATGCCACCGGACCCAAACTCAACTTTGCCGCAACAGAAGGATTGGGTCCTGAACTCAATTCAAATTCCGTTTGCACTTACACACACGCCTCAAAAAGCTGGGAGGCGCTGAAATCCTCCATCGAAAAGATGGAAAAAGGTGAAAAACAACGTTTTCTGATCGGAACTGGTCACCCCACGGCAACCTGTCAGGGTGCTGCTTTCGAATACATTTTAAATGTTGCCTTTGAAATCAATCAGCGAAAACTGAATCACCTGGCAGAAATCACCTGGATTACCAATGAATATGAACTGGGCGATTTTGGGATGGGCGGCGCTTTTATTAAAAAGGGCGGTTACATCACTTCCACAAAAATTTTCACAGAATCGATTCTTGCCGAATACGGAATCAAATGGATCAAGCGTGCCGGAATAAAAAAAGTAGAACCCGGTAAAGCCATCTATGAAAATCTTGACGGTGAAATCAAAGAAATTGAATTTGACTTTGCCATGCTGATTCCCGCCTTTGCCGGTGTTGGCCTGAAAGCCGTCAATAAAGCCGGTGAAGATATTTCCGCCGACGTTTTTGCTCCGAATGGACTCATGAAAGTGGATGCCGATTATACTGCAAAACCTTTCGAGAGCTGGTCGGTTAAAGACTGGCCTTCAACATATCAATCGGGAAAATACGAAAATGTCTTTGCCTGCGGAATCGCATTTGCGCCACCTCATCCGATTTCAAAACCGACCGTGAGTAAAAACGGAAATCCGATTTACCCCACTGCACCCAGAACCGGAATGCCTTCCGGCGTCATGGGAAAAGTAGTCGCCATGAACATTATAGACACCATCAAATCGGGACAGAAATCCCGTAACCACAAAGCCTCCATGGGAAAAATGGGTGCGGCCTGCATTGTTTCGTCGGGTTATGGACTCACCAAAGGAATGGCAGCAACCATGACAGTTTACCCCGTTGTGCCCGATTTCGAGAAATATCCGCAATGGGGCCGGGATCTGAATTACACTGTTGGCGAACCGGGACTTGCCGGCCACTGGATGAAACTGTTCATGCATTATATGTTTTTGTACAAAGCAAAAGGACTGCCCGGCTGGTCACTCATTCCGGAATAAGTTAAACGTTCATTTGCCTTGTAAAATAATACAAAAGGATAATTACCATGATTGATAAACCAACACCCAAAGGATATAAAGAAGAAGATTACCCACCCGTCCCAACAGGATTGAATAAATTTTTCAGAACCTTCTGGCCGTGGCAAATGATCCGGTTTGTGGTTCTGAATCTGAAAGTTATGAAAATTGTGATCGGCGGACATTCCTGAAAAGCTGCTGGCAAAATCCTTTCCAAAAAAGAAATCACCGGAAAGAAAACCGAAAACCTAGTTAAAAAAGAGCATAAATCCGTTTTTTATTTCAAATATTTTCGTTTCGCCACATTTTATTCGGCATTCGACTCTTTTTTATTTGCCTGACAATTGGAACTTTTGTTTTTACTTTGTAATTTGGACAAATAAATACAGATTCAAATGATAAAAACAGGTCACATTCCGGCTCAACTTACCCGTCAGATTTTCGAATTCAGATCTGAAGCAGGTACGACATCCCTTCCCAAAGGACGGGTTATCCGTTTTGTTGATGATCTGATTAATCTGATGTTTCCGCAGCACGGAGAACCTGAAGATTTGAATGCAGATCAGGTTGAAGAACGCCTTGAAATCCTCAGTGCCGAATTGAATATGTTCCTCGAACTCATCCTTCCTGACCATCCGGCAAAGGCAATTGAAGTTTCAACTCTGTTTTTTGAACACCTGCCTGAAATTCACCAGACCATTCTTTCTGATGCAAATGCAATTTATAAAGGTGATCCGGCAGCGACTTCTGTGAATGAAGTTATTTCAACGTATCCCGGGTTTGCAGCCATTTCTATTTTCAGAATTGCCAGCTTTTTCTACCGTCAGCACATTTCATTGTTACCCAGAATGATGTCTGAATATGCCCACGAACGTACCGGCATAGATATCCACCCGGGAGCAACTATCGGTGAAGGCTTCTGCATCGACCACGGTACCGGGATTGTGATCGGCGAAACGTCAATCATCGGGAATCAGGTAAAGATTTATCAGGGTGTGACGCTTGGTGCATTAAGCGTTGAAAAAACAATGGCTCAGACCAAACGGCATCCAACTATTGAAGATCATGTCGTGATTTATTCAGGTGCAACCATTCTGGGTGGGGAAACCGTTATCGGCCACGATTCCATTATCGGCGGAAACGTCTGGCTGACAGAAAGTGTTGCCCCTTTTTCTGTCGTCTACCATAAAAGTGAAATCAGAATCCGGAATACCCGGTTCAACGAAAATTCCATCGAATTTTTTATTTAATACACAATGAAGCAACACATCCTATCCGGTTCACCTTTCTGTTTGTGCTGCTGTTGCGGGCTCCCCAGCCCCATTATCTGATTTTACCCGAACTTACCGGTTTCCCATTTATAAATTAATCAATTCAAGGATTCGCTCATGAGTTACCAATCTATTCTCGAAACTATCGGCAATACGCCACACGTAAAACTTAATCGCCTTTATGCAGACCGGAAGGTTTCAGTTTATGTCAAACTTGAAAAAACCAATCCGGGCGGAAGTATTAAGGATCGTATTGCTCTGGCAATGATCGAAGATGCTGAAGCCAAAGGTATTCTCAACAAAGATTCGGTTATTATTGAACCTACATCAGGCAATACGGGTGTCGGACTTGCTCTTGTTGCTGCGGTTAAAGGCTATAAACTCATTCTGGTTATGCCGGAATCCATGTCGATTGAACGTCGCCGGCTGATGTCGGTTTATGGTGCTTCGTTTGAACTCACCCCACGTGAAAAAGGAATGAAGGGTGCCATCGAAAAAGCAAAAGAACTGGCTGCAGCAACTCCCAATTCCTGGATTCCCCAGCAATTTGAGAATCCTGCAAATATTGCCATTCATGCAAAAACTACTGCCCAGGAAATCCTTAAAGATTTTCCGGACGGACTCGATTATATCATTACCGGCGTTGGTACTGGCGGACATATTACTGGTGTTGCAGAAGTTCTGAAGCCATTGTTCCCGAACCTGAAGGTTTTTGCAGTTGAACCTGCCCTTTCACCTGTTATTTCTGGTGGTTCACCCGGACCTCACCCGATACAGGGAATTGGTGCCGGATTCATTCCTGCAAACCTTCATACTGATATTCTCGATGGTGTTATTCAGGTAACCAAGGAGGAAGCTTATGAATTTGCCGGTCGTGCTGCGCGTGAAGAAGGTATTTTTGCCGGCGTTTCATCGGGTGCATCTTTGGCAGCTGTTGCTAAAAAACTTCCCGAAATTGCAGACGGAGCTAAAATCCTGACCTTCAATTATGATACAGGTGAACGTTATCTGTCAATTGAAGGTCTGTTCGCTTAAAAATTTAAGAAAGCCGGACATTAAAACTGGCAACAACCCATTTCATTCGGAGTGGGTTATTTTAAAAGAAAAATACTGGATCCTGAGTCAAGCTCAGGATGACACGATACTTGGTAAATGCCTTTCAGAGAGGATGTCATCCCGGACTTGATCCGGGATCCAGCATTTTCCCCTTTCCTCCCTACCCCTATAAAAGCCCTTCCATTCAAACTATTTTCTATTTCAAACAGATTCCTGTATATTTACGCCTAATTAATTAAGGAAAATTTCGGATGGACGTAAAATATTTCGCCCCAATTGGCATTTTCGCATTTCTCATCGGTCGGGCGTAAGATTTTACGCCCCTTCTAACTTCTATCTTCTAACTTCTACCTTCTGAAATTATGAAAGCAATACTCGTTTCCCAACCCGGTGATTCTTCCGTTATGAAGCTGGTTGAATTACCCCAACTGACTCCAAAAGCAGGCGAAGTCCTGATCCGGGTGAAAGCAGCCGGAGTAAATCCGGTTGATACTTACCTTCGTGCCGGAATTCAAGGCTACAATCCTGCCTGCCCGTACACACCCGGTATTGACCTTGCCGGCATTATTGAAGAAGTCGGCGATGGCGTTGTAACCCTGAAAGTTGGTGACCGGGTTTATGCTGCGGGAAATCTGACCGGTTCTTACGCTGAATTCGCACTCGCCCGTGCCACTCAGGTTTTTGAACTTCCTGAAAATTTATCTTTTGCTCAGGGCGCCACCCTTCACGTTCCTTATGGAACTGCTTACCGGGCGCTGAACCAAAAAGGATTTGCCAAACCCGGTGAAACCGTACTTGTCCACGGCGGAACAGGTGGAGTCGGTATTGCAACCATCCAGCTTGCCCGCTGGCAGGGATTACAGGTGATTGCATCTGCCGGATCTTCTGGCGGAGCTTCCCTTTTAAAATCAAACGGTGCAGGAGCTGTTGTTGATCACACTGATCCAGATCACTTTGCATCAATCATGCACATCACCGAAGGCAAAGGCGTTGATATCATCATTGAAATGCTCGCCAATATTAACCTCGGGAAAGATTTAACCTTACTGAAAACCTTCGGCCGGGTTGTCGTTGTCGGCAGCCGGGGTCCGGTTGAAATCAACCCGAGAGAAATCATGTCACGCGATGCAACTATAACCGGACTTGCTCTCCGGAATGCCACTGACGGTGACTTCCGGGCAATTCATCTCGCACTTATTGACGGCTTCCGGATGGGAAACCTGAAACCGGTCATTGCACACGAATTTCCGTTGGATGATGCCGCCAAAGCACATGATATCATTTCAAATTCCCGTGCAATGGGCAAAATCGTTTTAATCCCATAAGGGAGACCGCGGAGGCGCTGAGGGCGCAAAGCGGAGGGATTTTTTTTATAAATTTCCAATTCGTTTCTTCGTAGATACGCGATTAATCGCGTATCTACCTTTCAATTGAATCACCATTCAAAACCTCCCTTCTTCCTCTGTGAAAACCTCTGCGTCACTCTGTGGTAAAACGAATTTTCTATTGCGTTTAACTCCAACCAGTATTTGCCTTTTGCATTAAACCCAAAAAAGAAATTTATATTTTTCTTCCTTCCTCTGTGAAAACCTCTGTGTTTCTCTGTGGTTAAATGAAATTTCTTTTGCGCCTAACTCCAACCTGTATTTGCTTTTTGCATTAAACCTAAAAAAAGAAATTTGTATTCCTCCGCCTTCCTCTGTGAAAACCTCTGTGTTTCTCTGTGGTTAAATGAATTTTCCTTTGCGTTCTCTGCGCCTTTGCGGTCTCTTGAAATTAGAATTTTCGTTTTCTTTCCAATTCCCGTATAATTTTATCTTTTTCCTTCCGATATTTGAAAATCCTTTCTAAGAGACTGACTCATGAATCACCTCAACCTTCTACTCTTTATCCTCATGATAATTCCATTTTCTAGCCATGCCCAGCAGGAATTTGTTCCACAATGGTCAAAATCAGCCATTTGGTATCAGATTTTCCCTGAGCGGTTTCATAATGGTGACCGTTCAAATGAACCTGGAATTGATTACGTGGGCCTTTCCTGGCCATACGACACGAAATCACCCTGGCAGCTTCACCGCTGGACGTCTGACTGGTACGAACTTCAGTCTTATGAAAAACAAAACAAAAAAGACCTTCATTACAACCTGATCCGCCGCAGGTATGGCGGGGATTTACAGGGTATTATCGACAAACTGGATTATTTGCAATCACTTGGTGTGAACGCTATTTACCTGAATCCCATTTTCATGGCACCCTCGCATCATAAATATGACGGAATGTTGTTCCACCATGTTGACCCGTATCTGGGTCCTGACCCAAGAGGAGATCTGAAAAAAATCAGTCAGGAAAGTCCGGAAGATCCAACAACCTGGGTCTGGACTGAAGCGGATAAACTGGCTTTAAAACTCATTGCTGAAGTGCATCAGCGGAAAATGAAAATCATTTTCGACGGGGTTTTCAATCACATGGGAATCAACAGTTTTGCCTTTCAGGATGTGAAGAAGAACCAGCAAAATTCCCGCTTTGGTGACTGGTTTACCATTAAATCCTGGGATGATTCGGCAAAAGGAACCAAGTTCGACTATGAAGGCTGGTTTGGAGTCAAAGAACTCCCCGAACTACGTGAAGATGAAAATGGAATTGTGACCGGACCCAGAGAATACATTTTTGCCTCAACCCGCCGATGGATGGACCCCAATGAAAACGGAAACGGGAATGACGGTATCGACGGCTGGCGTCTTGATGTGGCATTCTGCGTTAAACATGCCTTCTGGAAGGAGTGGCGGAAGCTGGTCAGAGAACTGAATCCGGAAGCTTACCTGACTGCAGAAGTTATCGATCCGATTCCGGTAATCAAACCTTATCTCGAAGGGGATGAATTTGATGCCGTCATGAATTACAATTTTGCTTTTGCTTCATCAGATTATTTCATCGCAAAAAGAACCCGGATTTCAACTACCGAATTTGACAGGCAACTGAAAGAACTCAGAGAAGCCTTTCCACCTGGTGTAGCTTATGTGCAGCAGAATCTGTTCGGCAGTCATGATGCCAACCGGATTGGATCTGCCATTGTAAACCGGGATCTCGGTCGGTACGGTGACTGGGGCGATTATTTCGGAAAATCAAAAGCTTCAAATCCGGACTATTCAACCCGGAAACCAACCGCTGAAGAGCAAAAGGTTCAGAAATTGTTTGCCATTTTCCAGATGACTTATGTGGGCGCCCCGATGATTTATTACGGCGATGAAGCTGGTATGTGGGGAGCCAATGATCCCGATTGCCGGAAACCGATGGTCTGGGAAGATATGGTTTTTGACCCGGAAGTGTTCAATGCCGACAGTACGCTCAGAAAAACACCTGAGAAGGTGGAATTCAACAAAGATCTCTTTGGTCACTATCAAACTTTGATCAAAATCAGGAAGGATCATCCGGCATTATCTCTTGGCGATTTCAAGACCGTTTTAGTTGATGACAAACAATCGGTTTATGCCTTCAGCCGGACTTATGAAGGAAAAACAGTTGTCGTCGTTCTGAACAATTCAGAGAAAAATGGAAATGTAAACCTGAAGTTAAAAGGCGCCTGGAAAGATGCTATTTCAAACAAAGCGTTTACGGCAGGTTCTCTTGAAAAAGCAGTGAGTGTAAAAGGGTTGTGGGGATTGATTCTGGTGCAATAGGGAAAAGGCAGGAGTGAGGCTTAAGGTGTAAGGTGTTAGGCAATTTCAGATTAAATTCCCCTCCTTTTTAAGGAGGGGTGTCCCGTCCCGCATGCGGGATCGGGACGGGGTGGTTTTGCAATCTGAAACCCATGCACGATCATTTAAATGTGCTCAGTAACCGAATTAAAGTGCGGGAAAGAAAGAAATCAACTTATTTCCATCAACAGATAGACAAATTCTTTATGACAAAAATAATCCTTTTTGTACTTCCAGCTATACTCATTCCAATATTTCTTCATGCCCAGGGTTGTGATAACTATCAAATTCTTATCCAAATCTACGGTGGAACTTCCCAACAAGAAATTGATGAGGTGTTAACAAATAACAATCTTATACAGAGTGGAGAATTATTGGTAAATCAGTTTATTGTTGCCCATCGGATCGGAGTTAAACATAAATTGTATGCCGATAGCGTTGAAATACAGCAATTGGATTCCATTATAACCAACTTAGAAAAAGCTGAACATATTGTTAAAAGTGCTACGAAAAATAGTTATTACAAACCCACCTATTTTTGGCAACCAAAGAAGAAGAACAAAACAAAAAAGGCAGATACCAGTTTCAATTCACCAATAGATTCAATAAAAAGACAGGATTGAAACTGATATTTAGGTTGACCATTAAATATTTAATCCAGGAATTAGGCTGTGTGTGAAAGGTTTTTTTTTCACTCAACTTACCACATGCCACTCGTCACCAGAATTTTCACATCCCTTTTCTTCTTCCCGCATTTTGTCGTATTTTTCAGGCATGAGTTTTCATTTCAAAATATTCAATCCGGTAAAAGCTGGAGGTTTGCTCCTCCTGGTTTTATTCGTGCCTTACAGAGCAATCCTCGCCCAGGGTTCAACCGTCTGGTTTGAATCTCTCACCAACAGAGACGGCTTATCTTCAAACGCAGTTAATACAGTTGTTCATGACCGGCAGGGTTTTGTCTGGATCGGCACACAAAACGGATTGAATGTCTGGGATGGCTCTCAGGTTATTCAGTTTTACAAAAGCTCGGTTTCAGATAAGGGCCTTCAGAGTTCAGACATTACCGCCATTGCAGAAGATCCTGCTGGTCAGCTTTGGATTGGTACCAATGGCAAAGGTCTCTTCAGGTTCAACCGGAAAAATGGTTTTTTTGATTCCTTCAGTAAAACCGTTCTGAACTCCGGCGAAATTATGTCCCTTTTTGCTGATTCAAAGAGTAGACTTTGGATTGGAACGTTAAATCAGGGTATCTGGTCACTCAACCCCGGTGATACCCTTCCTGTTCAGATTCCCGGTACAAAATTCTCTCATAATTTTTCTGCGATAGCTGAGCTTTCTGATCATCAGATTCTTGCCGGGTCAGCTTCCGGTTTATTTCATATCAGCACCGCAGACAACCGGGCTGACCGTTACCCCAGCTTTCCTGATGAATCGATTACTTCAGTGGCTCTACATCAGGAAATCATCTTTGCTGGCACTCAAAACGGTTTGATCATTTTTCCTGAAAAGGGAAATGAGTTTAAACCCAGGAGAATTTTAAACACCAGTGAAATCTCCTGTCTTTTGGTAGACTCATCCCGTGGACTCTATATCGGAACTGCTTCAGCCGGACTTTGGTTTTATGATTTTAAAACCAAAAAGGAGACCCGGATTGTTGAAAAATGGAATGAAAATTTTTCTTCCCGGGTGCAAAGTCTGTTTCTTGATCAGGGACGGAATTTATGGATTGGATTACTGGGTAACGGAATTGCAAAACTCGAACTCGATCAGGGTGGATTCCGAACGGTTTCTTTTAAAACCGAAGGCAACCGGGGGTTAACTGATTCTGATATTTTTGCCATTTCTGAGAATAAACAAGGAGAATTGCTGTTAGGCACCCGTGCAGCCGGAGTTTTGTCCTGGAGTTTTTCCCGGGAACGGTTTTCAACCTTAACCGGAACTCAATTTTCACCACCTTCGGCAATCAGAGGACTTTATACCGATTCATCAGGTACAATCTGGACAGGAACAAGTGGAAAAGGTGTTCTGGCACTTTATCCGGATAAAACAAGTAAAACAATTCGTGCGGGAACAAATCCAGGAAACAGCCTAAGTTCTGATCTGATCAGAGGCATTTTCCCTGGTTCCCAAAACAAGCTTTACTTTTGTACCAGAAATGGTGGTTTTACTCTTTTTGATAAAAATAAGTGGACATTCCGTTCATTTCTGAATTTACCTGATTCGGCATCTGTTCTTGGCCACAACAACACCTGGATGGTCATTGAAGATTCGGCATCCTGGGTCTGGGTTGCAACTTCTTCAGGGATTACTTTCCTGAATACTGCATCCGTTTCACTCAATGGAGTCCAAAGCCAGACCTATTTAAACGAAATGACCGTTCTCTCCCTTTTGGATACCCATGATGGCTTTCTTTGGGGTGCGACCCGGAATGATGGTTTATTCCGGTTTTCCAAAAAGGACAAAACTGCAAAATTTTATCAAACCGTTAATGGTCTTCCAAGCAACGGGATTTATGGGTTAATTGAGGATTCCAGAAAACAAATCTGGATGAGTACTGACAATGGGATTGGAGTTTTAAATCCTCAAACCGGTGAAATTTTTAGCTGGTCGGTTAAAAATGGCCTACCCGGAAATGAATTCAATGCCGGAAGTTTCTACAAATCAGCCGCCGGACGGATTTATTTTGCAGGTTCAGACGGCCTTGTCTCCTTCCATCCCGATAGTATCAGCAAGCAGGTGTCTCCTTCTGCACCCCTGATCAGAAAAGTAACAATTCTTGACCCGAAGAACCAAACAACAGTTTTTCACTTCTGGCAGGAACCTGCTTCACAACTTGTTCTTCCCCAAAACCTTATTATGATGGATGTCGACTTCTCGGGAATGGAATTCAGGCGACCGGACCGCCTTCGGTTCTCTTATTTTCTTGAAGGATTGACCGATGATTGGGTTTCAATTGGCAGTCACCACAATATTCAGTTCACCAATCTTGAACCCGGTTCCTACACGCTCAGAATCAGAGAAACTTCAGCCGGGTTGCCGGAAAAGAATGAGGTAAAACTGGCATTTTACATACCCCCGGCGTTTTACCAGACAATCTGGTTTAAACTCCTGATCATTTTCATGATCAGTTCTCTGGTTTATCTGGCTTTCTGGCTCGAAATCCGCCGAAAACTTCATATTGAACGGCTCAGATTGAATATTGCCAGTGATCTCCATGATGACGTGGGTGTTTTACTCACCAAAATTTCAATGAAAACAGATTTACTCGCTGATGAAACGACAGATGATAAAAAAAGAAAAGCTCTCGACACCATCAGCAACTTAACCCGGTCAGTAATTATGACCATGAGCGATTCCATCTGGTCAATTGATTCCAGAAATGACCGGATTGCCAATTTAACTGACCGGATGAAAGGCTTTTGCAGAACGGCATTTGAGGAAAAACAAATTCAGGTTGAATTCCAGACGGAAGGACTCAATCAGGAAAAACAAGTTTCGGTTGATATCCGGCAAAATATTTTTCTGATCTTTAAAGAAGCTATTCACAATTGTGCAAAACATTCAGATGCCACGGTGGTTAAAATTTCGCTGTCTCAATCCGCCAAACACTTTACCATGACCATTGCTGATAACGGTTCAGGGCGGGAATCTTCTGCAAAAGGATCAGGATCAGGATTGAACAATATGAAACTTCGGGCTGAAAGAATTCAAGCCACCCTAACCATCAAAAAGGAAAACGGATTTACCGTTCAGATTACCAGAAAGCCATTGTACTGAGATGATTAGTATCGGAATTATTGAAGATGAAAATGACATCCGGAATGATCTGGTTGTCTATTTTAACCGCCAGCAGGATCTGTTTTGTTCAATTGCTGAACCCAGTGTGGAGTCGTTTTTAAAAGTACTTAAAACGAAAACAATTCCTGATATTTTATTGATGGACATACAACTACCAGGAATGTCCGGGCTTGAAGGCATCCGTCTCATCAAAGATCAGTTTCCCGATACTGAAATTATCATGCTCACAATTTATGATGATACCGAAAAAATATTCAAAGCACTTGTTACCGGAGCCAGCGGATATTTGTTGAAAAATACATCTTTGCCGAAAATAAGGGAAGCTATTCTGGAATTAAGGGCAGGGGGTGCCCCGATGAACCCGCAGATCGCCAGAAAAGTGATCGAATATTTCAATCCGGCCAAACCCGCAAAAAAAGAATCCCCGTTAACTGACCGTGAAAAGGAAATCGTGATCGGGCTTGTAGATGGTCTCAGCTATCAGGCAATTGGTGACCGGATGGGAATCACCATTGAAACCGTGAGAAGTTACATCAAAACCATTTACCGGAAACTTCAAGTCAACTCAAAGGGTGAAGTGATAAAAAAATCGCTGAGCGGGGAGATTTAGGGATGGAGGCAGACAATCTGCCATCCCCTTTAAAAACCCACCGTCATTTCACCAGTTGTACTTTCTTCACAAGCATCTGATTTCCAAACTGAATTTTGATAAAATAGATGCCAGATGTTGATCCAGAAAAACCCAGGTTAAAAGTATGTTCGCCCGCTTGTAATTCTGCAGTTTTAAATTGCTGAATAACCCGGCCCAATAAATCAATAGCCTGAATACTGAGAATTCCCTTTTCCGGCAAAAAAACAGTCACCGAAGTTTCCGGGTTAAACGGATTCGGATAAGCATCAGAAACACGGAAATTGTCGGGATTGAGTTTATCTGGGTCAGAAACAGAAGTCAGCACTTGGGTACTCCGGTACAAACCATCATTTGTACCGCAAAGGATTTCATCATCAGGTGTCACCGCAAGAATCTGGGGCGTCAAAATAAATCCGTCTTTTCCCAAACCGGCTGAAACATTTTCCCAGGTTTGTCCCTGGTCAAATGACCGGTAAACCCCATCAGACTGAGTACCGGCAACGATCCCGTAAAGCACTCCCGTTTTGGTAGATATGAGCTGATAAAAGGCTGTAAACTGAGGTAACCCGGAAGGTGAAAGCGGAGACCAGGATTCACCAAAATTTTCAGAACGGTAAATATGGCCGACAGTTGAAAAAAAGTTGGCAAAGACGAGGACAGTGCCATCAGGTAACCGGCAACTTGTTATCGGAGACTTTGCTTCCATCCCGGTACTTTTGATTTCTGTTTTACCGGTTTCAGGATCAAGACCTATAACGCCATCCATCCCTAGATAAAGAACTTTCCCTGATTCGTCGAAAAGAAATCCGGATTGAGAATTGAGATTGGAAAGCAATACCGGCGGTAGATCAGTTTTGGTTTTTGTCCAGGTATCACCGTGATCGTCTGACCAACTCATATAATGTGTACCGGTTCGGTTGAAAATAAAATTGGAGTAAATCCGACCGGAAGGTGCGACTCCAAGTGCATAATTGGCGTTCGTTCCTGTATCGCTGATCGTTTCCCACGTTTTTCCGAAATCAGTGCTGCGGCGGAGATTCACCTCCAGTCCGTCATCATCCCCAACATAAATCCTTCCCGCCTGATCAATAACCATCCGGTCGGCAATATTTCCCGGATTCGCCATCGGCACCCAGGTTTTCCCGGAATTATCAGAAAAATAAAAGGATTCATTTCCGTCCAGATCATAAAAACTGACGGCTGAAAGTCCGGAAGGATTAACTATCAGGTTACTGGTTTGCAAACCAGGCAAGTCTGTTTTTTCCCAAAAGACCTGAGAAAAAACCGGGAATGAAAGTTGTAAGATTATAATAGTGATCAGGTAAATCCGCATTGTTTCCCCTTATAAATATTGAATTTAAGTCATTAAATATCAGGCACAGGAAAACTTTATACGGATAAAAATGAAAACTTCCCTTTCACACCATGTGACCGTGTTCACAGACATTTTTTAAATAGAAAGAATTGACCAAATCATAACCGTTTTACATCACTCTTCAGGGAGGTCATATATCGAGGGTCGTCTATAAAATAAAAACACGCCTGGCTCAAATTCCAAAGCATTCTGTTGATAACCAGTTTTAAATTCAGAAAGTGAAAATTCCGGACTGCGTGAGACAATCAGATCCCGTTCCTCTGAAAATCCAAGCCGGAGAAAATGGGCGCGCTTTTCTGCGTAGTACAATTCATTTGAATTCAGATAATCCCTTGCTTCATTCATCCGCCGGAAACATAGAGTAAGGTTTTGATTATAATAAATTGAAACAGGTTCAGTCATTTCCCGGGTTTGAATTGACACAACGCCACTCTGACTTGTCGTTCGGTAAAACCACAAGGTCATCTCCGGCAGAATTGAGTCCTGAACTGAAATCAGAAGGTCGTCCAATGTGTCACCGGGCGTAACGCTAAAGAAAAAACTATCCGGTGGTGACTGAAAGTTGGATTTCTGATCCTGCCAGGTGCGATACAGCCAATCCTTTTTTATTCCGTCGCAAGCGGCAAATTGCAGGGCTGAAAATAAGACCAGACCAAATTTAAATATAAAATGGCGCTTCAAGCAATGTTCCTAAGTCATAGCTAGTCATGGATTCACTTTAGAGACTTTTTGGTTAAAACATTTAATCTATTTCAATTTCATATAAATTGAATAACCAAAATAAAGTCCATCTTCATCCCTTTTTATTTCTCTTTTGAACTTTTTGAATGTGTTTATCAATAAAATGTCCATTCAGCATGACACGAATTGAATAATGTCCCGATGGAAGACCGCCAAGGAGAACGTCCATGGTTGCAATCCCCGGTAAGTAGTCTTCAGAGTTTTGGGAAAGAAGTTCAACATCATTTTCTAATACTGAAACTGTAAATCTTGATTTTTCTGAAACTGAAAATAACAACCGGGTTGATTCAGTACATGGATTTGGATAAGCATCAGATACGGAAAAAGGAATTTTTTTTTCTTTTGGAGTGAGTGTCATTGTTAACATGAAAATGCGTTATTGGTTATGTTTTAGGGTTTTAATTGATGTACTATAAATTGGTTTTTCTCTCTATCTCACCAACTGAACTTTTTTTACCATCGTCTGATTTCCAAATTGAATTTTGATAAAATAAACACCCGATGAAGAGCCTGAAAAATCCAGATTAACAGCATGCTCGCCTGCCTGAAGTTCTGCTGTTTTAATTTGCTGAATAACCCGGCCCAATAAATCAATGACCTGAATATTCAGAATTCCTTTAGCCGGCATCAGAACCATCAGGGAAGTTGCAGGATTAAACGGATTCGGATAGGCATTTGAAACACTGAATTCGGTTGGGACTTCACTTTCAACTACCAAAACACCAGAGTAGGTTTCATTTCCGTTAGCATCAACCTGACGAAGTCGGACTTTAAACCCACCGGATTTATTTTTAAGCTCAAACTGGTAAGCATGAGTTTCGGTTGAGGTCCCAGCACCTGCTACAAAACCCTCAGTTTTCCATTCCCTGTCCATCTTTCCCTCCGTTTCCACATAAAAACCTGCATTATCAGTTTCTGTAATGGTTTTCCACTTTACAACAACTGTTTTTCCTGTCCTGATCTGTTCAAAACCAACGAGTTCAACCGGTAAGGTCATTTCTGTATTTTCATCGGCACCCATATAAGGTGAAACCATATTTCGTTCTTCCCCATCGATATCGACGTTCACAGCTTCAATCGCCATTCCGGCAAGAGTATGATCACCGATTGATGCGCCATCAAGATGAAGATCACCGTTTGCGGCATCTGAAAAAGTCACCGAAGAAGAAACCGAATGGGCTTCCATGCCGGAAATTGCCTGAAGGTCTGCCAGTGTTTGCTGGTTTGCATTTCCGTACCAGGCGGTTTTTCCAGATGGCGTGTAAATCAGGTTATAATCCGATTCCTGAATGCCGGTGATCTGATTGTAGCTGCGATAAAAACCATACCCCTGACTCAGGTTCACCATCAGGTTATTTCTGACACGAATTCCAGTTCCGTTATAATCGTAATAAGCCCGGGAAGCCGAACTTGCAGCAGAACCAATGTAAACTGAATTATGATCCACACGGGCATTCGCCACGTTTTCAGTTTCGATTCCGTATGTATTGCCGGTTCCGCTTGAGGAAACAAAATTGTTGCTAATTTGTGCCGGCTGCGAAGCAGAACAAGCTGTTCCGGTAACGTAAATTCCCCACGGTCCGATGCCAGTCAGGCGGAAGGAATTCCCGCTGATGACAAGGGCGCTGTCCTGATCACCGGCGTAGATGCCGTATATTCCCGAAACCACAGTATTTTGAGAAACCGTTGTATAATGTCCCGAATTGAGGTAAATACCATAATAACCCGTCTGAATGGTATTCCCCTGAATCAGAGTATTTTTCGGATTGCTTGGATAAGTACCCGACCCGGTTGTGTAAATTGCTGCAGAACCACCAGTCATCTGGTTGTTCATCATTTTCCGGAAGGAATATCCTGAATTTGTCCCCGAAAAAATCTGCACATTGGCTGTACTGCTTTGTGCCGTGGCGGGTGACGTGAGAATACAATTGGTAATTTCAAGAGAATCTGAACCGCCGTTCAGGTCAAATATCCGGGTGTTCGTTGAACCGGCTGCCGTCAGCTTTAATCCATCAAACCGGAGAAAATCAGCTCCGTCAGTTTTTACAAGAAAATTATCTGAACTTCCGGTTGCAGTGTATCTGAGTTCAGAATCTGAACCTGCCCCGCCAAATGTGACGGGTGACCTTGAAGACGAACCGGCAATTGTACCCTTTACCTGAACCTGCCCGGTGTGAAGTCCTGACTCCAGTTGCAAAACAACCGGACCTGCAATTCCTCTGTTCAAAAGACTGTCTGCAGCAGCCTGGAAACTTTCAAAATCTCTTCCGGTTCCGACCAGATAAGTCCCTTCTGCATAAGGAGTATTCCGGGAAGAAAATTCATAGGCACCGATATCCGGATGGGAAGGATCACGTGGATTCCCGTTGATGTCGGTAGTCAGACCTGCAATTGGAATTCCCGCACCATCAAGATGAGACAGGTTGGATTGCATATTGACCAGTGCGGGATAGAACGCCACCGAATGCTGTTCCAGCCCGGTCATGGCCACCACTTCACTCAACCCTGACATGGATTTAACATAATAAAACGGATAAGATGAATTCCCGTAATACAGATTATAGTCTGATGCCGAAACATTGGAGGTTGTGCTGTTTCCCGAAATTTCTTTCACCCAGCCACCGCCGGTGTTTAAAGCAATGTTGTTAAAGAATTGCAGATTGCTTCCCCAGTTCACATCGATTGCTGTTGATCCTGAATTGGAAACGCCTACCCAGATCGTATTGTAAGCAAGAATCACATTACTAACACTGGTCAGATAAAGTCCGCTGGTAGACGGACCATTATTGGATTGGATTGAAATGGTATTGTTGGCAATAAAATTACCTGAGGCATTGCCGGAAAAATGACCGGCATAAATTCCGTAAATGTATTGTCCTGATGGAACAACGGTTACCTTGTTTGCAGAGATATCCAGGGCTCCGTCAGTGTGCTGAACACTCATTCCCATATTGGCGGAAGTAATCAGGTTTGCATGAATTCGGGTGTTGGTAAAGCCATCAATGTACATGGCTGTACTTTGTCCTGAAAAAGTATTACCGGTGACTGAAATACCGTGTACGGTTTTGGATGAATTGACTGCAGCCCACACATTCAGAGCTACCGACCCGCCTGTAAACTGATTGAAATCAATTTTCATGGATTGTACTGCCACCATACTGTTCCAGTAAATCTGGGTTGTATTGGCATTTTCCGAAAGGGTAACTGGTGAGATAAATTTACACCGGGTTATTTCAAGTGAATCTGAAGAAAAGGTCAGATGGAAAATCCGGGTGTAGGAAGAACCCGAGGTTTCGAAAGTCAGATGATCAAACCGGTAAAAGTCAGCTCCGTTCAGTTTCACCAGAAAATTATCGGCAGAACCTGCAGCCGTCCAGGTCAGCTTCACCTCACTGGTATCGGATGGGGTGCGGGTAAAGGTAACCGGACTCCCGGCAGAGGCACCCGGAATGTTGCCGGGGAGAGTGAGTTGTTCGTTATAAATTCCCGGTTTGATTTCTAAGGTGACCGCACCTGAAATTCCTCTTTCCATCAGGGAGTCAACTGCAGCTTTTGGCGAAACGAAAACTTCACCGCTTCCAACTGGATAAGTTCCTGCCGGCCAGGGTTGTTTCTCTGCAGTAAATTCTACAGCACCGATATCCGGATGTGACGGATCTCTTGGTATTCCATAAAAATCTGTAGAAACGCCGGCAACCGGACTGCCCTTTCCATCCAGATGGGCCAGAGTCGATACCATATTTTTAAATGCCGGAAAAACAGTCAGGGAATGGGCTTCACGGGTAGTTTGCTGTTTCACCTGGTAAACCGTTTGGAAAACCTTGCCCGAAACTGCAAACAGGTAGGCTCCATTTCCGCCAAAATTATTGTAATCAGATCCTGCCACAACTGTCGGACTGTTATATTCAGCAAAATTAAGGACATAGCCACCAACCATATTGAAAGCAATATTGTTATAAAACTTCTGGTCAGAACCGCCGTTCAGGTAAATACACTCTGAACCGCCATTGACCGGCGAAACCCCTTCCATCCAGATCGAGTTATAAGCCACAGTAATATGATCAGAGGTTGAAAGATATAGTCCTGTTGCGGGCTGAGTCAGAGAAGTGCCTGAAACCAGATTGTTTGAAATAAAAGTGGCAGATCCGGTGAGATACTGAACTGAAATACCTTTGGCATATGAAACCGGGTTGGTCATGGTAATCCGGTTGGCATCAACGGTTGTTAATCCATCCGAGGTGTTGACCAGAATTCCAGTACCACCGGGAGTAACCGTATTTTTCAAGATGGTTAAATTGGTGGTGTACCAAACCTGAATACCGGTTCTTGATGCGGAAACAGTGTTCCCAAAAATCAGGTATCCCGGGGTGGTTTTCAGTTGTGAAATTTTCAGTGACAGGTTGATACCGCATGATCCACCGGTCAGATGGTTATTTAAAATCCTGAGGGCTTGCTGCTCATGAGCTGAGTTCTGGTAAATCAGACTTGTATTGGCATCTTCTGATCCGCCAGCAGGCGCAAGAAACCGGCAATGGGAAATTTCAAGCGAATCATTGGCCTGACTGAGCAGGAAAACCCGGGAATAAGACGCATTCAGGGTCTCTAAAGTCAAATGATCGAAAGTCAGAAAATCTGATCCGGTAAGTTTAACCAGATAATTATCGGCTGAACCCGTGGCCGTCCAGGTTAGCTTTACTTCTGAGGTATCTGACGGCGTTCTGGTAAAAATCACTTTTTTATCGGGGGATGCACCGGGAATGGTTCCGGCAAGAACAAGTTGTCCGTTGTAGGTTCCGGGTTCAATTTCCAGCCAGACGGCATCCGATATTCCATTTTTCATCAAAGAATCTGCAGCCGCCTGAGGGGTTGCAAAGACGCCGCCTGAGCCCACCACATAAGATCCGCCGGGATAAGGCGTCCGGCTGCCGGTAAATTCTAAGGCGCCCGGATCGGGTTTAGATCCGTCACGGGTGATTCCCCGCTTGTCGGTGGTGATTCCGGCAACAGGAACTGCACGCCCGTCCAATAAATTCAGATGGCTTTCCATGGCGGTTAAGACGGGGTTAACTGAAAGTGAATGAAAATCATGTCCGGATTTCGACTTGAAACCGGCAAGCGTGGCCACCGACTGATTCTGCCAGTAAAAGCCGATACCGCCGGGTGAAATCCAGTTGTTATAGTCCGACTGATCAACAGGGACGGTTGAAGAGTAACTGACGTAATACGCATAATATCCGGAACCTGCAACGCCGATATTATTTAAAACGGTATGATGGCTGCCGGTAAGATAAAGGGCAGCACCACCCCCGGCTTGACTCAGCAGGGTGTTAAAGGCAATCGTTTGCCAGGAAGAATTCGTCAGTGAAAAACAATATCCGTTGGTTGTCGTCGGCAGAATTTCTGCGGTGTTGTTAGTTACAAAATTCCCGGTAGTTGCACCCGAAAAATTATTGATGATGAGTCCGTAGCAATTGGTTCCCGATGCATTCTGACTGTTGATGGTAATTGCGTTTTCTGATACCACGAGAGTGCCGGTACTGTTTTCAATATCAATCCCCACAATTCCGGTAGAAATTGTATTTCCTGAAACAATCAGATTTTGTATGGTGAATAAACTGAATCCGTAATAAGATCCGGTTACCGTATTATTCAGGACTGAAGATCCCGGAACCGTTGACCATCCTGAGATTTTAACAGCCTGACCACCGTTTATAAAATGATTATTCTGGATCAGACCTGAATGTGTGTGGATTCCGCTGACGAAAACCAAAATGCCGTTATCAAAACCATTCGTAAGTACTGTACCTTCAAACTTGTTTCCCTGAAGCGTATAGTTTGTGGTGGAATCCGCAATTTCAATTGCCCTTTGGTAAGTACTGTTTTGTGCCTGAAAGTGAATTCCTTCAATTTTGACACCGTTAACACGTCTCAGGCGAAGGATGAAATTGTTTTTAAAGCTGGTGGCGGTGTATGAGAAAACCACATCGGCAGGATTTCCGGTTGCTGACGTAAGTGTCAGTGAATTGACGGCTGATAGACCCGGGACATTATAAAGGGAATCATGAACAGTGTAGGTACCGGGAACGACGCTCAGGATAACCGGTCCGGAAATTCCTGCGGACTGAACGGCAGCAAAAGCTTCTGAAACCGAGAGGAAATTACCACTTCCTGATGGATCGATTGTGTAACTTCCTGAAAGCTGTGCAAATCCGGATTTCGGTGCCAGATTGAGTAAAAGTAAAATAAATAAAGTTGAAAGAATTGATTTCATTGGGGATTCTCCTTTTCTGACCACAAAGTTCAGGAAAACGAGAAAAAGAGGTTACCCCATGAATATGGGGGTGGGGTATGTTCTTCATCACATGATTGGGTGACCCCCATTTTCATGGGATTTAGGGTTGGAGGAAAAGCAATGATCTTTGTTTCAGGACTTTATAAAAAGGGAAAAGCTATGAAACACATCGATATTTCATTTACAGAAGGATTCTGGCAGGTAAAAGACCGGGATTCTGAAGCCATTTATCTCACCACCAACCGGAAAGAAAGTGCAGTCCGTTTCGGCAATTCATTGAATTCCCTGCATGGAACCGGAATGACCATTTTTCATGAAAACGGAAATAAAGATAACGTTGCCTATGTTCCCAAAGACAAGGTGTGGCTGAGGAATGTGCTGGGGTAATGATCAATGCAGGCTTAAGGCATAAGGCGTGAGGTTTAAGGGAAAATTCCCCTCTCCCGATAAAATCGGGATTTACAATCCGTCGGCTGACGGAGAGAGCCTGCCCCGAACGTTTTAAAACCGGCCTTTGACGGGCTTTCGGGATGGTTAATTAATTTCGAATTGGGTTTTTTAAACCCCATCGCGGTGATATGATTGTAGCCCCGGGTGTCAACCCGGGGAAACGTACAGCACCCATCCCACACGCCCTGCCACAAACCTGATTGAAACTGGAAATATGGTCACTGAGCGTGTCATTCTGAGTGATCCCGAACGCTTTCGGGATTGTATCGAAGAACGCCGTGCCCCGGTACTTCGGGGAAGTGCCGGGCGAAACTGCTTCGATTTGAATGTTCTTCGTGTCGTCCGAAAAGAATTTGTGGTTCTTATTGTTTTATTGCCCGGACGAAATCTACTTCTTGAATTAGATACCGTCAACTTTTACAATCCGGCTTTCGACGGAAAAGCAGACGGCAATAAATACCATAATATAATGTGGAATCAATTGTTTTAAATTGCCGTCTGCTTTAGCTGACGGATAATTGGATTTTGTAAATGATTTGGGTTTTAACCCAATTTTCCATTGGTTCTGGCACAAAACAAATCACATTCCGCACCGCTGGTGCGGTTGTCTGGTAACTGTATCTTTTTCTACCACTATTTCGCACCTCTGGTGCCAGAAGGCAGAAACCACCCCGGCTTCGCCACCCCTCCTTTAAAAAAGGAGGGGAATTTAATTTGAAATCACCTAAAAGCTAACAGCTTAAAGCTAACAGCTAACAGCTTAAAGCTAAAAGCTATTATTCCCTGTGTAGTTTCTTGTATTTAATCCGGTGAGGCTGATCGGCAGCGATGCCAAGACGTTGTTTGCGGTTGGCTTCATATTCTGAATAGTTTCCGTCAAACCAGATCACACTGCTATCCCCTTCAAAAGCGAGAATGTGCGTACAAATCCGGTCAAGAAACCACCTGTCGTGTGAAATCACCACGGCACATCCGGCGAAATTCATCAGCGCATCTTCAAGTGCACGTAACGTATTCACGTCAAGATCATTCGTCGGCTCATCGAGAAGAAGTACGTTTGCACCAGATTTCAGCACTTTTGCCAGGTGGACACGGTTTCTCTCTCCGCCTGAAAGAACGCC
Source organism: Bacteroidota bacterium (assembly GCA_017303995.1). GTDB lineage: Bacteria > Bacteroidota > JABWAT01 > JABWAT01 > JABWAT01 > JAFLBE01. The sequence goes on along the minus strand of JAFLBE010000001.1, from coordinate 3,454 downwards.
GACTTTTTTCTGCTGATCGGTTCCGCTGAAGTTAAACCGGGAAACGTACGCCCGTGAATTTACTTCCCTGAGTCCGAGTTGCAGCACTTCCCTGCCGTCTGAAATTTCTTCCCAGATGGTTTTATCCGGATCGAGCGGACGTCCCTGATCAACGTAGGCCAATTTTACGGTTTCACCAATTCTGAACGTTCCTGAATCCGGCGTTTGAGTTCCGGTTACCATTCTGAACAAGGTCGTTTTACCGGCGCCGTTGGGTCCGATGATTCCGATAATACCGCCCGGAGGAAGTGAAAACGTGAGATCTTCATAAAGAACATTTTCACCGAAAGCTTTGGCTACTTTATTGGCTTCAATCACCACATCACCCAACCGGGGTCCGGCAGGAATGAAAATTTCAAGTTCATCTTCACGTTTGGCACCTTGTTCGGTCACCATTTTTTCATAGGAAGCAATCCGGGCTTTGCTTTTCGCATGACGGCCTTTCGGATTCATTCTCACCCATTCCAATTCCTGTTTCAGCACCCGCTGACGTTTCGATTCCTGCTTTTCTTCAACAGCCAAACGGGCCGATTTTTGCTCAAGCCAGGAGGTGTAATTTCCTTTAAAAGGGATTCCTTCGCCGCGATCCAGTTCCAGAATCCAGCCGGCAACATTATCCAGAAAATACCTATCGTGGGTTACAGCCAGAACCGTTCCTGGATATTGAGCCAGGTGCATTTCAAGCCAGGCAACTGATTCTGCGTCAAGGTGGTTGGTCGGCTCATCGAGTAAAAGCACATCCGGCTGCTGAAGGAGCAGGCGGCACAAAGCAACCCGGCGGCGTTCACCACCCGAAAGAACAGCGACTGACACATCGCCATCCGGACAGCGAAGTGCATCCATCGCTTGTTCCAGTTTGCTGTCGAGATCCCACGCATCAAGGTGATCAATTTTTTCCTGGAGAACCGCCTGACGGTCAACCAGTTTATCAAAGTCGGCATCGGGCTCAGCAAATTTGGCGTTGACTTCTTCATACTCTTTCAGAACGGCAACGATTTCCGCAACGCCTTCTTCCACAATCTGACGGACGGTTTTGGAGTTATCCAGTTCAGGTTCCTGTGAAAGATAACCAAAAGTGATGCCCTTGTTTGAAGTGATTTCACCTATGTAATCTTTATCCACACCGGCAATCAGTTTGAGAAGGCTTGATTTACCCGCACCGTTTAACCCGAGAACGCCAATTTTGGCGCCGTAGTAAAAGGAAAGATAAATGTTGTTGAGAACGGTCTTGTTGGGTTTGTAAACCTTCGAAACCCCAACCATTGAGAAAATAATTTGCTGATCTGCCACTGCTAAGTCCTTGTCTGATTTTTATAAAATTGAATATGGAAGGATTGGAATTAATATCCCTGTCATCCTGAGTATCCGTCTTTTGACGGATGTATCGAAGGATCCTAAAGAAATTTCAGGCTCCGCCAAATAGATGGGGTGGTTTTGTTTTTCCCGCATTCCCATTAAAAAGGAATGCAAATTTACGACATTTTTGAAGAATCCGGAGGGAGAATGCAGAATTGGCGCCTTTTGTAACACTATTGGGCAGGGTTCGATTTTTGAATTTAACCTCCCCTCCTTTTTCAAAGGAGGGGAAATCAGTTGCAAAACTGATGGGGTGGTTTTCTTTGGGTATTGAAAAAACAGCCAAACCACCCCGGCTTCGCCACCCCTCCTTTAAAAAAGGAGGGGAATTTTATTCACATTAAAAATCAACTTAAATTTCAAGTCTTTAATTTCCAATTTTCCGTCCCTCGTCCCTCGTCCCTTGTCACTGGTATTTCAGTCCCAAAGCTTTCACATAGCCCTGATTCACGGTGGCATTTTCTGCTTTGCAGTTTTCGAGCAGTTCTTTCAGGATTTCTCTGACTTTTTTCTGATCAGGACGGTTTTTGCGGATATTCTCAAAGGTCGACCGGTCAGATTCTGCAAAGTTGACGATCAAATCCCAGTCCGCTGGTTTTTTGAAGGTCATCGGCGATGATTCAGCATCCATTTTTTTATACGGCCAGTAACACCAGCTCACGTTGTTTGTTTCCAGAGTTTGGGTAAACGTGGCAATCCACTCGTTCTTATTTTCTCCTGATTCCCCCATCCAGAGCGGAACCTGATACTTTTCACTAAAATCAAGATAATCCTGAATTACAGACACATCAGGAGCTGTCCAGTATTTGTGGAAGGTGTACACCAGTTTGTCATCGAAAGGTTTACCGAAGGGTTTAAAGTTGCTGTCCCATTGTGCACCGCCAAGAAAAATGAGATGGTTTTTGTCGAATTCCCTTACGGCAGCCGTCATTCTTTTGTACAACGGTTCCAGTTTTGGATTCAGGGTATCTGCATTGAAATAATGGGCGATCGGTTCGTTCAGCAGATCGTAACCGATGACGATGGTGCGATCCTGATACCGTTTGGCAAATTCCGTCCAGATGAGAATGGCACGATCCTGCATATCAGGTGAATCAAACAGCCAGGGGAAACCAAAACTGTCATCAATATTGTCGCCAGTTTGTCCGCCCGGTGCACAGTGCATATCAAACACCACATAAATCCCGGCTTTTTCGCACCAGGTCAGCAGTTTATCCATCATTGGGAAAAAATCCGGCTTGATTGCTTTCGATCCGGTTTCATTCATCACCAGCCGGAAATTGAACGGAACGCGGATGTGGTTGAATCCCAGCTTTTTGATTTGCTGAATATCACCTTCAGTGGTGTAAACTTTGTAATATTCGGTCCAGAATTTATCAGTTTCTTCAGGTCCGATCAGCTCGGTCAGAACCTGGTTGATTTGGGAAGGTGAACCCGTCTTTTTGAATTTGAACATGTACCCTTCAGGCACAAGCCAGTTCCCGAGGTTGGTTCCTCTGAGAAAAAGTACTTTTCCGTCGGGATCGATGTAATTTTTTCCTTTCACAGAAACAAATTGCGCTGACAAAGGAAGAGAAACAAGGAGAAAGGCAAGGAGAGTAAGGAGTGTTTTCATGGAGGATTCCTTTTAATTCAAATACGTTAAACACAGAGGAAACAGAGTTTATCACACCCAAGCTAAAGCACGGGTCTGATGAGAGAATTCGGAGCGGAGGGAAAATACAATTTTTTTCTGGTTAATTCACGGCGGGAAATGCGTTTTACCACAGAGTGCACGAAGGAAACACAGAGGTCACAGAGCGGTGGGAAATTATTTTGGTTAATGCCGGGGGGATATTGATTTGTTGGGAATTCAGGTTTTCGTAGACACGCGATTCATCGCGTCTCAGGATATGCAGGGGAAATTCGTAGAGACGGGTCTCAGACCCGTCTCTGTCTTGTCCTGAATTTGGTTGACTAATTTTAGTGAAATTTAGATTAACCAATTAACTGAAGTGGTTTTTTGTTTTTAGGTTTATAATAATTTTTCCAGGTTCGTTTTAATTCACCCACACACATG